>JALUXG010000046.1 GCA_027019085.1 Rhodanobacteraceae bacterium | reverse complement strand
ATGAATCGGCGAACGAGGCAATCATCGGCCAAAAAAGCTCCAAAACACCGCAAATACTGAATGTAAAAAGACTGCCAGGCGTGCGCGAAGCAATCATTGGGCACAAATGGATGGATGGCTGTTTGGAATCGGCTTGTTCAGACGTTCCCTTGAGGAGAGAGCATTCGAGGAAAGGCGCCTGAAAACAGCGAGGATACGGTCGCTGTTCCAAAACCACGGGTTCAAGCTTGTCTTCCAGCCTATCGTGGACATGGCGAACGGCACGATGGTCGGCGCGGAAGCACTCTCGCGCTTCGATGCAGAACCCAGGCGGTCGCCGGACCTCTGGTTCGAGGAAGCCTCGGAAGTCGGACTCAGGATCGAGCTTGAGATGCTGGCCGTGCGGTCCGCGATCGCACAGATCGGAGCGCTCCCTGAGGGTGTGTATTTGAGCGTGAACGTCTCTCCCAATACGTTAGTTTCGGACCCCCTCGCCGAGTGCATCGCAGAACTGCCGCCCGGTCGCATTGTCGTCGAACTGACTGAGCACGACATTGTCGAGGAACCTGAACGAGTGCTAGCGGCAGTGAGGCGCATGAGAGAGAAGGGCGGGCGCTTTGCCATGGATGATGTTGGCGCAGGCTTCTCGGGATTGAGCCAGATTCTTCAGTTCAGACCGAACATCGTGAAACTGGACACGACACTGACCCAAGACATCAGCAGCGACCACGTCCGGCAGTCGCTCATCAGCGCGGTTGTCCAATTCGCTGCGCGCACCGGCACCGTCGTCGTGGCGGAGGGTGTAGAGACCGCGCAAGACATGGACGCGCTCTGCGATCTCGGCATTCGATACGCACAAGGCTACTATTTTGCAAAACCGGGTCCGCTGCCTCTTCAAGTGCTGACTCGGGAGCATCACAACGAGTGAGGCTGCGATTGATGGCCAATCACGACGCAGTGGCACCCCCATCGTTTCACGGCCGCCCTCTACCGCGCGCAAGTCAAGTGCCACAGAACAACGGCTTGCAGTGCGGCACACTGCTTGCGGCGCGCGCTTGAAGCCGGACGTTCTACGTCCATAGGCTCACATTGGACGCTTGCGAAGCTGCTCGTGCCGTCGGTTCGTTCATACACGTAGCATTTCGTTGTCGCCCGAAGCGCAGATAAGCAAAAAGCCCGCGCGAGGCGGGCTTTTTGCTTTGCAATAGTGGCGGAGCGGACGGGACTCGAACCCGCGACCCCCGGCGTGACAGGCCGGTATTCTAACCAGCTGAACTACCGCTCCGCGTTGTTTTCCAGCTTGCAACCCTTGCCGTGATGGCGTCCCCAAGGGGATTCGAACCCCTGTTACCGCCGTGAAAGGGCGGTGTCCTAGGCCTCTAGACGATGGGGACGTGAGGGATGGTGGAGCCAGCCGGGATCGAACCGGCGACCTCTACAATGCCATTGTAGCGCTCTCCCAGCTGAGCTATGGCCCCGCCGCTGGAAGCGCGAAAGAATAGTGAGCGGGGCGGCCCTCGTCAAGCGTTTTGTATGCCCGATGGGCACGTCACGGGTCAGGCGCTTCCGGCATACTGGTGCCTCGGAAACGGGGAAGGCGCATGCACGAGATCGGATTCATCCGCGATCTGGCCGTGGTGATGCTGGTGGCCGGGCTGGCCGCCCTGGTCTTCCATCGCCTGCGCCAGCCGGCACTGCTCGGGTACATCCTGGTCGGCGTGCTGATCGGCCCGCATACGCCGGGCGCACTGGTGGGTGACCCGCGGACCATCAATGACATCTCCGACCTGGGTGTGGTCCTGCTGATGTTTACGTTGGGGCTGGAATTCAGCGTGCGCAAGCTGCGCAGCGTCGGTGCGGGCGTGCTGGTTGCAGCAGTGGCCGAAGTAGGGCTGATGCTCTGGTTCGGTTATTCCATGGGGGAATGGCTCGGCTGGTCGCGCATGGATGCCCTGTTTCTGGGCGCGATGGTGGCGCTGTCCTCGACCATGGTCGCCACGCGCATGCTGTCCGAGGGCGGCTTGCGGCATCTGCCCTTCGCGCGGATGGTGGTCGGCGTGTTGGTGGCCGAGGACGTGATGGCCGTGGTGCTGTTGACGGTGCTCACCGCGGTGTCGCTGGGCGGTACCGTGGCTGCGGATGCCTTTACGGTCATCTGGCATCTGGGACTGTTCGTGGTGGTGGGGCTGATCCTGGGACTGCTGCTGCTGCCGCGTCTGGTGGACCGCGTGGCCGGCTACGGACGCGATGAGGTGCTGCTGATCTGTGTGCTGGGCATATGTTTCGGCGCCAGCCTGGCTGCTTCGTCCATGGGCTTCAGCATGGCGCTGGGTGCCTTCCTGGCCGGTGCCGTGGTGGCTGAATCGCGCAGCGCCGGGCGCGTGGTGCACCTGGTGGAACCCTTGCGCGACATGTTCGCGGCCCTGTTCTTTGTATCCATCGGCCTGAAGATCGACCCGGCGATGCTGCAGCATGTACTTGTCCCGGCGCTGGCCATTGCCGGACTGGTTCTGGTGGGCAAGACCTTTGCCGTGGGTATTGGCGTATTCCTGACCGGTCATGATGCACGCACGTCGCTGCGCACCGGCCTGAGCATGGCGCAGATCGGCGAGTTTTCCTTTGTCATGGCCGCGCTTGGCGTGTCCCTGGGCGCCGTCAGCGACTTCATCTATCCGGTGGCCGTGGCGGTATCGGCGATCTGCATGGCGGTTTCGCCCTACCTGGTGCGCTGGGCCGATCCCATCGCCGGTGGACTGAGCCGGGTGGTGCCCGGCCCCGTGCGCCAGCTGGCACGCAGTTACAGTGGCTGGCTGGAGCATCTGCGGCCGGTGGACGACAATGCGGTCATTGCCGCCATGCTGAGGCGCTTTCTCTGGCACATCGCCGTCAATATCGCCTTGGTCATAACCCTGTTCGTGATTGGCGCCTACATCAACGCGCAGCATGCCGGCTGGTTCAGCCGACTCGGGATCGGTCGCGACCTGCGCCATTCACTGATCTGGGCCAGCGCCCTGTTTCTTTCCTTGCCGATGCTGATCGCGGTGTACCGCAAATCGGGTGCGCTGGGCATGTTGCTGGCGGAACTGGGTATCCGCGAGCGTTTTGCCCGGCAATACACCTTCGCCATCCGCAACGTGCTGGCCAGGGTCATTCCGCTGCTGACGCTGACCGGCCTGGCGGTGCTGGTCGTGGCGCTGGGGTCGACGATCCTGCCCCCGCGCGGGGTGGTCTGGACACTGCTGGGACTGGGCTCCGTGCTCGCGCTGGTGCTGTGGCGCGGCCTGGTCAAGCTGCATGCACGCCTGCAGGCGGCCCTGAAACAGACGCTGGAAGCGCCCGCCGAAACTTCGGACGGTGCGGGAAAGTGAATAATCAGGGGCTTGCGGGAGGTCGGGCCTGCACATCGACGCAGGCGAAATGATGTGTCCGGTTGACGGAACCTTAACGATTGGAGCCGGTCCATACCGGTGGCGTTGCCAAGTCGTGGCACGCGACTGCACAATGCCGGCTCTGTTCCGTGCGAAGCAATTCGCCGTGCCGCATGGGCATGTTCATCCTAGAGGGAGTAGCGAATGAAGCATTTTCCACGTACCGCGCTGTTGGCCCTGGCAGCCTTTGCGCTGGTCCTGTCCGCCACCGCCTTCGCGGCGCAAAAGTCCACGCCGAAGGCCGCATCGGCTCCCGCAGCCAAGCCGGTCAACAAGAATGACGCCAGTTATGTGGTCGGTTGGGACATGGGCAGCCAGTTGCCCCCCATCGTGCGCAGCGAGTTGAATCCGGCGGTGGTTGCCCAGGCCGTGCGCGATGCGCTGTCCGGCAAGAAGCCGAAGTTCGATCGTGAGCAGAGCGACAAGATCCGTCACGCCTTCGTCACCCAGTTGCAGGCCAAGGCCAAGGTGGAATACCAGAAGCTGGCATCGCGCAACGAGCGTCAGAGCCAGGCTTTCCTTGCTGCGAACCGGAAGAAGCCCGGCATCAAGGTCACATCCTCGGGACTGCAGTACGAAGTCATCAAGCAGGGCACAGGTGCCCATCCCGGCCCCAGGGACACGGTCGAGGTCGAATACGTGGGCAGCCTGGTCGATGGCACGGTATTCCAGGATTCGAGCAAGGCCAACGATGGCAAGCCGGTCGACATTCCGCTGGAAAACGTCATTCCCGGCTTCCGCGAGGGGCTGGAGCTGATGCAGGTGGGCGGTCACTACAAGCTGTTCATCCCGCCCGAGCTGGGCTACGGCGAGCGGCCGAACAAGAATTTCCCGCCGAATGCCGCGCTGATCTTCGACATCAAGTTGCTCAAGACCACGCCTCCGGCTCCGGATGCGTCTTCCGGCAACGACGGCGGCAACTGAGCGTACGTCCGATTCCGATGGAACACGTGGGCGCGGCTGGACGGTCGCGCCCTGTTTTTTGATATCGGCTGTGCGTGAAACTGGCCCTTGAGGGTCGGGCTGCCTACAATGTGCCGCTTCCCTGCTGCACCGGAACTTCAAACGCCATGAATGTCACCATCTTCGGCACCGGCTACGTTGGCCTGGTGACCGGCACCTGCCTTGCCGAAATGGGCAACCACGTGGTGTGCGTGGATGTCGATGTCGAGAAGGTCGCAGGCCTGGATCGGGGCGAGCTGCCCATTTACGAACCCGGCCTGGAGCCGATGGTCAAGCGTAACCACACCAGCGGGCGCCTGAGCTTCACGACGGACGCCGCCCCGGCCATCCGGCATGGGGAAGTGATATTCATCGCTGTCGGCACGCCGCCGGACGAGGATGGCAGCGCCGATCTTCGTTACGTGCTGGAGGTGGCCGACACCATCGGGCAGCATCTGGATCACTATGCCGTCGTGGTTGACAAGTCGACCGTGCCGGTGGGGACTGCCGACCGTGTGCGTGAGACTCTCGCGGCGGCCCTGGGCAAGCGTGGCGCGGATGCGGCTTTCGATGTCGTTTCCAATCCCGAGTTTCTCAAGGAGGGCGATGCGGTCAACGACTGCATGCGGCCGGACCGTATCGTGATCGGCAGTTCCAGTGCGCGTGCCATCGACCGGTTGCGCAAGCTGTATGCGCCGTTCAACCGCAATCACGAACGGCTGGTCATCATGGATGAACGTTCCGCCGAACTGACCAAGTATGCGGCCAATGCAATGCTGGCCACCAAGATCAGCTTCATGAACGAGATTGCCAATATTGCCGAGCGCGTTGGTGCGGATGTCGAACAGGTGCGTCTTGGCATCGGTTCAGACCCCCGCATCGGGTTCCATTTCATCTATCCTGGCGCCGGTTACGGCGGTTCGTGCTTCCCCAAGGACGTGCAGGCGCTGGAGCGCACCGCGCATGCGCACGATTACCCGGCCACGCTGCTGGAAGCCGTTGAGGCGGTCAATGCCCGCCAGAAGCACAAACTGTTCGACCTGATTGATCGTCATTTCGACGGCAAGCTTGCCGGACGCACGTTTGCCGTATGGGGACTGGCCTTCAAGCCCAATACCGATGACATGCGCGAAGCGCCCAGTCGTTACCTGATGGAGTCGTTGTGGAAGGCCGGCGCACGGGTGCGCGCTTTCGACCCCGAAGCTCACCAGGAGGCGCAACGCATCTATGGCGACCGGGACGATCTCGTGTTGTGCGATTCGCCCCAGGACGCCCTCCAGGGCGCCGATGCCCTGGCCGTGGTGACCGAATGGAAGACCTTCCGCAGCCCCGACTTCGAGCAGTTGGCGAAGATCCTTGCCGGCCATGTGCTGTTCGACGGACGCAACCTGTACGATCCCGAACAGGTGGAAGCGGCGGGTCTTGCCTACTATGGCATTGGCCGCGGCCGGTCAATTGCCGCTTTGCCGGGATCCGCTGCGCCATGAGCCAGGAGGCCTCCCGCATCCAGGATCTGGAAATCCGGGTGACCTTCCTGGACGACGCGGTGGCCGCGCTGTCCACCGCGGATGCCGGGATGGTGCAGCGCATGCGTGCCATCGAGACGGCCCTGGGCATGCTCCGCGAGGAGCTGGAAGCCTTGCGATCGGCCAGTGGGCATGATCCCCACAGCGAGCCGCCGCCACCGCATTATTGATCGCCGGGCGGTACGTCGTGCCGCCGAATGCATACCGAGTCCAACCCTGTCATGGCCGATTCCCTCCGAGACCAACTACTCAAGGCCGGTTTTGCCAGCAAACCTGTGCAGAAGGACCGGCATGGGGCACGCAAGAAAAAGCGTGGCCATGCCTCGCGCGAGGAGCGCGGTGGTTCCGCGTTAGGCTCCGCTGGACCCGAATCGGATCTGGCCCGCGCCTACGCCTTGCGCGCCAAGGCGGAGGCAGCCGAGCGGCGCAAACAAAAGGCCGAGGCCGAGCGCCAGGCCCGCGAGCGCAGGGAGCGCAAGCGGAAGATACATTCCCTGCTCGATGGTGCGGTCCTGAACAAGCCCGACGCCCCGTTGGCTCGTCATTTCGAATATGGCGGCAAGATACGCCGCGTGTATGTCGATGCCGAACAGCTGGCACAGATCAATGCCGGAACGCTGGCCATCGTGCAGTGGGCAGGGCGTTACCTGATTGTCAGCGAAGCCGTGGCCGGGCAGGTGCAGGCGATAGCCCCTGAAGCGCTGGCATTGAGGCACGACCCGTCAGCGGTGGATGATGCGAGCGTCGCCGATGACGGGGTACCGGATGACCTGATCTGGTGATGTCCGGACCGGGCAGCCGGTCAGACATCCACGACTGTGGCCAGGCGCGGATCGTCCCAGCCATCGCGTGCACGGAAGCGGTCGCCGTAGCGTTGCTCCAGTGCCGACAGACGTTGCCGCAGCTCATCGACGCCGGTATCGCGAATGTACTGGATGGGGCCGCCGCGGAACGGTGCGAATCCGGTGCCGAATATCACGCCGGCATCCAGCAGGTCGACGTCGTCGACCACCTCGTCGTGCAGGCAGGCGACTGCTTCGTTGATCATCGGCAGGATCATGCGGTCGGTCACGTCGTCGGCCGCCCGGTAGTGCGGGTCGACTTCCGGTTTCTTGGGCTTGCCGTCTTCCCACAGGTAGATGCCCTGGCCATCCTTCTTGCCGCGCTTGCCGTCTTCGAGGCGGTCTTCCAGCCCTGCGGGAACCTGCAGGCCGAGGAAAGGCGCAAGCTCCCTGCCCACGGATACACACACATCAAGGCCTACAGTATCAGCCAGTTCGATCGGGCCCATCGGCATGCCGAAGCGACGAGCAGCCTTGTCGAGGATCGGCCCGGGCACGCCTTCGCCGAGCATGCGGATCGACTCGAGGAGGTAGGGCATGAGTATGCGGTTGACCAGGAAGCCGGGGGTCCCGGCCACGGCCACGGGAAGCTTGCCCAGCGCCCGGCAGAAGGCAAGGGCGCGATCTTCAGACTGGCTGTCCAGCCGGTCATGCCGCACCACCTCGACCAGCGGCATCTTCGCGACCGGGTTGAAGAAATGCAGACCAAGGAAACGCTCGGGGTGTTCGAGCTTGTCGCGCAGGGTATCCAGCGGGATGGATGAGGTGTTGCTGGCCAGCAGGCCGTCGGCCTTGAAGCGTGGTTCGATGCTCGCGTAGAGCTGCTGTTTGGCTTCGGTGTTCTCGAAGATGGCCTCGATCACCAGATCGGCCCGGGCCACGCCTTCGCCCTCGACATCCGCGACCAGGCGTTGCATCGCCACGTCGATGCCCTGGGTGGACCTGATCTTCTTCACGTACAGCGCGCGTGCGCGGTCCAGCGCTGGCTGCACGAAGCGCAGTTCACGATCCTGCAGGCTCACATGAAAGCCCTTGAGTGCGCTCCAGGCGGCGATGTCACCGCCCATGACCCCGGCCCCGACCACGTGTACGTTTTCGATGCCGTGTTTGACGCCTGCGCCCAGTTTCTTCAGTCGTTCCTGCAGGAAGAACACGCGGATCAGGTTGCGTGCCGTCGGGGTGGCGGCCAGGCCGGTCACGGCGCCGGCTTCAAGGTGCAGGCGTTGCCCGATGTAGCTGCCGCCACGGCGCCAGACATCGATCAATGCGAAAGGCGCCGGGTAGTGTTCCCTGTGCACCCGGGCCGAGGTCTGCTTGTACATGACACGGGCGAGTACCTGGCGTACCGGCCACACGTTGCTGGCCCAGGCCGTCAGGCGCTGCTTCCACGGGCGCTTGCGTGCCTTGATCAGCTGCTTGCGTGCTGTCTCCAGCAGGGTGTCTGCCGTACACAGTGCGTCCACCAGGCCGACTGCGCGTGCGCGTTCGGCGGAGAACGGCCTGCCGGTCAGCATGGCCGTGAGCGCCTGCGGGGCGCCGATCAGCCGGGGCAGGCGGGCGGTGCCGCCCCAGCCGGGAATGATGCCCAGCATGATCTCGGGAAGGCCGATGCGTGTCGATGTGTCCTTGACGGCCACCCGGCGGTCGCAGGCCAGGATCAGCTCGGTGCCACCGCCCATGCATGCGCCATGTACCGCAGCCACGGTCGGGCAGGGCAGGCGGGCCAGCCGTTCGTATACCTTCTGGCCGCGCCGGATGGTGTCGCCGATGCTGTCGCGGCGGGCGAACTCGACGAATTCGCGCACGTCCGCGCCGACCGCGAAGCCGGCCTGCTTGGCCGAATGCACGATCACGCCGCGCGGCGGTTCGATGGCCATCCGCTCCACGATTTCTTCCAGCTCGTCGATGACCGCACGCGAAATGGCGTTGACGCGGCTGTCTTCGCGGTCGAGGGCGAGGGTGACGATTCCGTCGCTGTCGGATTCGGTACGCCAGTGTCGAAAGCGCAGTCCTTCGAACATATGCACGTCTAGGCAGCCGTCGGGAGGACTCACGATACCGCGCAGAGGTGGTGAATGCGAGATCGTCGTGATCGCAGACTGAATGCCATGACCTTTTGCGGGACAGCAGGTCGTGCGCGGCATGTGCGCATCCCTTATGCTGTGCTGGCGACGCAGCCGCGACAGGGGTCGGTGTTGCGTGGTGGCAATTCGGGGTAGCGCGCAAGACCATGGAAGCAGCAGGGTTTCAGCCGGGTTCGGACACCCTCGAAGAGATTGTGGATGCCGGTACCGTTCTGGTCGTGTTGCGTACCGAGCAGGCGGGCCTGCTCGTCGATCAGTTCCGCTCGGTAGCACGCCGCAGCGGGCAGGCGGTCTATGTCTGGCATCCCGATCAGGGCCTGAAAAGCCTGCGCGAGGTCGAGGTCAGGGTACCCGGCTGCCGCCGGGTGGGCGACACCTTGCGCTATGTCCTGCAAAGCATGCATTTCGGGATCTATCTGATGACCGGCGTGCGGGGCAAGTTCAGTGCTGCCGACCACCTGCTGTTGCGCAAGCTTTCGCGTACACCATCCGAACAGGTTCGAAGGGTGGTGTTCCTGACCGACGATGATGCGGTGATCCAGTCCCTGGAAGACATGGCGACGCTCCTGGGCGGCCAGGCTGCAGGTTCCAGGCCGCGCCTGCGCGACGGGCGATGGGTGGTATGACGATGTTCGGCAAATGGTCTCCACATGTGCTAGTCGTCGCCGCGGACCGGGATGATCGCCGGATCCTGTTCGATGCCCTGGATGGCCAGGGTCTGGGCACGCTGCATACCGCACGCGATGCAGCCCAGGCCCGCAAACTGCTGGAGGAAGATGCCGTCCTGCATGTCGCAATTGTTGAATTCCACGGCGATGCCCTCGAAAACGTGGCGCTCTGCAAATACCTGCGCAGCGCGCCGGGAACGGCACGCGCGCATGTGCTGGGTATCGTCAGCGCAGATCCCTTGCAGCGTGCCTGGGGCTACCACCGGGTACCCGATGGGGTGGATGACTGGTTGCGCAGTCCCGTCGATGCGGGTGAAGTGCGCGCCAAGCTGCTGGCCGTGCTGGCCGCCAAGGCAAGCGCACCGCCTTCGCTCTCGTCACCCGATCCGGTGGCCGATACCTATCGTTTTGTCTACGAGTGCAACGAAGACGAATTACTGATGATCGATCCCGAGAGCGGTCAGGTGCTGGACGCCAACCCGGCATACGAACGCGGCTCCGGGTTCACCGCAGCACGGGTCAGGGGCAAGGATGCATCCTCCCTTCTGGGCATGGGCAGGAACCAGTTCGCCCGGCTGTGCGAGACGGCGGTGAAGGAGGGGGCGGCCCGTCGCCGCTGCAGTCGTTCACGGGTAACCGGCGAAGCGGATATGGTCGATGTCAGCGTGCGTCCGGTGACACGCGGCTCGCGGCTGCAGTTGATGGCAAGCCTGCGCGATCGTCGTGAACTGGAATCGGCGCGCTTGGCCCTCGGCCTGCTCGCCCGCATGCAGGCCACGGGCAAGGGCGAGGACAGGATGAGCGCCTCGGCCCGAATGCTGGCCGACCTTCTGCAACTGGATTACGTGGCCGTGTATTCGGCCCGTCCCGAGATCGACGACGGCCCGCAATTGCTGACCCGCGAGTTGCGTCGGCATGTACCCGATGCGGATTGCGACCCCATGCAGGGTGGCAGCCTGAAGCTGGTGCTTGACGGTCGCCAGATCCTGCTGCCGGCCATCACCCCCCAGGTGGCGCAAGGCGATGCATTCATCGCCCGCATGGGCTTTGGCGCCTTTGCCGGCCTCCCGCTGCTGGACGAGCGGCGCAATGTGCTTGGTGCATTGTTGATCGGCTCACGCGATTCCTGGCGCAGTCGACCCCTGCTGGCCGAAACCCTGCGGGTCGCTGCAGCACGTTTTGGCTTTGACCTGGAATTGCAGCGTGCACGCGAGCAGGGGCGCGCCAGGGGATTGCAGGACGGCCTGACCCATCTGCCCAATCGCCTGCTGTTCAACGACCGTCTTGAAACCACGCTGCGCGAAGCGCGTCGCACGGGCGAGATGTTCGCCGTGCTGTTCGTCGACCTGGACCGTTTCAAGAACATCAATGACTCGCTTGGTCATTCGGTCGGCGACAAGGTGCTGCATGCCGTGGCCCAGCGGCTGCGCAAGTCGGTACGCGGCTCGGATACGGTAGCGCGCTATGCCGGGGACGAGTTCACCGTCATCCTGCGCCACATTACCCAGCGCGATGACGTCAAGCGCGTTGCCGAGAAGATCGTCAACCTCATGGAAGTGCCGCTGACGCTCGATGACGGCACGGAGCTGCGCATCACCACGTCGATCGGTGTCAGCTTCTATCCCGACGATGCGTCCACGTCCGAAGATCTGCTCAAATGCGCGGACGTGGCCATGTACAACGCCAAGGGCATGGGGCGCAACAATTTCCAGGTGTACCAGGCCGCCCGCGAGGAAACCAACCAGCAACGCATCGCGCTGGAAGGCAACCTGCGCAAGGCCGAGGACAACGGTGAGCTGCGGGTCTACTACCAACCGCAGATCGATGTGAAGACCGAGGACATCGTCGGCATGGAGGCACTGGTCCGCTGGGAGCACCCGGAACTGGGCATGATCAGCCCGGGCTTCTTCATTCCCCTGGCCGAGGAAACCGGGCTTATCGTCGGCATTGGCGAGTATGTGCTGCGCACCGCGTGCGCCGATGCCCGCGCATGGCAGCAACGGTACGGCTTGCGTTTGCGGATCGGCGTGAATCTGTCCGGTGTGCAGTTGCGGCAGAAAAACCTGTCACAGGTCGTGATCGCTGCGCTGGAGGAAAGCGGACTGGATCCGGAGAGCCTGGAACTGGAGATCACCGAGAGCATCAGCATGAAGTCGGTGTCGAACCTGATCGAGACTCTCGAGGCCCTGCACGAGACCGGTTGCCATATTGCCATCGATGATTTCGGCACCGGCCATGCTTCGCTGGACTACCTGCGCCGTTTGCCCGCGCGCCGGATCAAGATCGACCAGAGTTTCGTGCGCAACATCGGCGTGGATCCGGACGACGAGGCCATCGTGAAGGCCACCATCGACATGGCGCACAGCCTCAACCGGGACGTGGTGGCCGAAGGTGTGGAGATCGAGCCGCACTTGCATTTCCTGCGTGAACACCATTGCGACGAAGTGCAGGGCTATCTTTTCTGCCGTCCGCTGCCGGCGCAGGCGTTCGATCGCATGCTGGCCGAACGTCAGCGGGTGTTCGGGCATGGCGGCACGAGTGAACATGCCGGCGCCCGTAGCAAGCTGCAGACGGAAGCTTGACCCTGCGCGGGACCGCCCCCATCCTCGATGCGAACTCCGGCCGGTATTGCCGGTCACAGTCTGGATGGCGCGTGTCGACCGCAACGTCGATGCCGGGCGCGGACCGGACACGATCGCGGTCAGAACGGCCGCAGAGGAGAAAGGCCCGGCATGGGCGAGAACGAACTGGACCGCGCGCTTGTCGAGCGGGTGCAAAAGGGCGACAGGAGCGCGTTCGATCTGCTGGTGCGCAAATACCAGCACAAGGTGATCGGGCTCATCATGCGCTATGTTTCCGACCGCAGCGAATGCGAGGACGTGGCGCAGGAGGCGTTCGTGCGCGCATGGCGCGCCATTGGCTCGTTTCGCGGCGACAGCGCGTTCTACACCTGGATGTACAAGATTGCCGTGAACACGGCGAAAAACCATCTGGTGGCGCGGGGACGGCGTCCACCTGCCGATGATGTGGCCATCGAGGACGCCCTGTACGGGCCGGCTGCGGACCGCCTGTATGAAACCGCCACCCCTGAACGCGAAATGATGCGCGAAGAGGTGGAACAAACCGTGTATTCGGCTGTCCAAGAGCTGCCGGAAGAGCTGCGCACCGCCATTACCCTGCGGGAAGTGGACGGTCTCAGCTACGAGGAGATTTCCCAGGCCATGGATTGCCCGATCGGTACCGTGCGTTCCCGCATTTTTCGGGCGCGCGAGGCCATTGACCGGCAGTTGCGTCCCTTGTTGTCACATCGCGAGGAATCGTGAACATGAACCAGGCCCACCGCGAGAACCTGTCCGCCTTCGCCGATGGCGAGCTGGCCGGCGACCAGGTCCGCTTCATGCTGCGCCGTGTCGAGACCGATGCCGGTTTGCGGCTGTCATGGTCCGGCTACCACCTGACCCGCGCCTGCCTGCGCGGCGAACTGGATGCGGTGGCGTCCGGTGATTTTGCCGAGCGTGTCATGGGCTCCCTGGAGCCTCGTACGGCCGCGCGCACGGGAGCCGAACGGCGCTGGCTACACTGGTCCGCTGGCGGCGCTATTGCGGCCAGTGTCGCCGCCATGGCCCTGATGGTGGCGCGACCGACGGCACCGGGAGATCGCCCTTCGCCGCCGGTCCAGGCATCGGCCACGCAGGTCCCGGCCCGCACCCTTGCGAGCCAGCCGGTGCGTTCGGCCGCCGAAGCCCCCCGCTGGCTGACGCCCTCGTCCCCGGTTGCCCTGATGGCGCAGCCGGCGGCCGCCAGTTTTCTCGATGGCCGGATGCGTGGTGACACGCTGATGCCGGCCACCTATTCACGCAACATGGCTCCGTACATGCAATTGCGCGGGTATCCGTACCCGGCATACGGGAATGCGCCCACGCCGCAGGTTTTCCAGCGCGGCGTCGATGGACGCTGGAGCGCACCCATGATGCCACCTTCCGGACGCCTTCCGTCCGCGTCCGGTTCGCATTGATACCTATTCGCCGGAACGGTCGTTCCGGTGCGAGTGGTTTGCCTGACCGGCCGTGTGGTGGCTCTTGGCAGGCAATCCAGCCTGATGAGTCCGGCAGCCTGCGCCGACTCTGATTTCCGTCCAGCAATCCATTCCAGGAGGCCTTACTCCATGAGAGTCCTGTTCATTCGTCTTGGCGCCGCCATGGCCCTGATGCTGTTTGTCATCGGTGCCCAGGCCGGGCAGTTGCCTGATTTCACGGCCATCGTGGCAAAAAATGCGCCGGCAGTCGTGCATGTGGAAGCCAAATACGACGGCAGCAAAAGCGCACCGGTCCAGATCCAGGGACCGCAACAGGGTCCGCAGCAGGTTCCCATGCCGGAGATCTTCCGCCGGTTCTTTGGTGCACCGATGATGCCGCCGCCACAGGATCAGGCACACATCTCGCTGGGGTCGGGTTTCATCATCTCCAGCGACGGCTACATACTGACCAATGACCATGTGGTGGCCGGTGCCAACAAGGTCACTGTCCGCCTTCAGGACCGCCGCACCTTCACCGCCAAGGTGGTCGGTTCGGACAAGCTCTATGACATCGCCCTGCTGAAGATCAAGGCCCACGACCTTCCGGCCGTGACCATCGGCGATTCCAGCAAGCTCAAGCCGGGCCAGTGGGTGTTGGCGATCGGTTCGCCGTTCGGTTTCGACTACACCGTGACCCAGGGCATCGTCAGCGCTGTCGGGCGCAACCTGGGGCGTCAGGACCAACCCTATACCTCGTTCATCCAGACGGACGTGCCGATCAACCGCGGCAACTCCGGCGGCCCGCTGTTCAACATGCAGGGCAAGGTGGTGGGGATCAATTCGCAGATCTTTTCCAATTCCGGCGGCTACATGGGCATCTCGTTCTCGATTCCCATCGACCTGGCCATGAACGTGGTGCACCAGCTCAAGACCACCGGGCATGTGCGCCGCGGCATGATCGGCGTGACCATCCAGAACGTGGATGACGCCACGGCCAAGGCGCTGGGCCTGAGCGATATCCGCGGGGCATTGGTCAATGCCGTGGTGCCCGGTGGTCCGGGTGCCCGTGCCGGCTTGAAGGTTGGCGATGTGATTCTGGGCTTCGACGGGCATGAGGTGAATTCCGCCAACGACCTGCCGCCCCTGGTGGCGGCCACGGCGCCGGGGACTGAAACCGCGCTCAAGGTCTTTCGCGACGGCAAGCTGATGACCATCAAGGTCAAGCTCGGCACGCTCAAGGGCAACGGCAGCGAGCAGTATGCCCAGGCCATGATGGGTTCGACCTCGAAGCTTGGCTTCACGGTGGGCAACATCACCGCCGACCAGCGTCAGATGCTGGGCCTGGGTGCGTCCGATGGCGGTGTGGTGATCCGCCAGGTCAACGGGCAGAACGCCGCCGAAGCCGGTCTTGAGCCGGGAGACGTGGTGTTGATGATCGGTCGTGACAAGGTCCGCAGCGTGAGCCAGTTCGACAAACTGGCCGCGGCCTACAAGCCCGGCAGCACGGTCATGCTGCTGGTGCGTGACCGGCGCGGCGCCACGGCCTTCGTCACCGTGACGGTGGGCTCGGGGGACAAGGGCAACTGAGATGGCACGGGCGGTCCGCTGACACCTGTCTGTCGCGGACCGCCTGTTTTCCCCGGACACGAGGCGTGCCGGAATGGGCCGGGTTTCATGCGATAATGCGCGATTGCTGCCGCCCGCAAGCCCGGGCGGCGTATTTTTTGTCCCGCACACGGGCATTCCGGTAGCCGCTCGTCCATGGAACACATCCGCAATTTCTCCATCATCGCCCACGTCGACCACGGCAAGTCGACGCTGGCCGACCGCATCATCCAGTTGTGCGGTGGCCTGACCCAGCGCGAAATGGCCGAGCAGGTCCTGGACAACAACCCGATCGAGCGTGAACGCGGTATCACCATCAAGTCACAGGCGGTGTCGCTGCCGTATACCGCGCGCGACGGCAAGACCTACCAGCTCAATTTCATCGACACTCCGGGGCATGTGGATTTTTCCTACGAGGTCAGCCGATCGCTCTCGGCCTGCGAAGGCGCCTTGCTGGTGGTTGACGCTGCCCAGGGCGTGGAGGCGCAATCGGTGGCCAATTGCTACACCGCGGTGGAGCAGGGGCTGGAGGTGGTGCCGGTGCTGAACAAGATCGATCTGCCGACTGCCGATCCGGACAAGGTCAAGGCCGAGATCGAGGCGGTCATCGGCATCGAGGCGGCCGATGCCATCGCTGTCAGCGCCAAGACCGGCGAAAACGTGATCGAGGTGCTGGAATCGATCGTCCGTCGCATCCCACCGCCGCAGCCGAGAGGCAGCGACAAGCTGCAGGCGCTGATCATCGATTCGTGGTTCGACAACTACCTCGGCGTGGTCATGCTGGTGCGGGTGATGCAGGGCGAACTCAAACCGGGCAGCAAGATCCAGGTGATGTCCTCCGGGCGTACCTATGGCGTGGACGAAGTCGGTGTTTTCACGCCCAAGCGCAAGAAGCTCGAGCGTCTGGGCGCGGGGGAAGTCGGCTGGGTCAACGCCGCCATCAAGGATGTGCACGGCGCACCCGTCGGCGACACCCTGACCCTGGCCAATGATCCCGCGAACGAACCGCTTCCCGGTTTCCAGTACATGCAGCCACGCGTGTTCGCCGGCCTGTTCCCGGTGGCCTCCGACGATTATCCTGCCCTGCGCGACGCGCTGGACAAGCTGCGACTGAATGATGCGGCGCTGTTTTTCGAGCCCGAATCGTCCGAGGCCATGGGCTTTGGCTTCCGCTGCGGGTTCCTGGGCATGCTGCACATGGAGATCGTGCAGGAGCGTCTGGAACGCGAGTACAACCTGGACCTGGTGACCACGGCACCCACCGTGGTGTACGAAATCCTGCGCAGCGATGGCGAAGTGGCGAGTCTGGACAATCCGGCCAAACTGCCCGATTCGCCGCAGGTCAGCGAGATCCGCGAGCCGGTGATCGTCGCCAACATCCTCACGCCACCCGAGTACGTCGGAGCCGTGATCACCCTGTGTGAGGAAAAGCGCGGTACGCAGCAGACCATCCAGTACCTGGGAACCCAGGTCCAGGTCCGCTACGAACTGCCATTGGCAGAGGTCGTGCTGGACTTTTTCGACCGGCTCAAATCGGTCTCGCGCGGCTATGCGTCGATGGACTACCATTTCGAGCGTTTCGAGCCGGGTCCGTTCGTGCGCGTGGATGTGCTCATCAATGGTGAACGGGTCGATGCCCTGAGCCTGATCGTGCATCGATCGCTGGCGGACCGTCGTGGACGCGACCTGGTGGACCGGATGAAGGAGCTGATTCCGCGCCAGCAGTTCGATGTTGCGATCCAGGCGGCGATCGGCGGCCAGATCATTGCGCGATCGACGGTGAAAGCCCTGCGCAAGAACGTGCTGGCAAAATGCTATGGCGGCGATGTCAGCCGCAAGAAGAAACTTCTCGAAAAACAGAAGCAAGGCAAGAAACGCATGAAGCAGGTCGGTCGCGTGGACATTCCCCAGGAAGCTTTCCTGGCCGTCCTGCGGTCCGACAACAAGTCATGAACGGTGTGCACGGTGCAAGCAGGCCGGCCAGATTGCGGCCGGATGACTGTACCGCGTACCGGGTCTGACACGACACACACCGCCCGATCGGAAAACAGGCATGGCATTCGATTTTGCACTGACGCTCCTGATTCTTACCACCGTGTCCGGCCTGGTCTGGGCACTGGACCGTGCCTTCCTGTACCGCAAGCGAGCGCGGCGCGCCGAGGAGGCCGGTGCGGACTACCGCGACCCCTGGCCGGTGGACTGGTCGCGTTCGCTGTTTCCGGTCCTGCTTCTGGTGCTGGTGCTGCGATCCTTCGTTGCCGAGCCGTTCCGGATTCCTTCCAGTTCGATGATGCCGACGCTGAAGGTCGGCGATTTCATTCTTGTGAACAAGTTCGCCTACGGGATGCGTCTGCCGGTGTTTCATACCAAGGTCGTGCCGCTGGGCGAACCCAGGCGTGGCGACATCGTGGTGTTTCGTCCGCCCTGGGCGCCCAACCAGGACTGGATCAAGCGCGTGGTCGGATTGCCGGGGGACCGGGTTGTGGTGCAGGGAGAGCAGGTGTACGTGAACGGCAAGCTGGTGCCGACCGAGCGCATCGGCCCGTATGCCGGGGAACCGTCGAACAAGTACGATCAGGCGGTGATGCAGGCCGGTGGCATCGTGTTCGAGGAAAAACTTGACGGGGTTCTGAACCACATCATCGAGATGCCGCTCTATCATCGGGCCCCGAACGTGCCCAACCAGCTCAATCCGGTGGTTGTGCCGGCGCATTGCTACTTCGTTATGGGCGATAATAGGGATGACAGCGACGACAGCCGCTATCATGGCTGCGTTCCGGAGAAGGACCTGGTCGGCAAGGCCTTCTTCATCTGGATGAGTCTGCACTCGATCAAGCGCATCGGAACGGTATTGCATTGACCACGGCGCCATGCGCCTGCCACGGGGAACCGGAACATGAAAACCAGACAGCAGGGCGTCTCGCTGATCGGCTTTTTATTCATTCTCATGATTGTCGGCTTCTTCGCCTTCATGGCGATGAAACTGTTCCCGCCGTATTACCATTACTTCGGTGTCGTGCGCGGCATGCAGGAACTTTCCAAGGAAGATCTCAGCGGCAAGTCACGCGGCGAGATACGGCAGGACTTCATGTTCAAGCTGAACTTCCAGTACGCCGACCAGGAAATCAAGCCGGGCGACATCCATTTCGAGCAGCGAAACGGCGCGACCACCTTCCGTGTGTCCTACGACAAGCGCGTGCATTTCATCTACAACATCGATTTCCTGCTGCATTTCGAGAAAAGCGTGCCCCTGAACGGGAGCGTCGACTGACCACGTGAACCTCGATTACCGCTTCCGTGCCCCGGACCTGCTTGACCTGGCGCTGACGCACCGCAGCGCCGGTCGTCCCAATAACGAACGCCTGGAGTTTCTCGGCGATGCCGTACTCGGCATGCTGGTCGCCGAAATGTTGTTCGAAGCCCATCCGCACGCCAGTGAAGGCGAGCTGTCGCGTCTGCGCGCGCAACTGGTCAATGGCAGGCAACTGGCGCGACTGGCGCGTCTTCTGGACATCGGGTCGGATTTGCACCTGGGGCCGGGTGAGCTCAAGAGTGGCGGGCATCGACGCGATTCGATTCTGGCTGACGCCTTCGAGGCCATGATTGCCGCGGTGTATCTGGATGGCGGCTTCGAGGCCTGCCGCAAGCTGGTACGTACACTGTTTTCCGACCTGGTCCGCGCCATGCCAAGATCCCGCAAGGACAGCAAGACGCGCCTGCAGGAATGGCTGCAGGCGCGCAGTTACGCCTTGCCCATCTACGATCTGGTCGCCAGTCACGGCGAGGACCATGCACGTGTCTTCGACGTGGCCTGCATTCTCGAACAACCCGTGGACCTGAGGTTCGAAGCCCGGGGAGACAGCCGTCGCGCTGCGGAACAGCTGGCTGCCAGCCAGGCGCTTCAGCATCTTGAGCAGGGCAAGCGCGATGACTGATCACAACAGTCCATCGGCGCCATTCCACTGTGGCATGGTCGCTCTGGTGGGACGGCCCAATGTCGGCAAGTCGACCCTGCTCAATGCGCTGATCGGATTCCGGCTGAGCATCGTCAGTCCCAAGCCGCAAACCACGCGGCATCGCATTCTGGGCATTGCCAATCCGCAAGACGGGCAGATCCTCTACGTGGATACTCCGGGCCTGCATCGTGGTGCGCGCAAGGCCATGAACCGAAGCCTCAACCGTGCCGCACGGGCAGCCATTGCCGAAGTCGACGTGGCGGTCCAGGTGGTGGAGGCCGGTCGCTGGACCGATGAGGACGAAGCCGTGCGCCAGGCGCTCGACGTTCGCCAGGTTCCGGTGCTGCTTGCCCTCAACAAGGTCGACCGCATGCGTGACAAGGGCGCGATGCTGCCTTTCGTGACCGACCTTGTGGAGCGACATCCCTGCGCGGAGGTGTTTTACGTAAGCGCCCTGCGACGCAAGGGCCTGCAAGAACTCGAGCAGGGCATCCTGACGCGGCTGCCGCAGCGCCCGGCCATCTTCGCCGAAGATGATGTCACCGATCGCAGCGAACGGTTTCTGGTGGCGGAACTGGTGCGCGAACAGCTCATGCTGCGTCTTCACCAGGAATTGCCCTATGCCACTACGGTGGAGATCGAGCACTTTGCCGAGCGTATGGACGGCCTGGCCGAAATCCATGCCGTGATCTGGGTCGAGCGGGACAGCCAGAAATCCATCGTGATCGGTGCCGGGGGTGAACAGCTCAAGGCCATCGGTGCCGCAGCCCGCAGGCGCATCCAGGGCTTGCTCGAACGCAAGGTGTTCCTCAAGCTGTGGGTCAAGGTCCGTTCCGACTGGGGCGATGATGAGCATGCACTCAAGCGCTTCGGGTATACCGACTGACACTTCCTGCCAACGCCCGTGCTGATCGAACTGCAACCGGCCTTCGTGCTGCACACGCGCCCGTATCGCGAGACATCCCTGCTGGTGGAGTGTCTGACCCGCGATCACGGGCGGCTCGGCGTGGTGGCGCGTGGAGTGCGCGGAGCGCGCGCGCGCGCGTCACGGGCGGACCTGGAACCATTCCAGGCCCTGAGCATGAATCTTTCGCTCGGTGGCGAGCTGGCCAGCCTGCGCGGCGTGGAAGTGCACCGTACCGCCAGCCGGCTGCAGGGGGATGCCCTGCTGGCAGGCTTGTATCTGAACGAATTGCTCGTACGCCTGTGCGCGCGCCAGGATCCGCATCCGACGATTCATGATCACTATGCCCGGACCCTGGAGCGTCTGCGCGCAGGAGACGCGCCCGGCTGGACCCTGCGGCGTTTCGAGCGTGACCTGCTGACAGGGCTGGGCTACGGGATGCAACTGCTCGATGAGGCCACGCACGGAACGCCGGTCGAGGCCCTGGTCTGGTACCGCTACACGCCCGATCTCGGACCGCAACGTTGCAACCCACAAACCGCGCATGCCGTGAGCGGTGCCGACCTGCTGGCATTGGCCACGGACCGCTGCCCGGATGCCGATGGCCAGCGCCGGCTGCGTGCAATGATGCGTCAGGTTCTGCGCTTTCACCTTGGCGGCAGCGATCTGCGCGCCTGGCAGGTGTTGCGACCGGGGCCATCAAAAGCCGGTCAGGACTGATCGTTCGGCATGACTGACCCATCGTCATGAGCGCGCAATGCCCACAGGGTTTCGCACATGACAGTTTCGAAATGCATCGTGGCCTGCGCATGGATATTGGAACCGCCATCCAGGGATGCGGCCAGTTCCGCGCAGGCGTGGTCCAGCGCGTGCGCGCCGCACAATCCGCAGGAGGCGCGCAGCCGGTGCAGCCGTTCACGCAAGGTGCCGGGCCGGGCGCACAGTTGCGGCCATTCAGCGGTCAGGGCAAGCAATTCCCCGCGGAACAGGTTGCGCAGGGCGTCGCGATTTTCAATGGAGCCGCTGGCCTCAAGCCCGGCATCATCGTCGATCACCGGGCTGGCAGGCATGTGCAGACAGGAGCGCACGGCCGCTTCGAGTTGCTCGACCGAGAGGGGTTTTGGCAATAGCCTGCCACAACCGGCAGCGTGCAGGGCATCAGCCAGGGCGTTGTCGACTTCCGCACTGGTGGCCAGGACCGGTACCTGACGGGAAGCGGATTCGGGGTTCTTGCGCAGGGCGCGCACCAGTTGCAGCGCACCCATGCCGGGCAGACGGCAGTCGAGCAGCAGCAGGTCGTAGCGTTCCCGGCAGGCGGCAAGCCATGCACGCTCACCATCGTCGACGCTGTACACCCGGGCGCCAAGGCCGCTCAGTGCATCATGCAGGAAGCTGGCGCTGACCGGATCGTCCTCGGCCACCAGGATCCGTTTGCCGTCCAGCGATGCGTGATCGGAAGCATTCATGTCCGTTGATGCAGGGTTCGGGATCGGTTTGGCAGAATGGCGGGCAATGAGCGTGCAATCAAGTCCAACCCCGATGGCAAGAAGACTGTGTGCGGCATGGGTGCTGCTGGCCGTCCTTGCCCCCGTGCACGCCGGAACCACGCTGCATGCCCGGATGCTGCATTTGCAAGGCATGGCACTGCACGATATCGATGTGAGCCTGGACCGGGCACCGGACGGGCAGCTGCAATGGTCCGTCCAGGTCGGCCGCGCCGATGTTCCCGCATTGGGTTGGCATGGCGTCGGGTTCCTTCTTCAGGGCCAGCTGCAGCGCCTGCGCGCCGATGTGTGGTCGAGCCAGGGAACCGTAACGGTTCGGGCGGCACCCGGAGGCTTGCTGCGCAAGGGACAACCGTACCGGATCACCCTGGATACCGGTGCCGACACACTTGAGGTGGATATCGGCCCGCAGCCCCGGCCGACGATTTCCATGGCCCTGCCTCTGGACCAGCTTACCCACGTACAGAGCCAACTGACGCGGATGCCGGTGTCCTGGTTGCAGGGACTTGTGGCCGGATCCGGCACGCTCGGCAAAGGCACCCTGAGCGGCACCGTGGCGGTGGACAAGCATCCATCCGGAGTTGCGGGATCTGCCGTCCTGAACCTGCGTCGGGCCGGCTTTGACGGTGGACGATTCGCGGCGCAAAAGCTCGATTTTCGCGGCAGGGTGAATTTCCGTACGGATGCGAAATCGCGACGGATCAGCGTGGCAGGTGTGCTGCAGGGTGGGGAAGTGCTGCTCGGACCACTGTATGCCCGCCTGCCCAGGACCAGCACGCAACTGGGCTTCACCCTGAGCGGCCACGGCGGCGCATGGCGGGTGGATGGGCTTCGCTATGCCGATCCCGGCACCCTGAACCTTGCCGGGCGCTTTGCCCTTGCCCGTGACGGCAGCCTGCACAGTGTGGATATCAGCCGGTTTCAGGCAAGTTTCCCTGCCGCCTACCAGCGTTACGGCAAAACCTGGCTGGCCACCCACGGGCTGGCTGACCTGACGACCAAGGGTCGACTGGGCGGGGCATTGGCCATGCATGGGGGCAGCTTGCGCCGATTGCGCGTGCAGGCCGGTGATTTCGGTGTCGTCGACGGCGCGGGTCGCTTCCGCGTGCAGGGTCTGGACGGCGGTATCGACTGGAGCCGGCAGGGCGATCGGGGGGGCACCAGCCTGTCGTGGAAATCACTCGCCATGTATCGCGTGGTGTTCGGCCAGGGGACCAGTCAATGGCGAAGCCAGGGCGGCACGCTGAAGCTGCAGTCGCCGATCAGCGTGCCGGTCCTGGGAGGACAGTTCGACGTGCAGGACATGGCCTGGCAACCTGCGGCACCCAAGGGTCAGCGACTGGATGCCCGCGCCACCCTGGACGGGGTAAGCATGCGGAAACTCAGCCTGGCCATGGGCTGGCCGGAATTCCACGGCACACTTGCCGGCGCGGTGCCGGGTCTGCGTTACGACGCAGGCCGTCTCACGTTCCAGGGCGGACTTACACTCCATGTGTTTGGCGGATTCGTCGATGTGACACGCCTTGCACTGACCCACCTCTTCGGTGCCGCGCCGGAGCTGTCCGCCGACATCGATCTGCAACAGCTCGACCTCAAGGCGATGACCGATGTATTTCATTTCGGCAGCATCAGCGGCCGCATGCACGGGACCGTACACGGCTTGCGGCTGGTCGACTGGAAACCGGTGGCCTTCCAGGCGCAACTGCTCGCCGATGGCGGCGGACGGATCAGCCAGCGCGCCGTCAGCAACCTGACCTCGGTCGGGGGTGGCAGCGCCATTGGCGGCATCCAGGGCACGATCCTGCGCCTGTTCAAGCATTTCGGCTATGCCCGCATCGGCCTGAGCTGCACATTGCAGGGCAATACCTGTCGCATGGGCGGACTTGGGCCGGAGGACAACGGTTACCTGATCGTGGAAGGTGACGGCTTGCCACATTTGACCGTGATCGGCCACCAGAGGCAGGTCAGCTGGCCGACCCTGATCTCGCGTCTGCGCGCGGCCATCCGCAGCGGCGGACCGGTTGTCAAATAGCCGCTCTTGCCTGCCGGCGTCTCGTGCGCATGGGTACGCTTTGTGGGAGGATGCACGCATTGCAGGAGATCTTGAACATGCACAAGCACACTGTGTTACTGGGTTCGATGCTGCTGGTGCTTCTGGCCGGTTGTGTCACGATCAACGTGTATTTCCCTGCTGCCGCCGCGCAGAAGGCCGCCGATCAGTTCATTGGTTCGGTGATCGACCAGGGGACCGCGCAGGCTGGCAAAACCGGGACGGACAGCAAGGCGCCAGCCGTCGACACCAAGGCCCCTTCCGGTGGACCGTCCGCCGATGTGCTGGACCTGCTGATCCCTGCGGCGCAGGCGGCCACGCCCGACCTGCGTATTCACACGCCGGCGATCGATGCCATCCAGACGCGCATGCAGAAACGGTTCCGAGACATTCTCGGGCCGCTGCTCGACGATGGCGTGATCGGCTTTACCCAGGATGGTCTGGTCCAGGTTCGCTCGCTGCAGGCTGCGCCGCTGTCCCTGCGGGCGCAGGTAGCCAGTGCGGTCGCCGCGGAAAATGCCGACCGCAATCGGCTGTATGCCGAAATTGCCGAGGCCAACGGGCATCCCGAGTGGGTGTCGCGCATCCGCGAGACCTTTGCCCAGTTGTGGATCAGCCGCGCACACGCGGGCTGGTATTATCGCGACAGCAGCGGTGCGTGGAAGCGCAAGTAGCTGTCACCCCGTTCCCCTTGAGCGCATGAAACCGTACCCGGACGCGTCCCGTCCGGGTGCATTCCCGTGATGAAGAAAACCCTGCAAGCCGAAGTCGAAATCACCGACCTGAGCCATGACGGGCGCGGCGTGGCGCGCATCGACGGCAAGGCCGTGTTCGTCCGTGGCGCGCTGCCCGGCGAGCGCGCCACGGTCCGTATCCTCCACCGCAAACGCAGTTTCGACGAAGCCGAAGTCCTTGAACTGCATACGCGCAGTGCCGATCGCGTCGACCCACGGTGCGCGCATTTTGGCCAGTGCGCCGGTTGCACCCTGCAGCACCTCGCGCCGCAGGCGCAGATCGCTGCCAAGCAGCGCGTGCTGGCGGAAAACCTGGAACGCATCGGCAAGGTGGCGCCGCAACGCTGGCTTGAACCCTTGACCGACCAGCCGTGGGAGTACCGCCGCAAGGGACGCCTGTCCGTCCGCCATGTGCAGAAAAAGGGTCGGGTGCTGGTTGGTTTCCGCGAGACCAATCCGCGCTTTGTCGCCGATGTCAGACGCTGCGAAGTCCTGCATCCGGCGCTCGGCACGCGTATCGAGGCGCTTGGCGACATGCTCGGTACGCTGAGCATTGCCGCGAAGATCCCGCAGATCGAATTCGCCGCCGGCGATGCATGCATGGCGCTGGTCATCCGTCACCTTGCACCGCTCGCCGACATCGACCGCGCGCGTCTGACGGAATTTGCACAGGCGCATGATCTTGCAATCTTCCTGCAGCCGGGCGGCATCGACAGTGTGCATCCGTTGTGGCCAGCATCGCCGCGACTTCGTTACGCCATTGGCGGCAGCGCGGTCACGCTGGACTTCGAGCCGCTGGATTTCGTGCAGGTCAATGCAGGCATGAACCGGCGGATGGTCGAACAGGCGCTGAGTCTGCTCGATCCGCAGGCGGACGATCGCGTGCTCGATCTGTTCTGCGGGCTGGGCAATTTCACGTTGCCCGTGGCCCGCCACGTGGCGCATGTGGAAGGCGTCGAAGGCGACCGCGATCTGGTGCATCGGGCTGCACGCAACGCCGAAGCGAACGGGATCGACAATGCACGCTTCCACATGGCGAATCTGTTCGAGGAACATGCAGCATCATCATGGGCACGTGCATCCTGGGACAAACTGCTGCTCGACCCACCGCGTGCCGGGGCCGACAAGGTGCTGGAATACCTGCCCGGCGCATCAACCCGTCGCGTGGTGTACGTGTCCTGCCATCCGGGGTCGCTGGCGCGTGATGCAGGGATTCTGGTCGCCCAACACGGCTTCCGCCTGCAAGCGGCGGGTGTGATGGACATGTTCCCGCATACCGCCCATGTCGAATCGATCGCCCTGTTCGAACGCGAGGGCTGACCTGCCCTATGCTGAATGACAATTCGCCTTCAGATACCTGACTGTCTTGCCGGGGAATGGCCATGGCCGTGGAAATCGAACGCAAGTTCCTGCTTGCCAGCGAGGACTGGCGCAAACAGGTGACTGCCAGTACGCGCATGCAGCAGGGCTATCTGGTCGATGCCGCGGCCGTCGCGTCCGGGCATGCACGGTGCTCGGTCCGGGTTCGTGTTGCGGGTGATCGTGCCTGGCTCAACGTGAAGTCGGCCCGCCTCGGCATACGCCGCGACGAATACGAATATCCGTTGCCGGTCGATGATGCGGCGGCCATGCTGCAGGAGCTGTGCCGGGGATGCATCGACAAGACCCGCCACCTGGTGAAGCGTGACGGCTGGACGTTCGAGATCGACGAATTCCATGGTGACAACCAGGGACTGGTGGTTGCCGAAGTGGAGCTGCCCTCCGAAGATGCCACTTTTCCGCGTCCACCCTGGCTCGGGCGGGAAGTGAGTCACCTTGCGCGTTATTACAACATCGGACTCATTGCCCATCCGTATGCATGCTGGACTGAGGCCGAGCGCAGCGGGGAAGGGGACATCGCATGCTGATGATCGGCATCGCCGGCACCGAACTCGAAGACCGCGAACGCGATCTGCTGCATGCCGATGCGGTCAGCGGACTGGTGCTGTTTGCGCGCAACTACCGTTGTCGCACGCAACTGCAGGACCTGATTGCCGATCTACGTGGCACACGTACCGATGCCGGCTTCGTGATTGCGGTCGATCAGGAAGGCGGGACCGTGCAACGCTTCCGGGGCGACGGTTTCACGCGGCTTCCGCCCTTGGCCGCGCTCGGCGCACTGTACGACCGCGATCCGCAGCGGGCCCGGGCACTGGCCGAGGAACATGCCTGGGTCATGGCCAGCGAGCTTCGGACGGTGGACGTGGACATCAGTTTTGCCCCGGTGCTCGACCTGGCGCGCGGCAGTCGCGTGATCGGTTCACGGGCCCTGCATGCCGACCCCGGCGTGGTGGCCGATCTCGCCGACGCCTACGTGCGCGGCATGCATCTGGCCGGGATGGCGGTGACGCTCAAGCATTTTCCCGGGCATGGCAGCGTGGCCGGCGACACCCATGTGGAGACGGCAAGTGATCCACGGCCTTTGCAGAGCATTCGTGCTCGGGACATGCGCCCGTTCGTCGAGTGCATCGGACTTGGCGTCGAGGCGGTGATGATGGCGCATGTGATCTATCCGTGCGTGGATACTGTGCCCGCCAGCCAGTCGCCGGTCTGGATCGGTTCGATCCTGCGCGAAGAGCTGGGTTTCGACGGACTGGTATTCAGCGATGACATCAGCATGCACGGCGCCGGGCACGACGGACATCTCGGGGAACGCGTCCAGGCGCATCTTGCCGCCGGTTGCGACCTGGTGCTTGCCTGCCAGCCCGAGGCGGTGGCACCGGCGCTGTCGGCAGTGTCGACGCTCGGCGCCAGGCCGTGTCCGGCCGATCGCCTGATCACGCTCCGGGGTACGGTCGCGGGTACCTGGGATGCGTTGGTGGACAATCCGCAACGTGACACCTTCATTTCCCGACTGGGCGTCCTGGACAGCGAGGCCGATCTTTCATGAACGAATCCCGACATCATGCGCTCGATGCGGCGCTGCGCCATTCCGAAGTGCTGTACGACCTGGATGCCATACAGCAGGCCATCGCCGTCATGGGCAGGGAGCTGGATACGGCGCTGGACGGCGAGCGCGCGGTGTTTCTCACGGTCATGCAGGGTGGCCTGATCTTTGCCGGGCAACTGGCGCTGGCGATGCGCACCGACGTCGAATTCGATTACGTGCATGCGACGCGCTATCGCGGGCAGACCCGCGGGCAGACCCTGCAATGGCTGCGCGCGCCGCAGGCGGATCTGGAGGGGCGCACCGTCCTGCTGGTGGACGACATCCTCGATGAAGGCAGGACACTTGCCGAGGTGCGTGATGCCTGCATGGGCCTGGGCGCCAGGCGGGTCTGGCTGGTGACCTTGTGCCGCAAGCTGCACGATCGTCGTCTGGCGGGTCTGGAAGCCAACTTCAACGGGGTAGACGTGCCGGACCGCTACGTGTTCGGATTCGGCATGGACTATCACGAACAGGGTCGGAACCTTCCGGCCATACATGCGCTGCACACCATCGACTGATTGAATGGCAGGATTCGAATCGCATGACCAGGGAACGTATCGACTACGCCGTGATCGGCGGTACCGGACTCTACCGGCTGCCAGGTCTGGAAGGACTGCGCAAACAAACACTGGCAACACCCTACGGGGTGCCATCATCGGAAATCGTCTGCGGCAGTCTGCACGGACGCACGTTCGCCTTTCTGGCCCGTCATGGCGAAACGCACGCGATTGCTCCGCATCGTGTCAATTACCGCGCGAACCTGTTCGCCTTGCACGAATTGGGTGCACGGGCCGTCATCGGCATCAATGCGGTGGGCGGCATCCGCGAGGACATGGCGCCGCGGACGGTTGCCGTGCCGGACCAGATCATCGACTACACCCACGGACGTCTCAGCAGCTTCAGTGATGCCGAAGGTGCAACGGTCAGGCATGTGGATTTCACCGAGCCGTATGCCCCCGAGCTGCGGGCGGCATTGATCGAAGCGTCCGCCCGGGCGAAGGTGCCTGTGGTCGACGGAGGTTGTTATGGTGCCACCCAGGGCCCGCGCCTTGAAACACGCGCGGAGATTGTGCGCATGCGTCGCGACGGCTGCGATCTGGTGGGCATGACCGGCATGCCCGAAGCTGTCCTTGCGCGTGAACTGGAGCTGCCCTATGCCTGCCTTGCCCTGGTTGCGAACTGGGCGGCGGGTTGTGGCGAGGATGAAGAAATATCCCTGCAGGAAATCTTCGCGCATCTGGAAGCGGCCACTGCGCATGTGCCGATAATCCTTTCCCGTCTGCCGTAATCGGTCCAGGCCGGGTAATGCGGATAATCAGGATGGATGCTTTTGCGTTCTGCGACTTGCGCTGGACGTTAAAAAGTGGTGATACTGCGCGGGTGCCGTATCAGGGGCGTTCCAGGGGGATACGTGGGATGCGGTGCTTCCAGTTCATTCGAGAGGTTTCGAGCAATGCGTTTTGGTACGGTCAAATGGTTCAATGACGCCAAGGGTTTCGGTTTTATCGCACCCGAGGATGGAGGGGAGGACGTATTCGTCCATTATTCGGCAATCGCGTCGGAAGGGTTTCGCAGCCTCAAAGAGGGGCAGCGCGTGAGCTTTGAAGTGGTGGAAGGACCCAAGGGCGCACAGGCGTCCGGGGTTACGGCCGTTGCCTGACTGACAGGGCGACCCGATACACTCAAACCCCGCGCCAGTCGCGGGGTTTTTTTGCACGCGGTGTATCAGGCCGTGAACTGGAGTCGGGCCAGCTCCGCATACAGGCCGCCTTGCTGCATCAGGGACTCATGTGTTCCCTGGGCCACGATGCGGCCACCATCCATGACCACGATGCGGTCGGCACGCTGCACGGTGGCCAGGCGATGCGCGATGACCAGGGTTGTGCGGTTCTTCTCCAGTCTCAACAATGCGTGCTGAATGGCTGCTTCCGATTGTGCATCGAGCGCGGAGGTGGCCTCGTCGAGCAGCAGTACAGGCGCATCACGCAGGATCGCGCGAGCAATGGCAATGCGTTGGCGCTGACCGCCAGACAGCCGTACGCCGCGTTCCCCCAGTTCGGTGTCATAGCCCTGGTCCAGGGCGCGCAGGAACCCGTCAGCCTCGGCCGCCACCGCTGCCGCATGTACGGCTTCGTCGCTGGCGTCCTCGCGGCCGATGCGGATGTTCTGTGCGGCGCTGCCGGCAAAGATCACGGTATCCTGCGGTACCAGCGCGAACGCGGCACGCAGGTCGTCAAGTGCCAGACTGCGAATGTCCATGCCATCGAGGGTGATGCGCCCGTGCTGCGGATCGTAGAAACGCAGCAGCAGGGCGAACACGGTGCTTTTTCCGGCCCCCGAAGGTCCGACCAGGGCCAGCGTCTCGCCCGGACGAACATGCAGGTCGAGGCTATCCAGGGCCAGTGCATCTGGGCGTGTCGGGTACCGAAAGCCCACGTTCTCGAAGTGCAATTCACCGCGCGCCCTTCCGGGCAGGACCACGGGAGCCTCGGGTGAACGCACCTGGGCCTGCTCGTCGAACAGCTCGCCAATGCGCTCCATGGCGCCCGATGCACGCATCACCTCGCCCCAGACACCGCTTACCGAGCCGACCGAACCGGCGGCAAAAATGGCATACAGCACGAACTGGCCGAGGATGCCGGCATTGAGCTGGCCGTTCAGCACGTCGCGAGCACCGGCCCACAGGACCAGGGTAATGGCGCCGAACACCAGGGTGATGACCGCGGCGGTCAGGAACGCGCGCATGCCGATGCGCTGGCGTGCGGTGGCCAGCGCCTTGCGGATGGCGTCGGCATAGCGGCGGCTTTCCAGGTCCTCGCGCGCGTAGGCCTTGATGGCCTGGGCGGCATTGAGTGTTTCATTGGCGATGGCGGACGCATCGGCCAGTCGGTCCTGGCTGTGTCGGGACAGACGTCGTACGCGTCGCCCGAAGATGAGAATCGGCAGCATGACGGCAGGGATGACCAGTGCGGTCAGACCAGCCAGGCGCGGGCTGGTGACGATCATCATCACGGTAGCGCCCAGAAGCATCACCACCGAGCGCAGTGCCACCGAGATGCCCGATCCGACCAGGGTCTGCACCAGTTCGGTGTCCGTGCCCAGGCGCGAGATCAGTTCGCCCACGCGCGACTTCTCGTAAAAGCCAAGGTCCAGCCGTACCAGATGGCCGTACAGACGCGAGCGCAAGGTGGCCAGGGAGCGTTCGCCAAGCAATGTGATGCAGTAGAAGCGGGCTGCCGTGGCCAGTGCGATCACCAGGGCCACGGCAAACAGGGCTGCGAAAGTACGGTTGATGACGGTGGGGTCGGTCCCCGCGAACCCGTGGTTGATCATGTGCCGCACGGCAATGGGCAGCACCAGGTTGGATGCCGATGAGATACCCAGGAACACCAGCCAGCCGAGCGCCAGTTTCCAGTGCGGACGCATGAACGGCCACAGCCGACGCAATGCGCCGATACCCGGACGACTGTTCTTGCCGGGTGCGGAGGTGGGGGTGGCGGCATTCATGACGGGTGTCGCGGCTCCGTGTCCAGGGGGTGCACCCGGCCGGCGCCGCGCGTGAGGTCGCGCACGAGGCATTCGAGTTCGGCCAGTCGCTTACGCTCGATCTGTGCATGCAACTGCACGGTATCGGCGCCGAAGTGTTCGTCATCGATGGTGAACAACCAGTCCCGGGTGCGCGCCTTGAGGATCGGCAGTTCGGCATAGCCCAGGTGCAGGCTGATCCGGACGGTATCGACGATGGCTTTTCGTTGTGCCAGGCGCAGGCATTCGGCTGCGGTTCCGCCGTAGGCGCGTATCAGGCCGCCCACGCCCAGCTTGGTGCCGCCGAACCAGCGGCTGACCACCACCACGACACCATCCATGTCCTGTCCTTCGATGGCCTGCAGTATCGGCTTGCCGGCACTGCCGCCCGGTTCGCCGTCGTCACTGAAGCGGTACTCCGGGCCCATGCGGTAGGCCCAGCAGTTGTGGCTGGCGCCAGCATCGCTTGCACGCTCGATGTATGCCAGGGCAGCCTGCACACTGTCGACGGGTGCGGCCTGCGCCAGAAAGCGGCTCTTGCGGATCTCGGTCTCGAGCCGATGTTCGCTTGCGAGGGTCCAGGTCGTATGCACGCCTTGCCTTGGAACGCCGCATCGGGCGCATGTTGCGGGGAAGGTCGATCCGGCTCGCCAGCATGCCGCAGGATCCGCCTGCAAGGCGATCATGAACCGGGAGGCTCATGATACCCCGTGGCTTGCCTGCGTTGGCGCACCGTGCCGCGGTGCGCGGACTGCCCCGGCATCAGGCGTCCCGGATCACCATCAGCCGCAGTTCGGTCATGTCCTCGATCGCGTATCTGATGCCTTCGCGGCCCAGTCCCGAGCGCTTGATGCCACCGTAGGGCATGTTGTCGACACGGAAGCTGGGAATGTCACCGACCACCACGCCGCCCTGTTCGAGCTGGTCCCACGCCTGCAAGGTGTGGGTCAGGTCGTTGCTGAACACGCCGGCCTGCAGTCCGTATTCGGAATCGTTGACGAGTGCGATGGCATCGTCGAAGGAATGGAACGGGGCAAGCAGCGCGACCGGACCGAAGGCTTCCTGGCAACTGACCTGGGCATCGGCGGGCACGTTTTCCAGTACGGTGGCATCGAGCATGGCTCCGTTGCGCTTGCCGCCGCACAGCACCCGGGCCCCGGCCTTTTTCGCATCCAGGATCCATCCGTGCAGGCGTTCGGCGGCATCGGCGCTGATCATCGGGCCGAGGAAGGTGTCCTTCTTCTTTGGATCGCCGGCCTTGAGCTTGCGGGTCTTGTTGACGAACTTGCGCTTGAGCTGGTCGTACAGTGACTCGTGCACGTAGATCCGCTGCACGCCGATGCAGCTTTGCCCGGACTGGTAGAAGGCGCCGAAGATCAGACGGTCGACCACGAAATCCAGGCGATCACCCTGGTCGGCATCGACGATGCACGCGGCATTGCCGCCCAGTTCCAGCACCACTTTCTTGCGGCCGGCACGTGACTTGAGATCCCAGCCGATCTGGCCGCCGGTGAACGAAAGCAGTTTCAGGCGCTGGTCCTCGACGAATGGCGCGGCGCGGTCACCGGTGACCGGCAGGACGGAGAATGCGCCCCTGGGCAGGTCGGTTTCGGCCAGCACTTCGCCGATGATCAGTGCCCCGACTGGCGTCTTCTCGGACGGCTTGAGCACGAACGGGCAGCCCGCGGCGATGGCCGGCGCCACCTTGTGCGCGACCAGGTTGAGCGGGAAATTGAACGGCGTGATGAGCGAGCAGGCGCCGACCGGAACGCGTTTGGTGAATCCGCGGTAGCCCTTGGCGCGCTCGGAGATTTCCAGGTTGATGACCTCGCCGCCGATCTGTGGCGCCAGTTCCGCGGCAATGCGGAAGGTGTCGATCAGGCGCGTCACTTCGCCCTTGGCATCGTGGATCGGCTTGCCTGCTTCCACGCACAGTGCCTTGGCCAGTTCTTCGCTGCGCTCGCTCATGCGTTCGACACAATGGTTGAGCACGGCCTGCCGCTGGAAGGGCTTGAATTCGCGCATCGGCTTTTCCGCGCGGACAGCCGCAGCGATGGCCTTTTCAATGGCCTTGTCGTCGGGCATGGCCACGCGTGTCGCGATGCGCCCGGAATACTTGTCGCGAACTTCCAGATCAGCGTTCGGCTGCATCGGCTTGTTCGCAAGGTAGTAGGGATAGCGCTTCTGCATCAGGGATCTCCTTGTATTCAGATGTCCGCATGGCCTGGAAGCGATGCGGTCGGCTTGATGCTCAAGCGGGCTTGAGTCGTGCGGAAAGCTCGCGTATTTCCTTGTCCAGTACGGCGTGATTGACTGAATAATCGATGGCCAGTTCCACCAGATGCACGCCGCCTTCGTCGAAGGCGCGTTCGAGCGTCGGCATGAACTCGCCGGCAGTTTGCGGGCGGTGTCCATGCGCACCGTGAGCCTCGGCGAACGCGACAAAGTCGGGATTGCCGAACGCCATGCCGAATTCGTCAAACCCCATGTCGGCCTGTTTCCAGCGGATCATGCCGTAGCCGTCATCGCGCAGCAGCAGGATCACCAGGTCCAGTTTCAGACGCACGGCGGTTTCCAGTTCCTGCGCATTCATCATGAAGCCGCCATCACCGCAGATCGCCATGACGCGGCGCTCGGGATGCACCATCTTCGCGGCCATGGCCGAGGGCAGGCCGGCGCCCATCGAGGCCAGGGCGTTGTCCAGCAGAATGGTGTTGGACTGGCGGGCACGGTAGTAGCGCGCGAACCAGATCTTGTACATGCCGTTGTCGAGGCAGAGGATGCCGTCGTCCGGCATCACGGTGCGCACGTCGTCGACGATGCGCACCGGATGCATCGGGAAGCGGTCGTCATCGGCATGTTCGGCCAGTTGCCGATGGAATGCCTCGCGCACGGTGTCGAAGAAGGCAAAGTCCCAGTGTGCCTGTGGCTCCAGCGCCGCGGTAAGGCGTTCCACCGTGTGCGCGATGTCGCCCACGACCTCGATCTGCGGGAAGTACACCGTGTCCACCTCGGCCGATGAGAAGTTGATATGGATCACGGTGCGCACGCCCTTGCGCATGAAGAACGGAGGTTTCTCCACCACGTCGTGGCCGACGTTGATGATGGTGTCGGCGGTGTCGATGGCGCGGTGCACGAAGTCGCCATCGGAAAGTGCGGCGTTGCCCAGCCACAGGGGATGGTCCTCGTCGATCACCCCCTTGCCCATCTGGGTGGTGAAGAACGGGATGGCGAGCTTGTCGATGAAATCGCGCAAGGCACGCGCGCTGCGCTGGCGATTGGCGCCGGCACCGATCATCAGGATCGGGTGCCTGGCATGCACGATCGCCTCGGCGGCCTGAACCAGTGCAGCCTCGTCGGCCATGGGGCGGCGCGCGTACTCGGTCGGCAGCAGGATCGGGTCGTCCACGTCGTCACGCGCGACATCCTCGGGCAGTTCGAGGTGCACCGCGCCTGGACGTTCCTCCTCGGCCTGCCGGAAGGCTTCACGGATCCGTGCCGGAATGGTCTGGCCGGAAACGATCTGCCGGGTGGATTTGGTCAGCGGGTGCATCATGTCGACCACGTCAACCAGCTGGAACATGCCCTGCTTGTGCAGGCGGATCGGTTTCTGGCCGGTGATCATCAGCATCGGCATGGCGCCGAGCTGGGCATAGGCGGCTGCGGTAACCAGATTGGTTGCGCCGGGCCCCAGGGTGGAAAGGGCGACCCCGGCCTCGCCGGTCAGGCGTCCCCAGGTCGCGGCCATGAAGCCCGCGGCCTGCTCGTGGCGGGTGACCACGAGGCGGATGCTGGATGTACGCATGGATTCGACCATGTCCAGGTTTTCCTCGCCAGGCACGCCAAAGATGCACTTCACGCCCTCGGCTTCGAGTGCCTTCACGAACAGGTCTGATGCTTTCACGGTCGCTCCTTACCGGGATTCCGGGAGGTCGGCGTCCGGCCCGGTCGTGCCGGGCGCCGGTGGGTCGGCGATGTGCCTGAGTTTCAATATGCCGTCATGCAGACGGGCTTCAAGTATGGCATCGGGTGCCACAGCCTGGACTGAACGAACCGTGTGCCCGCTTTCATCGAACACGATGGCATACCCGCGCTCGAGCACGGCAAGCGGGTTGACGGCATTGAGCGCCCGTCGCAACGAAACGCAATCGCTGCGACGGCGCTCGAGTGTCTGCAGCATGGCGCTCTGCAGGCGATCTCGCTGCCCGTTCGCGGTGCGTCCCAGGTCCACCAGACGCTGGCGTGGGTGCACGCCGCGCAGACGTGTGCGTGATTGCGCGTTGCGCGCCGCACGTGCGTCCAGATTGCCCTGCATGCTGCGGACCAGCCGCGCATGCAGGGCGTGCAGTTTCTCCTCGCCCTGGACCAGCCGTTGCTGCGGGCGTTGCGCCTGCAGGCGCGACATCAGCACATCCAGGGCCTGCATGTGTTGTTGCTGACGCCGCTGGATCCACGCCTGCATGCGATTGCGCAGGTTCCCGAGATGCGACAGCAGTTCGCGCCGATCCGGGACCACGAGTTCGGCAGCAGCGGATGGTGTCGGTGCGCGCACATCGGCTACGAAATCGGCAATGCTGAAATCAACTTCGTGGCCGACAGCTGATACCACCGGGACTTCGCAGGCATGGATGGCGCGGGCCACGCCTTCATCATTGAAGGCGATCAGATCCTCCAGCGAACCGCCGCCACGGGTCAGCAGCAGCACATCGTACCTTCCCGCGCGCGACGCCTTGCGCAGCATGGCCTCAATGGCAGGCGGTGCCTCGCGACCCTGCACGGGAACCGCCAGCACTTCCACTTCGGCCAGGGCATAGCGGCGCGCGAGCACGCTGAGTACGTCATGGATGGCTGCGCCGCTGGCCGAGGTGATCACGCCGATGCGCCCGGGAAAACGCGGCAGGGGGCGTTTGCGTTCCGGATCGAACAGGCCTTCGGCCTGCAGCCTGGCCTTGAGTTCCTCGAACGCACGGCGCAGTGCGCCTTCGCCGGCTTCCTCCATGTGATCGACGATCAACTGGAAGTCGCCACGCGGCGCATACAGGCTCACACGGCCGCGCACCAGCACCTGCATGCCGCCTTCAGGGCGAAACCTAAGCCATCCGCTCCTGGGCCTGAACATCGCGCAACGTACCTGCGCGCCAGCATCCTTGAGCGTGAAATACAGATGCCCCGAGGCCGGTTTCGCCACATTGGACAGCTCGCCCTCGATCCAGACTCGCGGCAGCGCATCCTCCAGCAGGTCACGCACAAGCTGGTTCAGCTGCGAGGGGGTGAGGATCTCGCGGGCGGAACCGGGGGCATCGTCGTGAGGCATGGGACGGCTGGCTGAAGGGGATGGCTTTGCCCACCCTAGCATGAGGCGCTGCGGCCGGCCTCAACCGACAAGGCGGGGAGCCCAAATCTAACCGCATGATCCCGGCTGCGCCGTCACGCCTTCCGGCGTTCCCACAGGGGTTCCGTGATCGCCCACCCGAATGTGGGAGCGGCGGCAGCCGCGACCGACAAAGCCGCAAGCCCCGAATTTCCCCGTACAATCCCGGCTGCGCCGTCACGCCTTCCGGCGTTCCCACAGGGATTCCGTGATCGCCCACCCGAATGTGGGAGCGGCGGCAGCCGCGACCGACAAAGCCGCAAGCCCCGAATTTCCCCGTACAATCCCGGCTGCGCCGTCACGCCTTCCGGCGTTCCCACAGGGATTCCGTGATCGCCCACCCGAATGTGGGAGCGGCGGCAGCCGCGACCGACAAAGCCGCAAGCCCCGATGGCTACGGCAGACTCGCATCCCTGCGGTTCGGTACCAATGCTGACACCCGGATGTGGCCGGATAACCTGCCGCATCGGTTATCCTAGGGCGTATCCCGCGAGCCGATCCCACCATGTCTGTCGTCACCAAACACCAGCCCGACACCACACCCGCCCAGGCCCGCTCCCAAACACGTCGTCACAGCATCGGGGTGCGGATCGGGAACGTCCGGATCGGAGGTGGCGCGCCGGTCGTGGTGCAGTCCATGACCAACACCGACACGTCCGACGTGACGGGCACGGCGAGACAGGTGGCCGCACTGGCACGCGCCGGATCCGAGCTGGTGCGGGTTACGGTCAATACCCGCGAGGCGGCCGCCGCCGTGCCGCACATTCGTGAGCGCCTGGACATGATGGGCGTGTCGGTGCCGCTGATCGGCGATTTCCATTACAACGGCCATCAATTGCTTGAAGCCGAACCGGCCTGCGCCGAAGCGCTGGCCAAGTACCGCATCAATCCGGGCAATGTTGGTTTCGGCAAGAAGAAGGACAGCCAGTTCGGGGCTATCATCGACAAGGCGCTGACCTACGGCAAGCCGGTGCGCATCGGCGCCAACTGGGGTTCGCTGGACCAGTCGCTGGTGGCGGCATTGATGGACGAGAATCACGCCCGGCCCGAACCCTGGGATGCCGCCCATGTGGCCCGCGAGGCGCTGATCCGGTCGGCGCTCGACTCGGCCGCCCGCGCCGAGGAGCTTGGCCTCGGGCGTGACCGCATCATCCTTTCGGCGAAAGTCTCCGGCGTACAGGAACTGATTGCGGTCTACCGTGACCTGGCCGCGCGCTCGGACTATGCCCTGCACCTGGGCCTGACCGAAGCCGGCATGGGCTCGAAGGGCATCGTCGCTTCCAGCGCCGCACTTGCGGTGCTGCTGCAGGAGGGCATCGGCGACACCATCCGCATTTCGCTCACGCCCGAACCCGGACAGCCACGTACCGACGAGGTGGTGGTGGCGCAGGAGCTTCTGCAGACCATGGGTCTGCGTGCCTTCACACCGATGGTTACGGCCTGTCCGGGCTGCGGACGCACCACCAGCACGGTGTTCCAGGAACTGGCCAAGGCCGTGCAGGGGCACGTACGCGCGAAGATGCCCGAATGGCGCGTGAAGTACGACGGCGTGGAGAACCTGACGCTGGCGGTGATGGGTTGCGTGGTCAACGGACCGGGTGAATCCAAGCACGCCGACATCGGCATTTCCTTGCCCGGTACCGGCGAGGCGCCTTCCGCGCCCGTGTTCATCGACGGCAAGAAGACCGTCACCTTGCGTGGCGAGGGCATCGCTGTGGAATTCATCGGTATCGTCGAGAATTACATCGCCACCCATTACGCATCGCGGGGCGACTGAGCGCGTCAATTGCTGATGACCAGGGGGGATGTGTGCCCCCTCCCTGTGGGAACGCCGGAAGGCGTGACGGCGCGGACGGGATCGTGCGGAGAGATTCGGGGCTAGCGGCTTTGCCGGTCGCGGCTGCCGCCGCTCCCACATTCGTGCAGGCGATCATGGAGCCCCTGTGGGAACGCCGGAAGGCGTGACGGCGCGGACGGGATCGTGCGGAGAGATTCGGGGCTAGCGGCTTTGCCGGTCGCGGCTGCCGCCGCTCCCACATTCGTGCAGGCGATCATGGAGCCCCTGTGGGAACGCCGGAAGGCGTGACGGCGCGGACGGGATCGTGCGGAGAGATTCGGGGCTAGCGGCTTTGCCGGTCGCGGCTGCCGCCGCTCCCACATTCGTGTAGGCGATCATGGAGCCCCTGTGGGAACGCCGGAAGGCGTGACGGCGCGGACGGGATCGTACGGAGAGATTCGGGGCTAGCGGCTTTGCCGATCGCGGCTGCCGCCGCTCCCACATTCGTGCAGGCGATCATGGAACCCCTGTGGGAACGCCGGAAGGCGTGACGGCGCAGGTGGGAAGCTTGTGGTGGAACCCGCCACGATGGTCATGCTTGCCAGCACACGGGCAAGGGGTGGGTGCCTAGTCCAGCAGGGCGCTGACAGCCTGGGGGCTGCCGGGTGGCATCCACAGGTCCCCGGTCGGTTGTTGCACCAGGCTTTCGATGGATGCCAGGAACCGTGCACGGGGCAATTCGCGGGCGCCCATGCGCATCAGGTGGGCGTTGGTGACCTGTGCATCGAGCAACGGCGCCTCATGCATGCGCAGCCAATGACAGATCGCAAGCAGGGCGGCCTTGGAGCCGCCGCTTTCGGCGCTGAACATCGATTCGCCGCAGAACAGCCTGCCGACGGCGACGCCATACAGGCCACCGACCAGACGCTCGCCGTCCCTGATTTCGATGCTGTGGGCATGGCCCAGGCGATGCAGGCGCCGGTAGGCCGCCTGCATGGAGGGCACGATCCAGGTGCCATGCGCATAACTGCGTGGTGCGGCGCACGCCGCGATCACATGGTCGAAATCACGATCGATCGTCCAGGTCCAATCGCAACGGCGAAGTTGCTTGCGCAGGCTGCGGCTGACATGCACGTCGCCGGTGTCGAACACGCAACGCGGGTCCGGTGACCACCACAGGATCGGGTCGCCTTCACCGTACCAGGGGAAGATGCCATGCCGGTAGGCCTGCAGCAGTCGTTCGCAGGACAGGTCGCCGCCGACTGCAAGCAAACCGTCCGGTTCGCGCAGCGCATGTTCGGGAGACGGGAAGACCGGCGGATCGCCCGGTTCGATGTAGGCGATGGGGATCCGGTTCATGGCTGTGCGTAGGGCGAATGGGTCATCAGTTCGCGCCGATGACGGTGTACCTCCCGGGTCTCGGCTGCCAGGGACCGGGCTACGGCAGCTCGGAAGCCATCGTCGACAATGAAGTGCCGCGAGTGCGTGGCCACGGGCAGAAAACCGCGGGCTATCTTGTGTACACCCTGCGCACCGGGTTCGAAGCGCTCAAGCCCCTGTGCGATGGCGTACTCGATGCCCTGGTAGTAGCAAAGTTCGAAGTGCAGCCCGGCAATCTCCTCGCAGGCTCCCCAGTAGCGTCCGTACAGCGTATCGGCGCCGCGAAGAAACAATGCCATGGCCAGGATGTTGCCGTCACGAGATGCCAGCGCCACCTGCACGTCGTCCCCGAGCGTTGTACCGAGATGGCGGAAGAAGTCCAGGCTGAGTGCTGCGTGGTTGCCTTTTTCGTCGAACGTGGCTTGATACAGCGCATGCACGGTTTGCCAGTGCTCGTCGTGCATGCGCGTGCCACCAAGCATGGTGCAGTCCACGCCGGCTGCCTTAACCTGCTGGCGCTCGTGGCGGATGTTCTTGCGTTTCTTGTGCCTGAGCGTGGCCAGGAAATCGTCGAAGTCGCGGTAGCCGCGGTTTTGCCAGTGGTACTGGGTATCCTCACGGGCCAGCCAGGGCATATCGAATGCGTCCAGTTCGCTTGCGCGAAGGAAATTGGCATGGGCTGAGGACAGTCCGAGGCGACGTGTTTCCCCGGCGATGGCGTCGACCAGCGCCCGGCGCAACATCGGTGCCGATGGGCCATCCGCGACCAGCAGCCGTGGTCCGGCAATGGGCGAGTAGGGCACGCCCAGCAGAAGCTTGGGGTAGTAGGCACCACCGGCACGCTCCCAGGCATGCGCCCAGCCCCAGTCGAACACGAATTCGCCGTGTGAGTTGCCTTTCAGGTACACAGGCGCGGCCGCCACCAGGCGTTCGCCGTCATGGAGCGTCAGGTGATGCGGTTGCCAGCCCCATGCGGCACGGATGCAGCCGCAGCGCTCGAGACCGGCGAGAAAGGCGTGTCGCACGAAGGGGTGGCCGGTACCGGCCAGTGCATCCCAGCAGACCGCATTGATGTCATCCAGACGATGGTGGAAGCGGGCACTGAGCATGGGGTCATTGTAGACGCGAAGGAGGGAGTGACTGCGCATTGCCGGACTTGCCGCGAGAGCCGGGTTTACCGCTTTGCCGGTCGCGGCTGCCGCCGCTCCCACCTTCGGGTGGGCGATTATGGAACCCCTGTGGGAACGCCGGAAGGCGTGACCGCGCGGCCGGGATGGTGCCGTGAGATTGGGGCCTTGCCGCTTCGCCGGTCGCGGCTGCCGCCGCTCCCACCTTCGGGAGGGCGAACATGGAACCTTTGTGGGAACGCCGGAAGGCGTGACGGCGCGGCCGGGATGGTGCCGTGAGA
>JALUXG010000045.1 GCA_027019085.1 Rhodanobacteraceae bacterium | reverse complement strand
GCCACGGCAAGGCAACGCCCGAACACGGCATCAGCACGCCGCGCTACACGTAAAACGGCATCACCATGGCGCCAAATGTGCGCGAATTGCCACTCGGCGGTAAACGTCATGAATAAAGCAGGCTAGGGATGCTCTGAACAAGTCTAGCGGCGCAAGCCAACCACTTGCGACATGGCCGACCCATGGACGTGATGCCCAAACGTTTCATACATGCCTGCAGGACAGCTGCCAGCGAGCTGGAGCTGAGCGTGACGCCGTGGCGGGTCGTGCTGCTGCCTTCAAGCAAATGCCTGGTGGCCGAACTGTGGATCGAGGGATTCGGATCACCGCGCGGCTTGCTGCTGTTCAGCAGCCATGAGCAACTCGAGGGCTATGCCGAAGAACTCAAGCGCGAGTGCTGGGCTCATGTGGTGCTGGCCGCCGACCATGGCAGCGAGCCGACCCATGCGCATATCATGCAGCACTTGCGATCCTGGGGCTGGTTTGGTGCCGTTGAACGCATGCCGAGTTGGTTGATCAGCGTCTGAGGCACGCACCCTGTCAGCCCGAGACTGTCTTGCGGGCCTGCCTGTCCAGCGCCCAGGTGACGTGCTCGCGCACCAGAGCCGAAGGGTGCCCGGCACGTGACTGCAGGGCAGCGAGGATTTCCGGCGAGCGTGGCGCATTGCCCAGCGCCACTGCGATGTTGCGCAGCCAGCCCTCATAACCGGTGCGCCGGATCGCCATGCCTTCGGTGCGCTGCAGGAAGGTGTCCTCGTCCCAGGCGAAAAGATCCACGAGACGTGCGCCATCGAGTGCATGGCGGGGCGCAAAATCCGGTTCGCTGGTGAGGGTGGCGAACTTGTTCCAGGGGCACACCAACTGGCAGTCGTCGCAGCCGAAGATGCGATTGCCGATTGGGGCACGCAGCGGCTCCGGAATCGGACCCTTCAGCTCGATGGTCAGGTAGGAAATGCAGCGCCGCGCATCCAGCCGGTAGGGCGCGAGGATGGCTTGCGTGGGGCAGATGTCGATGCAGCGCCGGCAACTGCCGCAATGGGCACTGGCCGGTGCATCGAGCGGCAGCGGCAGATCGGTGAACAACTCGCCCAGCAGGAACCAGGAACTGGCGCGGCGGTGGAGCAGCAGGGTGTGCTTGCCGATCCACCCCAGTCCGGCATTGCGTGCCAGGGCCTTTTCCAGCACCGGGGCCGAATCGACGAATGCGCGGTAGCCGAAGGGACCGATGGCGCTGGCGATGCGTTCGGCAAGTTTCTGCAGGCGTTTGCGCATCAGCTTGTGGTAATCGCGACCCAGGGCGTAGCGGGCCACGTAGCCACGCTCGGGCTGCTCAAGCACCTTCCACGCGGCATCGACACCATGCGGCAGGCAGTCCATGCGAACGCAGATCACGCGCAATGTACCCGGATGCAGAGCGTCCGGTTGGCTGCGCATGCTGTCGTGGCGGGCCATGTAGCCCATCTCGCCGTGAAGGCCCTGGTCCAGCCAGTCATCCAGATGGGCAGCGTCGGCTGACAGGTCGGTGCCGGTGATCCCCATATCGGCGAAACCCAGCTCGCGGGCCCATGTCCGTATATCGGCAACCAGGGCCTGGGGGTCGACATGGTCGGGAAGGGCGGACATGCGGGCATTGTAGAGGCACCTGTCGGCCACGTTGGCAAACGCCGGGTGCGTGCAATCCCCTTGGCCTGTCGACTCGACAGCTTGCCAGACCTGCCTTGTTCGACGCACAAGGCGTCTGCGCGCAGACAGGAGGGTGGGGCCTGCGTAGACTTGAGCTGTACATCCCCAGGCTTTTTCACACATGAGTATCGTGCCCGATCATGCCCTGTATACCGTTGCCCAGGTGCGGGCCATGGACCGTCATGCCATCGATATCAATGGCATCCCCGGCTACGAACTGATGCAGCGCGCGGCAAGGGCAGCCTGGTGCGTGCTGGAACAGACCTGGCCCCGGGCGCGCCAGCTGGTGCTTTTGTGCGGTGGTGGCAACAACGGCGGGGATGCCTTCCTGCTGGGGACGCAGGCGCTAAAGTGCGGTCGGGATGTCGTAGCCGTGGCGCTGGGTGCCATGGACGAGGGCGCCGGTGATGCCGGCCGGTCACGGCAGGCCTTCGTCGAAGCCGGGGGAACCCTGCTCGCGGCAGAAGGACTTGCCGCCTTGCCGGCGGCGGACGTGATCGTGGACGGCCTGTTCGGTACCGGACTCAAGCGTGCGCCGGATGGCCGTGCTGCGGCCCTGATCCGTCTGGCCAATGCACATCCGGCACCGGTGCTGGCCCTGGACGTGCCTTCCGGGCTGGATGCCGACAACGGCGAGGCTTTCGATCCGGCCATCCGTGCGACGGCGACAGTCAGCTTTGTTGCCCACAAGCGTGGACTGTTCACAGGCCAGGCGGGTGATTGTTGTGGACGGATCGTGCTGGAAGACCTGGACCTGCCGGCACGCCCGGCGGTGCTGGGTCAGCCTGATGCCAGGTTGCTCCAGGTCGATGCGCTGCCGCCGCGTCCGCGCGCCAGCCACAAGGGCGATTACGGGCATGTGCTGGCGCTTGGTGGCGATCTGGGCATGGGCGGCGCCATCCGCCTGTGCAGCGAGGCTGCCTTGCGATGCGGGGCCGGTCTGGTCAGCGTGGCCACGCGCCAGGCACATCTGCTCGCCCTGCAGGCGGCGCGTCCGGAGTTGATGGCGCACGCGGTCGAGGATCAAGCCGATCTGGAGCCCTTGTTCGCGCGCGCCAGCGTGCTGGCGCTGGGTCCGGGGCTGGGTCGGGGCGAATGGGGACGCGCGATCTGGCAGGCCGCGCTCGGGCAGGACATGCCCACGGTGCTCGATGCCGATGCGCTCAACCTGCTCGCCGAGCACCCCGTCCCTTTGCATGCGGCGTGCGTGGTGACGCCGCATCCGGGCGAGGCGGCGCGGTTGCTGCAGGCGACCACCCGGCAGGTCCAGGCCGATCGCTATGCCGCCGTGCGGAACCTGGCCCGGCGTTACGGGGTGGTCGCGGTACTCAAGGGCAGCGGGACGCTGATCGCCGATCCGGACGGGCAGGTGGCGGTATGCCCCTGGGGCAACCCGGGCATGGCCAGCGCCGGCATGGGGGATGTGCTGTGTGGTGTCATTGCGGCCATGCTGGCACAGGGTCTGCCGGCCCGGGAAGCCGCCTGTCTGGGCGTCGGGATACATGCGCGCGCCGGTGACCGGGCGGCGGCCCGGGGTGGTGAGCGCGGCCTTCTGGCCGGGGACCTGATGTGCGCACTGCGCGAGGTGGTCAATGGCAACTAGCCAGCGAACATTGCAGGTGCATCTTCCCGATGCCCGGTCGACTGATGCCATGGGTTGCCGTCTGGCCGATGCGTCCGCCGGGCAGGGTCTGGTGGTCTACCTCGAGGGCGACCTGGGTTCCGGGAAAACGGCACTGGCACGCGCCTGGCTCAAGCGGCTGGGGGCTGGCGAGCGCATCAAGAGCCCGACCTACAGCCTGGTCGAGCCGTACATCCTGGCCGATGGCCAGCCGGCTTGGCATCTGGATCTGTATCGCATTGGCGATCCCACGGAACTGGAATGGCTGGGGCTCGATGCACTCGCCGATCCGGCGGGACTGGTACTGGTGGAGTGGCCGGGTCGCGGTCGCGGCGCCTTGCCGCCACCGGACCTGACGTGCGAGTGGACCCTGGCGGGAGAGGGGCGTGATCTGTGCATCCGGGCAGGCAGTGCGCGGGGCTGTCGCGTACTGGAGCAATTAAGTGATTGATAACAAACAATTAAACCGGTTGGGTGGGCGCGCGAAGCCGGCGCCATGATGCAAAGGTAACTTCTGACAAAGTGCCCGCAGGTCATGGATTCAAAAGGAAAAACTCTTGCATATTCCGTGTGCTTGGGTTATCTAGACTCCCCATGAGGGGAGTGCGCCGACCCGTGTTGAGGCTTTTCATCGCGCTGGCGATGCTGCTTGCCGCGAATGCGGCATGGGCCGCCGCGCCCGCACGCGTGCAGTCGATGCGTGTGTCCGGCGATGCGCACCGGATGCGTGCCGTGTTCGAACTGTCTGCGCCACTGCAATACAAGCTCTTTCAATTGTCCGGGCCCGACCGGGTGGTGCTCGATTTCAGCCGCGCGCAGCTGGGCAGGGATTTCCAGGCGCCCGATGCCCTCGGCCTGCTCGAGGATGTGCGTAGCGGACACCATGGCAGGCACGGTCTGCGCGTGGTTCTGGACCTGAAGGCGGGAGTACAACCGAAGAGCTTCCTGCTCGATCCTTCGCAAGGGCATGGGTACAGGCTGGTGCTGGACCTGGAAAGCCGCACGGCAAGCCATGCTTCCGTGACCTTGCCCAGCGGCGAACGCAAGGTGCTGGTGGCCATCGATGCCGGCCATGGCGGCAAGGACACCGGTGCGCGAGGACCGCACGGACTGGACGAAAAAACCGTCACGCTAGCGATTGCCAAGCGTCTTGCTGCGCTGATCGACCGGCAGCCGGGCATGAAAGCCATGCTGACGCGTACCGGTGATTACTACGTGCCGCTGGAAAAACGCTTCGAGATTGCCCGTGAACACAAGGCCGACCTGTTCGTGTCGATCCATGCCAATTCCTGCCCGCACCACTGCGATGCGCGCGGTGCTTCGGTCTGGGTGTTGTCCACGCACGGCAAGGAGAGCGAGGCCGAGCGCTGGATGGCGCGCAGCGAGAATGCTTCCGAATGGGTGGGCGGGGTGCCGCTGAACAACAAGAGCCACACGCTGGCCGCGGTGTTGCTGGATCTGTCCCAGGGCGCAAGCATGCAGGCCAGCAAGCAGGTCGGCCACGACGTGCTTGGTGCGCTCAAGGGCATCATTCCGCTGTACAAGGCGAGCGTCCAGCATGCCAATTTCGTGGTGCTGCGCTCACCTGACGTGCCCTCGATCCTGGTCGAGACCGCGTTCATCAGCAACCGCAGGGACGAGCGCCTGCTGCGATCGCCGAGATACCGCGCGAAAATGGCGCAGGCCATCATGACCGGCGTGCGGCGTTACTTCGAGACCACGCCCCCGCAGGGCACGTGGTTTGCCGCGCAATGGGCCAGGAAGCATGGCGTCAAGCTGGCGGTCCGCGGCCACGACCGGTCGGCCGGCAAGGGCAATTCCGCCGATGCCGGCGTGCAGGACCTGCATCGCGTCAGCAGTGGCGAGACACTCTCGGGCATTGCGCATCAGTACGGTGTCAGTGTCAGTGCCATCAAGAGCGCAAACAACCTGGACGGCAGCATGGTCCGTGCCGGCAGCATGCTGGCCATCCCGCCCGGTTGAGCGGTTTCTCCGGCACCTTTCGCCGCTGGTATTCTTGGCGACCTGCTGCACGAGGCCGCCATGCCCGACATCCGACCGCTGCCCCCCGAGTTGATCAACCAGATTGCCGCAGGCGAGGTCATCGAACGGCCTGCCTCGGTCGTCAAGGAACTGGTCGAGAACAGTCTCGATGCCGGCGCGCGGCGGATCGAGGTGGAAATCGAAGCCGGTGGGGCGCGCCTGATCCGCGTGCGTGACGACGGCCATGGCATCGATGCCCGGCAATTGCCGCATGCCGTGGCATCGCATGCCACCAGCAAGATCGCCAGTTTCGACGACCTCGAGCACGTGGCGACCATGGGTTTTCGTGGCGAGGCGCTGGCCTCGATCGCTTCGGTATCGCGATTTGTCCTGACCTCGCGCCCCCACGATGCCGCGCACGCCGTTCGCATCGAGGTCGAGGGCGGGCGGATCGGCGAATCCCTTCCGGCTGCCCATCCGGTGGGCAGTTGCGTGGAGGTCCGTGACCTGTTCTACAACGTGCCGGCCCGGCGCAAGTTCCTGCGCACCGAACGCACCGAATTCGGGCGCATCGACGTCCTGCTCAAGACCCTGGCGCTGGTGCATCCGGAGGTGGCCTTCAACCTCGACCACAACGGTCGTCGCGTGCGCCTGTGGCGCCCTGCACACGACGAGGAGGCGGCACTGTCGCGCGTGAGCGAGGTGCTGGGCGACGATTTTGCCGCAGCCTGCCTGCGCATCGACCAGCAGGCCGCGGGCATGCGGCTGAGCGGATGGGTCGGGTTGCCGACGGCCTCACGCAACCAGCCGGATCAGCAGTATTTCTACGTCAATGGCCGCATGGTGCGCGACAAGGTGGTCGCGCATGCCGTGCGGCAGGCCTACGAGGATGTGCTGTTCCACGGCCGCCACCCGGTCTTCGTGCTTGGGCTGGAACTGGACCCGGCTGGGGTGGACGTCAATGTGCACCCGGCCAAGAGCGAGGTGCGCTTTCGCGAGCAACGGCTGGTGCACGATTTCCTGTTCCGCACCCTGCATGAAGCGCTGGCACGGACACGCGCAGGTCATGTGGCATCGCAACCGGTGACGCCACTGGCCGGGACGCAGGGCGCCTTGCCCGCAACGGCGTCGACGGCACATGCGTATGGACACGGGCAGGTTACAGGCGCCGCGCAATCGGGCCTGGCGCTTGGCGTGCGTGATGCGCCGTTGGGTGAATACAGGGCCTTGCTTGGTGGTGCACCACGTGTCGTACTTCCGGCTGCGGATGAAGACGGCGAGATCCCGCCGCTGGGCTTTGCCCTGGCCCAGCTCAAGCAGGTATTCATCCTGGCCGAGAATGCGCACGGCCTGGTGCTTGTGGACATGCACGCCGCGCACGAGCGCATCACCTATGAACGGATGAAGCGGGCGCGCAACGAGCGCGGCCTGCGCACGCAAATGCTGCTGGTGCCGCTGGTGCTGTCGCTGGCGGCGCGCGAGGCCGAAGCCGCCGAGGAATATGCCGACACCCTGGCTGGCTGGGGTCTGGAGCTGTCCTGCACCGGTCCGACCCAGGTCACCGTGCGCCGGTTTCCTGCCATGCTGGACGGTGCCGATGTCGCGGAGCTGACCCGCGACGTGCTGTCCGAACTGGCCCGTCATGGCAGCACGCGCAAACTGGAGGAATTCGACAACGCCCTGTTATCAACCATGGCCTGTCACGGTTCGGTGCGCGCCGGCCGGCGACTGGAGCGCGCCGAGATGAATGCCCTGCTGCGCGACATGGAAGCCACCGAGCGTTCAGGGCAGTGCAACCATGGTCGCCCGACCTGGGTGCAACTGGGGATGCATGAACTGGACCGCCTGTTCGACCGTGGACGGTAGTCGGCGCGCAAAAGCAGGGCGCGCCCCCTTGTAGGAGGCCCGGCAGGGCCGACCGGGATGCAGGTTTGGCCCGTACTGTCACGGCTTCCGCCGTTCCCACAAACGCAGGTCCATGCTCTCGTAGGAGGCCCGGAAGGGCCGACCGGGATGCCGGTTCCGCCCATACCTGTCACGGCTTCCGCCGTTCCCACAAACGCAGATTCACACCCTCGCAGGAGGCCCGGAAGGGCCGATCGCGATGCCGGTTCCGCCCGCACTGTCACGGCTTCCGCCGTTCCTACAAACGCAGGTCCATGCTCTCGTAGGAGGCCCGGAAGGGCCGACCGGGATGCCGGTTCCGTCCGTACATGTTACGGCTTCCGCCGTTCCCACAAACGCAGGTCCATGTTCTCGTAGGAGGCCCGGAAGGGCCGACCGGGATGCGGGTTCCCCCGCACTGTCACGGCTTCCGCCGTTCCCACAAACGCAGGGCGCGTCCCCTTGTAGGAGGCCTGGAAGGGCCGACCGGGATGCCGGTTCCGCCCATACCTGTCACGGCTACCCTGGTTCCCGAACGGCTTGCATCTATACTGGCCTTCCCTCGCCGGAGAGTTCCCATGCTTCGTACCCTCATCGTGATCGCAAGCCTTTTCGGAGTCACCGCCGTGCATGCCAGCGATACCTATACCCAGCAGATCGAGCACTGGCGCGCCGAGCGCCTGGCCAGTCTCACCGCACCTTATGGTTGGCTCAGCCTGGTTGGACTGCCGTGGTTGCACGAGGGGACCAACACGGTCGGAAGCGCTGCGGACAACGCCATCGTCATCGCCTCCGCGCCCGCGCACCTGGGTACGGTGGACTGGCATGCCAACGGCACGGTCACGGTGACGCTCGATCCCGGAAGCAAAGCCGGCATCATCGGTACGTCCGAACGTCACGCGGTCATGCTCGATGACAGCCATGACAAGCCCACCACGGTGCGTTTTGGCAGCACCGAGTTCTATCTGGTCACGCGCAACGGCCGCAAGGGACTGCGGGTGAAGGACAGCCAGGCGCCCACGCGCACGCACTTCGCCGGGCTGGATTATTTCCCGATCGATCCGGCCCTGCGCATCACCGCGCGATGGACAGCTTTCCATCCGCATCACGAACTGAAGATGGGCAACGAGATCGGCGGCATCGACACCTACCCGGTGCCCGGCAAGGCAGAATTCGAATTCAATGGCCACACCTACAGCGTGGAACCGGTGATCGAGGTACCGGGTGACAAGCAGTATTTCCTGGTGTTTGCCGATCAGACCAGCGGCAAGGAAACCTACGGTGCCGCGCGTTTTCTCTACATCGATCCGCCCGCGCCGGGAAGCAACACCGTGGTGATCGACTTCAACAAGGCCTACAACCCGCCGTGTGCCTTCACCCCTTATGCCACCTGCCCGCTGGCACCGCCGGAGAACCGTCTCGGCTTCCGCGTCACCGCCGGTGAGAAGGTTTATCGGGGACCCAATCCGTAAAGCGGCCATGAAGGATGATGTCGCAAGCATCATCAGTCTGTACGAGCGTCATGCCGATGCCTTCTGCCGTGATCGCGGGCGCGGGCCGTGGGTCGAGCAGGCCTGGTTGCAGAGGTTTCTGGCATACCTGCCTGCATCTGCGCATGTCCTGGACATCGGCTGCGGCTGCGGCGTGCCGATGGCAGCGTTTCTGATCGAACGCGGTGTGGAGCTATCCGGTGTTGACAGTTCCGCGCGCATGATCGCCTTGTGCCGGGCTCGCTTTCCACGCCAGCACTGGCAGGTGGCCGACATGCGCGAGATGGAACCAGGACGCAGCTTCGACGGTTTGCTGGCCTGGGACAGTTTCTTTCACCTCGACCAGGCAAGTCAGCGCGCCATGTTCGCGTGTTTCGCCCGGCTTGCGAACCCTGGCGCGATGCTGATGTTCAACAGCGGCGCCAGGCAGGGCACTGCTGTTGGCCGCTATTGCGGCGAGCCGTTGTATCACGCCAGCCTGGCGCTCGAGGAGTACCGGATGTTGCTGCGCGGGCATGGTTTCACCGTCTTGCATCATGTGACCGAGGATCCTGACTGCGGTCAGCGCACGGTGTGGCTGGCACGGCGGTTATAAGCATCGAACCAGATCGACTTTGTCCGCGTCACCCCCGCTCGCTAGGCTGACGATTCGATCCCTAGTCTGTTCGCAGAGCGGATATCAACCATGCGCTTCGAAACCCAGGCCGTCCATGCCGGCTACAGCCCCGACCCGACCACGCGCGCCGTGGCCGTGCCCATTTACCAGACCGCGTCGTATGCCTTCGACGATGCCCGGCACGGCGCCGACCTGTTCGACCTCAAAGTGGCCGGCAACATCTACACGCGCATCATGAATCCCACCACCGCCGTGCTCGAGGCGCGGCTGGCGGCGCTGGAAGGCGGTGAGGCCGCGCTGGCACTGGCTTCGGGCATGGCGGCGATCACTGCCGCGATCCAGACCCTGGCGCGGGCCGGCGACAACATCGTCTCGGCAAGCACGCTCTATGGCGGCACCTACAACCTGTTTGCACACACCTTTCCCAACCAGGGAATCGAAGTGCGCTTTGCCGACCCACGTGATCCGCAGGCGCTGGCCGGGCTGATCGATGAGCGCACCCGCGCGGTGTATTGCGAGTCGATCGGCAACCCCCTGGGCAACGTCACCGACATCCCCGCACTGGCCGCGCTGGCGCATGCGGCCGGGGTTCCCCTGATCGTCGACAATACTGTGGCATCGCCCTACCTGCTGCGTCCCATCGAGCATGGCGCCGACATCGTGGTGCATTCGCTGACCAAGTACATCGGCGGGCATGGCAACAGCATCGGTGGCGTGATCGTGGATGCCGGGCGTTTCGACTGGACGCAACATGCCGACCGGTTTTCGCAGCTGGTGGAACCGGATCCCAGTTACCACGGTGTCAGTTACACCGAACAGTTCGGCAGCGTGGCCTTCATTGCCCGTGCCCGCGTGGTGCCGTTGCGCAACATGGGTGCGGCGCTGTCGCCGCTCAATGCCTTCCTTGTCCTGCAGGGCCTGGATACGTTGCCGCTGCGCATGGACCGCATTTGCGCCAATGCGCTGAAGATCGCGCAACATCTCGAACGGCACCCCAGGGTCGGCTGGGTGCGCTACGCGGCTCTGCCGGGACAGCCCGGGCATGAACTCGTGCAGGATCTGATGGGTGGCCGCGCCTCGGGCATTCTCAGCTTTGGCCTTGATGGCGGGCGCGAGGCCGGCGCCCGTTTCCAGGACGCGCTGCAACTGTTCACCCGTCTGGTCAACATCGGCGACTGCAAGTCACTGGCCTGCCATCCGGCCAGCACCACGCACCGCCAGTTGGGCCCGCAGGAGCTGGCCGCCGCGGGTGTGAGCGAGGACATGGTGCGCCTGTCCATCGGCATCGAACACGTTGACGACCTGATTGCCGACCTCGACCAGGCACTGGGGAAAAGCTGATCGTGCGGGGCCGTTTCCGATATCGGTCCCGGGGTGCGGGGATCTGCCGGGTCAATGCCCCTTGAATTGCGGTTTGCGGCGTTCCAGGAAAGCCTTGGTGCCTTCGCGCATGTCTTCACTGGAGAAGCAAAGCGCGAAGGCCTGGGTCTCGTAGTCCAGTCCCTGCTCGATGGCGCATTCGCCGCCGGCGAGCACGGCATCGAGGATTCCCGCCACGGCACGCGGGGCGCTGGCAGCCAGGTGGGCGCTCAGCGCATTCACGGTTTCGTCCAGCCGCTCCGCTTCGACCACCTCGTTGACCAGACCCAGCGAAAGGGCACGTGTGGCGTCGATCTGCCGACCGGTCAGGCACAGTTCCAGGGCCGCGCTGCGACCGGCCAGGCGCAGCAGCCGCTGGGTACCGCCAAAGCCGGGGATCAGCCCCAGGTTGACTTCCGGCTGGCCGAATTTTGCCTTGTCCGAGGCGATGCGGAAATGGCAGGCCATGGCCAGCTCCATGCCGCCGCCCAGCGCGTAGCCCTGCACCCTGGCGATGACCGGTTTGCCGAGCCGTTCGATGGTCAGCATCAGTGCCTGGCCCACGCGCGAGAAGGACTGCGCCTGCAGAGGCGTGTAGTCATGCATCTGGGCAATGTCGGCGCCGGCGACGAACGCTTTTTCGCCGGTGCCGGTAAGCACCACCACGCGCACCGCCTCGTCCTGGGCTGCCTGCGCAAAGGCGAGTGTCAGTTCGTTCAGGGTTTCGAGATCGAGGGCGTTGAGCTTGTCGGGCCGGTTGACCGCAAGCGTGCGCACGGCGCCTTCATCGTGACTGGTCAGGGTGCGATAGGCCATCGGCGGTTTCTCCGTGCAAACAAGGCTCCGATCATACCGCGAGGGAACCATTGTCACGTTGCGCAATCTCAAACCATGGGCTGCGTGCCCCTTTACGCTTGCACGTGGCGAATGTTCCACGTACACGTAGGGTTTCCGGAGTCGAGGTCATCGCTTGCATGAACATGCGTGGCATCCTGTTTCTGTTGTGGCTTGCCCCGGCAGCCGTGATGGCTGCCCAGCAGGGCAAGCCTGCCCGTTCCGCCACGGCGTCACCGCCTGCGCCGGCATTTGATCGCGGCAAGGCCTCCTACGCCGTTGGCTACCAGATCGGCATGCGGGTGGTGCAGGGACGGGACAAGTTCGATATCGACACCCTGGTCCGTGCCTTGCGTGATGCCTATGCCGGGCGTGCACCACGTGTTCCCGCGGCACAGATGCGCGAACAGCTGGCCTTGCTCGGGCAGCAATTGCAGCAGCGCGCGGCGGCAGACTTTCATCGCCTTGCCGAGGCCAATGCCAGGGCTGCGCGGACTTTCCTGAAGGCCAACATGAAGCGCCCAGGCGTGGTCAGCCTGGCCTCGGGCGTGCAGTACAAGGTGTTGCGGCCGGGGGCCGGCCCGCATCCGACCCTGAACAGCGTCGTGGTGGCCAATTACCGCGGCTCCCTGCTCAATGGCATGGAATTCGACAGCTCCTACGCACACGGCCACCCGGTGACATTTCCCGTTGGTCGCATGCTGCCCGGCTGGAAGGATGTGCTTCCGCGCATGCGCGTGGGCGCCCGCTGGAAAGTCTGGATACCGCCGCAACAGGCCTATGGCGAGCGCGGCGAGTTGCCGCGCATCGGGCCAAACGAAGTGCTGGTGTTCGAGATCGAACTGTTGCAGGTGAAGTGAAACGGCCCGCTACCGCTTCCATCGGATCGGGTCTGCGCTAGCATGCCGGGAATGAAGACCGAACACCGCACCGAAACCGATGGCGCGCCCCTGAGTCCGTGCGTGAATGTCTGTCGCCTCGATGTGAGGGGATGGTGCGTGGGCTGTCGTCGCAGCGCGGACGAGATCATGCGTTGGCGCGACATGAGCCAGGCCGAGCGCTGGCGCGTGATGCACGAGGTCCTGCCCAGGCGGTGGCAGGATTGATGGCCGACTCCCGGAGTGCGCTGCGCGCGGTATTGCGTCCCCTGGACGATCCGCCGCAGGCGCCGGGCTGGAATCATGCATGGATGCAGGATCTGATCGGCGACCTGCCGTTGCAGCCCGCAGCCGTGCTGATTCCCGTAGTCGAGACCGGGAACGGCGCGCAGGTCGTGCTGACCCGACGCACCGAGGAGCTTGCCCGGCATGCCGGGCAGGTGGCTTTCCCCGGCGGACGTGTCGATGCCTGCGATGCCGATGCGGTCGATGCAGCGTTGCGCGAAGCCGAAGAGGAAATCGGCCTTGCCCGCGAACATGCCGAGCCGGTCGGTTATCTGGAATGCTTTGAAACCATCAGCGGCTTCCTGGTGACTCCGGTCGTGGCCATGGTGGATCCTGCACACCCGCCGTGGAAGCCCGAGCCTGGCGAAGTGGGCGAGGTGTTCGAGGTCCCGTTGTCATTCCTGCTTGACCCCGGCAGCTTGCGACGATACACCATGCGTTACCGCGGCAGGTCGCGCGACATGGTGGAGTTTCGCTACGGCACGCACCGTATCTGGGGCGCCACGGCTGCCATTCTGGTACACCTGATCGAACGCATGGAAACCACGCCGTGAACAGTCCTCTCATCGACGCCCAGGCCCTTGTCACACGCACAGCGGACGACACGCTGGTTGTCGACTGCCGGTTCGACCTGGGTGATCCGCACAAGGGCTATCGCGACTATCTGCAGGGGCATATCCCCGGTGCGGTCCATGCCAGCCTTGACGAGGATCTTTCCGACCTTTCCAGGGTGAACGAGGGCGAAGGTCGCCATCCGTTGCCGGACAGTGAATCGTTTGCGCGAACCCTGGGTTCTTGGGGCTGGTCGCCGGGCATGTGCGTGGTGGCCTGCGATGCCTCGGGCGGTGCCATTGCCGCACGTCTCTGGTGGATGCTGCAGGCTGCCGGGATTTCTTCCCGCGTGCTCGACGGCGGTATTGCGGCCTGGCGCGAGGCCGGGTTCGAGTTGCAGCCAGGCCCGGTGCAGCGCACGCCGACGCGTGTCAGCTTGCAGATGGATGCCGCGCGACACCTGGGTACCGAAGCCTTGCAGCAGGGTCTGCGTGACGGCACGGTGCTGTTGGTCGATGCCCGCGCCGCTTCCCGGTTCCGTGGCGAGGAGGAGCCGCTGGATCCGGTCGCCGGGCATGTGCCGGGTGCCGTCAACCGTCCATTTGCAGACAATCTCGATACCCGTGGTCGCTTCCGGCCGGCGCCGGAGCTGGGTCGTGAATTTTCAGCGCTGCTGCAGGGCCGGGACCCGCGCGAGGTGGCCCATGCCTGCGGTTCCGGCGTGACCGCCTGTCACAACCTGCTGGCCATGGAGCATGCCGGCTTGCACGGTTCGCGCCTGTACGCGCCATCCTGGAGCGGATGGTGCAGCGACCGGTCGCGTCCGGTCGCTACAGGCGAAGCCTGAAGATGGCGCTTATCCGGGCTTGCCGTTCCTGCCGCCGCTCTTGAGCTTTGCCACCAGTGCCTGGAGCACGCTCTGGGTTTCCTCGCCGAACCAGCCGTCGAGAAAATCTTCCACCGGCAGGGCATCCAGATCCTCGAAAACGGCCGCAAGGTCGGCACGCGCCATGGCGCGGGTGGCGAGCATGGCGCGCGGGGGCAGGGCGAGCAGTTCGTGCATCCAGTGCACGGCCCGGGTGACGGTTTCGTCCACCGGTGCCAACTCGTCGACGAATCCGGCCTCCAGGGCCTCCTCGCCGGTCAGCATGCGGCCGGCGACCAGCAGGCGTTCCGCGCGGTAGGGTCCCACCACGCGGCGCAGGGCCATCTGGATGCAATCGGGAACGGTCAGGCCCACCTGCACCTCGTTGAGTCCGATGCGGAAGGGGCCGCGTGCCATCACGCGGTAATCACAGAACAGGGCAAGCACGGCTCCGCCGGCAGGGCTGTGGCCGGTTATCGCGGCCGTTACCGGCACAGGCGATCGCGCCAGTGTGGCGCACAGGGCGAAGAATCCGCGCCAGTATTCGCGCATGCCATCGCGATCGAGCGTCAACAGGAAGGGCACGTCCAGCCCAGCGGAGAACATGCCCTGCTGTCCGCTCAGTACGATGCCTCGAGCGCTCTCGCACGGTGCCTTTTCAAGGTGCTCGCGCAATGCAGCCACCAGCGTCGGGTCCAGCGCATTGACGGGCGGCCGGTTCATGCGCAGCTCGAGTACGCTGTCGTGGATAGTGGTCTCGATCATCGGCTTGCTCCGCTGGGCGTGACGGGGGTCCACTGGTATTGCAGCGCATAGTCGAGCGTGGCGCTGCCGTGGGCCGGGACATCGACCTCGAACACAAGGGTGTTGGCATCCTGCCGGGCCGGCTTGATGCTGGATGAGGTCAGGGTCCATTGGCTCCAGCGGTCCGGATGCTGGATCACGCTGATGGTGCGTGGTGTGTCCCCGGCATTGGAGAGCTGCACCTGGAAGGCTTCGTCAATGCGATCGTTGGCCTTGTCGTACTGGAAGTGGGTGCGGGTGCGCGTTGCATGCAGGTCGAAAGCATTGCCCAGGGTCAGGCTGACCGGTGTTTTCCTGGACGTGTCGGGCACGTTGTCCTGGCCGATGAACTGCAGGCTGCCGTCGGGGGCGGCTGCCAGCACGCGCATGATGCCGGCCGGCAGTGTTTTTGGCGCAGTGAAACGAAGTTCGCCGATGACCGGGGCACTTACCGGGTTGGCGTGACGCGAAGGCTCGGTGATCGGCTGCGGAGGCGTCCAGGCGGAGCCGGTCTGGAAGACCCATTCGCGTTCGCAATCGAGGGTGTCCGGTGCATACAGTGGTGTCAGGGTGACGCTGTTGTCGGGCAGGTTCACCCGGCCGGGGAGCGTGTACATCCGATAGGCATCGATGCTCTGTTGCACCGGTAGCGCGCGACTGACGGTGCCGGCCATCATCGGCCGGGGGCCGGAATAACGCGACTGGATGTTGGGTTGTCCGGCGAACAGCTTGATGTCGGCGTCTTGCCAGTCACGACCGCTGCGGTTGGCAATGCTGGCTTCGGCCGTCAGGCGCATGCGGCAGCGCGCTCCCGGCTGCAGGGTGCCGGTGTAGGCCGCGCGCCAGCCCAGGCCGTGGGTCGGGTAGCTGAGGGTGGCCTCGGCATGGCCGCCGGCATCGGCCTGCAGACGGACCTGCAGGCGCGATCCGGTGCCAGCCTCGCCGCTGATCAGCTTCACCGCGCTGTAATGGCGCACTACGGTCGGTCCGAACACATCGCCGCCGATCACCAGGGTGCCGTTGCGGTCGACGCGTTCAAGCTGGCCCTTGACCAGGACCTGCCCGTTCGCGCCGAGAATGCTTACCGGCTTGCCGATCTGCCCGAGCAGGGCATCGTTGCCGCCGGTGGCCAGCAGCACGCGTTGTGCAAGCACGCGCACGTGCCTGCCGCTGAAGTGCAGGCTGATCGCTTCCGGTTCCAGGTAGTCGGGCAGGCTGCCTACCACCAGATCCTGTGTGCCTTTCTCGAACCCGACCCGGCGTTGTTCCCGGACCATGGCATAGCCGCTGTCGACGGCACCCTGGCCGGGTTGGAACAGTGCATTGTCGCGGGCGTGGTAGATGGTGATGTCGGGACCGTCGGCGGCGAGCGCAGCGGTGACGGGAGCGGCAATCAGACCGGCGATGAATACCGATGTCAGGGCACGATGCATGGGGCAGCCTCCGAAGTGCGGAACCACGCCATCATAGCTGCGCCGACATGAACCGGGTTTGTCGCGCATTCAGCATGCACTGCTACCGGCACTGCAGGCGGCGCTGCTGGATGCAGCCGTGGCTGCGGTGATGGCGACCATGGCGGCTGCCGCGGTGGCGGCATTGACAGCGGCCCGCGTGGCCGCGTCGATGTCATCCGCGATGGGCAGGTCCTGCAATGCCTTCGCACGCGCCTGGACGCGCTTGCGCTGATCGCGCGGGTACATTGCCTGCAGCAGGCGGCAGGCGCTGGCCAGCTGGATCAGCATCGCGGTGCGCGGATCGGGCGTGTTGCCGTGCAGCAGCACGGCGTCGATGCGTGCGCGGATATCGCGCTCGGGCCGGTTGTCACGCTCGGGATAGCGTTGCACGGAAAAGATGAACAGCACGCGCGATTCGCGATGCTCCAGGGTGCCGCGTGCGACCAGTGCATCGAGCCACTGCTGCTGCAGGCCACGCAATTTGCGCGGCAGCCGATCGACCCAGTAACGGACCTTCTTGCCGGGCTTGTCGTGCAGCAGGGCCCGGATCGACACGAACGGCGCATCGTCGAGCGGATGGGCGACGTCCGTCACGAACAGCTTGCCGTCGTCGATGCGCAGCTCGCCGTTCAGGGTCATTTCCATCAGCGCCGCGCCAGCCAGACCGAACGGCAGGCCGATGCGCGCCTGTGCCAGCACCTGGCCACGTGCATCGTCGAGAGCCAGCAGCAGCAACTCCTCGGGCAGGTGCAGTTCATGGTTCCGGTCGACGAGCATGGCGATCCTCTCAGTCCGCTGCCTGTACGGCCTCGCGCAGCACGGAAGGCAAGGATACCGGCTTGCCGGCATGCGGGTCGATCCATACCAGGGTCACATTACCGTCGCAGTAAAGACGGCTGTCCTTGCGGTCGAGGATGCGATGGCCCAGCACGATCGAGCTGTTGCCCGTTCGTTCGGCGTGCAGGTGGACTTCGACGCTGGCCGGCCACTGGATCGGTGCCCGGTAATTGAGCTGGCAGGCGGCCATGACCGGTTTGCCGTTGGCCTTGTCCCAGATGCCTGGAAGGTGCGCCAGCCAGTCCAGGCGGGCCTGTTCCAGGTACGTGAGGTAGACCGAATTGTTGACATGGTTGAAGGCGTCCAGGTCACGCCAGCGGACCTCGATCGGAGCAGTGAACAGGGGCTTGGGTATGGGGTCGTTCATGCGCGTTTCCGTGATTTTGGTTTCGATGCGGGCGGCCTGGCCGCGGCGCGTTTGCGTGCGGGCGGTTTCAGGTGGGATTTCAGGAAGCGCCCGGTATGCGAGGAGGCATGCCCGGCAATGGTCTCGGGGGTACCCGTGACAAGGATGCGCCCGCCACCGGCACCGCCTTCCGGACCCAGGTCGATGACCCAGTCGGCGGTCTTGATGACATCGAGGTTGTGCTCGATGACCACCACCGTGCTGCCGTTGTCGACCAGCTGGTGCAGCACGTCCAGCAACTGCTCGATGTCGTGGAAGTGCAGGCCGGTGGTGGGCTCGTCCAGGATGTATAGCGTGCGCCCGGTATCGCGTTTGGAAAGCTCTCGCGAGAGCTTCACCCGCTGCGCCTCGCCGCCGGAAAGGGTGGTCGCGCTCTGGCCGAGCTTGATGTAGTCCAGACCCACCGCGCGCAGCGTCTGCAACTTGCGTGCAAGTGCCGGAACCGGCTTGAACAGTTCCAGTGCCTCCTCCACGGTCATGTCCAGCACCTCGGCGATGGTGTGGCCCTTGTAGGTGATCTCCAGCGTTTCGCGGTTGTAGCGCTTGCCGTGGCACACGTCGCAGGGCACGTAGACGTCGGGCAGGAAATGCATCTCGACCTTGATCAGGCCGTCGCCCTGGCAGGCTTCGCAGCGGCCGCCGCGCACGTTGAAGCTGAAACGTCCCGGCTTGTAGCCGCGCGCACGTGCCTCGGGCACCTGGGCGAACAGCTCGCGCAGCGGCGTGAACAGCCCGGTGTAGGTCGCCGGGTTGGAACGCGGCGTGCGGCCGATCGGCGACTGGTCGATGTCGACCACCTTGTCGAACAGCTCCAGGCCCTCGACCGTTTCATAGGGCGCAGGTTCGGTTGCGGCTCCGTTCAGTTCGCCGGCGACAATGCGGTACAGGGTGTCGTTGATCAGGGTTGATTTGCCCGATCCCGACACACCGGTCACGCAAGTGAACAGGCCGGCGGGAATCGACAGGTCCACATTTTTGAGATTGTTGCCGTGCGCGCCGCGTACATGCAGCCACCGATCGTCATCGGGCTCGCGCCGCACTTCGGGTACTTCGATGGATCGCTTGCCGGAGAGAAACTGCCCGGTGACCGAGCGCTCGCTGCCGAGCACGTTATCGAGCGAGCCCTGGGCGACGATTTCGCCGCCATGCACGCCTGCGCCGGGCCCGATGTCGAGGATGTGATCGGCCGCGCGTATGGCATCCTCGTCGTGCTCGACCACGATCACCGTGTTGCCCAGGTCGCGCAGGCGCGTCAGCGTGCCCAGCAGCCGCTCGTTGTCGCGCTGGTGCAGTCCGATGGACGGTTCGTCGAGCACGTACATCACGCCGACCAGTCCGGCGCCGATCTGGCTGGCCAGACGGATGCGCTGGGCTTCGCCACCCGACAGCGAATCGGCCTTGCGGTCGAGGGTGAGGTAGTCCAGGCCGACATCGACCAGAAAGCCCAGGCGCTCGCGGATTTCCTTGACGATCCGGGTGGCGATCTCGCCGCGCCATCCTTCCAGTTTCAGGTCCCGGCAGAAGGCCAGGGCGGTGTCGATGGAATCGCGACTGATCTCGGGCAGGGAGCGTCCGGCGACGAATACATGACGCGCGGAACGGTTCAGGCGCTGGCCGCCGCATTCGGCACAGGGTTTTTCGGCGATGTAGCGTGCCAGTTCCTCGCGCACACTTGCCGATTCGGTTTCGCGGTAGCGGCGTTCAAGGTTGGGCAGGATGCCCTCGAAGGCGTGCTCGCGGGTGACCTTGCCGCCGCGTTCGGTCAGGTAGCGGAATGCGATGGTCTCGCCGGCGGAGCCGTGCATGATCACGTCCTGCACGTGCCCGGGCAGCTCCCGCCATGGCGTATCCACGTCAAAGCCGTAGTGCCGGGCCAGCGACAGGATCAACTGGAAATAATGGGCGTTGCGGCGGTCCCAGCCGCGTACCGCGCCCCCGGCCAGCGACAGTTCGGGATGGCGCACCACCCGGGCGACGTCGAAGACCTGGGTGACGCCCAGGCCGTCACAGCCCGGGCAGGCGCCGACCGGCGAGTTGAAGGAAAACAGGCGCGGTTCGAGCTCGGGCAGGGCGTAGTCGCAGATCGGGCAGGCGTAGCGCGAGGAGAACAGGTGTTCCTGGTCCACGGGGGCTGCTCCTGCGCGTCCTGCGCCCGCAGCACTTGGACGTCCTTGTCCGGCGGCTGCTCCTGCGCGTCCTGCGCCCGCAGCACTTGGACGTCCCTGTCCGGCGTCCAGGTCGGCGACGATGGCCAGGCCCTCGCCCAGGCGCAGCGCCGTCTCGAAGGATTCAGCCAGGCGCTGCTTGAGTTCCGGGCGCGGGCGGAAGCGGTCGACCACCACCTCGATGGTGTGCTTCCTGCGCAGTTCCAGTGCGGGCACGGCCTCCAGTTCGTGCACGTGCCCGTCCACTCGTACGCGCACGAAACCCTGGGCGCGCAGTTGTTCGAAGACCTGGACATGCTCGCCCTTGCGTTCGCGGATCACCGGGGCCAGCAGCATCCATCGGTGATCGGGATCGAGCGCGAGGGTGGCGTCGACCATCTGGCTCACCGTCTGCGCTTCCAGCGGCGTGTCGTGGTCGGGGCAGCGCGGGCTGCCCACGCGGGCGAACAGCAGGCGCAGGTAGTCGTGCACCTCGGTGATGGTGCCTACGGTTGAACGCGGGTTGTGCGAGGTGGCTTTCTGTTCGATGGAAATGGCCGGCGACAGCCCCTCGATGCTGTCCACGTCCGGTTTTTCCATCATCGACAGGAACTGCCGCGCGTAGGCCGACAGCGATTCGACATAGCGGCGCTGGCCCTCGGCATAGATGGTATCGAAAGCCAGCGAGGACTTGCCCGAGCCGGACAGACCGGTGATCACGACCAGCCGGTCACGCGGCAGATCCAGGTCAAGGTTCTTCAGGTTGTGCGTACGCGCACCGCGGATGCGGATGGGGCTGCTCATGCATGATTCCGGAAAGGGTGCTTGTCCAGGGCATCCAGTCGCCTTGATGCCAGATTGCTACTATAGCAACGCGATCCTGTCGCAACGATTGCGACGGACCCTCACCGAAGCCAAGGAGTCACCGCATGAAAAGCTTGAGCACGATTGTCCTGGCCGCCACCATGACGGGGTCCATGCTGGCCATGCCGATGGCCCAGGCCGCCGGCCAGCAGGCCACCCGCCAGCAGGTGCGTGAACTGATGCAGCTGTCGGGGGTCTCGAAGGTCATGCAGACCATGTCCACCCAGATGAACCGGCAGATGTCGACGGTCATGCAGCAGTCGTTTCCGTGCGTGAAGGCCGGCTACTGGAACGGCTTCATCAATGCCAAGTCGATGAAGACGCTGCTGGACCGCATCGTGCCGGTGTACCAGAAACACTTCACCCGTGCCGAGATCGACGGCCTGCTGAAGTTCTACCGCAGCCCGCTGGGTCGCAAGGTCACCAGCACGATGCCGCAGATCATGCGCGAATCCATGCAGATCGGTCAGCAGTGGGGCCGTCAGCGTGCCGAGCAGATGTTCGCCACGCTGAAGAAGAACGGTACGCTGGATGCCGAGGGCAAATGCCCGGTGCCGAAGAAGACGGGCAAGTAAGACGCGCATCCGCCCGGCGACTTGAAAACAGGGAGCCGCGGTCCGGTGAAATGATCCGCATCCGGACAGTCGGGCGACTGGCTGCCGATGCCATGCATCGAAATGGAGAAACGCATGAAACGCTGGATGACCGTCCTGATACTTGCCATGGTTGCATGGCCCGTAATGAGCCTCGGCGCGGAACCGCTGCATGTCTATGGGCCGGGTGGGCCGGCTCCGGCCATGCGCGATGCGGCCGCCGTGTTCGCCAAGGCGCACGGTATCCGGGTGGAGGTCACAGCAGGTCCGCTGTCACACTGGGAGAAGGGCCTGCGCACCAACGGTGACGTGATCTACAGTGGCTCGGAGAACATGATGTCCTCCTTTATCGAGCGCTTTGCGGATATCGTCGAACCCGAAAGCGTGCGACCGCTTTATCTGCGTCCGGCCGCCATACTGGTGCGGCCAGGCAATCCACGGCACATTCGCGGCTTGCGCGATCTGCTCAAACCAGGGCTGCGCGTGCTGGTGGTGCACGGAGCGGGGCAAATCGGCATGTGGGAGGACATCGCGGGGCGTCTGGGCAACATGGACACCGTGCGGGCCTTGCGTTCGAACATCGTGTTTTTTGCACGAAACAGCGGGCAAGCCCTGAAGAAATGGAGGAGTGATCACGGAATCGATGCCTGGATCATTTTCCCGATATGGGCCATGGCGCATCCAGGCGTGGCAGATGTGGTGCCCCTGGAGCCGCAGTATCGCATCTACCGTGACTGCGGGGTGGCCTTGACGTTGCGCGGCAAGAAGCGCCCGCTGGCACGTGCATTCGTGGACTTCCTCGCCAGTCCGCAGGGCCGGAAAATCTTCGAGAAGCATGGCTGGCGCGAGCATGCGAATGCACGCTGATACTGGCTTGCCGGTGCGCCAGGCCGCATGCCATGACAGTGCGGCATCCCTTGAGAACGGAGCCATCCGGAATGGCGCAAAGCATGGGTCGGGCAGGCGACAATGAGTCTTGAGCTGTTCGCGCCGCTGCTGTTTGTCGGCGCCCTGCTGGCCGGCGCCATCGGTGCGCTGACCGGCATGGGGGGCGGAGTGGTGCTGATCCCGATGCTGGTGATCGGTTTCGGTGTCGATGTGCGCTATGCGGCAGGGGCCTCGCTGATCGCGGTCATCGCCACGTCCTGCGGCAGTGCCCTGCGTCGCCGGCAGGGGCTGTCCAACCTGCATGTCGGCGTGTTCCTGGAGATTGCCGCCGTGGCCGGGGCGGTGGGCGGGGCGCTGGTGGCCGGTCTGGTGCCCAAATCAGCGTTGGAGGCGATGCTTGGCGTAACCCTGTTGTTGTCTGCGGTGTTGGCGTTCCGTGTGCCGTCCTCGGCGGGCCAGCTCCCGGAAGGCAGCGATGCCCTGGAGCTGGCCGGTGGTTTCGAGGACGCAGGGCAGCACATCGAATACGCGCCGCGTCGCATTCCTGCAGGCTTTGCCCTGATGGGCGTGGCCGGCTTGATGTCCGGATTGCTCGGCATCGGTTCCGGGGCGCTGAAGACCCTGGCCATGGATCTGGTCATGCGCCTGCCGCTCAAGGTGTCCACCGCCACCAGCAATTTCATGATCGGCATCACGGCCGGAGCCAGCGCCGGCATCTATTTCAGCAAGGGCTACGTGGATCCGGTGCTGATCGGACCGGTGACGCTGGGCACGCTGGGTGGCGCCATGCTCGGGGCCTGGCTGCTGCCCTATCTGAGCACACGCTGGCTGCGGCCGTTCTTTGCCCTGGTGGTGGGTGGGCTGGGCGCGGAAATCCTGTGGGAGGCCTGGCGCGCATGGCACGGTTGAGACGCGATTATGCTGTTGCACAGGCCACGGCAGATGCGGTGCAGGCGGCGCGTCGGCGTCTGGTGTGGGTGCTGGTCACTCTCGCGACCCTGTTCCTGCTGGCCGGTCTTGCGCTGTACCTGGTGCGTCACGGCATGAGTGCGCCCAATTGGCAGTTGTTTGCCGGCGTGCCGCGTGGTTTGCATCGCCCCGGCCATATCCTTGCCCTGGCACTTCACGGCGACGCCTTGGCCATCATCGATCTGGGTGCACTGGCGCTGGTGGCGGCCCCAGTACTGCAACTGGCGTTGGCGGTAGCGGTCTTCATGCGTCGCCGCGATGGCCTGTATGCGTTTTTCAGCTTGCTGGTGCTTGCGATCCTGCTGGGCGGCCTGTCACTGGGGTGGTGGCTATAGGGGTGGCCGGACGTTGGGTGTCCCTCTATCGAGGAGCCATCCTCGGGTTTTGCGCGACTTGCGTGGGCGTTGTCGTCAAAGGTACAATCGCCGGTTCGCGCATGCGCGAATTACCGAACGGGCCGGCCTGCACGCGCCGGGCCCGGAATAATAACGACAGAAGGGTCTACCATCATGTACGCAGTCATCAAGACCGGCGGCAAGCAGTATCGCGTGATGCAGGGCGAGTACCTGCGCGTGGAAAAGCTTGACGTCGAAGTGGACGGCGCCGTCGAATTCGACCAGGTCCTGCTGGTCGGCGAGGGCGAGAACGTGATCGTCGGTTCGCCGACGGTGGCCGGTGCCAGGGTCAGTGCGAAGGTTCTTTCGCATGGTCGCGGCAAGAAGGTTCGCATCGTCAAGTTCCGCCGCCGCAAGCACCACAAGAAGCAGCAGGGGCATCGTCAGCATTACACCGAGATCGAGATCACGTCGATCGCGGGCGGCTCGAAGTAACGGGAGTCAGACACCATGGCACATAAAAAGGCAGGCGGTTCCACCCGCAACGGTCGCGATTCGAACCCCAAGTATCTGGGCGTGAAGATCTACGGCGGACAGGCGGTCGAAGCCGGCAACATCATCGTGCGTCAGCGCGGTACCCGATTCCATGCCGGTACCGGCGTGGGTCTGGGTCGTGACCACACACTTTTCGCGCTGGTCGACGGCAAAGTCGAGTTCAGGACCCGCGGCGAGAAGAACCGCAAGTTCGTGAGCGTGATCGAGGGCTGAACCCCGCACGGTCAGAAATACGACAGGGCCCCGCCATGCGCGGGGCTTTTGTTTGGCTGTGCAGGATCCGAGAATCGGGGTTCGGGGTTTGGTACTGCATGGTCGGCGATCCGTTCATGGCGCCTGCACGGACGTGATGCGGGCATCCCGTATCCCGAGGTGTGTGCGGCACGCGAGTACCCTATGATCGAAGCGCGTGTTGCAGCGCTTGCCTCCACCGAACCCGAATCGCATCATCCCGTATCCCCTCATCCCGGTCCCTCATGAAATTCGTCGACGAAGCCAGAATCAGGGTCAAGGCCGGCAACGGAGGCAACGGCTGCGTGAGCTTCCGGCGCGAGAAGTACATTCCCTTCGGCGGACCGGACGGTGGCGATGGTGGCCGCGGGGGTTCGATCTGGCTGCAGGCGGACGAGGGGCTCAATACCCTGATCGATTTCCGCCACCAGCGCGTGTTCAAGGCGCAGCGCGGCCAGGACGGCATGGGCAGCCAGATGTACGGCAAGGGTGGGGAGGACATGACCGTGCGGGTGCCGGTCGGCACCGTGGTCACCCATGTCGATACCGACGAGGTTATCGGCGACCTGACCTCACACGGGCAGCGCCTGCTGGTGGCCCAGGGCGGCAAGGGCGGCCTGGGCAACATGCATTTCAAGAGTTCGGTCAACCGCGCGCCGCGGCAGTCCACGCCCGGTACCGAGGGCGATGAGCGCGAACTGAAGCTGGAATTGAAGCTGCTTGCCGATGTGGGTCTGCTGGGCTTTCCCAATGCGGGGAAGTCGACCTTCATCCGTGCGGTTTCCGCGGCGACCCCGAGGGTGGCCGATTATCCGTTTACCACCCTGCACCCCGGACTCGGCGTGGTGCGCGTGGACACTGATCGCAGCTTCGTCATTGCCGACATCCCGGGACTGATCGAGGGTGCGGCCAGCGGCGCGGGGCTGGGTATCCGCTTCCTGCGTCATGTCGCCCGCACCAGCCTGTTGCTGCATGTGGTCGACATGGCGCCGATCGACGGCAGCGATCCGGTGCAACAGGTACGCGCGATCGAAGCGGAACTGGAGTCCTACGATCCGGCGCTGCTGGAGCGACCGCGCTGGCTGGTGCTGAACAAGGGCGACTTGCTGCACGCCGATGAACGCCAGGTCCGGGCAAGGGAGATCGTTGACGCGCTGGGCTGGAGCCGGCCGTGGTTCGTGATCTCGGCCGCGGCACGGGAGGGTACCCGCGATCTGTGCCTGCAGGCGCAGCGCTTCTTCGACGCCCGTCGCGAGGCCGAGCGCGAGGCTGCCCGCGCACGCGACGATGTCCGCATGCCAAACGGCGCGCCGGCTCAGGAGCCGCAAAGCTGATGGTGAATGGGGGGAATTGGGAGCGTGCCGGGCCCATGCCGGCCACAAAAAAGCCGGCGCGGGCCGGCTTTCCTGCGCACGGGACGACGGTGAACTCAGCCCAGTGCGTGAATGCGGGCGTTCAGCCGGCTCTTGTGCCGTGCGGCCTTGTTCCTGTGGATCAGGCCGCGCGAGGCGTAGCGGTCCAGGATCGGGGTGGCGTGCTGGAAGGCGGCGGTGGCGGCAGCCTTGTCGTTGGCTTCGAGGGCCTTTTCGACCTTCTTCAGCGCGGTGCGCATCATGGAGCGCGCACTGGCATTGCGCATGCGCGCATGCTCGGACTGGCGCGCACGCTTCTTCGCGGACTTGATGTTGGCCAAGGGATGACTCCGAATCGGGTGGCGTGGAAAAAGACGGTAATTATGGATGGGATAACCCACGTCGTCAACGCTTTACCGACACCATACCCGCCGGCCGCAGGCAGGAGAGCGGTGTGAGCAGACGCAGCCTGTTGCGCGGCATGATGTCCTTCAGCAGCGTGACCATGCTCTCGCGCGTGTTCGGGCTGGCGCGCGACATCGCCATCAATTCGGCCTTCGGCGCCAATGCCACCACCGATGCGTTCTGGGTGGCCTTCCGGATTCCCAATTTCATGCGCCGCCTGTTTGCCGAAGGCTCGTTTGCCACGGCGTTCGTACCGGTATTCACCGAAATCAAGGAAACCCGCAGCCATGCCGAACTGAGGGAGCTGACCGCACGGGTGGCCGGAACCCTGGGCGGCGTGTTGCTGGTGTTCACGGCGTTGGGCATCTTCTTTGCCCCGCAGGTGGCCATCCTGTTCACTCCGGGTGCGCTGGACGATCCGCACAAGCTCGATCTGACGGTGCACCTGCTGCGGCTGACGTTCCCATTCCTGTGGTTCGTGTCGCTGACGGCCATGATCGCCGGCGCTCTGAACAGTTTCGATCGCTTCGCCCTGCCGGCCTTTGCCCCGGTGCTGCTGAACCTGTGCATGATCGCCGGCGCCCTGTGGCTGGCGCCGCGCTTGCAGGTACCCATCCTGGCCATGGGCTGGGCGGTGATGGCCGGCGGCCTGCTGCAACTGGCGTTCCTGGTCCCGGCCCTGCATCGCATCCGGCTGCTGGTGCGGCCGCGCTGGGGCTGGCGCCACAGCGAGGTGCGCCGGATCATGCGCCTGATGGTACCGACGCTGTTCAGTTCGTCGATCTACCAGGTCAACCTGCTGCTCGATACCGTCATGGCCTCGTTCCTGCTGGCCGGATCACAGAGCTGGTTGTCGCTTTCTACCCGTTTCCTCGAATTGCCGCTGGGCGTATTCGGGGTGGCGCTGGGTACGGTGATCCTGCCCGCCCTGTCGCGGCATGTGGTCGGAGGCGACAACGGCGCCTATTCGCGCTCGCTGGACTGGGGTTTGCGCATTGCCCTGATGATTGCGTTGCCGGCCATGTTGGCGCTGTTGCTGCTGGCCACGCCGGTAATCGCCACGCTTTTCCAGCATGGCCGGTTCGATGCTTTCGATACCCGCATGGCCACGTTGTCGGTGATGGCCTTCGTGTCCGGCCTGCCGGCCTTCGCGCTGGTCAAGGTGCTGCTTCCGGCATTCTTCGCACGCCAGGACACACGTACGCCGATGCGCATCAGCGTGGTGGTGCTGCTGGCCAACATGCTGCTGGCCGTGGCGTGCGTGGCGCTGCTGTACGCCCTGTGGGCACCCCCCGCGCTCAGGCAGGGAAGCTGGCTGGAAGGCATCTCCCGGGTGCCCGGCCTGCACATGGCGCTGGGCATCGCCAGCGCGTTGTCCAGCTACCTGCAGCTGGCCCTGTTGTGGCGCAGCCTGCGCCGGGTCGGGATCTACCGGCCCCAGTGGCGTGGCTGGTGGCGCATCGGTCGCGTGCTGCTGGCATGTGCGGCGATGAGCGTGGTGCTGTGGCTGGGACGCGAATCGTGGACCGACTGGACCAGCGAACCGACCTGGACGCGGGTGTGGCGACTGGCGGTGCTGGTGGCGGCAGGCGCAGCCACCTACGTCGGCACGCTGTTTGCAGGAGGCTTCCGGCTGCGCGACCTGCGTGCCGACTGACGGCTTCCGGGCCGTTATACTCGCCTGATGACCGAGTTGTTCCGCGACGTTGCCGGCCCCTGCCTGGCGCCGGGTGGCAGCGTTGTCACCGTGGGAGCGTTCGATGGCCTGCACCGCGGCCATCGCGCCTTGCTGCGACGCGTGCGTGAGCGCGCGGACGCACTGCGCCTGCCTGCCGTTGCCAACAGCTTCGAACCCCTGCCGCGCGCGTATTTCTCGGCGCAGCCGGTGCCGCGTTTGTCCAGCGTGCGCGAAAAGCTCGAAGGCCTGTACGATGCAGGCATGGACCGCATCCTCCTGCTGCGCTTCAACGCCGCATTGACGGCGATGCCGGCAGAGGAATTCGTGCATCGGATCCTGGTCGAGCGGCTGGCGGCGCGCGAGGTCTGGGTCGGCAGGGATTTTCGCTTCGGACACCGGCGTGGCGGCGATTTCACGCTGCTCGAGCGCATGGGCCGGACCCTGGGGTTCAGGGCGTGCGCGATGGAGCATCATCATGAGGGTGGTGAGCGCATTTCCTCCAGCGCGGTGCGCGAGGCGCTGGCCAGCGACGATTTCGAGCGCGCCGAACGTCTTCTGGGGCGACCGTTTGCGATCTCCGGCCGGGTGGTGGAGGGCAGGCAACTGGGCCGTTCCCTGGGCTATCCGACGGCCAATGTTCCGCTGGGCAGGCGCATCGCGCCGATCTCGGGCATCTTTGCCGTGCGCGTGGACCTGGCGGACGGGCGTATGGGCCTGCCCGGCGTGGCCAGCCTGGGCGTGCGCCCGACCGTCAACCGCCTGCCCCGGCCGCTGCTGGAAGCACACCTGTTCGACTACGACGGCAACCTGTACGGCTCGCGCATCCGCGTCTCGTTCGTGCGCAAACTGCGCGAGGAAGCCCGGTTCGATGACCTTGATGCCCTGATTGCGCAGATGCATCACGATGCCCGGCAGGCCCGCGCGCAGCTGGGTGTCGCCCATGCCCCGACCGGCGGTCGCGCATGAGGGACTTGCCTTGCGCGGACGGGTCGACAAAGATGCCACTTTTGCCCGCAGGGCGCCCTGTGCGCGCTCTTGCCTTGACTCCCGATCCGGACCCGCACATTCCATGAGCCAGGATTACAAAAGCACCATCCATCTGCCGCAGACCGATTTCCCGATGCGCGGCAACCTGCCCGGGCGCGAACCGCATTGGCTTCAGGCCTGGGCGCAGGAGGATCGCTACGGCCAGATCCAGCAACACACGGCCGGACGCGAGCGTGTGTTCGTCCTGCATGACGGCCCGCCGTACGCCAATGGCGCCATCCACATCGGGCATGCCGTCAACAAGGTGCTCAAGGACATTGTCGTCAAGGCGCACCTGCTGGCCGGCTATCGCGCACCCTACGTACCTGGCTGGGATTGCCACGGACTGCCGATCGAAATCGCGGTCGAGAAGAAATACGGCAAGCCGGGCGAGAAGCTCGATGCCGCCGCCTTCCGCCAGAAGTGCCGCGAATACGCCGCCCAGCAGGTCGATGTGCAGCGCGAGGGCTTCAAGCGCCTTGGCGTGCTGGGTGACTGGGACCGTCCCTACCAGAGCATGGATTTCCGCTTCGAGGCCGACATGCTGCGCGCGCTGGCGCGCATCGTGGGCAATGGCCACATGGTGCGCGGCTTCAAGCCGGTGCACTGGTGTTTCGATTGCGGATCGGCGCTGGCCGAAGCGGAGATCGAATACGCCGACAAGCGTTCGCCGGCCATCGATGTGGCCTACGACGCGCTCGATCCGGACGCCATGGCCGAGCGCTTCGGTGTCGATCGCGGCAATGCCGTGGTCTGCGTGCCGATCTGGACCACCACGCCCTGGACCCTCCCGGCCAGCATGGCCGTCAGCGTCGGCCCGGCGCTCGATTACGTGCTGGTCGAAGGTCCGCCGCGCGAGGGTGCCCGGGTGCTGATGGTGGTGGCGGCATCGCTGGCCCAGGCCGTGATGCAGCGCTACGGCGTCGACGAGGTGCGTATCCTGGGGCATGCATCGGGCGAGCGGCTGGAAAACCTGGTGCTGGCGCATCCGTTCTATGAGCGCGAGATCCCGATCCTTCTCGGCGAACATGTCTCGGACGAGGACGGCACCGGTGCGGTGCATACCGCCGCGGGACACGGCGTGGACGATTTCGCGGTGGCGCAGCGTTACGGGCTGGTCGAGGCCTATCCGGCGCACGAACTCAATCCGGTCGATGCGCGGGGCGTATACCTGCCGGGCACGCCACTGTTCGAGGGGCAGCACATCTGGAAGGCCAACGCAGCGATCATCGAGCTGCTGCGCGAGCGGGGCCGGTTGCTGGCACTGGCCGAGATCGAGCACAGCTACCCGCACTGCTGGCGACACAAGACCCCGGTGGCGTTCCGCGCCACACCGCAGTGGTTCATCAGCATGGACAAGGAAGGGCTGCGTGAGACCGCACTCACCGCCATCCGCGCGGTGCGCTGGGTGCCGTCCTGGGGCGAGCAACGCATTGCCGGCATGGTCGAGGGCCGTCCGGACTGGTGCATCTCGCGCCAGCGCACCTGGGGCGTGCCGATTGCCCTGTTTGTGCACAAGCGTACGCAGGAGCCGCATCCGGATAGCATCGCCCTGCTAGAAAAGGTCGCGCAACGTGTCGAAAGCCAGGGCATCGACATGTGGGACACGCTCGATCCGGCCGAGTTGCTGGGCGAGGACGCGTCCGAATATGAAAAGGTCACCGACGTGCTGGACGTGTGGTTCGATTCGGGCGTGACGCATGCCTGCGTGATCGACCAGCGGCCGGAACTGCAGGCCGGCGACGCCGGGACCTATCGCGTCATGTATCTGGAAGGTTCGGACCAGCACCGCGGCTGGTTCCAGTCCTCGCTGCTCACCTCGGCCGCCATGCATGGACGCGCGCCGTACCATGCCGTGCTCACCCACGGTTTCGCCGTGGACCAGAACGGGCGCAAGATGTCCAAGTCACTGGGCAACGTTGTCGCGCCGCAGAAGGTATTCGACACCCTGGGTGCCGACATCCTGCGCCTGTGGGTGGCCGCGGCCGATTACCGCAACGAGATGGCCGTTTCGGACGAGATCCTCAAGCGCGTTGCCGACAGTTACCGGCGCATCCGCAACACCTGCCGCTTCCTTCTCGGCAACCTGGCCGGTTTCGACCCGGCGTCCGACCTGCTGCCGGCCGGACAATGCCTGCCGCTGGACCAGTGGGCCGTGCAGGCGGCGCACGAGGTGCAACAGGCCGTGACGGGTGCCTACGAGCGCTGTGATTTTCCGGAAATCGTGCAGCGCGTGCAGAACTTCTGCACCAACGAGATGGGTGCGCTGTACCTGGACATGACCAAGGACCGTCTGTACACCATGCAGGCCGACAGCCTGGGGCGTCGTTCGGCGCAAAGTGCCATGTACCGGGTGCTCGAGGCGCTGGTGCGCTGGCTGGCGCCGGTGCTGAGCTTCACCGCCGAGGAAGTGTGGCAACACATGCCCGGATCGCGTGCGCAGAGCGTTTTCTTCGAGACCTGGCACAACGACCTGCCTGCCGTGCAGGGTGGGGTCGACCAGCGGCGCTTCTGGAGCGACCTGCTGGCCATCCGCGAAACCGCCTCGCACGTGCTCGAGGGCATGCGCAAGTCGGGCCGGATCGGTGCCTCGCTGGATGCCGGCATCACCCTGTACCTGGATGCGGATCTGATGGATCGCTATGCCGATGCAGCCGGTGAACTGCGCTTTTTCTTCATTACCTCGGACGTGCAGCTGGCGGCACTGGACCAGCGTGACGAGCATGCCGAAAAGGTGGCTCTTGACGATGTCCAAGCCTGGGTGTCGGCCGCCGTGAGTTCGGCGAACAAATGCGTGCGCTGCTGGCATCGCCGTCCGGATGTGGGAAGCCATGCCGGCCATCCGCAGCTTTGCGGGCGTTGCGTGCAGAATGTCGAGGGTGACGGCGAAGACCGTCGCTGGTTCTGAATTTTCTTACCTTGCCCGGACACGCTTTCATGCCTTCCCGTTCGCAACCCCATGCCTTGCGCTGGCTGTGGCTCTCCGCTGCAATCATCGTCCTCGACCAGCTCAGCAAGGCCTGGGTGCTTGCCGTGCTGCATCCTGGCGAACAGGTGCCGGTCATCCACGGCTTCTGGTACTGGACACTGGCCTTCAACAAGGGCGCGGCCTTCAGTTTCCTGGCCGACGGCGGCGGCTGGCAACGCTGGTTCTTCACCGTGCTTGCAGCCGCCATCAGTACGGCACTGGTGGTCTGGCTCCGGCGCACCCCGCGCCGCGACTGGCGGACCGCCTTGCCGCTGGCCCTGATCATCGGCGGGGCACTGGGCAACCTGATCGACCGCCTGCACGCCGGGCAGGTGACCGACTTCGTGCTGCTGTATTTCGGCCGCTGGGCCTATCCGGCCTTCAATCTTGCCGATTCGGCAATCACCGTGGGCGCGGTACTGCTGGTGGCCTTCAACCTGTTCGGAGGGACCCGGCCGGGCAGCGAATGAGGGCGCCAGACGCCACGGTCCTAGCCATGGGCAGGGAAGGTGTGTGCCGCGTTTGCAGTACACTGGGCACCGTCACGGGCTCCGACCCGTTCGGATCGCCACAGCCCTTGTCCCCGATCTTCAGAAGGGCAGGGGCGTAACACGCGATTCAGTGCGAAGCCCGAGCCCGCGTGTCCCTGCTTTCGGGCAGGATCCCAGTTGCTGCAGTGATCGAGCCATGGAAATCATTCTCGCCAACCCCCGCGGCTTCTGTGCCGGTGTGGACAGGGCCATCGCCATCGTCGAGCGGGCGCTGGAGTCCTACGGCGCGCCGATCTACGTGCGACATGAAGTGGTGCACAACCGGTTCGTGGTCGATCGCCTCAAGCAGCAGGGTGCCGTATTCGTCGACGAACTCGACGAGGTTCCCGACAACGCCACCGTGATCTTCAGCGCCCACGGCGTGTCCAGGGCCGTGCGCGAGGAAGCCGACGCGCGTGCCCTGAAGGTATTCGACGCCACCTGTCCGCTGGTGACCAAGGTGCACATGGAGGTGGCCCGCCTGAGCCGTCAGGGGCGCAGCGTGGTGCTGATCGGTCACGCCGGACATCCCGAAGTCGAAGGCACCATGGGACAGTGGAATCCCGGTTCCCCCGGCCGCATCATGCTGGTGGAATCCGTCGAGGACGTGGCAAGGCTCGACGCCGATCATGCCGGTCCGCTCGCCTACGTCACCCAGACCACGCTTTCCGTGGATGACACCAAGGCCATCATCGCGGCCCTGCGCGTACGCTTCCCGGCCATCGAGGGCCCGCGCAAGGACGACATCTGCTATGCCACGCAAAATCGCCAGGACGCGGTGCGCCGCCTTGCGCAGAGCGTGGATCTGATGCTGGTGGTCGGTTCGGTCAACAGCTCCAACTCCAACCGCCTGCGCGAGCTGGCGGCCAAGCAGGGCACACCGGCCTACCTCATCGATGGTCCCGCGCATATCGACCCGGCGTGGTTGCAGAACACGAACCGCGTGGGTGTCACCGCCGGCGCCTCGGCCCCGGAACAACTGGTGCAGGAAGTCATCGCCTGGCTTCGGACCCACGGCGGCGACAGCGTGCGCGAACTCGACGGGGAGCCCGAAAGCATCACCTTCGCCCTTCCCAGGGAGCTGCGCACCGCGACCGGATAGCTGCCCGGAAAAGCCACCGGCTTGCGTCACCGCGCCGGCATGCCTAGAATTCCCGCTCTTTGCCGTTGTAGCTCAGTTGGTAGAGCAACTGATTCGTAATCAGTAGGTCGGAGGTTCGACTCCTCTCAACGGCACCACTCATGCATGGAACGGGTGCCCGTAGGTGCCCGTTTTCATGTGGGTGATTGAAGCGCGAGGACTTTCGCGCACCCCTGGAATGTGATGCCGATCACACATTTGGCGCTGATCCGGCCGTTGATCGGGTTTCTGACGCCGTTTGTCCGGAGACGACTGGATTCTTTCCGCGGGCGTTCTAGTCTAGACACGGGGAAACGCACTGGGGGTGCGATACATGATTCGATACCGCTCGACCCGAAGCACGGCCCTTGCACGTCCGTGCCGCGAACGTCGCAAGGCTGCCAGGAATGGCAAGCGGCCGGGTGCATGTCGTCGTGTCTGCGGGTTCACGCTGGTCGAGTTGATGATCACGCTGGCCGTGGCGGCCATCCTGACCGTGATCGCGATTCCCAGTTTCAAGCGCATCACGCTGTCCAACCGCCTGAGCACCACCGCCAACGACCTGGTCGATGCGATCAACACGGCGCGCATGGCTGCGGTCAAGCGCAACACATTCGCGCAGTTTTGCAGCGACGTGGCCGCCAATAACGGTGGCGACACGCTTGGCACGGCCTGTTCCGCGGCGCCGCTGCCTGGCGCGGTGGTGGAGCTGGAGGATGCCGCCACCAACGCGACCCTGAAGATCCAGGCGGGAACGTCCAAACTCACCACGCCGCTGCAGGTGTCGGGCACGATCCAGGCTGTTCGCTTCGACGGGCAGGGGCTGGGCCGGCCGGTAGGCAGTACGGGCGTGATGACCGGCGTGGTCGCCGACATCTGCACCAGCCAGATGAGCTCCGATAACCACCGGGTGATCTCGATCACCACCGGCACCATAGTCACCACCGCGACCACGTCGGGGAGTTGTCCGTGATGATTTGCAACACCAAACCCGCACATCATGCTGCAGTTCGCGCGTGTCGATCCCGCCGTCAGTCGGGCGTCGGCCTGATCGAGGTCATGGTCGCGGTGCTGGTGCTGTCAATCGGTTTCCTGGGCGTTGGCGCCTTGCTGGCAATGTCGCTGTCGACCAACAACAGCGCCATGGCGCGCAGCCTGGCGACTATTGACAGCTATTCCATTCTCGATGCCATGCGCGCGGATCTGAATAATGCGAAAGGAGGCAAATACAACACCACAGTCATCGGATCCAACTGTCCTGTCGCGGGAGGCTCACTTGCATCCACTCAATTATCGACATGGTGCCAGCGCCTTGCTGCCGACCTTGGGCCTCTGCCCACGACTAAGGGTAATGTCAATTGCAATGCACTTGGACAGAACAATGCAATCGCCGGTGATTGCACCGTCACGATCCAGTTCGACGACAGTCGCGCCGGCGTGGGCGGCAGTACGACACAGACCGTGATCACCAAGGCCATCCTATGAACATGCGCAAGACCCGCGAAAGCTTGAGTACACGGCATGGCCAGCGTGGCTTCAGCCTGATCGAACTGATGATCGCCATGGTGCTGGGTCTGATCGTGATTGCCGGTGCCGGCAGTGTGTTCCTGGCCAGTTCGCGCACCTATCGCACCAACACGGCGCTCAGCGAAGTGCAGACCAATTCGCGCATTGCCTTTGAACTGCTGGCGCGCGATATCCGCAATGCCGGACAAAGCGCCTGCAACAACAACGGCCGCGTCGCCAACGTGCTCAACGACAGGAACACCGACTGGTATGCCAACTGGGCCAATGCCGTGCATGGTTACGACGGCGGGCAGGCCGATCCGGCGGTGGCTACGGGCGGCGGCGTCGGTCAGCGCGTGGCCGGTACGTCGTCCATGCAGATTCTTGGTGCGGGATCGACCGATCTGAGTGTGGCCAGCCACAATCCGACTTCGGCGCAGTTCAAGCTCAACGACAAGAGTTCTGACCTGCAAAGCGGGGATTTCATCATCGTTTGCGACCCCGACCACATGGTCATGGTGCAAATCACCAATTACAACAATGCCAACGTGACCCTGGTGCACAACACCGGCACCGGCACGCCCGGGAACTGCTCCAAGGGGCTCGGGTACCCGACAAGCTGTTCGACAAACGGCAACAGCTACGCCTTTCCGACCAATTCGGTGATCGCCAAACTCGAGGCCTCTGACTGGTACATCGGCAACAATCCGGTGGGCGGCAAGTCGCTGTACAAGATCAGGCTTATCAATGCTGCGGGCGTCCCGACCACACAGACCCAGGAAATGGTGCGCGGCGTCGATGACATGCAGATCAGCTACCACCAGCCACCCAATACCAATTTTGTCAGCGCGGCGGCCGTGACCAACTGGGCGTCCGTGGACGCGGTGCGCATCGACCTCAAGCTGGAAAGCAGCGACAAGCGCGTGGGCAATACCGCGCAGCCGATCCAGCGCAGCTTTACGGCCACCACCACCGTTCGCAACAGGGTGAAATGATCATGCGCGTCGCAACGCCACTCTCTACTTACGGAAATCGCATCGCTGGCATGCGCGTTGCTGCGCGCCATGGTCGCTATCCATCGTTCGTCACGACGCAGCAGCGCGGCGTGGCGCTGGTGATCGCCCTCCTGTTGCTGGTGGTGATTACCCTGGTGGGTTTTTCCGCCGTGCGCAGCACCATCATCCAGCAGAAGCTGGCCGCGAACATGTACGACCGTGAAGTGGCCTTCCAGAACGCCGAGGCCGCAATGCGCGCCGCGGCCCAGCAGATCGCCTCCAACCCGGGTCTGGTGGCGCGCAACTGCCAGGCCGGCGGCGTGGCGTGCCTGACCAACCCCTTCGACGATCCCAACCTCCCTGCGGGCTCCATTCATACCATCGTGGCCGGCACGGCGGCAGGACAGTACGTCGCGGGGGGCAACACCACCGGGCAGCCGCAATACGTCATCGAGAACATGGGCAACTGGAGCGACCCCGGATCGAGCACCGGCTTCGGCCAGACGGCCAATGCGCACAACTACGGGGCGCAGGGTCTTTCCTCGTCTTCACTTTTCTACCGCATCACCGCACGCAGCGGCGATCCGGCAGCGAGCAGTACCGGCAATCGCGCCATCGTGACCCTGCAGGCCATGATCAAGCAGGGTTGAGGCCAACGAGCACGCATCTGAACGAAACACCAGGGGTCATGCCATGAACCGCCAATTTGTCGACAACAACCGCCCCGCGCGCTGGCTGCAGCGGTTGCGCACCATCGGCATATCGATGCTGGTTTCCTCTTTTCTGGTGGTCTGTGCCCAGGCCGCGGTACCGGTTGATCAGCAGCCGCTGGTGATCAAGAAGCCGCAGGCATCGAACATCGTCCTGATGCTGGATGATTCGGGGTCCATGGGCTGGGATTTCATGCCCGATTATTACTTCATCAACAACAACTGGAACAACGATGCATGGATCGATTCGTCCAACAATGGCGTGTACTACAACCCCAATGTGCTGTACGTGCCACCGCCCCGGGCGGATGGAACCTACTACCCCAATGCAAACGGGTTGACCAGCGCCTGGAGCGATGGTTTTCACGGGACTGGCGTGCAGGACCTTACCCTGTATACCGGATGGATCTATTCGTATTCAGTGCAGAAAAGCGTGCCGTCGGCTGGAGGCACCTCGGTCACAAAGACCTACAACAATTTTTCAAACAGTGACTGCAAGGATGAAGTGCACAATCTGATTGACTATGGTTACAACGTCATCAGCTGGACGTACCAGGCTGGAGTTTGTTCAATTACCTACCAGACGTCAGGTTCATATCGGACTGTAGGGTTCTTTCAATATTCCACGGGCCCTGCGGCTGGCCCCTATACGGTGTATTACGTGACGGCCAACGCGGCCGATTGCCAGTATGCACCTGCACCCACGCGCTGCGTGGGTCAGTCCGATACCTCCGGTGCCTCGGCTCCGGCCGGAGTGGCAGTGGGACAGAACATTGCCAACTGGTTTGCCTATTACCACACGCGCATCCTGATGGCCAAGAGCGGCCTGATGGAGGCGTTTTCGGGAATCAACCCGGATTTCCGCATCGGGTTCGGTTCGATCAACGGGCGTAACAACGGTGCCTTGCCGTCACCCACGGCAAGCTACAACGGGCGCACGATTGCCGAGGTCCAGAAGTTCGGTGATGGGACGGCGGGTACGCAAAAAGCCGCGTTCTGGCGCTGGCTTGTCGGCGTGTATCCATCCGGTGGCACGCCATTGCGGGTTTCCCTGGACGCGGTAGGCAAGTACTACCAGTCTGCCCAACCGTGGCAGACGTCCAGCACCGACCAGACCGAACTGGCCTGCCGCCAGTCCTACACCATCCTCACCACGGACGGTTTCTGGAACGGCTGGAGTCCAGGCGTAGGCAACACTGACGGCGCCAACGGCAGCACGATCAAGGGGGTCAATGGCCAGAGCTATACCTATACTGCCGCCGCCCCGTATGCTGACAACCAGTCCGATACCCTGGCCGATGTGGCCATGTACTACTGGATGAATGATCTGCGTACGAATGTTGCCAATGAAGTCGTACCCAATGCCGAAGACCCGGCCTTCTGGCAGCACATGACGACGTTCACCATGGGGCTTGGCTTCACGCCGCAGAACATCTCGCCCAGTGGCACGACCATCGACCAGATTTTCAACTGGGCACGGGGCGGCACACCCATCAGCGGGTTCAGCTGGCCTGTTCCGACTTGGAACTCAATCAACAATATTGCCGATCTGGCGCATGCCGGAGTGGATGGGCATGGTGGTTTCTATTCGGCCAAGAATCCGCAGGCCTTCGCCAGCGGCATACGTGACGCGTTGAAACGCGCGGGCGAGCGCATCGGTACGGGCGCCAGCCTTGCGGCCAACTCGACCCAGCTCAAGACCGGAACGGTCGCCTACCAGGCCAATTACTACACGGTCAAGTGGAAAGGTGATCTGAAGGCATTCAGTATCGATCCGGTGACGGGCAAGATCTCCACCACACCGACATGGCAGGCAACAAAGGCGCTTCCTTTGCCCGGCTTGCGCAATATCTATACCTATAACCCGACTGCAGTCAGCAGCACCAAGCAATTTGTGCCGTTCAATGACCCGAAGAATCTTTCTGCCGCAGAAAAGGCTGCTCTCGGAACAACCACGACCGACCAGACCAACGTTATCGACTACCTGCGCGGCAGCGCGACCATGGAAGAGCGCAATGGTGGCATCTTCCGCAATCGCGACACCCCGTTGGGCGACATCGTCAATTCCCAGCCGGTGTATGTGGGTGCGCCGGACACCAATCAGTTCGTCGGTGCAACGTTCACCGGGTCGGCTTCCTATCCATCATTTGCCAGTGCGCAGGCTTCACGCAGCGGGGAAATCTATGTGGCCGCCAACGACGGCATGCTGCATGGATTCGATTCCAGCACGGGCACGGAAACCTTTGCCTACATGCCGGCCGCAGTCATCACCAGTGGCATCAAGGACCTGTCGAATCCGTACTACGGAACTTTTTCGGTACCCCACCAATTCTTCAATGATGGCGAGCTGACAGTGGCCGACGTGTATTACACGGGCTCCTGGCATACGGTACTGGTGGGTACTACGGGCCGTGGTCCGGCAATGGCCGTCTACGCCCTGGACGTGACCGACCCCACCAACATCAAGTTCCTGTGGGAGCGTTCAGCCGGTGACGGATTGCCCAACAGCGGATATATCGGCCAGATGGTGGGCAAGCCGGTGATCGCGCAGACTGGCAACGGCAACTGGTCGGTGCTGATCGGTAATGGCTACAACAGCGCCAAAAATACCGCTGCCCTGCTGCAGTTCGACATTCAGACAGGACTGTTGACGGTGCACACCACGGCGCTGCCAACCACCAACAACGGCCTGGCCGCTCCGGCCATCTGGATTGACAACCCGAACAACGGCATCAGTACACAGGCCTACGCCGGTGATCTGGATGGCAACGTATGGTCGTTCACGCTGTCCTCGGCCGGTGTTCCGGTGCCCACCAGTGTGGGGACCCTCGTGTTCACCGCCAAGGATGCGGGCGGTACGCCGCAGCCGATCACGGCCGGCATGCTGGCCGGCAAAGACTCCAATACCGGCAACGTGTGGCTGTTCTTCGGCACCGGGCGTTACCTGAGCACCAGCGATTTGCTCAATACATCCACGCAGACCTGGTACGGGATCATCGTGCAATCGCCGGTCACCAGCCTGGTAAGTTCACTCAGTGCCGGCAGGTCTGCACTGATACAGCGGTACATCATTGCGCAGACAGCGGGGAACCCCACGGCCAATCCGCCGGTACTGCCTGCCCGTGTAGTGACATCACGCCCGGCCACCTCCGACATGACCCGCAAGGCAGGATGGTATATGGACCTGCAGACACCGGTGGCTTCGGGCAGCAGCACTTCCTACATCAACGAAGGTGAGCGCATGGTGACGCCTAGCCAGTTCCAGGGCAGCCTGCTTCTCGGCACCACGCGCATTCCCCAGGCGACCGATCTGTGCAACCCGTCGGGCAGCGGCTGGATCATGGCCATCGATCCATTCACCGGCACCAATCCGGCCCAGAATTTCTATGATGTCAACAACGATGGAAGCATCAATGGTGGGGATTCGGTGACTGTCGGTGGCAAGCAGATGCCGGCGGCCGGTGTCGGATTCACCTCGCTGCCGAACAACCCGATCTTCGTCGGTGCAGCCATGCTGGTCAGCTTCGACAACGGCAGCACCAGCAGCCTTATGACCTCGGGTACCTCGGGCGGCGTGGGCCGGGTGTCGTGGCGTGAACTGACGACGCAGTAAAAGGATGCATGACGATGAAACGACACATACGCCAGGCTGCAACGACCATGCATCATGCGCATTGCCGGGACCGGCATCGAACCGGTTCCGGCCCCGACCGGGGCTTCACCCTGATCGAGCTGATGATTGTGGTGGCGGTGATTGCGATTCTGGCTGCTGTGGCCTATCCGTCCTACGTGCGCTACATCACCAAGACGCACCGGGTCGCAGCGGAAGGCTGCCTGTCGGAGTATTCCAACTGGATGGAACGCTTCTATACCACCAACCTGCGATACGACAAGGACACGGGAGGAACCGCCGTGGCGCCGCCGTTCACCACCATGGACTGCGCAGCCACCAGCCAGACCGGCAACGACTACACCTATGCCTTTGCCGCCGGTCAACCCACCCGCACCACCTACACGATTACCGCCACGCCGATCAATGCGCAGGCCAGCCGCGACACCACCTGCGCCGCGCTTTCCATCGACCAGTCGGGTACCCGGACGGTGAGCGGTTCGGGTACCGTGGCCCAGTGCTGGTAGACATGTAAAGGTCAAGCATGCGGTTTGAACCGGCATGCCTGGCCGTGCGAGCAGGACACCGGTTTCGCACTACGCCCACCCGTGCCGCGGGGCCTGGGCAGCAGAAGTTCCGCACTTCGCGCCCCGGATTTTGGTGAAGTTTTTGGGCGAAGTGAATGAAGTCAAAGAGTTGCGGTGACGGACCGCCCGAGTTCGACAGTTAGTCGCGTAATCCATTGATCGTATTGAGTCTGACCTCAAAACCGTGGACTACAGCTGGGCTTGCTGGAGAGCTGGACCCCATCCCTTGGACAGTCATTGGACGCGGATAAGTGCCTTCCTCCATCATGAGCGCAACGCTCTGGAGAGAAGCCATGAGACGCAAACGACGGACCCATTCGCCTGAGTTCAAAGCCAAGGTCGCCCTGGCGGCGATTCAAGGCGAACTGACGA
>JALUXG010000044.1 GCA_027019085.1 Rhodanobacteraceae bacterium | reverse complement strand
GCGCAAGGCGCGTGGCTACACCCGATTCGAAACCATGCGCACCGTCATCTTCCTCATCGCTGGCAAACTCGACTTCCACAGGATCAACCAACATGCATGCTAACCCACTCGTTTTTCAAAAGAGCCAGAAAAATCGTGATGCGGCTCTTGTGGGAATGGCGGAAACCATGACCGGCACGGCCAGTTCCGGCCCTGCGGTCGGTCCTGCCGGGCCTCCTGCAGAAAAAGCGCGTTGCTGCTCTTGTGGGAACGGCGGCAGCCGTGACCGGAGGGTATGCCCGTGGTGCGACCGCGATGCCCTATGCCTGTCTCGGGCTACCGGTCGGACGCGGCGTGTGCGCTCCGGTCGATCCCGAGACGCCTGCGGATGTCGGTCAGTAGTGACTCCAGCACTGTGCGGTCCGGCGGCCATGCAATCTTCCTGCGTACCTGGTCCTCGATGGCGTCGGCCTGAAGCAGGATCGGTTGACGAACCACACGTTTGCCCTCGCTTTCGGCCAGCGCCAACAACACTTCCAGCATGCGCTTGAGCACCGCGAGGTTGCCATTCGCCTGCTGACGAATCTGGTTGAAGGCCTGGTCGATGAACTCCGCGATGCCGTAGGCGTTGGTGACCACCCTGACCACGTTCTCGTGTGCATGCCAGCGGGGCGGAAAGCGCCTCTCGGACATGCGCAGCAGCATGACGCCCAGCCAGTTGACGCACATCACGCAGGTCGTGGTCTGGTTGATGCCGGGCGAAAGCGCCATCAGCGCCACGTCGACCAGCTGCCTGACGCCGTAGCCCGGGTCGTTGGCCAGCGTCCGCTGGTTGGCATAGGACCACGCGCCCTGCATGCTCCTGATGACCGCCTCGTCAACGGGATTCGGACCATGCAATTCGGCCAGTACTTCGCCCTCGGCAACGAACATGCCTGCTGCACGACGCACATGGACAAGGCCATCGCAGGCCACCGCCGAGTCCGTCAGTGCGGCAACGTCGATACCCGTGACGTAACCGCTGCGCAGGGCATGCACCATCGTGGGCACGGCTCCCTCCGGCCAGCGCACATCCTTTTCATCCTCGTCCACGGGCGCGAACCGCTCCGGAAAATGCCGGTCGATGGACGGCAATGCATCGCGGGCGATGGCCGCCACCACGCTGGCGGCCTGCAGGCTGAGCACGATGTGGTGGATGAAGAAGATCAGCAGGCCGATGCCGAGGAAGGCCAGGACCAGCGCCATGAGCATGGTCAAGGGCGGCGCCTGGCCACTCATGCTGCCTGTGGATACGGAGCGCATGACCAGCACGCAGAACACGAAGATGCCCAGAAACGCGCCCAGCACGGCCTGGTTGGCGCGATCGCGGATAAAATTGCGCAACACGCGCGAGGTGTACTGCCCGGCAGCGAGTGTGATGGCGGCAATCGTTATCGAGAACACCACGCCGGCAATGGTGATCATGGACCCGCCGATCATCTGCAACATGGTGACCGCGCCGTTGATGCGCACGTCGCGCAATCCGCCCAGTCCCGGCAGCGTCTTCCACCAGTCGGCAGGCAGGCTGGCGTCGAGGGCCAGCAGACCATGGGCCAGCACCACCGAAGCCAGCACAATCAGCGTCGGCACGAACCACAGGCTGGTGCGCAAGGTATCCAGCCACAGCCGGATGCGACTCATCATGGCGGTAACTCCTGTCAATGCCCGTGGGTGCCGTCCCCGGGCCGTGCGTGGAGTGTACTCGTCCACTGGTCTGTGCGGATCGATGCATCCGCTACCCCGATGCCTGCGTATACCCCGACAAGCCTCCTGCAAAGCGATACCGGACCATGACGCAAGCCTCCACCCGATCGTCCCTGCCCCGGCGCATGATGGGTGCGATGGTGTCGTGGATCGACACCCGCGCCACGGACACGACGCCCGATGCCGACGACGATCGCATCGACTGGATCCGGGTGCTGCCGTTCATCGGCATGCACCTGGCCTGTCTCGGTGTGCTGTGGACCGGGTTTTCCTGGTTCGCGCTGTGGACCGCGCTGGCGATGTATGCCATTCGCATGTTTGCGATTACCGCCGGCTACCACCGCTACTTTTCGCACCGTGCCTTTCGCGCCCCGCGTTCCGTGCAGTTCGTGCTTGCCGTCCTCGGCGCCAGCGCAGTGCAGCGCGGGCCGCTGTGGTGGGCCGCACATCATCGCAACCATCACCGGCATGCCGACCAGCCCGCTGATGTGCATTCACCGGTGCAGCACGGCTTCTGGCACAGCCACATGGGCTGGTTCCTCACCCGCCGCGGCTTTGCCACCGACTGGTCGAAGATTCCCGACCTGGCCAGATATCCCGAACTGCGCCTGCTGGATCGCTTCGACATCCTGGTGCCGATCGCCATGGCTGCCGGGCTGTTCGCGCTTGGCAGCGTGCTGCACGCCACGAACCCCGCGCTCGGCGTGACCGGCGGACAGCTTCTGGTCTGGGGATTTTTCATCTCCACGGTGGTGCTGTTCCACGTCACGGGAAGCATCAATTCGCTTGGCCACCGGTTCGGCTCCAGGCGTTACGCCACCCGCGACGAAAGCCGCAACAACTTGTGGCTGGCACTGCTGACCTTTGGCGAAGGCTGGCACAACAACCATCATTTCTACCCCGGCGCGGCTCGCCAGGGATTTCGCTGGTGGGAAGTCGACCTGACCTATTACCTGCTGCGCGGCATGGCCGCCATGCGCCTTATCGATCGGCTCAAGACCGTTCCGCCGGGCCTTCGCCGCAGCGTGCCGGGGCGTGCGCGATGACCCGGCGCATCGCAGTGATCGGTTCGGGCATCGCCGGGCTGGCCAGCGCATGGCTGCTTTCACGGCGTTACGAGGTCGTGCTCTACGAGGCCGAAGACCGCCTCGGCGGCCACACCCACACGCACCGGCTCGAACTGGACGGGCGCAGCTACGCCATCGACAGCGGCTTCATCGTCTACAACCCGGTGCACTACCCGCTGCTGTGCCGCCTGTTCGACGCTCTGGGCGTGCAAGGCCAGCCCACCACCATGAGTTTTTCAGTGCATGATGCGCGCAGCGGTCTGGAATACAACGCCACCAGCCTCGATCGCCTGTACTGTCAGCGACGCAACCTGCTCTCGCCACGCTTTCACGGCATGGTGCGCGATATCCTGCGCTTCTATCGCGAGGCCCCCGCGCTGCTGGAGACACACTCCCCCGGGCCAACCCTCGGTGAATACCTCCAGATGCATGGCTACGGAGAGGCCTTCCGCGACCAGCACATCGTGCCCATGGCCAGCGCGCTGTGGTCCTCCCCGGCGGACGCCATACTCGCGTTCCCGGCCGCCTATCTGGTGCAGTTCATGGCCAACCATCACATGCTGCAGGTCGCGGACCGACCGGCATGGCGCGTGGTCAGCGGCGGTTCGGCGCGCTACATCGACGCCATGCGCGCGCAATGGCGCGTGACCGAGCGCCTGTCGTGCCCGGTCACGCGGGTGCGCCGCACGCAGGACGCCGTGCACGTGGAGCATGCGCACGGCGAGGACGTCTTCGACCAGGTCGTGCTGGCCTGCCACAGCGACCAGGCGCTGTCCCTGCTCGATGAGCCCTCCGCCGCCGAACGCCAGATCCTCGGCGCGATCGGCTGGCAGGATAACGACACGTTGCTGCACACCGACACCCGCGTGCTGCCGCGACGCCGCAAGGCCTGGGCAGCCTGGAATGCCTTTATCCCCGAAGGTCCCCGCGATGCCTGCACGGTCAGTTACTGCATGAACCATCTGCAGTCGATCCAGAGTCCGCACACCTTCTGCGTGACCCTCAACGGCAGCGACCGCATCGACCCGGCGCGGGTGCTGGCGCGGATGCGCTACCAGCACCCGGTCTATACCCATGCCACCGTCGAGGCACAAAAGCGCAAGGGCGAGATCCAGGCCCGCAACCGTACCTGGTACGCCGGCGCGTGGTGGGGCTGGGGCTTCCATGAAGACGGCATGCGCAGCGCGGTTGAAGTCGCGGCCGGTCTGGGAGTGTCCTGGGCATGAACGCACGAGCGCATCGTGCAGACTTCGCGCGCCAGCCTGCGACCAGGGAGGCTTCCCTGGCCGGTCCGCCGGCACAACTGCAGGCCAGCGGCATCTACGAAGGCTGGGTGCGGCATCGGCGTCATGCCCCGCACGCGCACGCATTTCACTACCGCGTGGCCATGCTGTACCTGGACCTGGGCGAACTCGACCAGCTGTTCGCAAAGCATCCGTTGTGGTCGTTCGAGGGTCGCAATCTGGCCAGCTTCCATCGCCGCGACTACATGGCACCGCACGACCTGCCGCTGGACGAGGCCGTGCGCCAGCGTGTGAGCGAAGTCACCGGAAGTCGACCGCAGGGACCGATCCGGTTGCTGACGCATGTGCGCTATGCCGGCTACGTGTTCAACCCGGTCAGCTTCTATTACTGCTATGGCGCCGACGGCAGGACGCTGGAGACCATCGTCGCCGAAATCACCAACACCCCGTGGAAGGAGCGTCACGCCTACGTGCTGCCGGTCGAACACGGCCAATGCCAGGGCCGCGCCCTGAAGTGGGACTTCGCCAAGCGCTTTCATGTCTCGCCGTTCATGGCCATGCGGCGCGACTACCGCTGGCGCTTCACGGTCCCGGGGCCGGACCTTCACGTGCACATGGACGTGTTCGACGGCGCGCTGCGCGAATTTGACGCCACCCTGGTGCTCAAACGCCGCGTGCTGGACCGTCACGGCCTGACCCGCGTCCTGCTGCGCTTCCCGTTGATGACCTTGAAGGTCTTCGCGGCGATCCACTGGCAGGCCCTACGCCTGCTGCTGAAAGGCAACCCCATCCACGACCACCCCGCCCGTCGCGGGTGAACCCGGAGATTCCCCATGGACATGCGCATCGACCAAGCCTGCTCGGACTCGACCCGCCCCTTCACGCCCCTGGAACGCCTGCTGCGCAAACACCTGCTGGCGCGGCTGGTGCAACTGCAGGGGTGTCGCCTGACCCTGCGCGACGCGCTGGGCGTAACGCACTTCGGCGACGCGGCTGGCACGCACGGCGATCCCCTCGAGGCCACGATCACCGTTCGCGACCCGGCGTTCTATCGCGCCGTGGCCGCACAGGGCAGCACCGGCGCCGGGGAAGCGTTCATCGACGGCGCGTGGCAATGCGATGACCTGGTCGCACTGATACGCATCCTGGTGCGCAATCGCGACACCCTGGACCGCATGGAAAGCGGCCCCGCGCGCCTGGGCGGGATGGCCCTGCGCGCCTGGCATGCACTGCGACGCAACACGCGCGGGGGAAGCCGTCGCAACATCGCTGCGCATTACGATATCGGCAACGAACTGTTCGCATTGTTCCTCGACCGTTCGCTGATGTATTCCTCGGCGATCTACACGCATCAGGACGAGCCGCTTGACGTGGCCGCCGAACGCAAGCTCGATCGCATCTGCCGCAAGCTGGACCTGTCCGCGGGCGATCACGTGCTCGAGATCGGCACCGGCTGGGGCGGCTTCGCCATCCATGCCGCCTCGCGCCACGGATGCCGCGTGACCACCACCACGATCTCGCGCGAGCAGTACGAACTGGCGCGCCAGCGGGTGGCCGAGGCAGGTCTCGAGGACCGTGTCACTGTCCTGCTCGACGATTACCGTGACCTTGAAGGCCGCTACGACAAGCTGGTCTCGATCGAAATGATCGAAGCCATCGGCCATGCCTACCAGGACACCTATTTCAAGACCGTCCAGCGTCTGCTGAAACCGGATGGCCTGGCCTTGATCCAGGCCATCACCATCGAGGACCGGCGGTACCGGCAGGCACGGCGCTCGGTCGATTACATCAAGCGCTTCATCTTTCCCGGCAGCTTCATCCCCTGCGTGTCGGGCATGCTGTCCTCGGTCGGGCGCCGGACCGATCTTCGCCTGCTGAACCTGGAGGACATCGGCCCCAGTTATGCGCAGACCCTGCATGCCTGGCGCGAACGCTTCGTAGAACACCTGGCGGACGTGCGTGCCCTAGGCTACGACGAGCGTTTCGTGCGCATGTGGCTGTTCTACCTCGCCTACTGCGAAGGCGGCTTCCTGGAACGCTCGATCGGCGACGTGCAGATGCTGTTCGCCCGCCCGGGAAACCGCCGGCCACAGTGGCTTCCCGCCCCGGACCAGGCATGAACGTCTGGGCCAACATCCTCGGCTACCAGGCCATGTGGCTGGTCGCGATCTGGGGCGCAGGACACGGCCTGTGGTGGCCCGGTCCTTTGGCTGCCCTGCCCTTCATGGCCTGGGTGTTGTTGCGCCACGGCGCCGCGACGGACCTGAAGCTGATGGTCTTCGTGGTACCGCTGGGCTTTGCCATGGACACGCTGATGGCCGCGACCGGGCTGCTGCACTACGGCGCACCGGTGCCGTCCGCGAATCTGGCCCCGGTGTGGATCGTCACTATCTGGTGCTGCTTCGCGCTGACCCTTCGCCACGCCTTTCGCTTCCTGATCGGCCGCCCCGTGCTGGCCGGGTTGTTCGGCGCCCTGGGCGCCCCGCTGGCCTATCTGGGCGCGGCGCGCGGTTGGGACGCCGTGACATTCGGCCACGGCATCCTACCGGCGCTGCTCGTGCTGGGGGTGATGTGGGCGCTGGCCATGCCGTTGATGCTGCATCGGGCCGCGCGACTGGAACATCTGCCGCCGCAGCTGGGGAAGGCCCATGTCTGAGCTGCCGTGGTGGATCTTCCCGTTGCTGCTGTTCGTCCTGGCCTGCGTGCCCATGGCGGTGGCCTGGGCGCACCAGCGCAGGACGCGCAATGCCGGCATTGTCGACGTGGTCTGGGCCGCCAGCATGGCGGCGAGCGCGCTGGTCTACGCCGCCATTGCGCCGGGCGAGCCTGCGGTGCGCATCGCGGTTGCCGTGCTGGGCGGGTTATGGGGGCTTCGTCTATTCGTGTTCCTGCGCCATCGGGTGAGCCATGAAGCCGAAGATGGTCGCTACGCCTACCTGCGCCGGCACTGGCACGGCCACCAGGGCAAGTTCCTGGCCTTCTTCATTGCCCAGGCCGGATTCACCGCACTGCTCTCGCTGCCTTTTCTGGCCGCAGCGTGGAATCCGCAGCATCCGCCGCTCTGGGCCTGGTCGGCGGCACTCGCGGTGTGGCTTGTCAGCATCGGTGGCGAGGCGCTGGCTGATCGGCAGCTGGCGCACTTTCGCGCCCAGCCGTCCCATCGTGGCCGCACATGCCGCAGCGGACTGTGGCGTTATTCGCGCCATCCCAATTATTTCTTCGAATGGCTGCACTGGTTCGCCTATCCGCTGCTGGCCATCGGCTCGCCACTGGCCTGGCTGGCGTGGGCGGGCCCTTTGCTGATGCTGGTCTTCCTGTACCGGCTGACCGGCATTCCCTTCACCGAAGCACAGGCCCTGCGCAGCCGTGGCGAGGATTACCGCGCCTACCAGCGCAGCACCAGTGCCTTCATCCCCTGGATCCCCAAGGAGCGCGATCACCATGAATGAACATACGAGCACACTTCCCGTCACCGACACAACGGCGCGCGAGCACGGACTGACCGCCTGGGCCGAACGCGGCCTGCTGCCCGATTTCCTGATCCGGCTGGGCATTCGACGCCTGTGTGCGCAACGCCTGCGCGAGGAGGGCGAAGGCGGACCCATCCGGCAGCAGGAACGCTTCCAGGCCCGCCTGGAGGCATTGGGCCGCAGTCCGCTGGCGCTGCATGCGGACATCGCGAACGAGCAGCACTACGAGCTTCCGCCCGGATTTTTCGCACTGTGCCTGGGACCCCGGCTGAAATATTCCAGCTGCTATTTCCCGAACGGCGACGAGAGCCTGGAACAGGCCGAGGAGGCCATGCTCGAACTGTACGGCAAGCGAGCCGAACTCTGGGACGGCCAGGACATCCTCGAGCTGGGTTGCGGCTGGGGGTCGCTCACCCTGTGGATGGCCGAGCGCTATCCCCGATCACGCATCACCGCCATTTCCAATTCCAGCCGGCAACGCGGGTTCATCGAGCAGCAATGCCGCGAACGGGGCCTGTCCAACGTCACCGTGATCACCCGGGACGTGAATCTTTTGTCCCTGCCCGAAAACCGATTCGATCGCGTGGTCTCGATCGAGATGTTCGAACATGTGCGCAACTACCGGAACCTGCTGCAATCGATTGCCGGCTGGCTGCGCCCGCACGGCAAGCTGTTCGTGCACATCTTCTGTCACCGTGAATGGATGTATCCCTTCGAAACCCAGGGCCAGGACAACTGGATGGGCCGTCATTTCTTCACCGGAGGCCTGATGCCAGCCATGCGCACCCTGCTGCAGTTTCAGCGTGACCTGCGGGTGGAGGAACGGTGGGAGGTACCCGGACGCCACTACCAACGCACCGCAAGGCTGTGGCTGGCCAACCAGGATGCGCGCCGCGACCAGGTGCTGGCCGTGCTGCGCGATGCCTATGGCGACGACGCCGAACTCTGGCACCAGCGTTGGCGCATGTTCTGGATGGCCTGTGAGGAGCTGTTCGGTTACGACCATGGACGCCAGTGGCAGGTCGGGCACTATCGATTCGTGAAACCGTCCGACGCCTGATCCTTGCGGGAATGCCCTGTGACCGCGCCCCTGCACGGTTGCCATGACCCCGTAGGCGCGGCGGAAGCCGTGATCGGCGCGGCCAATTCCTGCCCTGCGGTCGGCCCTGCTGGGCCTCCTACAAAAAAAGCGCGTTGCTGCTCTTGTGGGAATGGTGGAAGCCATGACCGGCGCGGCCAATTCTGGCCCTGCGGTCGGCCCTGCCGGGCCTCCTACGGAAAAGCGCATTGCTGCTCTTGTGGGAATGG
>JALUXG010000043.1 GCA_027019085.1 Rhodanobacteraceae bacterium | reverse complement strand
GGAAATCGGTGAGCATTTTGGATTGCACTACTCACGCGTCAGTCGGATCGTGGGGATGATGGAGGCAAAAGACAAGACCTGAACATCCCTCTCGGATTTTCAAGAACTATTCGCCTCTCAGCTCATAGTCCCGGTCGTCATGAAGCATGCGCCAGATGACCCGCACCAGATGCCGTCCCAGTGCACGAACGGCCTGATTGTGCCGCTTGCCTTGAGCACGTTTGCGATCATAGTAGACCCTCGATTCGGGAACACAGGCCATATGCCTGACGATGCACGTCATCAGCGCGGCCTGACATCGGCTGTTGACGCATTTGGGCCGCTTGCCGCGTTGCTGCAATCCTGAGCTATGCACGAGCGGCGCCATGCCCAGGTACAACGCCAGACTGGCCTCCGTTTCGAACCGACGCAGCGATCCGATCTCGCCCGACAACTCGGCCGTACCGGTGACCCCGAAGCCGGGCAGCGTGCGCAGACGGCCCGTCATCGGACACGTGCAAGCCGCCGCTTCGATGCGGGCATCGAGCGCCTTGATTTGCTCGTTCAGGGCAAGGATTGCGGCCGCATCAGCGACGATGTCGGTATCGGCCAGGTCGATGGTGCTGCCGAACGTCGCCGTCTTTTGCCACGCCTGGATACGGGGCCATGTCTTGGCGCCGATGCCACGGATCGAGGCGATCGTCTTTGCGTGCAACCGCGGTAACGCCGTCAGCCGGTCGCGACAGGTCAGCAGCCGAAGAAACCAAAGGTTCTCCACCGCTTTGGTCAACGCCAACAGATCCGGACATACCGCCGACAGATCCACCCGCAGCCGCGTCAGGCGCGTGGCGCGGTCGGCCACATGCTGACGACGTCGGCGCGTCAGGTATTTCAGTTCTCGTTGCGTTGCGGTGGAGGACGTCACTTCCTGCAACACATCGCGGCCCAGTGGACGTTGCCCGTCAAAGGCAAACAACTCGAGCATGCGCCGGGTATCGATGGCATCACTCTTGGCCGGCGCAGGAAAGATTTCCTTGTAGCGTGCCAGCTTGAGATTGTTGACGTTGTACAAACGCCAGCCCCGTGCAAGCACCTGCTGGTCCAGTGGTCGCGCCCAGCCGTTGTACCCTTCCATGGCCACGCGAACATCCGTGGTCGCGTACCGATCGATGCGTGCAAAGAACTGCTCGAATCCTGTGCTGCCATGGTCGATCTGAAACTCATCAAGCAGCCGCCCACTGCCATCCCCGATGGCCACTTGGTGGAACCGGCTACCCACGTCCACCGCCACCCGAACCGTGTTTATCATCTGAGCCTCCAAAAGCCAAAACGCCAGGAATCACCCGGCGTCTTGTCTATCTTGGAAGCTACGGCTCGAAAGCTGGCATCATCCACGGCAGACGTTCCGGATGATGCAGTGGTGACGAGGGCGGCATTTCAAAGTCGAGCATCCGGTGAAAGATGCGAACCCCATGAGCCACACCCTCGTCACCGAAGCGAGTCTACTCTTCGATCACAGCCTCGTCAGCTGCATAATTCGAAGATAGACCCCTGGATTTTGCTTTTACGGAAAATCCCTGGGTGATTGGATGGAGGGGTACCTGAAACAGCACGGGCAACGCGAGCGCGATACCGGCTGCAACCCATCGAGACATCGTGCCGGCGTGCACGAAATCAACCATGCGTCACGTCCTGATCGGAGAACGCACTGTTCGCATTGCGTGACATCGGTAAATGCAATCTGAACGGCATGCGCATGTCGTGCATCAGGGTCTTGAAACGGCGTGCGGCTGACCTATCTAGCGCATGCCTTCGGAAGGAACGCCCGCTGCCCGGCTTGCCGGCCGGACCGAAGACGGGCCTTCGCGGAGGTCCAATGCAAGCAAGTTGGCTAGTCTGATCGGAGGTGATTTGCCATGACCCAGCTGATTCCCTGGCGCCGCAACGGATCGAGCCAGATGACGCCGTTCTCACTGGAAACGCGCGAGCCGTTGTTGTCCCTGCATCGTGAAGTCGATCGTCTGTTCGACGATCTGTGGAACGGTTTCGGTACATTGACGAAGAGCTACAGCGCCATGCAATGGCCGGCCATCGAGCTGGAATCGACCGATGAGGAAATCGTGCTCAAGGCCGAGCTGCCCGGCATGGACGAGAAGAACGTCGATGTCGAGTTCATCGGACAGGAAGTGGTGATTCGTGGTGAGCGCCGCGAAGAAAAGTCCGCACAGGGTCGTCGCGCCAGCGAGATGTTCTACGGCAAGTTCGAGCGGCGTATTCCGCTGGATGTTGAGATCGAGCCCGACAAGGCCAAGGCGACGTTCCACAACGGGGTGCTCACCGTAAGCTTGCCCAAGGCACCTCAGGCACGCACCCGGGCGGTGAAAATCAAGGTGTCCAAGGCTCATTGAGGCCGGGGAGAAGGCCTGGGCCTGCAGGACTGCTGCACAGGATTCTGCAGGGTTTCCGGGTCGGCAGTGGAAGCCGAATAAAGACACCCCGCCAGTGGCGGGGTGTCTTTTTTTGTCGTGTGCCGGCCGACGATCAGTAGCGATAATGCTCGGGCTTGTACGGTCCTTCCACGGGCACACCGATGTAGTCGGCCTGTTCCGGGGTGAGTTTGGTCAGCTTCACGCCGATCTGCTCCAGGTGCAGGCGCGCGACTTCCTCGTCCAGCTTCTTGGGCAGGCGATAGACGGTTTTTTCGTAGCTGTCCCTGTTCGCCCACAGGTCGATCTGCGCCAGCGTCTGGTTGGAGAAGCTGTTGGACATCACGAAAGCCGGGTGGCCGTGCGCGCAGCCCAGGTTCACCAGGCGGCCCTCGGCCAGCAGGTAGATGCTGTGGCCGTCGGCGAAGGTGTAGCGGTCCACCTGCGGCTTGATGTTCTCGTGCGTGATGGACTTGTCGGCCTGCAGCTTCTCGACCTGGATCTCGTTGTCGAAATGGCCGATGTTGCACACCAGTGCATTGTCCTTCATCGCCTTCATGTGCTCGAGCGTGATGATGTCGCGGTTGCCGGTGGTGGTGACGTAGATGTCGCCCTGGCCCAGGGTGTCCTCGATGGTGGCGACCTGGAAGCCTTCCATCGCCGCCTGCAGGGCACAGATGGGGTCGATCTCGGTGACGATCACGCGCGCGCCGAAGCCCTTCAGCGAATGCGCGCAGCCCTTGCCGACATCACCGTAACCGCACACCACGGCCACCTTGCCGGCGACCATCAGGTCGGTGGCGCGCTTGATGCCGTCGGCCAGCGACTCACGGCAGCCGTACAGGTTGTCGAACTTGGACTTGGTGACCGAATCGTTGACGTTGATCGCCGGAACCAGCAGCTTGCCGGCCTCGGCCAGTTGGTAGAGGCGGTGCACGCCGGTGGTGGTTTCCTCGGAGACGCCCTTCCAGTCGGCGGCGACCTTTTTCCAGAATCCGGGGCGCTCGTCACGGGTTTTCTTCAGCAGGTTCTTGATGACCTGCTCCTCGGTGCTGGCACCGGGCTGGTCGACCCAGTCCGAGCCGTTCTCCATTTCCACGCCGTTGTGGATCAGCAGCGTGGCGTCGCCGCCGTCGTCGACGATCAGTTCCGGACCTTGCAGGCCCGGATGGGTCAGCATGTCCAGGGTGCACTGCCAGTATTCCTCCAGCGTCTCGCCCTTCCAGGCGAACACGGGAATGCCGCTGGCGGCGATGGCGGCGGCGCAGTCGTCCTGGGTGGAGAAGATGTTGCACGAGGCCCAGCGTACCGAGGCGCCGAGGGCGGAAAGCGTCTCGATCAGGACCGCGGTTTCCTTGGTCATGTGCAGCGAGCCGGACAGGCGCACGCCCTTCAGCGGCTGCTGCGGGGCGTATTTGGCGCGGATGGACATCAGGCCGGGCATTTCCTGCTCGGCCATGCGGATGCGCCTGCGGCCGGCCTCGGCAAGGGAAATGTCGCGGACCTTGTAGTCCTGTTTGGCATCGTTGGCGACAGCGTTCATGTTGTTCACTCCATGGCGGGATGGATATGGGCGCGGTTGCGGAAGGATGCCGAGCCTGCCCCTGCTGTGTCACCCGCATGACGCCATGCGGACAGGCAGGGATGCAACGCCCCTCGGCCAAGAAAGAAGCCACCATTATATCGCTTCATGCCGATGCATACGTATTCTGGGTAGCCGCGGATCCCCGCTCAGGCTGCATTGGGGCTCCCTGGGCCAGTATGTACGGATTCTGTCGCCTGTGGCTGTGTGCATGTCCGGGTTGTCCTTGCCCGCCAGGCAGTCAGCGCGGAGAGCGTCGCCACCATGCCCTGCGGAGCCTCTGGGCAGCATGTCATTCGCATGCCCTTATCCAGGGGTTCCTTGCGTCCCGTATGATGAAATGGTTTGTCGAACAAGGAGTACGCATGTCCCCCCAGCCCCAGCCCCAGCCCGACGACATCCGCCATGTCGAATTCCTGCCCCACGATGCACCCTTGCGCGAGGACGTGCGACGGCTCGGTGCGCTGGTCGGGGTCATGCTGGCCGAGCAGGGCGGGAAGGCATTCTTCGAACGGGTGGAGAGCGTCCGCCTGGCTGCCATTCGCCGACGCGAGGCGGGGGCCGGCATCAGCGGGCTGGCCGGCCGGCTGTCGGGACTGCAGGCCGCCGAGGCCGAAGCCCTGGCGCGCGCCTTTGCCACCTATTTCCAGATGGTCAACGTGGCCGAGCGGGTGCATCGCATTCGCCGTCGTCGCGACTACCAGCTTGCGGGCGCCGCCGCGCAGCCCGAATCGCTTGCCGATGTCCTGCGCAAGCTCAAGGCCGGCGGGGTCGATGCCGGGCAGCTGATGGCCTGCATCGAACGCCTCGACGTGGAACCTGTATTTACCGCCCACCCCACCGAAGCCGTGCGCGCCTCGCTGCTGGAGAAGGAACAGGCCATCGTGGCTGCGTTGATGGCCGAGTTCGACGCCCGCCGCACGCCGCCGGAACGCGAAGCCGACGCCGCGCGCATGCGCATGGCCCTGACCGCCGGCTGGCAGACCGCGGAGGCATCGCCGGTGCGTCCCAGCGTGCAGGACGAATTCGATCACGTCGGGTATTACCTGACCGGTTCGCTGTATCGCGTACTGCCGGTGTTCTACGAAGCCCTGGAACGCGAACTGGAAGCCGTCTACGGTCAGCGACCCGAGTTGCCCAGGGTGTTGCGCTTCGCTTCCTGGGTCGGTGGAGACATGGACGGCAACCCGAACGTCGGCGCCGACACCATTGCCGAAACCCTGCGCGCGCAGCGCGCGATGGTGCTGGAGCGCTACATCGAGGACTGCTCGGTCCTGGCCCGCAGCCTCAGCCAGACCGAGGACCGCATCGAGGTCAGCACGGCCCTGCGCGAGCGCCTGGCGCACTACACCGACCGTTTTCTGCAGGCCGCCATGGCCATCCGGCCGCGCCATCGCGACATGCCCTACCGGTGTCTGCTCAGCCTGATGCACGCCCGCCTGCAGGCGACCCTGGACGATGATCCGCAAGGCTATGCCAATGCCGACGAGTTCGAGCGCGATGTCGCCCTGATCGCCGGCAGCCTGGAGCAACACAAGGGCGAGCATGCCGGTCTGTTCGCGGTGCGTCGCCTCCTGCGCCGGGTGCGCACCTTCGGGTTTCACCTGGCGCGGCTGGACGTGCGCCAGGATGCGCGTGTGCATGACGATGCCCTGTCCGGCCTGCTTGACGATGCCCGATGGGCCGAACGCGACCGCGGGGAACGCGCCGAAATCCTGCGCCCTCTGGCGGCGGGAGAAACCGCTTTCGGCGAATGCGACGATGACAATGCCGTGCGCCTGCGCGCCGTCTTCGCGACGTTGGCCGACGCCCGTCGACGCTACGGCGTGCATGCCACCGGCCCGTACATCATCAGCATGGCCGAATCGCCCGCCGACGTGCTGGCTGTGCTTGCCCTGGCCCGATACGGCGGTCTGGTGGACGAGGAAGGCCGCGTGCCGCTGGACGTGGCACCGCTGTTCGAGACGGTTGACGATCTGGAGGGCGGACCGGACACCCTGCGCGCGCTGCTGGCCGATCCGGTGTACCGGGCGCATCTGTCCGCGCGCGGCAACCGGCAACTGATCATGCTCGGGTATTCGGACAGCGGCAAGGACGGCGGCATCCTCGCCGCGCGCTGGGGTCTGCAGCGTGCGCAGGCCGGATTGCTGCAAGCGGCGGCAGGCGAAGGTATCGAGCTGACGTTCTTCCATGGCCGCGGCGGTTCGGCCAGCCGCGGTGGTTCACGCATCACGCCGGCGCTGATGGCTTCCCCGCAAGGCAGTGTCAACGGACGCCTGCGCATGACCGAGCAGGGCGAGGTAATTCATCGCAAGTATGGCATCCGCGCACTGGCGCTGCGCAACCTGGAACAGACCGTGGGCGCGGCGCTGGGTGCAAGTCTGCGTGCCCCCGTATCCGAACCGCGCGAGGCGCAATGGCATGAGCGCATGGAGGCGCTGGCTGTTCGCAGCCGTACGGCCTATCGTGCCCTGGTCGGCGACAAGCAGTTCGTGCCTTACTTTCGCACCGCCACCCCCATCGACGTGATCGAGAAGATGACCCTGGGCTCGCGTCCGTCGCGCCGCCGCTCGATGCGTGGCGTCGAGGATCTGCGGGCCATCCCCTGGGTGTTTTCGTGGACCCAGTGCCGCGCCATCATGCCCGGCTGGTATGGCCTGGGCAGCGCGCTCGAATCCGGCATCGAAAGCTACGGTTTCGAGGCGATGGCCGAGATGGCACGCGACTGGCCGTTCCTGTCGACCCTGATCGACGATGTGGAGATGGTGCTGGCCAAGGCCGACCTGGGCATCGCCGAGGCCTTCTCGGAACTTTCCGGTGAACTGCACGAGCATTTCTTCCCGCAGATCCGCGAGGAATTCGCCCGCACCCGCGATGCGATCCTGCGCCTGCGTGGCAGCGAAAGCCTTCTCGCAAATGAGCCGCGCCTTGCGCTGTCGATCCGCCTGCGCAATCCGTACGTGGATCCGATGAGCCTGTTGCAGGTCGACCTGCTCAAGCGCTGGCGCGCCGATGGCTGCAAGGACGAAGTCCTGCTGCGTGCGCTGGTGGCGTGCGTCAATGGTGTCTCGCAGGGACTGCAGAACACGGGATGAAATCATCACCTGTCGTCGGCATCGTAGGTGAGGCCGGTGCCTATGGGCGCTGGTTGCGGCAGTTTTTCGAACAGCGCATGCACCTGCGAGTGATTGGCCGTGATCCGGCACTGGATGCCGCGCTATCCGAGCGTGAACTCATTGAACAGGCCGATGTGCTGGTGTTCAGTCTGCCGATTCGGCATACGACGACCGTCATCGAGAGCTATGTGTCCATTGCCGATGGCATCGAACAGGACTGCCTGTGGCTGGATGTCACCTCGATCAAGAAAGCGCCGGTCGAGGTCATGTTGCAATCACGGGCCGAGGTGGTCGGCTTGCACCCGATGTGCGCGCCGCCGAAAACGTCTACGATGAAAGGCTTCACCATGGCCGTCTGCGAGGCTCGGCTTGACGACTGGCGACCCTGGGTACGGGAATTTCTTGCGGCCAGCGAAGCCGCGTGCAGCTTCACCGATCCCGGAAACCACGACCGTGCCATGGCCCTGGTGCAGGGCATGGTGCATGCCGCGCACCTGGCCCAGATTGCGGTACGTCGCGAATGGGCAAGCGAGGGGGTCGACGGCCTGCATCCTTTCCGCACCGTCGGCTATATGCTGGACGACATCGTCAGTCGCCGCATTCTGGCCGGCAATCCGGCCATCTACCAGGACATCCAGTTCGAGAATCCGCACGTAGCTCCGATGCTGCGCCGTTACATCGCCTGCCTGGACGAACTGCGCAGGCTGGTCGAGTCCGGCGATGATGCAGCGCGTGAACGCATGCGTGAAGTCCTGCTCGATGCCGGTGCAGGATTTTGCGGCAGGGATGCTCTGGCAGCCGGCAGTCTTGCCTTCGAACAGCTCGGATACCTGCTGGCCGATATGGATGAGCCGCGCTTTCTCAGTGTGTTTTTGCCTGAAGATCAGCCAGGTTCGCTGCGCGCGTTGCTGTCGGTGTTCGAACGGCAAGGCATCAATCTCGATTCCATCCACTCCTCGCGCAACGCCACGGGTGAATTGCACTTTCGTATCGGTATCGGCGCGGGGGTTGACGGAGAGGACCTGCAGGAGGCTGCCCGGGCCATCGAGGCAAAGGGCATAGGCAGAGTTATCGCTCGCGGTGACTGAGATGGTCGGGTGAGCACTGCGCGTTCAGTGCCTCGATGCGCGCAGCACGCGGCAATCGCTTCCAGGCGATCTCCAGCTTCAGCGCCGCGCTTCTCGATTCCACCCATGTCCATCCCAGCAATCGCGTGGGTGGATTGGCGCGCGTGAATTTCGCCCCGGTGCCGGCACAATGCTGCGCGTAGCGCTGCTCGGGGTCGCGTGCGATGCCGGTGTAGACGCGCCCATCGTTGCATTCAAACAGGTAGACCGCCCAGGCGTGTGTGTGCGGTGCGCGGCCCTTCAGGTCCACTCGCTGAGCAGTTCCTGTTCGTAGAGAAGCTTCCACGACGGTCGCGCCTTGACCCGCGCGGCCAGGGCGGCCAGGTGCTCCCAGTCGGTGGCTGGATGCGGCATGTTGCGCGACCAGCGCATCAGCATGGTTGCGTACAGGTCGACCACGCTGGCTTCACCGCCGAGCATGTGCGGCCCGTGCGCCGCCAGGTGTGCGTCGATGCGTTCCCAGCAGGCCTCGATGCGCAGTCGACCGGCTTCGGCGATGCCCTTGGCGCTGTCGGGCACGAATTCGTCGGCATAGAACCACTGGCGGAAAGCGGGTTGCAGGGTATGGGCCAGATAGAACATCCATTGCAGGTAGTCCGCGCGTTGCCGGCTACCGGGCGCAGGTGCCAGCGCGGTTTCCGGGTGACGTTCGGCCAGCAGCATGGCCATCGCCGCCGTTTCCGTGTGCGGCACGCCATCCACCACCAGGGTCGGTACCTTGCCGTCGGGATTGAGTTTCAGATAGCTCTCGGCGCGCTGCTCGCCCGCGGCAAGATTGACCAGCTTCAGTTCGAAGGGCGCACCGCACTCGATCAGTACCTGGTGGGTGAGCATGGCGGCGGTGCCGGGGGCGTAGTAGTCGCCCTTGAACAATCCAATTCTTGTGCCGCCTATTCTTACGCAGTCCATGTCCATGCGGTA
>JALUXG010000042.1 GCA_027019085.1 Rhodanobacteraceae bacterium | reverse complement strand
CTCGCCGCATCTGCTGTCGGAAGTGAAGGATGCCGGTACCGTCAATCCACAGTCACCGACCGGCAAGAAGAAAAAACGGCTCAGATAATCACGCGTGGGGCAATGGCGGTGCGGAATGGCCGCTTACACTAGATCGACATTTAGGAAATGCGTTTCTCCATCATCGCCACTCGACCGCATCAACGTAAAACCAGCCTTGGACATGCTGATACGTGAGATGTAGTTGTAGTACCTGTGTTTACCGATGTTCTGCTTGGTAGGGTGACCGATCGCGGAGTTCCTCAACTCGCGAATCTTAAGTAGGCGTTGGCTCGGCGTGTGGTCTAGTTCAAATGCTTCGGCAAGGTGTCGTATGGCGTCTTGTTGCAGGAACAGTGCCTGCAGCAGTCCGTACGTGTAGATGTACTGGAGGCCCGGAGTTGTGGGAAACGAGACTGAAATGTAGTCCGCAATAGACAGTGTCGTGTCACCGATCACGTCCAAGGAGCTGCATATCTGATTCCAAGTGCTCCTTTCCGGAAGCAGCCGAACTTGATTCCTCCCCGTGTTGATGAAATCGCGTATCTCGTCTTCGAGGCACGCGATTGCCTTCAGGCCGGACTGTAGTGCTTCTTGCGGATCAGGCATCGCGGCACCGGAGAGAGGCGTAACTTAAATTCGGTTGCAGATTGGCTTGTAGGCAATCCATGTAATGCGTTCTTTCTATGTTGCATTTCAGGGAAACCTTACATCTTTCCTCGGTTTACGGCGATATCTGCAGTCTAATCACTCGATCTAATCTTGCAGTCATTGTCGAAGTCATGAAGGACGATTCAATGACATCCTCGCACCACCCTCATGGGGGCGCAAGTACGCCGGCTGGGCCGCAACCGCCGCGGTTGCTGGACGAAGTTCGGGGCCGCATGCGGCGACGCGGTATGGCCAAGCGCTCGGAAGAGGCCTATGTGGGCTGGATCCGGCGTTTCATTCTTTTCAAGGCGGTTCCAAGTTCACATACAACTGTTTGAAAAGGCGTGGTTGGTGTGACTTGCCTGATGTTTGCAGCCCATGATTATGTGCGTCAGGCAAGAAATTGAACTCGGCAGGCTTCAGATGGAAGAAGCCACTATTGGCGATTGAAGCTGTCGGGAGTGGCGGACGGTGCCCGCCCTACGACTTCCACCTAACCCGAGGCAAACATGCTGCCCGAACTACGCAAATCCCCTTCACTCAGTTACTTGCTGAGTTCAGCACAGCCCAAGTTCGCAGCCTAATACCTCATAACCCACGACACACCGCATAACACGCAAAAGGGCGGCATCGCAGCCGCCCTTTTCATTTTTCAGCTCACCGTAGCGCACCTCACCCACACTTCGAATACCCACAATTCAAACAAGTCTGACAATTATCCATCAACACCAACGCCTTCGTATTGCACTTCCCGCAAAGACTTGCACTCGCCGGAAACTCACCCGACCCCTCCGCCCCCGGCATATCCGTATCCTCCGCCGTCTTCTGCCCGCTCTCGTACGCCGCCCGCTTCTCGTCCATCAGCTTGCGCTGGCTGTCGCTGATGTCCGGGTCGGCGATCATGCCGATCAGCTTGAGGTGTTGCTCGACCACCGTACCGATCTCGGCGACGATCGAGGGCATGTACACGCCGCCGGTCTTGAAGTAGCCGCCGCGCGGGTCGAACACGGCTTTCAGTTCCTCAACCATGAAGGTGACGTCGCCGCCCTTGCGGAACACCGCGGACATGATGCGGGTCAGGGCCACGATCCACTGGAAGTGGTCCATGTTCTTGGAGTTGATGAAGATCTCGAACGGACGCTGCTGTTCGTGCTCGGTGCCCTTGTTGAGCACGATGTCGTTGATGGTGACGTACAGCGCGTGCTCGAACAGCGGCGACTTGATCTTGTAGGTGGAGCCGACCAGGGTTTCCGGGCGCTCCACGCTTTCGTGCATCTGGATGACTTCGGCGCCGGCGCTCTTGGGCCTGGCGGCAGCCCGGGGGGCCTCGGCCGGTTTTTCATCCGGCTTGACGACCTGGTAGCCCTTGATTTTCTTTTCGATCTTGATGCTCATGGTGGTGTTTCTCCTGGTGGCCCGTGCTGCAAGGGTGGCCCGCCCCGGCGCATGACCGAAGCGGGCCGAGCTTGTCGCGGCTGCGTGTGGGCAGCCGCCCTGGCAGTGGGCACGGTGCCGCCCGTGGCGGCCGTCCCGGCGCCGGATGCATGCCCGGCGCCTCGTTGTCGGCAGTCTTGCCGCTGCCTCGGCTTGCCCGGGTGTCTCGTCATGCCAACGCGCCGTCCGGGCCCCCGGCGCGCGCGGTGATCAGAACTTGCCGTAGTAGCCTTCCTTGAGGGCGTCGAACAGGTTGGCGGCGGTGTGGGTTTCACCGTCGTATTCGATCTCCTCGTTGCCCCTGGCTTCGACCACCGTGCCGTCTTCCAGTTCGAAGCGGTAGGTGGTGTTTTCCAGGTCCGATTCCTTTACCAGCACGCCCTGGAAGGCGGCCGGGTTGAAGCGGAAGGTGGTGCAGCCTTTGAGGTCCTTCTTGTAGGCATGGAAATAGATGTCCTTGAAGTCTTCGTACGGGTATTCGGTGGGCACGTTGGCGGTCTTGGAAATGGACGAGTCGACCCATTTCTGCGCCGCGGCCTGCATGTCCACGTGCTCGGTCGGGCTGATGTCGTCGGCGGCCACGAAGTAGTCCGGCAATTTCGCCTTGGGATCGTCGGAGAACGGCATGGCGTCGGCGTTGATCAGCGCGCGGTAGGCCAGCAGCTCGAAGCTGTAGACCTCGACCTTTTCCTTGCTCTTGCGGCCCTCGCGGATGACGTTGCGCGAATAGTGGTGCGCGAAGCTGGGCTCGATGCCGTTGGAGGCGTTGTTGGCCAGACTCAGGGATATGGTGCCGGTGGGCGCGATCGAGGTGTGATGGGTGAAGCGCGCGCCGGTCTCGGCCAGTGCGTCGACCAGTTCCGGCGCCACCTCGGCCACGCGCTGCATGTAGCGGCTGTATCTGGCATGCAGCACGCTGCCGCGGATCGTGTCGCCGGCCTTGTAGCCGTCGGCCGCCATTTCCGGCCGTTTGCGCAGCATTTCGGCGGTGACGGTGTAGTCGGCGGTCAGCACCGGGGCGGCGCCCTTTTCCTTGGCCAGCTCCAGCGCCACTTCCCAGCCGGCCACGGCCATCTCGCGCGCCACGCGTTCGGTGAAGGCGGTCGCCTCGGTGGAGCCGTAACGCTGCTTGAGCATGGTCAGCGTCGAGCCCAGCCCGAGGAAGCCCATGCCGTGCCGGCGCTTGTTGTAGATTTCCCGGCGCTGCTGTTCCAGCGGCAGGCCGTTGATCTCGACCACGTTGTCGAGCATGCGGGTGAAGACCTTCACCACCTCGCGGTACTGGTCCCAGTCGAAGCGCGCCTTGGGGCCGAAGGGGTCGCGCACGAACATGGTCAGGTTGACCGAGCCAAGCAGGCACGAGCCGTAGGGCGGCAAGGGCTGCTCACCGCACGGGTTGGTGGCGCGGATGTGCTCGCACCACCAGTTGTTGTTCATCTCGTTGACGCGGTCGATCAGGATGAAGCCCGGCTCGGCGTAGTCGTAGGTGGAGACCATGATCATGTCCCACAGATGACGCGCCCTGACATGGCCGTAGATCTTGCAGGCCACCAGGCCGTCCTCGCGGTCGACGTAGTCGGCGTGGGTGGGCCATTCGCGCCACAGCACCTGGGTCTCGTCGTCGAGATCGACCTCGTGCTGCTCCTTGACGTGCACCGGGAACACCAGCGGCCAGTCGGTATCGGCTTCCACCGCCTGCATGAAGTCGTCGGTGATCAGCAGCGACAGGTTGAACTGGCGCAGGCGGCCGTCCTCGCGCTTGGCGCGGATGAACTCGCGCACGTCCGGGTGGCGCACGTCGAAGGTGCCCATCTGCGCGCCGCGGCGTCCGCCCGCGGAGGACACCGTGAAACACATCTTGTCGTAGATGTCCATGAACGACAGCGGGCCGGAGGTGTAGGCACCAGCGCCGGACACGTAGGCGCCGCGCGGGCGCAAGGTGGAGAACTCGTAGCCGATGCCACAGCCGGCTTTCAGCGTCAGGCCGGCCTCATGCACCTTGTCCAGGATGTCGTCCATGGAATCGGTGATGGTGCCCGAGACCGTGCAGTTGATGGTGGAAGTCTTGGGCTTGTGCTCGCGCGCGCCGGCATTGGAGGTGATGCGGCCGGCCGGGATCGCGCCGTGGCGCAGCGCCCAGAGGAATTTCTCGTACCACTGCTGACGCGCCTCGTCGGTGGGCTCGACGTCAGCCAGGGCGCGGGCCACGCGCTTCCAGGTGTCGTCGACGACCTTGTCGACCGGTTCGCCACTCTTGGACTTGAGGCGGTATTTCTTGTCCCAGATGTCCTGCGATGCCGGCTGCAGCGCGATCGCGGTGACTTCGTTGCTGACCTGTGCCTTGCGTGCCGTGCTCATCGGTCCGAGACCCCCCCCGGCCATGTTGTGCGTGTGATGCATGGTTTTTCCTTCCTTGCGGGCCGGCGCCGGGCCGGCCGAATCGGCAATGCCGCATCCGCTGCCACGGACACGGCTGAAAACGTTTTATGGATCGCTGCGAGCCTTGTGCGCCACGTATGCGCTCTCCCCGTGGGCCAAAGCCCGTCCCCGCGCCCCTTGCTGGTGGACTGTATCAATGAACACAAGATATTGTGATCGCCTGCGAGCGACAACACTAACCCTGCTGCGTGTGCTTGTAAAGCCTTCCGAATGGTCAGGTCCCGCTGGTGCCGCGCAGCGCCGTTCCAGGGCCGTTTGCGGGGCCGGCCGGAGGGTGCGAAGCCGGCATCCGGCGCGCTTTGGGAAACTCCCCGGCCGCCATACAGTCCATACCACCGAGCGCACGTGTATGCGAACCCACCACCTGCCAAGGAGACCACCATGCCCGAGGCCCGCAAGGCCCGTCCAGGCACGATCCTGACCGCCCTGCTGACGGGTGTCGTCCTGCTCGCCACACTGGCCGCCCCGTTCCGTGCCCATGCCGGCATTCCGCCGGTCGTCGACGGCCGGCCGGTCCCCTCGCTGGCGCCGATGCTGGAGAAGGTCACGCCGGCGGTGGTCAACATCTCGTCCAAGACCTTCGTGCGCGAGCGCAACCCCTTCTTCGACGATCCGGTGCTGCGCCAGTTCTTCGGCAGCCCGCCGCCGCAGGAGCGCGTGGAACAGAGCCTGGGCTCGGGAGTGATCGTCGATGCGGCCAAGGGCTACGTGCTGACCAACAATCACGTCATCGCCGGTGCCGACGACATCACGGTCACGCTCAAGGACGGCCGCGACTTCAAGGCCCGCCTGATCGGCGCCGACCCGGACACCGACATCGCGCTGCTGAAAATACCCGCACGGCACCTGACGCAACTGCCGCTGGCCGATTCGGCCAGGACCCGGGTGGGGGATTTCGTGGTCGCGGTGGGCGATCCGTTCGGGCTGGGCCAGACCGTGACGTCGGGCATCGTCTCGGCGCTGGGCCGTTCCGGCCTGGGCCACACCTACCAGAACTTCATCCAGACCGATGCCTCGATCAACCCGGGCAATTCCGGTGGCGCGCTGGTCAACCTGGACGGCCAGCTGATCGGCATCAACTCGATGATCTATTCGCCCTCGGGCGCCAGCGCCGGCATCGGTTTCGCCATTCCCTCCAACCTGGCGCGCGAGGTGATGACGCAACTGCTCAAGTACGGCAAGGTGCGCCGCGGCAGCCTGGGACTGGTGGTGCAGGAAGTGACCCCGCGCATCGCCCGCGCATTGGGCATGCCCGGCCCGCGCGGTGCGGTGGTGGTGCAGGTCGCGTCCGGATCGGCGGCCGCCCAGGCCGGGGTGCAGATCGGCGATGTGCTGCTGGACATCAATGGCCGACCGGTCCAGGGCCAGGAGGCGCTCGACAACAGCGAAGGGCTGCTGCCGGTCGGCAGCAAGGTCGATCTGAAGCTGTTGCGCAATGGCCGCACCCTGGACGTGCACACGCAGATCGAACCCGAGCGCGTGGCGCATGCCGACGGCGCCCGGCTCGACCCGCGCCTGAGCGGCGCCCGGCTCAGCGGACTGACCCGCGACCAGCGCCACCAGGGACTGTACGGTGCACGGGTCAGCGCGGTGCGCCCCGGCAGCCGCGCCGCCGCATCGGGCCTGCAGACCGGCGACGTGATCCTGGCCGTCAACCGCCAGCGCATCGCCTCGCTCAAGCAGATGCAGCGCCTGCTGGGCAGTTACCGGCCGCAGCGCATGGTGCTGACCGTGGTGCACGGCAACCGCCTGCGATTCGTGCTGATGCGCTGAAAAACCGCGTTTGACGGGTCACAGGCAGCGTAAACGTGACCGGTTCGGCATGCCCGCCGCATGTCGAACGCGCATAATGGCCCCGTTTCCCGCGGCAAAAGCGTACCGACACATGAAGTTCCGTCCGACCCTGATCCTGAGCCTTGCCCTGCTGCTGTCTGGCGTCAGTGGCCTGGCCGCGGCGCGCGGCGCGACGCTGACCTGGCGTGGCGACATGGCCACCGCGCGCGGCCTGGTCGAACCGCTGGCTCGCGCATGGCAACGCAAAGGTCACGGTCGTATCGTGCTGCAGCCCTTCAACACCATTTCCGGCCTGGACGAACTGCGCGCTGGCCAGGTCGACATCGCCGGCAGCGCACGTGGTCGCGCACCCCAGCGCAGTGCGGAGCAGTCGCTGGACTTCACGCCGGTTGCCTGGGATGCGCTGGTGATCATCACCCACCGCCGCAACCCGGTGCGTTCGATCACCCTCAAGCAGTTGCACGACATCTATTTCGGCCGCATCCGCAACTGGCGCCAACTGGGCGGGCGCAACGCGCCGATCCACGTCTACGCCGTGGCCAGCCCGACCGACGGCATCGAATTCAGCCTGCGCAAGCTGCTGTACGGTCGCGGCACCCAGCCGGTCGCCGCCCCGCGCCTGTACCTGAACGTGCAAAGCATGGAAGAGGGCATCGCACTGGATCCGGACGGCCTGGGCGTGAGCACCCTGTCGGGCGTGGCCGGCAACCGCAAGCTGGCGATGCTGGCCATCGACGGCGTGCGCCCGAGTCTGGCCACCGTGGCCAGCGGCCGCTATCCGCTGTACACCCCGCTGTACCTGGTCACGCGTGAACACGAACGCAACCCCAGTGCCGCCGCATTCGTCCGTTTCGCCACCAGCAAGGCCGTGCACGGCCTGCTGCGCCGCCATCACCTGCTGCCCTATGCCCAGGGCAGCAAGCTGGCCAGCGATCCGGACCTGCGCCGCAAACGCATCGCTGCGGCAGTGGACGACTGACAAGGCGCAAACGGCCTTTCACGCACCCGCAACACCCGCCCGTCAACGATCACCCTGCAAGCGCCCTGCCCGCGATCCTCACGCTGCCGTTATGCTTGGCGCCCTTGACTGAACACGGGAAGCACACGCATGACCGGACTGATCGCATACCGGGGACGCGGCGCGGTGACGCCGATCGAGATGGTGGACGCAGCGCACATCGCGGCCTGCAAGCGACGCCTGGGCGCACGCGCCAGGCGCTGGCTGGATGCCTGCGGATTCGAACCGTCCCCCGGCCGCCTGGCACTGCTCCCGGACGCCGACGGCAAGCTCGAGCGCGTGCTGATCGGGGTCGATCCGCGAGCGCCGCTGGAGGCACTGGCCGCCCTGCCCTGGCAGCTTCCCGCCGGTCGCTATCGCCTGGATGCGGCGGGGGTGCCACTCGACCAGCGCCTGGTCGCACTGGGCTGGGCGCTGGGTGCCTACCGTTTCGATCGCTACAGTGATGCCACGCGTCAGGCCGCGCAGCTGGTGCTGCAGCGCTCCGAACTCGATGTCCTGCAGCCGCTGGTGGACGCCGTGCAGCAGGTGCGCGACCTGGTCAATACGCCAACTGAGGACATGGGCCCGGGCGAGCTGGCCGGCGCGGTGCGCGCCCTGGCGCGCACGCATCGCGCACGGGTGCGCGAGTGGGTCGGCGAGGCACTGCTCAAGGCCAACTTCCCCACCATCCACGCGGTCGGGCGCGCCAGCCACCGGCCACCGCGGCTGGTCGAACTGACCTGGGGCCGGCCCACCGCACCGAAGCTGGTGCTGGTCGGCAAGGGCGTGTGCTTCGATACCGGCGGCCTGGACCTCAAACCGTCGGCCGGCATGCGCTGGATGAAAAAGGACATGGGTGGCGCGGCGCATGCCATCGCCCTGGCTTCGCTGGTGATGGCCGCCAGGCTGCCGGTACGCCTGACGTTGCTGGTACCGACAGTGGAAAACGCCGTCAGCGGCAACGCGATCCGCCCCGGCGACGTGGTACGCACGCGCGCCGGGCACACGGTGGAAATCGACAACACCGATGCCGAAGGCCGCCTGATCCTGTGCGATGCACTGGCCTATGCCGGCGAACAGGACCCGGACCTGGTCATCGATTTCGCCACCCTGACCGGCGCTGCGCGGGTGGCGCTCGGCCCGGACCTGCCGGCCCTGTTCGCCAATCGTGAGCCGCTGGCGCAGGCCGTGCTGCAGGCCGCCGAGGCCGAACACGACCCCTTGTGGCGCCTGCCGCTGTGGCGACCCTATGGCACGATGCTGGCCTCCAATGTGGCCGATTTCGCCAATGCCGGCCCCGGTCGGCACGCCGGCGCGGTCACGGCCGCGCTGTACCTGGAGCGATTCATCCCTGCGCACACGCCGTGGATGCACGTGGACGTGTACGCCTGGAACGACGCCGCACGTCCGGGCCACCCGGCCGGCGGCGAGGCACAGGGGCTGCGGGCGTTCTTTGCCTTTCTTGCCGGGCGCTACCCCGGCAGGAAACCGTCCGCGCGCAAACGACCTGCACGCAAGCGCGGCACGCGCTGAAACTGTACAACCGGCACCCATCTCACGGCATGCCCATGCCGTGAAACGTGCACGCGCAGCTTGTCGAACGCACGGCAAAAGACAATGATGGGCACATGAATACGCCAGGTATAGCGAGGCTGCGCGCGCATCGGCGCTTGCCGCCGTTCGCCCTGGCCGTGACCCTGGCGCTGTTCGCACCGCTGTCGCTGTTCGCCCGCCCGCTGCCGAAGCACGGCATCCGCCAGCCACCGATGGGGACCGACGCCATGCGCCGGCAGGCCGTCGATGCCCCACGTGAATTGATCAGGAAAGTGCATGCGCGGCTGGCTGCGTCGAACGGCACCCTGTCACCCGCCACCGAACGGGGCCTGCTGTGGTGGATGGGCTCGGCGGCCCTCAACCTCGGCGACGACGCCACCCTGACCGAGGCCGTGTTGCGCCTGGACAGCCTCTATCACGTCGGTCATGACCGGCTCGCCGGAGCGGCGGCGGACTACCTGCGCGCGTTTCACCGGATTCTCGATGGCGACCCGTCCGGCCTGTCCATGGCCCTGCGCGCCGCAGGCCGCGTGCAGGACACGGACGATCCGCGCGTGCGCGCCTGGTCCGGCTACGAACTGTGCGATGCCTACACCCAGGCCGGGGATGCCGCCAGGGCGCAACCGGTATGCGACAAGGCCCTGACCGATGCACGCGCCGTCGGCGATGCCTGGGAGCAGGCCGACGTGGAAAACGACCTGGCATGGAACGCATCGGCCCTCGGGCAACACGCACGCGCCATCACCCTGTACCGGCGTGCCCGCGCCCGCTTCCGTTCCATCGGCGCGACCCAGGTGGCCGCGCAGGTCGGCGACAACCTGGCGCACACGCTGATCCTGGTCGGCCAGCCACGCCAGGCGCTGGCGCTCTCGCGTGCATCGCTGGCCCATGAACAGGCCGCCGGCCGCGAAAGCGACGCCCTGCTCTCGCGCGCCAATATTGCCCGTGCCTATGCGGCCCTGCATCAACCCGTACGCGCCATGCAGGTGATCGAGGCAGCCATCCGCGACGCCGAGAAAACCAGCAACCATGGTGTGCTGCCGACTTTCTACCAGGACGACAGCCGCTTTGCCGAGGCCGCCGGCAAGCCTCGGCATGCCCTGGACAGCGCCCGCCAGGCCATCCGTTGGCTGGAAATCCAGCGCCGACCCAACCTGCTGGCGGCACAGAAGATCCTGGAAGACCGCTACCAGGCGCGTGAACGCGAACTGCGCATCCGTGACCTGGAACGCGAGAACCGTCTCAAGGCGCTGGCGCTGAAGGTGGCCCAGGCCCAGGCGGCCCGGGCCGCGAACACACATCGCCGCGAACAGCTGTGGAATGCCATCGCGCTGGTTGTCGCCCTGGCCCTGCTGGTGATCAGCATCCTGCTGTACCTGCTGCTGCGTGCCCAGCGCCGGCATGCCCAGGCCCTGCGCCTCCTGGCCCTGCGCGATCCGCTGACCGGGGTGGACAACCGCCGCGCCTTCATGCGCTCGGTCGCCGCCCTGCTCGAATCCGCCGAGCGGCACCCGGGAAACACCCATGCGCTGCTGCTGGTCGACCTGGACCATTTCAAGCATGTCAACGACCTGGAGGGCCACCCCGCCGGCGACCGCGTGCTGGTGCAGGTGACGCGCGAGATCGAACAGGCGGTCGAAGGCACGGGACTGGTCTCGCGCATCGGTGGCGAGGAGTTCGCCGTGCTCTATCGCGATACCGGTGCGCAGGCGGCCAGGGAACGGGCCGAGGCACTGTGCCGCCGGATCGAGGCGATGCCGTTGCCGCTGCGCGCCGGCTCGGCGATCCGCACCATCAGCGTGAGCATCGGCGTGGCCATGCTGGGGACCGGCTACTGCACGGACACCGAAAGCCTGTTGCGTGCCGCCGACCGCGCCATGTACCAGGCCAAGCAGGCCGGCCGCAACCGCGTGGCGATGGCGCAGGCGGGTGCACCCGCCGAAGAGGACTGAACGCGGACTGGCGCAGCCGCGCCGATGGCGTGCCTGCAACCTGCTGCTGCATTGAACCACTACACTTGGGCGAAGGTCCGAAGCTTGTCCGCACTTCGCCGACCCCTTTCACACCCGCAAGAGACTTTGCCCCGATGACCGACACCCGCCCGCACCCCGCCCACGCTCCCGGCGTCCATGCGCCGCACGCCTACGCCCCGGTGCGGGTACTGTGGTGGATCTACCTGGCCCTGATGGGCCTCAACTGGGTGCTGTCCTGGTTCGATGCCCGCACGCTTGTGGACATGCTGGGCATTGCCTTCTGGGGTATGGCACTGGCCGGACTGGCCGGTTACCTGCTGCGTCGTGCACTCGGCCCCCGTCTGCTGTGGATGGCCTACCTGGCATTGTTCGTGCTGTGGCTGCTGGTGCAGGCCGGCATGATGATCGCGCGCAATCCGGGTGCCGGTGTCCTCGCCTCGGTCGCCGCGGCCGGCGCTACGGCGCTGGTGTTCGGACCCACCGCGTGGGCGCTGTGGCGCTACGCCTGGCGCTGCCCCGACCTGTGGCTCGCGGCGCGCTGAAGCCACTGGATACGAGCTGCAGCATCGCCCCTGCCCGGAGGATGCCGGCCCGAATGAATGCGTTGTCCGTCACGCCTTGATCGTCGTTTCTGGTGGTTTTTCGTGCAAGGCCTGATGTCGCGCAAGGCGGACGGTGCCCGCCCTACGCGGCCTGGCGCAATGTGGCATGCGGGGTCACGGCGGCCAGGCAATGGCGCACAGAGCCCGAACGCCGTAGGGCGGGCACTGTCCGCCACTGGACAAGCAAAACCGTTGCCCGTTCGGTGCCCGCAGGGTCCAGCCGCGTTCATCCACAGGTCGCAGGAAACGGCGGGCGGTGCCCGCCCTACGCGGCCTGGCAATGGCGCACAGAGCCCGAACGCCGTAGGGCGGGCACTGTCCGCCACTGGACAAGCAAAACCGTTGCCCGCTTCGTGCCCGCCGGGTCCAGCCGCGTTCATCCACAGGTCGCAGGAAACGGCGGGCGGTGCCCGCCCTACGAATCGCGATTGAGCTGAAAGCGCAAGGGCTTGCTGCCCATCGGATGGTACGGCCATGGAATGCCGATCAGCTCGATTCGCACGCCACGGACAAAAACGGGGAGGCGCAAGGGCCTCCCCGTCTGCATCCATGGTTCGCGATGCGCGCTCAGCGCCTGGTGGCCACTGCGCTCTTGCCGTGGTACGGCAGCACGTCGGCGGCCAGCCTGGCGTTTGACTGGATCAGCCGCACTTCGTCGGCAACGATGTGCGCGGCCTCGTCCAGCATCACGTCGGTCGCCTTGTCGGCCGCCTTCTCCTGCTTGACCTGCTCCTGGATGCTGCGCTCGCCCGGGGTCAGACCGTCATCCAGCATCACCTCGTCGGTATCGGTCTTGTCGCCCTCGATGGCCTTGTGGCGCATGCGGAATGTCTTCTCCATGGCTTCGATACGCTTGCGCTCGGCCAGGCGAACCTTGTAGTCGAGCGACACCGTGGTCCGGTCGCGGATCTTGTTGAAGGCCACGATCTCGTCGACCATCAGCTTCCAGCCCGGTGAATGCGCGACGCGTGCCGCATGCAGTTTCTCCAGCATCGGCACGACGGCCTTGACGTTGCCCACCGGCCGGTAGTCCGCCGGCTGGATGTGCGTCCACGGCAGCGCATTGGAATAGGTGGACTCACCGAACAGTTTCTCGTTGCCGCTCTTGGGGAAGGCGATGTCCGGCGTCACGCCGCGCAACTGGGTGGAACCACCGGTGATGCGGAAGAACTTGGCGATGGTCATTTTCAGTTCGCCCAGTTTCTTGCCGCCTTCACCCTTGGCATAGTTGTCCAGGTCGATCAGGTTCTGCACCGTGCCCTTGCCGAAGGTGGGCTCGCCGATGATCACGCCGCGCCCGTAGTCCTGGATGGCGGCGGCAAAGATTTCCGAAGCCGAGGCGGTGCCGCGGTTGACCAGCACGGCCAAGGGCCCGCTCCACTGCATCTTCGGGTCGTCGTCGGACTGCACCTCGACGCTGCCGTTGCTCGAACGCACCTGCACCACCGGACCGGTCTTGATGAACAGGCCGGTCATGCGCACGGCCTCGGTCAGCGAACCGCCGCCGTTGTTGCGCAGATCGACGATGATGCCGTCGACCTTTTCCTTCTTCAGCTCGCCAATCAGCCGCGCCACGTCACGCGAGGCACTCTTGTAGTGCGGATCGCCGTCGCGGCGCGCCCCGAAGTCCTCGTAGAAGGAAGGCAGTTCGATGATGCCGATACGGCGCAGCTTGCCGCCGTCCTTGATCTCTATCAGCTTCTTTTTCGCGGCCTGTTCGGCAATGGTGACCTTCTTGCGCACCAGGGTCACGATCTCGTGCTTGCCGTCAAGCCCGGTCTTGGCCGGGATGATCTCCAGACGCAACGTGGTGTTCTTCTTGCCACGGATTTTCGAGACCACGTCGTCCAGTCGCCAGCCGATGACGTCCTGGATCGGTCCGTCGACGCCCTGGCCGACGCCGACGATGCGATCGCCCACATGGATCTTGCCCGACTTTTCAGCCGGCCCACCAGGCACGACCTCGCGCACCATGGTGTATTCGTCCTTGGCCTGCAGCACCGCGCCGATGCCTTCCAGCGAGAGCTTCATGGCGATGTCGAAATTCTGCGCGGCGCGCGGACCGAAATAGTCAGTGTGCGGGTCGGTGCTTTCGGCATAGGCGTTCATGAAGGTGTCGAAGGCATCCTGCGAGTCGAGCTGCTCGATGCGGTCGATGTAGCTCTTGTAGCGCCGGTCCAGCGTCTTGCGGATATAGGCGTCGTCCTTGCCCGCCAGCTTCAGGCGCAGCCAGTCGTTTTTCACCCGCTTGCGCCAGAGCACGTCCAGCGCCTTCTCGTCGGGCGCCCACTTGGCATGTTCGCGGTCGAAATCGTAGGTTTCCTGCGCGTTGAAGTCGAACCCCTTCTTCAGCAGCGAGCGCGCGTACTCCAGGCGCTGGATCGCGCTTTGCTCGTAGAGATTGAAGATGGCAAACGGGCCGGCAAGGTCCTGGTCCCAGATCGCGTCGTCCAGCCTGTCGCGCAGGCTGGCGAAACGGTCGACGTCGGCCTGGGTGAAATACAGCTTGTCGCCGTCAAGCGTCTTCAGGTAGGCCTTGAAGATCTTGCGCGACATCGCGTTGTCGAGGGGCTTGGCGTCGTACTCGAAGCGCGTCAGGAAGCGTGCGGACAGCACCGCTGCCTCCGCCTCGGTCTTCGTGGGCTTGAGCGTCAGCGCGCTGGACGGGCTGGATACGCCGGCATGGGCCGCAACGCCGGTGAAGGCAACCAGCAGCACACCGAGAAACAAACGCTTGATCATTCAGGCAACCTCGACAAGACCGGCGGCATGGGCCTGCGCGTCGGCGTGGTAGGACGAGCGCACCAGCGGCCCGGATGCCACATGGGTGAAGCCCATGTCCATGCCGGCGACGCGCAACGACTCGAATTCGTCCGGGGTCCAGTAGCGGACCACGGGGTGGTGATGCGGCGTGGGCTGCAGGTACTGGCCGATGGTGACCATGTCCACGTCGTGTGCGCGCAGGTCGCGCAGGGTTTGCAGCACCTGGTCATGGGTTTCCCCCAGGCCGAGCATGATGCCGGACTTGGTGGGAATGTCCGGGTGCTGCGCCTTGAATTGCCGCAGCAGCTCGAGCGACCACTGGTAGTCCGCGCCCGGCCGCACTTCGCGATACAGGTCCGGCACGGTCTCCAGGTTGTGGTTGAACACGTCCGGCACGTGCGCGGCGAGCGCCTCCAGTGCACGTTCCATGCGCCCCTTGCCGCGGAAGTCCGGGGTCAGGATCTCGATGCGGATGTCCGGGCTGGCATGGCGCACGGCGCGGATGCAGGACGCGAAATGCGCCGCACCGCCGTCCTTGAGATCGTCGCGGTCGACCGAGGTGATGACCACGTAGCGCAGGCCCATGCCGGCGATGGTTTCCGCCAGGCGTGCCGGCTCCAGCGGGTCGGGCGGTGCCGGTCGGCCATGCGCCACGTCGCAGAACGAACAGCGCCGCGTGCACACCTCGCCGAGGATCATGAAGGTGGCCGTGCCCTTGGAAAAGCATTCATGGATGTTCGGGCACGAGGCTTCCTCGCACACCGTCACCAGTGCATGTTCGCGCAGCTTCGCCTTCAGTTGCTGCACGGCATTGCCCTGCGGCAGGCGCACGCGGATCCACGACGGCTTGCGCAGCACCGGTGCGTCGGCATCAAATCCGGCCCGGTTGCGCGCGATCTTGTCGCCGGCAACCTGCTTGTCGACCATGTTCAGGGGGATGGTCTTGTCGGGGATGGGGGTCTGGCTCATGTTCGGGTCGTGGTTCCCTTGGAAGGGCAGACCGCGCCCTGCCCCGCAAGTTCGGGGATGCGCGGTGCAGCGGCTTGTGCCTGGAAGTCGAATTGGCGACCGAGTTCCTCGATCAGCGTGTCCTCGACGGTCCCTAGGCGCGACGGTCCGCCCAAGTCTATCACTTGCGTGACCTGCAAGCCCTTGTAACCGCACGGGTTGATGCGATGGAAGGGCTCCAGGTCCATGTTCACGTTGAACGCCAGGCCGTGGAAGGTGCAGCCACGACGCACCCGAAGCCCCAGCGCCGCGACCTTGGCTCCGCCCACGTACACGCCGGGCGCGCCCGGGACGCGTTCGGCGCCGATGTTCCAGTGTGCCAGCGTATCGATAATGGCCTGTTCGATTCGGTTAACCAGTTCACGCACGCCGATACCCAGCCGGCGCAGGTCCAGCAACGGGTAGACCACCACCTGGCCCGGCCCGTGGTAGGTCACCTGCCCGCCACGATCGACGCTGACCACGGGGATGTCGCCGGGCATCAGCACATGCTCCCACTTGCCGGCCTGGCCGAGGGTGAATACCGGGTCGTGCTCGAGCACCCACAACTCGTCGACGGTATCGCCGTCGCGCCGGTCGGTGAACGCACGCATGGCTTGCCAGACCGGTTCGTAGGGCTGTCGTCCCATGCGGCGGACTTGCAGCAGGCGCGCTGGCGCGGGCGACGCTGCGGGTCGGGTTGCAGGAGAGGGGTTCATGGCTTGCATCCTGACACGCCTGCCCGGCAGGCGATTGACGTCATAGGGTATAGCGGATGTCGGGGTCGGCGCGCAGCGCGGCATGGGCCGCATCGTAGTGTTCGCGCCGCTCGCAATCGAAGTCCACCGTGACCGCCATGTAGTTGCCCTGGCTTGACGGACGCGTGCGCATGCGGTCGATGTGCACGCGACGCCCCAGCTTGCGCAGGATCGCCGGTACCTTGCTCTCGAGCACGGCCTCGGCCCGCCCCATGACGGTGATGGTGAAGGTGCCGGGAAACTGGAATCCCTGCCCCGGCTGCTGCGGCTGGATATCCTCGACGTCACGCATCAACTGGATGCCTTGTCGTCCTTGCCGTGGTGGAACCACAACAGGATGGTATCCCACAGGCGCGCGAAGAACCCGCCCTCGGGTGCATCGGCCAGGGCCACCAGCGGCTGCTCCAGCACGGTCTTGCCGTGCAGGGTGATGCGCAGGGTACCGATCTTCTGGCCCTTGCTGAACGGTGCGATCAGCGGGTCGGGGATGTCCATGACCGGCTTGAGCTGCTTGTACTGCCCGCGCGGGATGGTGACCACGGCCGGCGAGGCCAGCCCGATCGGCAGGGCATCGGCCTCGCCCTTCCACAGCCGCGGCGTGCTCAGCGCCTTGCCGGCGGGGTATACGTCGTGGGTCTCGTAGAAACGGAAGCCGTAGTTGAGAAGGGCCTGTGCATCGTCGGCGCGTCCGCGTTCGGTCGTTGCACCCATGACCACCGCGATCAGGCGCTGGTTGCCACGCTTGGCCGAGGCCGCCAGGCAGTATCCGGCTTCCTTGGTATGCCCGGTCTTGATGCCGTCCACCGAGGGATCGCGCCACAGCAACGTGTTGCGGTTGTGCTGGGTGATGCCATCCCAGGTGAATTCCTTGATCTTCGAGATCGCATAGTCGGCCGGGAAGTTGTGGATCAGCGCGCGCGACAGCACCGCCACGTCGCGGGCCGTGGTGTAGTGGTCGGGGACCGGGTAGCCGGAGGCATTCGAATAATGCGTACCGGTCATGCCCAGCTGCTTGGCATAGGCATTCATCAGGTCCGCGAACGCGCTTTCGCTTCCCGCCACGTGCTCGGCCAGCGCGATGGCGGCGTCGTTGCCGGACTGGATGATCATGCCGTACAAAAGGTCCTTGAGGGGCACTTGCGAGTTGACCTTGAGGAAGCTGGTCGAGCCGTCCGTGCCCGCGCCTCCGGCCTGCCAGGCGTGCTTGGAAATGTACACCTTGTCATTGAGGCCCACCTTGCCGGCGGCGATTTCGGCCGACACCACGTAATCGGTCATGATCTTGGTGATCGACGCGGGCACCACGCGCTTTTCTGGATCCTTGCTGGCCAGGATGCGCCCGGTGGCGTAGTCCATCAGCACCCAGGACTTGGCGTCGAAACTGGGCGGCGGCGGCACGGGTGCATCGATGAGGGTCGGGCGTGGCGGCAGGGGCGGCGTGGCCGGCGCCTGTTGAGCGAAGGCCGCGCCGGCCAGGGCGACAGCCAGGGCGAGCATCAAGCCCGGGGCAAGCATGCGAAAACGGGGAAACTTCATGGTGCGATCCGATCGACAGGGGTATGGCGCTGACGCGCAGACTGGGAGTGCAAAGCGTGACACGAAACACTGGCCGCATGCAGGCACGCCGGCAGCCGGTCCGGAACGCGTGCAGGCCATGGCCGCCTAGTCTACCGCCACTTTGGGCTCGGGCAGACCCAACTGCGTCACCTTCCGGCTCAGCCTGTCGGCCGTGGACACCTTGTCCAGCGGTCCCAGTCGCACCCGTTGCACGGTGCGCCCGTGCACCAGCACGCGGCTGACCCGAACCGGCCCGAGGCCGGCCGCACGCAACCGGTCCGTCACCCGCACGGCATTGGCGGCGTCGGCAAAGGCACCGACCTGCAGCCAGATGACCGGATGCGAACCGGGGCCTTTGACCACGTGCACCGGCGGCAGTTCCCCGGGATGGCGCGGGTCGATGGCCTGCACCTCGACCAGGCCGGTACCCCGGGGCCAGATGCCGATGCGCACCGCCGCGGCGTAGGAAAGATCGATCAGGCGGTTGGCGACGAAGGGGCCGCGGTCGTTGATGCGCACGATCACGCTCTTGCCGTTTTCCAGATTGGTCACGCGCGCCCAGCTCGGCAGCGGCAGGGTCTTGTGCGCGGCGGTGAACTTGTACATGTCGTACTTCTCGAAACTCGAGGTCAGGTAGCCCTGGAATTTCCTGCCGTACCAGCTGGCGATGCCGCGGCGGTCGTAGCCGATGGCGCTCTTGAGCACATGGTAGGTGTGTCCGCGCACGCTGTACGTCGGCTTGTTGCCGTAGCGCGAGCGTGGCACGGGATGCGGTACCGGTTCGGGCAGCGAAGCAATGTAGGCGGGCGGTTCCAGCGGCCCCCCGTCCTCGGCGTGCCGGTAGCGCTTGTGCTGCGGCAGGTCGGTATTGGCGGTCGCGATGCCCGCAGCAGGCGCGCCCTTCGCAAGTGCAGCCGTGGAGGTGGCCGTGGCCGGCGTCGCTGCGGAAACGGGTGGTGTCCCGGGCGTCTTCGGTTTCGTTCCTGCGCATCCTGCCAGCACGATCAGCAGCAGGCCCGATGCCGCAGCTCGCCTCACGGCGCGGCCTCGGCCGTGCGCGCATCATGCACGCCGGCGGCGATCGCGCGGGCCAGGTCGCGTACCGCCATGGCATACATGGGGCTGCGGTTGTAGCGCGTGATCACATAGAAATTGTTGAAGGTGAACCAGTGCTGCGCACCCTCGGGACCTTGCAGGGTAAGCAGGTTGACCCGCGCATCGGCGGGCAGGCTCTCCAGCGGCGCGTAGCCGAGCGCCTCGTAATGCTCGATGCCGTGCGCGGGCGGCACGGGCAGGTACGGCAATGCCGACGTCCCGGACTGGGCCTGCGCGCGCGCGGCCACCGGCTCACCCGGCTGCCAGCCGTGCTGATGCAGGTAATTGGCCACGCTGGCGAGAATGTCCGGCAGCGAATCGTGCAGGTCGATATGCCCGTCGTGATCGGCATCGACGGCGTACTTCCGGATCGAGGACGGCATGAACTGGCCCCAGCCCTGGGCGCCGGCGTAGGAGCCGGTCAAGGTATCGATCGGGCCGGCCAGCTTGTTCGAAGGCAGCTCCAGCAGGGTCTTGAGCTGCTGACGAAAGAACTTCTGGCGCGGCGGGTAGTAGAACGCCAGCGTGACCAGCGCATCGAGCACCTTGTATTTGCCGGTGATGCGCCCGTAGCGGGTTTCCACGCCGAGGATCGCCACCAGGTAGGAGGGCGCCACGCCGTATTTGCGCGCCGTCGCATCGATCAGTGCGCGGTGTTCGCGGTAGAAGGCGATGCCGCCGTCGATGCGTGAGGCGCCAAGGAAGATCGGCGCGTAATCCTTCCACTCCAGCTTCTTTTCCGCCGGACGCGAGATGGCGTCGAGAATCGACTGCTGCTTGTGCGCGCTGTCGAGCAACGCGGTCAGGCGCGCCGGATCCTTGCCGGTCGCCGCGGCCACCTCGCGCACCAGCGCCGCCTCCCCGGGATGGACCTGGGCCTGCGCCGGCATCCACGCCAGCAGGACGGACAGGGAACACAGGAAAACGGCGATACGACGGTGCATGGGCATGGAACGGATTTTCGAAAAAGGGAAAAAGCGCTTGTAGCCTAGCAGCTTGCGCGTGCTTTTCCAGACAGGCCGCGATGCGCTGCACAGCATGCGGCGCGCGCATCACACGCTGCCGTCCCGGTCACGATGGACGGGCGCCATCCTTGCGCTTGTGCTTGCGTTTGCCTGCGGCGACGGGGGCACCCGCTGCACGCTTCGGGGCGCGCTTCGGGGAACCCTTGCCGGCCGGCTTGCCTCCCGGTCGGCCCGGCTTGCCGGGTCGCGATGGACGGCGGGATGGCATGGCCGCCTCATCGGCCGGTGCAATCCGCAGCATCTGTCCGGCCACCCGCACCTTTTTCAGGTGCGCGATGATTTCCGCGGGCATCGCGGCAGGCAGCTCGATCAGGCTGTAGCCGTCGCGAATGTCCAAGCGCCCGATGTACGGGTTGTCCAGGCCCGCCTCGTTGGCGATGGCGCCGATGATGTTGCCGGGCTTGACGCCGTGCACATGACCCACCGCCAGGCGGTAGGTGTCCATGCCGGGGCCTTTCGCGCGGGCATGCCGGGATGACTTGCCGGATGCCTTGCCCTCGCCCCGTGCGCCCTGCATGCGTGCTCCCGGGGGTTGCTCGCGCAACTTGCGCTCGGCAACGCTCTCGGTCAGCAGCAGCGGCTTGTCGCCATGCACCATGCGCGCCAATGCGGCGGCGACCTCGGCCGGCTCAATGCCGCGTTGCGCGGCAAAGCGCGCAACCAGCTCGCGGAAGGCGTCCAGGTCGTCGCCGGCCAGGGCCAGGTCGATGCGTTCCATGAAACGCGCGATGCGGCGGTCGTTGACCTGTGCCACCCCGGGCAGGTGCATCGGCTCGATGGCGCTGCGCGTGGCACGCTCGATGGCGCGCAACATGCCGCGCTCGCGCGGGGTGACGAACAGGATCGCCGTGCCGCTGCGACCGGCTCGCCCGGTGCGTCCGATGCGATGCACATAGGACTCGGTGTCGTACGGGATGTCGTAATTGAGTACGTGACTGATACGTTCCACATCCAGTCCGCGCGCGGCCACGTCGGTGGCCACCAGGATGTCCAGACGGCCATCGCGCAACTGCCCGATCACCCGTTCGCGCTGTGGCTGGGGGATATCGCCGTTGATCGCGGCGGCGGCAAAACCGCGCGCCTGCAGCTTGCCCGCCAGTTCCTCGGTGGACTGCTTGGTGCGCGCGAACACAATCATGGCATCGAACGGTTCCGCCTCCAGGATACGGGTCAGGGCGTCGAGCTTGTGCATGCCCGCCACCGGCCAGTAGCGCTGGCGGATATTGCTGGCGGTGGTGGTCTTCGCCGCAATGGCGACCTCGACCGGGTTGTTCAGGTGGGCCTGCGCGATGCGCTTGATCGGTGCCGGCATGGTCGCCGAGAACAGTGCCACCTGGCGCGTCGGGGGCGTCGCCGACAGCACCACCTCGACATCCTCGGCAAACCCCATGCGCAGCATCTCGTCGGCCTCGTCGAGCACCAGGAAACGCAATGCGGACAGGTCCAGCGTCTTCTTCTTCAGGTGATCGACCACGCGTCCGGGCGTACCCACCACCACATGCACGCCGCGACGCAGGCCCTGCAGCTGCGGGCCGTAGCCCTGCCCGCCGTAGATCGGCAGGACATGAAACCCGGGAATGTGTGCGGCGTAACGCTGGAAGGCCTCGGCCACCTGGATCGCCAGCTCGCGCGTCGGCGCCAGCACCAGCGCCTGCGGCTTGCCGGGCTTCTCGTGCAGACGCGACAGGATCGGCAGGGCAAAGGCCGCCGTCTTGCCGGTGCCGGTCTGTGCCTGGCCGAGCACGTCTCGCCCCTCGAGCAGGGGCGGAATGGTCGCGGCCTGGATCGGCGACGGCGCTTCGTAGCCGACATCGGCCAGCACCCGCAGCACGGCAGGTGCCAGCGCGAGCGCGGCAAAACCCGGTCCGTCCGGGGCGACGGATGCGGGGTCGGTATCGGCGGATGTCATGGGAACCTCGGCGGGACGCGCGGCATGCGGCCGCGCGCAGTGCCCTATTCTAGCAGGAACCGTATCGGCGTCCGCCGGACATCAGGCCGCCGCCGATGTCTTGAGCTGGTCGATCAGCGCCTGGGCCGCGGCCACCGAGGAGGCCGGGTTCTGACCGGTCACCAGGCGTCCGTCGACCTCGACATGGCTGGCCCACTCCGCGCCACGCGCATAGTGCCCACCCAGCCGCTTCAGTTCGTCTTCGACCTTCACCGGCACCACGTCGATCAGGCCCACCGCGATCTCCTCGGCGTTGCTGAATCCGGTCACCTTGCGGCCGCGCACCAGCGGCTGGCCGTCATCGCCCTTCACATGGCGCAGCACCGCCGGCGCATGGCAGACCGCACCCACCGGCTTGCCGGCATGCCAGAACGACTCGATCAGGCCGATCGAATGGCGGTCCTCGGCCAGATCCCACAGCGGACCGTGGCCACCGGGATAGAACACCGCGTCGAAATCGGCGGCATCGACATCGGCCAGCCGGTGCGTCTGGGCCAGCTCCTGCTGCGCTTCGGGATCGTTCTTGAAGCGACGCGTGGCATCGGTCTGCGCACTCTCCTCGTCACTGCCCGGATCCAGCGGCGGTTGGCCACCGGCCGGCGAGACCAGGGTGATCTTCGCGCCAGCGTCCTTGAAGGCATAGTACGGCGCGGCAAATTCCTCCAGCCAGAAACCGGTCTTGCGGCCGGTGTCGCCGAGGCGGTCGTGCGAGGTGAGAACCATCAGGATGTTCATGGGGAATGTTCCTTTCGTGTTGCGGGGGAGGAATGAAGTCGCGCTCAGGCCGTCTCGTCAGGCCCGACGCGCACCGTCAATTTGCCGAAGTTGCCGCCTTCGAGCATGCCGATGAAGGCCTCGGGCGCGCGTTCCAGGCCGTCGACCCGGTCTTCGCGGTAATGCAGTTTTCCGGCCGCCACCCAAGGCTGCATGGCGGCCAGGAATTCGCCGTAGCGATCGCCGTAGTCGTCAAAGATGATGAAGCCCTGCATGCGGATGCGCTTTTTCAGCAACGTGGCCATCAGCAGCGGCACGCGGTCGGGCCCGGGCGGCAGGCGGGTGTCGTTGTAGTGCGCGATCAGGCCGCACAGCGGGATGCGCGCCTTGGGGTTGAGCAGGGGCAGCACGGCATCGAACACCTTGCCGCCGACGTTCTCGAAGTAGACATCGATGCCGTCCGGGCACGCCGCCTTCAGCCGCTCGGCCATGTCCGGCTGGCGGTGGTCGATGCAGGCATCAAAGCCCAGGGTTCCGGTCACGTAGTCGCATTTCTCCTTGCCGCCGGCGATGCCGACCACGCGGCAGCCCAGCAGTTTGGCGACCTGGCCCACCACCGAGCCGACCGCACCGGAAGCCGCCGCCACCACCACGGTCTCGCCCGCCTTCGGCTGCCCGATATCGGTCAGGCCCATGTAGGCGGTGAAGCCCGGCATGCCCAGGATGCCCAGCGCCCACGACGGCGGCGCACGTTCCGGGTCGAGCTTGAACAGGCCCTGGCCGTCGGCGAGCGCGTAATCCTGCCAGCCGCTGTAGCCCAGCACCCAGTCGCCTTCGGCAAAGCCCGGATGCCGGGACATCACCACCCGGCTCACCGTGCCCCCCACCATCACCCCGCCGACCGGCACCGGCGGTGCATAGGAAGGCGCATCGCTCATGCGCCCGCGCATGTACGGGTCGAGCGACAGGAACACCGTGCGCAGCAGCACCTCGCCCTCGCCAGGCTCAGGCACAGCCGCCGTTTCGAGGCGGAAATTCTCCGGTATCGGCGCACCCTCCGGGCGCGAGGCCAGCACGATACGGCGGTTGTGGGCGGGGGTCTGGGGCATGGGAGTCAGCTGTTTCGAGTGCGAAGCCATGGATGGCGTCGAACAGGCGAGGTTTCAAGCCGGACCGCGAATGACGACAGGTAAGCCGGAGATATTCTGCTTCCCATGGTCCCGCTGGCGGCAAGCTCATCCACCCGTACGGTGAACGCAAGGGCGGGCAGTCACGTGACTTCATCTACCTGGCCAACCGCCTGGTCGCCATCGTCGACGCCAGGCAAGGCCGAGAAGGTGCGCTATCCGCATACCGACTACCAGGGCACCTTGGTGGCGCAGAGCGATGCGCAGGATCAGGTCTTGTCTTTTGCCTCAATCCCAAAGAACTTGCCCAATGGCGCGGCCGTTGAGACTGGAGTCAGCAGGCGCTGTTGTATCACGATACGTCGCGATCACCATGAGGCGATCTACTTGTCAATCGACACTCCGTTTTACGCGCTATGGCAACCGGCCAGCTGCGGCCAGCATCGATAAAAGTCAGACGCCGGCCGGGGACCAGCGTCTCGACGGCAAGCAACAACACCCGTGCGCGGGTCTCGTGCTTGAGACTCCATGAATCGAACAGGCACTTCTGCAATACTGAGCTGGCGCGCATGGATCGGCTGCCTTCGTCGGTTTCGTCGCCTCAAAAATTGCGCCATGCGCACACTTTCCCAAACCGAATTAGCGCCAACTCGATGATCTAGCTGACGGATTCGTGGATAACCTCAGAGCAAGGCCAGATTCAAGGAATAACAACCTCATGGCAGCCAAAGAGGCCAAAGCCCGCATCAAGATCAACAAGCTTCTGGAAGAGTCTGGATGGCGCTTCTTCGATGATGCCGATGGCAAGGCCAATATCGTCCTGGAGCCCAACATCAAGATCACCCGGCATCAGGTGGACGAGATGGGCGAAAACTTCGAGACAACCCGCAACGGCTTCATCGACTTTCTGCTACTCGATGAGCTGAGCTACCCTCTGGCGGTGCTGGAGGCCAAGGCGGAAGACAAGAGTCCGCTGATTGGCAAGGAACAGGCCCGCAAGTACGCCAAGTCGCAGAACTGCCGCTTCATCATTCTTTCCAATGGCAACCTCCATTACTTCTGGGATCTGGAGCAGGGCAACCCCCACATCATCACCCGCTTTCCCACCCCGGACTCCATCAAGGGTTACCAGCGCTTCCAGCCAAATCCCGACCGCCTCATCAAGGAGATGGTGGCCAAGGACTACATCACCCTGACCCAGCTCCCTGGTTATGCGGACGAAGCGGGCTGGAAGAACAGCGGAGAGCGTCCGGCCTTCGTTGAAAAGAACCGCCTGCGATTCCTGCGCGATTACCAGAAACGCGCCGTCCATTCGGTGCAGGATGCCGTGGTCGAGGGCAAGAGCCGATTTTTGTTCGAGATGGCCACCGGCACCGGCAAGACTCTCACTTCTGCCGCCGTCATCAAACTCTTTTTGCGCACCGGCAACGCCCGCCGCGTATTGTTTCTGGTGGACCGGCTGGAGCTGGAAGACCAGGCCAACAAGGCCTTCACCTTCCTGCTGAAGAACGACTTCACCTCGGTCATCTACAAGGAGCGCCGCGACGACTGGCGCAAGGCGGAGATTGTCGTCACTACGGTGCAGTCGCTGCTGTTCAACGACAAATACAAGCGCCTGTTCTCGCCCACCGACTTCGACCTGGTGATCTCGGACGAATCCCACCGCTCCATTGGCGGCAATGCGCGCGCCGTGTTCGAGTATTTCGTCGGCTACAAGCTGGGCCTGACGGCAACGCCCAAGGATTATTTGAAGAAATTCGACAGCGCGAACCCCACGACTCGCGATCCCCGCGAGCTGGAACGACGCATGCTGCTCGACACCTACCGTACCTTCGGCTGTGAATCGGGCGAGCCCACCTTCCGCTATTCGCTGCTGGATGGTGTCAAGGACGGGTTTCTGATCAATCCCGTGGTGGTGGATGCCCGCACCGACATCACCACCCAACTGCTATCCGATGAAGGCTATGCCGTGCGTGCATCCGGCGAAGACGAAGAAGATGCCGAACAGACCTTCCACCACAAGGACTTCGAAAAGAAGTTCTTCTCCGATGCTACTAACCGGCTGTTCTGCGAGACCCTGCTCAGTAACGCCCTGCGCGACCCCATCAGCGACGAGATCGGCAAGACCATCGTCTTTTCCGTCAGCCAGAACCATGCCGCCAGGCTGACCCAGATCCTCAATGAACTGGCAGGCCGGATGTTTCCCGGCAAGTACCAATCCGACTTCGCCGTGCAGGTCACCTCGCTGATCCCCGATGCCCAGCAGTACACCATCAACTTTACCAACAACAAACTGATGGGCTCGGCCAACTTCATGGACAGCTACCGCACAAGCAAGACACGAGTCTGTGTCACCGTCGGCATGATGACCACCGGCTACGACTGCCCGGACCTGCTCAACCTGGCCCTTATGCGCCCTGTCTTCTCACCCCAGGATTTCGTGCAGATCAAGGGGCGCGGCACTCGCAAGCACAATTTCGTCGAGCAGCTCTTCGACCCGGCGCTGAAAGAACAGATCGGCAGCCGGGAAAAGACCCAATACAAGCTGTTCGACTTCTTCGCCAACTGCGAATTTTTCGAGGAGGAATTTGATTACGATGAGGTGTTGCAACTGCCGCGTCCGACCCAAGTCAATAACGAGGGCGAAGGGCCAGAACCACCCCCGCCCCCGCCACCGGGCGGCACCTACGAACACACCGGCACCGACCTGATCGCCTCTTTCGGTGAACACCAGGTCGGCGAAGAGGGCATGAAGATCGACCGCATGTTTTTCAACAAATTTGAAGACACGGCCAGGGAAGATGACAACCTCAAGGCGCTGATCGACTCGGAACGCTGGGACCAGGCCATGGAGTACGTCCACACCCACCTGTTCGACAAGCCCGATGAATACTTCAACCTAAACAAGCTGCGCCGTGCTGCCGGGATGAATCGCCGCCTCAGCCTGCGCGAGATTCTGGAGAAGGTCTTCGGCCTGATCACCGGCTTCAAGTCGAAAGACGAGCTACTGGAAGACGAGTTCGACAAGCTCCTGCTTGACCTTTCCCCGGCGGAACTGGAACAGCATGCCGACGCCATCGTCGCCCTAAAGAACTACTTCAAGGCCTACGCCACCGACAGCCGCCTGCGCGACATTATCGAGCACAAACGCTTCACTGAGCTTAACGTCAACCCCGGCTTCAGCATGGCCGACTTCAAGGCGGTGCCACCCGAATGGCGCAACCGCATCCCCGATTACATCAAGGACTACCTGTCCCTGAACCAGTTCATGTAAAAACACGGAGGTTTCAATGAACAAGAAGACAAAACCGGCTGTGTCGTCCATCCAAATCGAACGTCACATCTTGTTGATTCGCGGTGAAAAAGTGATGCTCGACACTGATCTTTCCACGCTTTATGAGGTGGAAACCCGGGTGCTGGTACAGGCGGTAAAACGCAATATCGAGCGCTTTCCCGCCGATTTCATGTTCCAGCTCAGCAAGCAGGAATTCGACCACTTGAGATCACAGACTGTGACCTCAAGCTGGGGCGGCCGCCGCTACCCGCCCTACGCCTTCACCGAACAGGGCGTGGCCATGCTCTCCAGCGTATTGCGCAGCAAGCGCGCCGTGCAGGTCAATGTGGAGATCATGCGCGCCTTCGTACGTCTGCGCCGGATGCTGGAGGGCAACAAGGCGCTGGCGAAAAAACTCGACGAGCTGGAACAGAAATACGATAAGCAGTTCAGAATCGTCTTCGACACCATCCGCCAGCTCATGACACCGCCCAATGCAAAGCAGAAAAGGCCCATCGGCTTTATCTGGAATAACGACAACAACAAAGAGTAGCCAAAGCTTATGCTGGATTCGGAAACCAAACGCCGCATCGACACCTGCCGCGACATCCTGGTCGGCAAGGTGCCCGATCCCAAGTCGCAGGTCGAGCAGATCACCATTGCGCTGATCTACAAGTTCATGGATGACATGGACGCCGAGGCCGAGGAGCTGGGTGGCGAGCGCAGCTTCTTTACCGGCGAGTTCGCCCGTTACGGCTGGTCGAAGCTCATGGCCCCCGGCCTGGGCGGCCACGAGATGCTGAGCCTCTACGCCGAGGCCATCCAGCGCATGAACGAGAACCCCGGCATCCCGCCCCTGTTCCGCGACATCTTCAAGAACGCCTTCCTGCCCTACCGCGACCCGGAGACCCTGCGCAGCTTCCTCAAGGAGATCAACAGCTTCACCTACGACCACTCCGAGCGGCTGGGCGATGCCTTCGAGTACCTGCTCTCGGTGCTCGGCAGCCAGGGCGAGGCGGGGCAGTTCCGCACCCCGCGCCACATCATCGACTTCATGGTGGAGATCATCGATCCGAAAAAGGACCAGACCATCCTCGACCCGGCCTGTGGCACGGCGGGTTTCCTCATCTCCGCCTACAAGCACATCCTCAAGCACAACAGCAAGGAATTCCGCAAGCAGCAGGACCGCGAGGCCTACGATGAGAAAGGCGTTGCCATCGAGGAGCTGCCCATCGACAACCCCCTGCGCTACAGCGGCGACCTGCTCACCCCGGACGACCGCATGCGCCTGGCCGAGAACATCCGTGGCTACGACATCTCCCCCGACATGGTGCGCCTGTCATTGGTCAACATGTACCTGCACGGCTTCACCGACCCGCACATCGAGGAGTACGACACCCTTACCTCGGACGAGAAGTGGAACGAACTGGCCGACGTCATTCTCGCCAATCCGCCGTTCATGTCGCCGAAGGGCGGCATCAAGCCCCACAAGCGCTTCTCGGTGCAGTCCAAACGCTCCGAGGTGCTGTTTGTTGATTACATCGCCGAACACCTTACCCCCAACGGCCGCGCCGCCGTGGTGGTGCCCGAGGGCATCATCTTCCAGAGCCAGACTGCCTACAAACAACTGCGCGAGATGCTGGTGAAGAGCTACCTGGTGGCGGTCATCTCGCTGCCCGCCGGGGTTTTCAACCCCTACAGCGGCGTCAAGACCTCCATCCTGGTGATGGACAAACGCCTGGCCAAACAGCGCGACGAGGTGCTGTTCGTCAAGATCGAAAACGACGGCTTCAACCTCGGGGCTCAGCGTCGGCCCATCGACAGGAACGACCTGCCGGAGGCGGTGCGGGTGGTGAAGGCATTTTTGAACCACGAAAAACACGAAATTCACGAAAGGAAGAATGTGCTGGCGGTGAGCCGGGAGCGGATTGGGGAGAGTGGCGAGTGGAATTTAAGTGGGGAGCGGTATCAAGTGGATGCAGCAATTGCATCCGACCACGAATTGATTCCTCTAGGTGAACTCTGTGAGCTCATTGGCGGTGGAACCCCCTCAAAGTCTGTGCCGGATTACTGGGAAGATGGTTCGGTGAAATGGATCTCCTCAAAGCATATTGATGAAAGGGGGGCCGTAATTGGATATGAGTTCATCACCGATAGAGCAGTAGAGGAAACTTCAACCAAAATTGCGCCGAAAGGCTCCGTGATTTTGATCACACGCGTTTCGGTAGGTAAATATGCTTACGCTGATGATGACTACGCGATAAATCAGGATTTGACAGCTCTTGTACCAAAGGATACTGAAAAGCTCAGTCCTGAATTTTTGTTTTACGTCGCTGGCGAGATAGCCAGGATCATAGAAAAAAATGCGCAAGGCATTGGGGTGCGGGGAGTCACCAGAAAATTCCTGGCTGATCTAAAAATCCCCCTCCCTCCCCTGGAAGTGCAAAAGGAGATTGTGGCGGAGATCGAGGGGTATCAGAAGATCATCGACGGCGCCCGCCAGGTGGTCGAAAACTACCAGCCACGCATCCCCATCGACCCCGACTGGCCGATGGTGGAGTTGGGTAAGGTAGCCCGTCTCATCAATGGTCGAGCATACAAGCGTGAAGAGCTTTTAGCAGAGGGGCCGACGCCAGTGCTACGAGTCGGCAATTTCTTTTCAAACCGAGAATGGTACTACTCTGATCTTGAATTAGATGAAGACAAGTATTGCGATAAAGGTGATCTCTTGTATGCGTGGTCAGCATCTTTCGGTCCGCGCATTTGGGAGGGGCCGAGGGCAATTTACCACTACCACATCTGGAAAATTGAAACGACGGACAGAGTTGACAAAAAGTTTCTTTATTACTTGCTTGAGCGAGATACTGAACAGATAAAGTCAGAGGGTCACGGCGTTGCAATGATGCACGCGACAAAAGGGGGGATGGAAAAACGTGAATTTCCAGTGCCCGATATTGATGTACAGCGAGAAATAGTTGCTGAGCTGGATGATGAACAACGCCTGGTCGATGCCAACAAGGAACTGATCCACCGCTTCGAGGAAAAGATCAAACAGACCATCAACCGCGTCTGGGGCAAGGCGGAGTAGGCCGCCATGGACGAGGCGCTGCGGATTCACGACTACCTGCCTATTTCCTACGCCAACCGCGAGGAGGAGGCCTATATCCGTTTCCTCTGGGACGCCTTCGAGACCAACTACAACGCCGAGAAGTACGAGTTCGCCAATCTGGCCTTCCACCTGCTCTACATGAGCTTCGTCTGCTTCTCCGTCTGGCAGATCCGCGCCGCCCGTCGGACCGACTTCGACAAGGCGATGGTGGGTTTCCAGAGCGAGGTGGAAAACAAGCTGGCCAGCGCCGACACCCCGTTCAAGTTCTTCGAGAACCTGAAGGAGTCGGCCATCTTCCGTTTCATCAAGCTGGTCGGCTGCGACAACCAACAGGTGGGTGAGTTCTCCAAGTTCATCAAGCAGCGCAACCGTATCGCCCACCCCAGCGGCACGGTGTTCTTCAACAGCAGGGAGAACATCGACGCGCAGATTGAACAGATCATGGTCGAGATCGACCATATCCAGCAGCACATGACTCCGGTGCTGTATGACTGCCTGCACACCTTCCTGGAGCAGAACGCCGATCCGGAGGAATGAGAATACTCTATCCCGGTGGACCAGATCGACGCCGCCCTGATCCATGCCCAATATTTCTCTCGCAAGGACATCGAGGCCTGCCTGGCCTTCGACATCGGTACCTTTGACGCTCAAGCAAATGCCGCACTTATCCGTGAGCTGTTCGATACCTTCCGGGAGACCTATCAGCCCGAGATTGAAGACTGACCTAATTTGGTTTTGGGCCAAACACCTTTTTGAAGGCCATATGCTTTACCTCTACCCAGGAGCGAGGTAAATCGCCATTGACCTCAAGGGCGTGGTAGATCTCGGCGACCCGGGTTTTGTCGATAATTTTGGCGGTCAACATCTTTTTCAGAACGTCGTGGCAGTGAAAAACGGGGAGCTCAAAATCTTCGGCCAGTTTGTGCATACCCAGATCATCGGTGGCAACGATGGCCTGGCGCACCTGGCCGAAGGCAAGACAAAAACAGTCGGTGGGTGACGGCGGTGAATGACCGAGAATGGTGTAGTCCTTCGTGTGCTCCAGGACATGCTGGCGCAGCACACTTTTCATTGACGTAATCTGCGCTTGTTCATCCTGACTCAAGCGAACACGTTTGGCCAGCCTTTCCTGTTGCAGTGACGCATCATCGAACCACGGAAACCGTTCGCGCAAGCGTGCACAGCGGTGGACTTCGTCTTCGACGTCTTTGAGTATGGTGAGTACATAGCCCTTCTGGCCAAAGGTCACGCCCAGCAAGGGTTTTATGCGCTTTGCCAGCCGCAGGTAGGCATTGGTGTCCAGTAGAACGAGTGTCAATGACGCAATTCCTCATGGATGGCCTTTGCGTCACGGATGGATATATCCAGTATTTGTTGCAGGTAACCGGGGCCGGTATCCCGGTCATGCAGCAGCTTTTTCAGGGCAATGAAAAAATCCGACTGAAACTGATGCCTACAGGCAGCGATGTAGACATCTGGTGCTGGCGGCAGGGGGTCGAACAGCACTTCACTGACCGATGGCCCGGAAAAGTGGTTACGCGTGGCATGCAGCTTGTTTTCCGCAATCTTTAACACGGGTAACTGCCTGGCTCGGGCAAAGTCCTGCACCTGCCGGTAAACCGTGTTGATCGAAATAAGGTGTTCCCGGGCACAGCTGAACAGGGCCTTGATGACGCTCTGCTCGTTACGCTTTCTGCTGATTGCCTGGTAACAGGCCTCTACACAGGGTTCCGGGAACAACAATGCCCCGGCAAAGGCGTCGGCATAATCCTCACCCTCTTCCGTGCCAGCCAGTTCCGGCGTATAGACATGCGCCAGTTCGTGAGCCATCCAGAATTTGAAATCCTCGATCCGGGTGTCGAGGTTGATCAGGATGAAAGTCACATCTTCCTCGGGCAGGCGAATGTGCAGGGCGTTCTTGTGCTCGTGTTTCTCGCCCCACATCACCGGCACCAGAATGGCGCCGCTGCTTCTGAACTCGCCAATCAGGGATTCATAGCCCATCTCGGCATGCTCGCCGATACCGAGGCGCTGACGGGTCTGTGAAGCCGCCGCCTGGAGCTTGTGGTAGTTGGTCGATGGCGAGGTAATCAGGGTGCGCAGGGCTTGCTGTTCAGGCAGACAGGGCACCAATGGCTTGAGCAACAGGCCCATCTCTTCGGCCTGTTTGATATGCGCATGGCCGGTTTTCGCATTGCCCTTTTTGCGGAAGGCAACCACGGGCCGGCCGGTATCATTGTTTTGCACCAGTTCATCAAACCCAAGATGCAGGCCTGCCGCGAGCTTAAGCAACGCAGGTGGTCTTGGAAAATCTACGCCTTTCAACCAGTTGGTGACGGCCTGGGCGGATACACCGATCTGTGAGGCGAGGTCTTTCTGGGTCAGCCCCCGCTCAGCCAGCGCATTGCGAATGGCGTCAGCGTGAAGGTTTTTTTGCATGACGGGATTATAGAGGTTGCCGCCCAGGAATCAAGTTTGATCAAGTTTGGTCCAAAAGGGGACGGGGCAATTATCTCCAGGGCAACCTGGCCCAACGCGGCGGCGTGGGCTATCACTTCGATTATGGCAACCGTCTGCGGTGGGTGGACGGACGGGAAAGCTACCGCTACGACGCCTACGGACGGCGCATCCTCGCCTGGTCGCAGCAAGCCGGCGGCAGCGTGCTTTCCACGTACTCGTACGACGGCAAGCTCATCCACCCGTACGGTGAACGCAAGGGCGGGCAGGTGCGTTACCCGCACACCGACGATCAGGGCACGGTGGTGCAAACCTGTGCGGCGCAATTCAGGTCGTCATGCGTCGTGATCAATGACTCCGGCCTCCTGGGTCCAGGGCAATCGCGTAGTCGTTTCGCAGCCATGCCTCCAGTTCCGGGGGCGCCAGCGGGTAGCTGATCAGGTAGCCCTGGGCGGTGTCGCAATCGTATCCGCGCAACATGTCCAGGGCACCCTCGTCCTCCACACCCTCGGCCGACACGCTCAGGCCCATGTTGTGGGCAAGTTCGATGGTCGAGCGCACGATCGTGGCGTCGTCGTTGTCGCGAGCCATATCCAGCACGAAGGACTTGTCGATCTTCAGCTCGTCCACCGGCAGACGCTTGAGATGGGACAGCGAAGAATAGCCGGTACCGAAATCGTCAATTGTCAACTGCACGCCGCATGCCTTCAGCCGGGTGAGTACCTCCAGCGAATACTTGGCGTCGCGCATCACCGCGGTCTCGGTGACTTCCAGGATGAGGCAGTCCGCCGGCACATCGAATTCGTGCAGGCAGGCCTTGAGCATGTCCGGAAGTTCGCCACTGCCCAGGTCCATGGCGGAAAGATTCAGCGCCACGCCGATGTCCAGTCCGCTGCGCTTCCAGTCGCGGCACTGGCGGATCACCTCGCGCAGCACCCATCGGGTCAGGCTGCGGATGCTTCCGGAGTGCTCGGCCAGCGGAATGAATTCATCCGGCGGGATCAATCCGTGCTGCGGATGGTTCCAGCGCAGCAATGCCTCCACATGCGTCACCCGGCCGGATTTCAGCGACAGCTTCGGCTGGTAGTGGAGCATCATCTCCCCGCCCGGGATTGCGCGCCGCAGATCATGCACCAATGAAAGACGGTACAGGTGCTTCTCGTCGCGACCGGTGTGGTACAGACATAACCTGCTATGCGATTGCTTGGCGTCGTACATGGCAATGTCCGCACGACGCAGCAGTTCCCCGGGTTCATTGCCGTGTTCCGGGCACAGCGCGGCTCCGATGCTGACCTCCAGGTACAGCTCCATGGTGTCGATGCGGACCACCGATGCGATGGCCTCGCCCAAGCGCTCTGCCAGGTAGCGCACGTCGTGATCGTCGCGGACCGCGTTCAACAACACCACGAACTCGTCGCCACCGAAACGGGCCACCACGTCGTCTTCTCGCAGTGCCGCACCCAGCCGGTTGCCGACCTCAATCAGCACGCGGTCGCCAACCGCGTGGCCCATGGTGTCATTGATTTCCTTGAAGCCGTCGATGTCCAGCATCAATACCGCGAGCAAGGTGCCGTGCGCGTGCGCACCGTGGATGGCTTTCTCGAGCCGCTCCTGCAGACTCACGCGGTTGGGCAGGCGCGTCAGGCTGTCGTGATAGGCCTGATGCGCAATCTTGCGCTCGCGATGCGCAATGCCGCGCTGCATTTTCTCGAATGCCACGGCCAGGTCGCCCAACTCGTCCCGGCGACGCACACCGACCTGGGCCATGTAGTCGCCCTGCTCGACACGCCGCGCCGCCTGGGCAAGACGCGACAGCGGGCGGGTCACGGTGCGCGCCAACCACAGGGCGCCGGCCATGGCGGCGAGCAGGGACAGCAGACCGATTCCGAACAGCTCGCGTTTGAGCGCACGGAACGGTGCCATCGCCTGTGCCAGGGGATACTGCAGCATCACCCCCAGTTCCGGTGGCGGCCCGCTCAGCAACGGTTTCCAGAGACTGAGATATTCGTCTCCGTCAAGACTGCGCAGCATGCGCTTCCCCGAACGGGGTCCCGTACGGTCCAGTTCATCGGCAAGTGCGCGCCGCGTGCCCGCAGCCAGGGTCGATCCGACGACATGGTTCGTGTCGCCGTGGTCGATCACGAAACTGACATCCAGTTGCATCAACTGGCCCAGTCGCTGTGCAAGCGCACCGTCCAGCGCGAAACCCATGCCAACCCAGGCGATGCGTCTCGGCGCCTTCACCGGAACAATCACCAGCTGGTACGGTCGCCCGGCCAGCAGCCGCACTCCGGAAAAATGCTCCCGTTTGCGTGCGCTTCGAACCAGTGCGGTCCAGTTGCCGACATCCACACTGTGACCGGATGCATCGGAACTGGCCACCACGCGACCATCGAGATCCGCAAGCACCGTAACGTCGGCACCTACACGATGACCGTGGTTGTACAGCACAGTGCGAATTGTCGGGATATCGCCGGTCGCCACGGCCTGCTTGAAGCCGAAGTCGCTGGCGATGACCTGCACGGCCTCGAGCAGCTGCGCGCCGCGTTCATCCAGCGCATGCGAGAAGATCTGCCCGCCGCTGCGCAACCGCGTCTCGGCCTGCTGGATGGCGCTCTGGCGGATGGCGACGTAGAACGCATAAAAGGTCGGCAGCAGTACCAGCGCAAACAGCGCCAGCAACAACAGGGCCATTCGCGCCCTGAAACTAGTGAAGCGCATGCGTCGCCCCACCTTGATCGATATCCAGCCCCGGCGGCGGTTTGTTGGTCAGCTCGGGCGCGTGCAGCGAGACCGTGAAATCTTCCTGCAGCACCCCGTGCGCAGTGACTTCGACCGGTCTTGCCAACACCTTCTTCGCGCCCTTCAAAAGCGGATGCCAGAGATGGAGCACATACGATCCAGGAGGGACATGACTCAGGGAAGCCCGTCCGTGCGCACCGGTCTTGCCGAAATACGGTGTGTCCAATACGACGATATAGCCCAGCATCCAGTCATGGATGTTGCAGCCGAGCACCACCACGCCAGCCTTGTCGAACAACACCGGCGGCGCGTGCGTACCGGCATACAGTCGCAGCTCGAATGACTTGGCCCTGGAAAAGGAATACACATGGTGGCGGACCTGGTCGCTGTTGGGGAAGTCCACCAGCGTGCCGACACGTACCGGCAACACCTGTGGCACGAAGCTCAGACCCTTCTGGTCCATCACCGCATGCAGGCTCCCGGCCGGAGCCACATGCGCTTTCGGCGCATTGACCGGATCCAGCGAAGCCACCGCCTCGGGCACAGGCTTGCCATGTGCATCAATCACGTGCACGTGCACCGTTCCGGCACAAGCCAGGGCACTTCCAGTCAAGCCCAGGGAAAAAAGCAAACCCTTTGCGATCAAGAGTGCGCCTGGCAAATCGATAACCTTCTTCATGCATACCCCCTTTTTTTGCCATCTTTCGACGTGCACGATTCGGGCAAGATCGGGAATGGATACGCACGAATTGGCCTGCTGGATGCATCGCCAGAGCCGCACAAGGCGTCGCGGGCCAGGGCAGGATGCCCACTCCTCCACCCGTTGCACGCAAGGGCAGCCCGCGCGGGGATTCGTGCACCTGGGAGGCGGGGTCGCACGGCGCGCAGCGCTGGTCTTCCCGCCCCGCTTGAGATAAGCTTCACGCCGTCCTGCGGACTGGATCCCCGAATTTCCCTACGGATCCCCGCTACCGCCCTCTGACACGGCGCGCTGCGGTCCACGCCAGTCGGCCCCACCTGCAGGATCGGGCAGTCCGCCGTTCGGCGTGCATCCGCCACTACCCCCACTCGCAGCGCGGTTCACCGGGAACGCTCCGAGCCACCCGACCTGCCTTCGCAGGTGGAGCATTCATGTCCTTTCAAACCCTCGGGCTTTCGCCCGCCTTGCTGCGCGCGCTTGCTGCGCAGAACTACGACACCCCCACGCCGATCCAGGCTGCCGCCATTCCGGTAGTGCTCGCCGGCCACGATCTGCTGGCCAGCGCGCAGACTGGCACCGGCAAAACCGCCGGTTTTTCGCTGCCGCTGCTCGAGCGCCTGTTTCCGCTGGGACAGCGCCCGTCTTCCGGACGCCCGCGCAAACCGCGTGCTCTTGTCCTGACCCCCACGCGCGAACTGGCGGCGCAGGTACACGACGCCGTTCGTGATTACAGCCGTTTTCTCACCATCTACAGCACCACGATCTTCGGCGGCGTGGGCATGGGCAACCAGATCCAGAACCTGCGCCGCGGCATCGATATCGTGATCGCCACGCCCGGACGCCTGATCGATCACATGCAGCAGGGGCACATCGACCTTTCCGGCATCGAGATCCTGGTGCTGGACGAGGCCGACCGCATGCTCGACATGGGTTTCCTGCCCGCGCTCAAGCGCGTGATTGCCGCCACCCCGAGGACGCGCCAGACGCTGCTGTTCTCGGCCACCTTCGCGCCGGCGATCAAGGCGCTGGCGACGCAGTTCATGCGCGCGCCGCGCGAGGTTTCGGTGGCGCCGGCCAACACCGTCGTGTCCACCGTCAGCCATCGCGTGCATCCGGTGGACGCCGAGCGCAAGCGCGACCTGCTGCTGCACATCCTGGCCGCGGACAGCCGCCGGCAGACGCTGGTCTTCGCGCGCACCAAGCACGGCTCGGACAAGCTGTGCAAATACCTCAACCAGTCCGGCATACGCAGTGCCGCGATCCACGGCAACAAGAGCCAGAACCAGCGCACCCGCGCCCTGGACGATTTCAGGAAGGCCAAGGTCGACGTGCTGGTGGCCACCGACATCGCCGCCCGCGGGCTGGATATCGAACAACTGCCGATGGTGATCAATCACGACCTGCCGATGGTGGCCGAGGACTACGTGCACCGCATCGGCCGCACCGGCCGCGCCGGCGCCGAGGGTCTGGCGCTGTCGCTGGTCAGCCATGAGGAAGCCGGGCTGCTGCGCGACATCCGCCAGCTGCTCAAAGACGACATCGAGATCGCGCCGATGGAAGGCTTCGAGCCCTCGCAACCGCTGCGCATGGATGCCAATGCACCCAAGCCGCGCCAGGGTGGCCAGCGGCAACGCGCGGGCGGCAAGAAGACGCCTGCGCATGCACGCCGTCCACACGCCCAGGAACCGTCTGCCGGCAACCATGGCAAGGCCCGAAGGCAGCGACGTGGCGGCGCGGGCTCGCGCCGTTCGCCGTCCTCGCCAGGCGGCCGCCGCTGATCCGCCGCGGTCAGGAAAGCAAGCCGCCGTCCACGACCCAGGCAGCGCCGTTGACGTAAGCTGCCGTCGGCGTGCACAGGAACACGATCGCGCCGGCGATTTCCTCCGGCGCGGCCGCGCGCCCCAGCGGAATCTGCCTGCGCAGCACCTTCATCAGCTTCTCGTCGCCGGTCAGCGCGGCGGCGAAGCGGGTGTCGGTGAGGCCTGGCAGCACCGCATTGACGCGAATCCTCTCCGGTCCCAGTTCGCGGGCGAAGCTTTCGGTCATGGAAACGATGGCGGCCTTGCTCAGCGAATACGCGCCCTGCCCCGGCGCGGCGCGTTTCGCGTTGATCGAGGCCACGTTGACGATGGCCCCGCCACCGGCCGCACGCATGCGCTGGACGGCCTGCACCGTGGTCCAGAAATACCCCTGCACGTTGACCTCCAGGGTCTTGCGGAAGCTGGCCAGGTCCTGCGCACTCAGCGGGCCGTAGTACGGGTTGGTCGCGGCGTTGTTGACGAGGATGTCGGGGGCGTGTCCGCGCGCATCCAGCTCGGCGAAGGCCGCCTCGATGGCCTGCGGGTCACCCAGGTGCATGGCCAGTGCCTCGGCCGAGCCACCCGCCTCGCGGATCGATGCGGCCACCACCTCGCAGGCCTCGCGCTTGCGGCTGGTCAGCACCACGTGCGCACCGCATCGTGCCAGCCCCCTCGCCGTGGCCTCGCCGATGCCGCGCGAGGCGCCGCTGACCAGGGCGACCTTGCCGGCCAGGTCCTGCGTTGTTCCTGCATTCATCGGAAATCCTCCGTGCCTGTCATGTCGAAGTCTGGCGTGAGGCCGCCGGGGACGCCGCGGCTCCGTGCATCTGGATTACGCGTCCGCTCCAGCGCCGATAGCTCCACTCGATGCCCAACGCCAGACCCAGCATCACCGCCAGCACCGCAAGACGCGACGGGTCACGCATCGCGGTCTCCACCAGCAGACAGGCCAGGGCGAGCAGGCAGGACACCGCGCCGGTCCAGGCCAGCCAGGGCCGCGCGCCGGTCTGTGCGGCCAGCCGCGCCTGGGCCGCGTTGACCGCTGCGAAGATCAGCAGGAATCCGGTGCTGCCCATGGTGGAAATGCCGGAAAGATCGAAACCGTTGGCCAGAACCAGCGTCAGCGCCGCGGTGATCAGCAGGCCTTCCACGGGACGCCCCCACAGCTTGCGTTCCAGCACCGCGGGCAATTCGCCGTCGCGGGCGATGGTGTAGCTCAGTCGCGCTGCGCCGTACAACGTGGCATTGATGGCCGATATGGTCGACAAGAGCGCCGCCACGGTGATGACCAGGTAGCCGGCCGAGCCCAGGAACGGGCGTGCGGCCTCGGCCAGGGCGTAATCCCTGGCCGCGATGATGCCGGGAATCGACAGGTTGCCCAGCGTCACCATCGCCACCGCCAGATACAGGACGATCACGAAGCCCACGCTGGCGTACAGGGCGCGCGGCAGGGTGCGGGCGGGATCGCACACGTCCTCGGCGGCATTGGCGATCAGTTCGAAGCCTTCGTAGGCGACGAAGATGATCATGCCGCCGGCCACCACCGGCAGCCACGGCGCCCACTCGGACGGCGCCAGGCGATGGGTATCCATGCCCATGAAACCCAGGCCCACGAACAGCGTCAGGATCGCGATCTTGATCGCCACGATCCAGCGTTCGGCTGCGCCGATAAGGCCGGCGCTGGCGAAATTGAGCGCAGTGATGACGACGATCACGCCGCTGATCAGCACGTGCGTCCACAGTACGCGATGGGCCTCGGGAAACAGCAGTGCGCCGTAGCTGCCGAAAGCATGCGCATAGAGAGCCAGCATCACGATGTAGCTGATCCACAGCAGCATGTTGGCGGTGCCGGTGAACAGGCCCGGTCCGAAGGCCTGGACGAGAAAGGTCACCGTGCCGCCCTGCGAGGGATAGCGCACCGAGAGCCTGGCGTAGGATCGGGCGGTAATCAGCGCGATTGCGCCGGCCAGGGCGAAGGCGATCGGCGCCGCGCCGCGCGCCAGTTGCACGGACAGTCCGAGCACCGCGAAGATGCCGCCGCCGACCATGCCGCCGATGCCGATGGACACCGCGCCCCAGAAGCCGATCCTGCGTGCGCTCATGCCCTCACGCCCCTGAGGCATCGCGCACGGATGAGCGGCATGCGCGGTTCAGTCATGGTGATCGGCCTCGGCTTCCAGGTCTTCCTCGAAGCGCAGGTGCTTGACGCTGCGCCCGTGCCGGCGCACCAGTTTCAGGGCCTCGATGCCGATGCGGATGTGCGTCTCCACGAAATTCTCGGTGACCTGGCGATCGCTGGCCTCGGTCTTGACGCCCTCGGGAATCATTGGCTGGTCGGACACCAGCAACAACGCGCCGGACGGAATGCCGTTGGCAAAGCCGGCGGCGAAGATGGTGGCCGTTTCCATGTCCACCGCCATGCAGCGGGTGCGGCGCAGGTAGTGCTTGAAGTCCTCGTCGTGCTCCCACACCCGGCGGTTGGTGGTGAATACGGTGCCGGTCCAGTAGTCGTGGCCGAGGTCGCGGATCATGGTCGACACGCCGCGCTGCAGCTGGAAGGCCGGCAGCGCCGGCACTTCCGCGGGCAGGTAGTCGTTGGAGGTGCCCTCGCCGCGGATGGCGGCGATCGGCAGCACCAGGTCGCCGATCCGGTTCTTTTTCTTCAGGCCGCCGCACTTGCCCAGAAACAGCACCGATTGCGGCTTGATCGCCGAGAGCAGGTCCATCACCGTCGCCGCGTTGGGGCTGCCCATGCCGTAGTTGATCATGCTGATGCCGTCGGCGGTGGCATTGGGCATGGGGCGGTCCTGTCCGCGGATCTCCACGCCGTGCCAGGCGGCGAACAGTTCCAGGTAATGACCGAAATTGGTCAGCAGGATGTGCGCACCGAAGGCTTCCGGCGCGGTGCCGGTGTAGCGCGGCAGCCAGTTGGTGACGATCTCGTGCTTGTCGATCACTGCAATGTCCCGGTCAGGCGGATGCTGCACTGCGCATCCGGGCCTCATGGAAGCGTGCTTGTCGGATACGACACGGCAGGTGTGCATGCCATTGTATGCCAGTGCGTGCGATCGCCACGGTGCGTGCGCAAGATGAATGCCCGCAAACCGGAGGATCGACCGGCTTTGGCATGGCGCGCCCGGGCCGTCACAATGACCACACCACGTATCGGGAGACGCGCCATGCTGTGGGCTGCCCTTGTCGTCGCCATGCTCGTGTTGCTGGGTTTTGCCATGTATTGCCGGGGCTGGCTGGCCTGGACCGGTGCGCTGGCGGTGCTGTTCGCCGCCTGGTGGTTGCAGGGCGTCGAGACCCAGGTGCTGTTTGTCTCCCTGCTGGTCCTGGCTGCCCTGCTGGCACTGTTTACCGGTTTTGCCCCGCTGCGCCGGCGCGTGCTGGCCGACCGGCTGATGCCGCTGATGCGCAAGGTGCTGCCGAAGATGGGCGACACCGAACGCATCGCACTGGAAGCGGGAACGGTGTGGTGGGACGCGGAAATCTTCTCCGGCATCCCCGACTGGCAACGCCTGCAGCACTTTGACATCCAACCCCTGAGCGAGCGCGAACAGGCCTTTCTCGACACCCAGGTCGACCACCTGTGCCGCATGCTCGACGACTGGAAGATCCAGCAGGACCGCGGCCTGCCCGACGAGGTGTGGGACTACCTCAAGCGCGAGCGCTTCTTCGGCATGATCATTCCCGAGGCATTCGGCGGACTCGGGTTTTCGGAAATCGGCCATGCGCGCGTGGTCACGCGCATCGCCAGCCGCTCGATCACCGCTGCGGTGACCGTGATGGTGCCCAATTCCCTGGGTCCGGGCGAACTGCTGATGCATTACGGCACCGAGGCGCAGAAAAAGCACCACCTGCCGCGCCTGGCCGATGGCCGCGAGGTCCCCTGCTTTGCGCTGACCGGGCCGGAAGCCGGCTCCGACGCGGCGGCCACGCAATCGACCGGCGTGGTCGAGCGCGGCCGCTATCGCGGCGAGGAGGTACTGGGAATCCGGCTGAACTGGAACAAGCGTTACATCACCCTGGCACCGGTGGCCACGCTGATCGGCCTGGCCTTCCGGCTCAAGGATCCGCACGGGCTGCTCGGTGATGTCGAGGACCTCGGCATCACCTGTGCCCTGCTGCCGAGCGACCTGCCCGGCATCGAGATCGGCGACCACCACGACCCGATGGGCGTGCCGTTCGAGAATGGGCCGATCACCGGCCGCGATGTATTCGTGCCGCTGGACACCATCATCGGCGGGCGCGAGCAGATCGGCCACGGCTGGCGCATGCTGATGGAATCGCTGGCGGCCGGCCGCTCGATTTCACTGCCGGCGCTGGCCGTCGGCGCAGCGCAGATGTGCACCCGCATCTGCGGGGCGTATGCCACGGTGCGCGAGCAGTTCGACACGCCGATCGGACGCTTTGAAGGCATCGAGGAACCGCTGGCACGCATTGCCGGGCTGACCTACATGATGGGCGCGACGCGCACCCTCACCTGCGGCGCCCTGGATGCGGGGGAACGCCCGGCCGTGCTCGGCTCGATCGCCAAGGCCTACCTTACCGAGTGCATGCGCGCGGTGGTGGCCGACGCCATGGACATCCGCGCCGGCGCGGCCATCCAGCGCGGCCCGCGCAACCTGCTCTCGCGCATGTGGATGGCGGTGCCGGTGGGCATCACCGTGGAAGGCGCCAACATCCTGACCCGCTCGATGATCATCTACGGCCAGGGAGCGATCCGCTGCCATCCGTATGTGCAGAAACTGATGGCCGCCACCCGCGACAACGACCGCAAGGCGCTGGACAAGGCGCTGTTCGGCTATGTCAATTTCGTCTTCACGCGTGCCGTGCGCGCCTTTGTGCTGGCACTCACCGGAAGCAGGCTGGCCTTTGCGCCGGATGGCGACCTGAAGCGGTTCTTCCAGCACCTGTCGCGCCTGTCCTCGGCCTTCGCCTTCGTATCCGATATCTCGATGGCGACCCTGGGCGGCGCCCTCAAGCGTCGCGAGAAGCTCTCCGGCCGTCTCGCCGATGCCCTGGCATGGCAGTACATGGCCGCCGCCGCGCTCAAGCGCTACCTCGACGAGCCGAAGATCGCCAGCCACTACGACCTGGCGCGCTGGAGCGCCGCCTCCGCGCTGTACCGCACCCAGGAAGCCCTGCTCGGCGTGCTGGCCAACCTGCCGGGCAGGCTTGTGCCGTGGCTGGCGCGCAGAGTGGTGTTTCCCCTCGGCGCACGCTTTCGACCACCCTCGGACCTGCTTGGCGCGCGCGTGGCGCGCACCATCCTCGAAGACCGCGAGGCACGCATCCACCTGACCGGGGACATCTTCGTGCCGCCGCCCGACGAACCCGGCCTGGGCATGCTGGAAGCGGCCCTGGACAAGGCGGTGCGTGCCCTTCCGGTGGAAACCAAGATACGCGATGCGGTGCGTGCCGGACGACTCGAACGGGCACCGGGCCACATGCTCGACGACCTGGCACTGCAGCAGGGCATCATCACCGGAGAGGAATACGAATGGCTCGACGAGGCGCGCGAGGCACGCAACGAAGTGGTGCAGGTGGACAGTTTCGATGCGCAGACCTATCGCATGCTGCGCTAACACGCGCATGATCCTGCTCAATAGTACGTTTGTTCAACAACGATGCGGGAAACAAGTGCACGTTTTCGGCACAAGTCGTGGTACGTTTTCCGCACATCCGCCACGCGTTCGACTTCGGGAGGGTTCCTATGCGTACCGGTCTGGTCATGGACGCAACCTGCGATCTGCCCCTGGATTACGTGCAGAAGCATCACATCACGGTGCTGCCGATCCTGGTCAACGTGGAAGGTGAAACCTTCGCCGACCAGCGCGACCCGGCAGAGACCACGCGCTTCCTCGAATCGGACATGGGCAGCCGAAGTCACAGCGCCGAAACCACGCCCTACTCCTCCGAGGAGGTGATGCAGCTGTTCATGGAGCGGCTGATCATCGACTACGACTGCGTGTTCTGCTTCACCATCACCACCACCCGCAGCCCGGTGTACGAACAGGTGCACAAGGCCAGTTTCTCGATTCTCAAGAACTACCGTCCGGTGCGCCAGGAGGCCGGCGTGCCCGGTCCCTTCCTGATGCGCGTGATCGACACCCAGACCCTGTTCTCCGGCTCCACGCTGGCGATCATCGAAGGTGTGCGCCTGATCGAATCCGGGAAAAGTCCCGGGCAGATGCGCGAACGGCTCGAACACATCGCGCAGAACTCCTATGGTTTCCTGATCCCGCGCGACCTCAACTACCTGCGCCAGCGCGCGCGCAAGCGCGGCGACCGCAGCATCGGTCTGCTCGGCGCGACCCTGGGTTCGGCCCTGGATATCAAGCCGATCCTGCGCGGCTGGCGCGGCCAGACCGAACCGGTCACCAAGACACGCGGCTTCGAGCATGCCGCCGGCATGCTGTTCGAACACATCGGCGAGCGCGTGCGCAACGGCCTGCTGGTGCCGGCTGTCGTGCTCAGCTATGGCGGAGACCTTGACGTGGTACGTGAACTGCCAGGCTTTGAGGACCTGCAACACACCTGCGCCGACCACGGCATCGAACTGATGCTGAGCACGATGAGCATCACGGCCATGGCCAATACCGGGCAGGGTGCCCTGTCGGCCGGATTCGCCTGCGAGGAATACGAAGGCGGGTTCGAGTAAAGCGCCGTGCGCGCAGGATGGCTTGCCCATGGACATGCAGGGAGACCGGAACCGTTCGCAACGCCATGATGCGCAGGCCCCGGTACATCCTGCACCGTGGATTCTGCTGGCCATGACATGGCTTGCCCTGGCCGCTCCGGCACCTGCCCAGACCGTATACCGCTGCACCGGTGCGCAGGGCCAGTTGAGCTTCCAGGATGCACCCTGCGCAAAGAACACGCGGCAGAAGGTGCTGCACCTGCATGTCGCGCAACCGTCACCCCCGCCCCCGGCACTGCAGTCGCAGCCTGCAGCCCCTGCAAGCAGCACGCCACCGGTCCGCGCGAAAACTCCCACCGTGACCCGGAGCTATCGCGTGCCGCAGTTGTATCGCTGCATCCGCGCCACCGACGGCAAACGCTACATCAGCCGCAACGGCCACCCGCGTCCCTATCTCGCACCGCTGGGCATCCTCGGCGCCTTCCAGTTGCCGCTGTCGCAGACCTATGGCGGCAAGGACGCCGCCCGACGCGCCGCATCCGATCCGCAGCTGGCCCATGGCCGGATCACCCAGGGGCTGGTCGCCGGGCATTACACCTGGGTCCAGGACCGCTGTCGTCCCATGCGCGTGGCAGCCATCTGCAGCTACCTGAACGACCAGCTCGACAAGACCTCGCAAGCCATCGACCGGGCCTTTCGCAGCGATCGCCCGCCACTGGAACGCCGTGCCGCGAAACTGCGCGAAGAGTCGGCGGGCTGTCGTGCCCGTTACTGACGGCCCCGCCGCGGATCATGCGCTCGCTCATGCGCCAGCAGCCAGCGCTTGGCAGCGAGCCCCCCGGCATAGCCGGTGAGGCTGCCGTCGGCGCCGATCACCCGATGGCACGGCACCACGATGGGCAGCGGATTGGCGCCGTTGGCGGCACCGACCGCCCGTACCGACCGCGGTCGTCCGATGCACCGGGCCAGCTCGCCGTAGCTTGCGGTCTGGCCGTAGCCGATACTGCGCAGCGCCGTCCATACCTGCTGCTGGAAGAGCGTTCCCTGTGCATGCAAAGGCAGTTCGAAGTCGAACCGCCGGCCTTCGAAATACTCCGTGAACTGCTTGCGTATGCGAGCCAGGCGCTGCGGGTCGTGGCGCACTGCCTGCGATACCTTTGTCCGCGCAACCGGCAGAACCACCTCGACCAGGGCGCCGTCTTCATCGGCAAGCCACTGCAGGCGACCGATGGGGGTATCGAGTTGATCGCTATAGAACATGGATGGTCACTCCTCGGCGCGCCACAACAGCAACGTGGCATAGGCTCGCCACGGCTGCCAGGCTTGCGCCATGGTTTGCATTTCACGGGTGGACAGGGTTTCGCCGTCCCCGGCACGGCGTCGCAGCACCAGGTCGGCGGCAGGGAATGCGTCGGGGTGACCCAGCGCGCGCATGGCGATGTAGTGCGCGGTCCACGCGCCGATGCCGGGCAGTGCGGTCCAGGCCGCGACAAAGGCCTGAAGGCCGCGCTCGATGCGAAAATCCACCTCGCCTTCGCTCACGGCCCTGGCCATGCCGCGGATCGTGCGCGCACGCTGCGCCATCACCCCCACTTCCTCCAGCGGCGCCTGCACCAGGTCGCACGCTTGCGGAAACACGCGCGCCTGCCCGTCCGCTGCGCAGCTTCCCCAGCGCTCGACGACACGCCCGGCCAGGGTGCGCGCCGCGGCCACGCTGACCTGCTGGCCGAGCACCGCACGAACCGCGATCTCGAAGCCGTCCCATGCCCCGGGCACCCGGATACCCGGATACCGCCGCAGCAGGCGCCCGAGCCGGGGCGTGGCGGAAAGTGTGTTGGCGATCGCCTGTGGATCGGCATCGAGATCGAACATCCGCCGTACGCGCAACACCACCTGTGACAGTACGTCGGCACGCGGATGCTGCACCTCCAGCCGCAATGCCGACTCGTCCCCGTACGCGCTGACGCGCAAGCGTCCGGATTCGCCCTGCAGGACGAAGCTGCGCTCATAGGACTGTGCGTCCACGTGTTCGATGTGCGCCAGAGCGCGGGCAGAGAAGAACCGCAGCATCGAGGCAAAATCGTACGGCGGACGAAACCCCAGACGCAGGCCGATGCCTTTCGCACCGTTCGCTGTGCGACGGCGGCGCAGGCACCGCGGGTTCGCGCCGAAGCTGTCGCGAAACGCGGCGTTGAAACGGCGCAGGCTACCGTAGCCCGCAGCCAGGGCGATCTGTGTTACCGGCAAGGCCGTTTCATCCAGGAGCTTGCGCGCAAAGAGCAGACGACGCGTGCCCGCCACCTGAACGGGGCTGGCCCCCAGGTGCTCGGCGAACAGGCGACGAAGATGGCGTTCGCTCGTCCCCGTGCGCGCGGCCAGCGTCGCGACCGGCGCCCGGTCGAGAAGCCCCTCCTCGACCAGGCGCAGCGCCCCGGCCACAAGTTCGCTACCGCTGCGCCAGGCCCAGGCCCCCGGCGCCAGCTCCGGGCGGCAGCGCAGGCAGGGCCGGTAGCCGGCGGCCGCGGCGGCGGCGGCCGTCGGGTAGTAGCGCACGTTGCGCGCCCTGGGCGTGGGCGCCGGACACACGGGCCGGCAGTAGATGCCCGTCGAACGCACGGCGGTGAAGAACAGGCCGTCGAAGCGCGCATCGCGGCTCAGTCGCGCTTTTTCGCACACCTTCGGGTCGGGCATCGGCACGGGCTGGGCGACGTCATTCATGCATGCAGCATAGCGCCGGGCAAGGGCAAGACTGGCCGTTTTCGGCCGTGAATGTTGTATGGGACGGAGGGGACCAAGCAGCTGCTTGACCCCCTCCGTCCCCGAAGCAGCTAATTGCGCGAGCTGTGGGCTTGCGAGGCGCTAGCTAGAACCCGTAGCGCAGGAACCCGCCGTCGACCGCGACCAGCTCGCCGGTGATGTAACTGGCCGCCGGCAGGCACAGGAAGGCCACCGCGGCGGCCACTTCCTCGGGCTCGCCGATGCGTTGCATCGGGGTCCGGTCGAGCACTTCCTCCAGGTAATCGGCATCGGCCAATGCCGGTTCCGAACGCTGGGTGCGGATGTACCACGGGGCTACGGCGTTGACACGGACGCCATCCTCGGCCCATTCGCAGGCCAGGTTGCGTGTCATCTGATGCAGCGCCGCCTTGCTCATGCCGTATGGGGCACCGGTGCGCACATGCACCTGGCCCGACACCGAGCCGATATTGACGATGGCCGCATTGGCATGCTGCAGCAGCTGCGGGTGGGCAAGACGGCACATGTCGAAGGCGCTGAACACATTCAGCTCGAACAGCGCCCGAAGTTCCTCGTCGGGGTACTCGATGGCAGGCCGGATGCGGTTGCCACCGACGTTGTTGACCAGCAGTGACAGCGGCGCCTGCAGATCGGCGATCCAGTCGAACACGGCCAGGCGGTCTTCGCGCTGCGCCAGGTCCGCTGCAAACACCCGCACTTCGATGCCGGGACATTCCTCGGCCAGGTCATCGCGCACCTGTTCCAGGTAGTCGCCGTCACGGGCCACCAGCAGCAGGTCGGCACCCAGGGCAGCCAGTTCGCGCGCACAGGCCAGACCAATGCCCTTGCTGGCCCCGGTGACCAGTGCGGCCTGCCCATGCAGTTGCCAGCGTGCCAGTCGTGGATGCATGAAGAAGGTTCCCTTGCCACTACGTGAGTGATTGCCGCGTGTTGCTGCATGCGGCATGGCGGCTGTCCATTCGACGAGCGCATCCTACAACGCGCTTGCCGTGCCTGCCTGATCGCGGGAGACTCCCCGGGTCCTCCATGCAAACAACCAAGGGTCGCCTCATGAATGGCTTACGCATCATGTCCGGCGGGGCAGTGCTGGCACTGCTGGCCGCCTGTTCTTCCGGCACCAGCCCGGATCACGGCGCGGCTGCGTCCGGACCTGCGGCGGCCTCCACCGCAATACCCGCCTCCAACCCGCTGAAACCGCTGCTCGACACGCGCCAGCGCGCGCAGGACGTGCAAAAGGTCCTCAAGGCCCACGACGACGCCGAACGCAAGGCGCTCAAGCAGGCCCAGCAATAGACTGGGCCGGGGCGCTTCAGCGCGGGGCGCAGAGGCAGTCGGCGTAGACGTTGAGCTGTCCCGGGCGGGCCTGTTGCAGCAGCCGCCATTCGGGCACCTGGCGGCGGATCGCCTCGATCAGCCGTGCCGGCGGACGCAGGCCGGCATCGGCCATCACGTGCGCCAGGCTGCTCTGGCTGAAATCGAGTACCACGCGCTGCAGTCCCGACAAGCCCCTGGGTTTCATGTAGCGCACCGCGAAATGCCTGCCCAGCCCTGCCCGTTCGGCGGCAAAGGCCTCGGCGGCGCGCAGGCCGCCGAGCTTGTCGACCAGACCCCGCTGCAAGGCCTGCCGACCGGTCCATACCCGGCCCTGGGCGATGCTGTCGATCTGCTGAAAAGTCTTGCCACGCGCCTTGGCCACATCGCCCACGAACCGCTTGTATCCGTGATTGATGACCTGCTGCATCAGGGTGCCCAGCTGCGGATTGAGCGGCCGAGTGACATCCCCGGCGTCGGCCAGCGGACCGATGCTCACGCCATCGCTGCGCACGCTGAGTTTCTTCATCAGGCCGGGGGCGTTGTAGACCAGGCCGAAGATGCCGATCGAACCGGTGATGGTGTTGGGCTCGGCATAGATGCGGTCGGCATCCATCGAGATCCAGTAACCGCCACTGGCGGCCACGTCGCCCATCGACACCACCACCGGCTTGCCGGCCTTGCGCAGCAGGGCGACCTGGCGGCGGATGCGTTCGGCAGCGTAAACCGCGCCGCCGGGTGAGTTCACCCGCAGCACCACGGCGCGTACGTGCTTGTCCATGCGTGCGCGGTAGAGCATCTGCGCCAGCGTCGCGCCACCGATCTTGCCCGGTGGCTGTTTCCCGTCCAGGATTTCACCCTCGGCAACCACCACGGCGACATGATCGCGCTCGTCCGGCACCGGATGGCGCACCGCGGCAAGATAATCGTCCATGTCGATGGCCCGGATACCCTCGCCATCGGCACCCGGCGGCACCCCGTCCCCGCGCAGTCTTGCCACCAGTTGATGTCGGGTAGCCAGGCCATCGACCAGGTGATCGTCCAGTGCCAGCCGCGCGAGATCGCCATCGGTGCTGGCTGCACGGTCGGGCAGGCTGGTCAGCAATCCGTCCAGCGCAGCGGGCTGCAGCTTGCGCCGGGCAGCAACGTCGGCCAGCCACTGCTGCCACAGGCCACCCATCCAGTAGGCATCGGCCAGCTTGGCCTGCGGCGATGCCTGGTCGAGCACATAGGGCTCGGCTGCGGACTTGTACTGGCCGACCCGGAACAGATGCACGTCCACGCCGAGACGATCGAGCAGGTCCTTGTAGTAGAGGCGGTAGCTGGTCAGGCCGGTGACCATCAGCCCACCCATCGGATCCAGGTACACGCGACTGCCATGGGCCGCCAGATAGTACTGGCCGCGATCGTAGTTGGCCGCCCATACATCGACCGGCTTGCCGCTGGCACGGAAGCGGTCGAGTGCCTCGCCCACTTCGCGCAGCGCGGCAAAACCGCCGGCGCGAAGCTCGCCGGGCAGCAGCAGGATGCGGTGGATGCGTGCATCGGTGCGCGCATGGTCGATCGCGGCCACAAGGTCGCGCACCCGAACCTGACCTACCGATTCGCCGGACCACCGTGCCATGGCCAGGCTGAGCGGCGAGATGCTGTAGGCCTCGACCAGCCGGCCCTGCGGCTCCAGCACAAGCACCGAGTCCTTGTGCACGGGCGCGCGGTGATCACGTGAGAGCAGCCCCACCAGCAGCGCCAGCAGGCCGAAGAACAGCACGTTAAGCACGATCACACGTGTCAGGTTGATGCCACGCAGGATCAACACGATAAAGGCCACGAAGCCGTTGCGTCGCGAGTCGGGCATGGGGGGCATCCGTCCGTTGGGAAACCCAAGCCTAGCGGTTCGCGGCCGCCGGGTCATCTGCACTGCGACCGGCTGGCTCCGGCACGGCACGCAGCCAGCGTCCGGTGCGGATATTGATGACCAGGCGCGAGGACAACAGCAGCGCGGCCATGCTCAACCCGGCAACCAGCCCGAGCCACATCCCGCGCGCGCCCAAGTGCGCATGAAAGGCCAGCCATAACCCCACCGGCATGCCCACGCCCCAATACGCGAAGGCACTGATCAACATCGGCACCCGGGTGTCCTTGAGACCGCGCAGCGCACCGTTGGAAGCAACCTGGATGCCATCGACGATCTGGAACAGGCCCGCCAGCATCATCAACTGCGCGGCCAGCCCGACCACCGCGGCATCATGACTGTACAAACCGGCGATGCGCTGCGGCATGCCCAGCATCAGACTTGCCGACAGAACCTGCGCCGCGGCCGCCACCGACACGCCGCAGCCTGCCGCGTAGCGTACTGCACGCGCATCGCGCCGTCCTGCGGCATGCCCGACGCGGATCGTGATGGCCATGGCCGTGCCCAACGGCACCATGAATGCCACCGAGGCCACGTTCAGGGCAATCTGGTGCGCGGCAGCCACGGTATCCCCGAGGGTGGCGATGGCCAGTGCCACGGCCACGAACAGGCCCCCCTCCATCAGCAGGGTAAAGGCCATCGGTGCGCCCAGTTGCAGCAGCTCGCCAATCACCTTCGGCTTCGGTGGATCAAAGCGGTCGTGCAGGCCCAGACCGCGGTAATTGGGGTGCCGCAACACGTACACGGCAAACCCCAGCATCTCCACCCACAGCACCACGGCCGTTGCCATGCCGCTGCCGCGTGCACCCATCGGCGCCATGCCGAGTCGGCCATACATCAACACGTACCCCAGAGGCGCGAGCAGGCACAGGCCGAGCAGGCTGAATACCATCGAGGGCCGCGGCAGGGACAGCCCCTCGGACAGGCCACGCAAGGCGAAATACACTGTCAACGCCGGCGCTCCCCAGCTGATCGCTTCCAGGAAGGCGACCACGTCGGACCGCAGATCCGGCACCACGCCGACCCAGTCGAGCAGCACCCCGGCACGACGAACCGCGAAGGCCAGCAGCACACCCAGCAGCAGGGCGATCCAGAGTGCCTGGCGCAGCAGCGCACCGACCTCGTGCCGGCGTCCGGCACCGTCCAGCTGCGCCACGCTCGGCGGCACCGCCAGCATGGTGCCCATGCCGAGCAGGATCGCCAGGGTCCAGATGCCTGCGCCGGTGGTGACGGCAGCCTGCACATGCGCATTGAGGTGGCCGGACAGCATGGCATCGACCACGTTGGTTCCCACCACCGCCAGCTGCGCGGCAATCAGCGGCAAGGCCAGTCGCATCAGGGCGGCGAACTCGCGCGCCACCCGGACACGGTCCAGGCGCGGGGCACGAACAGGAGTTGCGGGCATCGAGGGATCCGGGGTACTGGGTGCTGGGTGCGCGGTCAAAACCGAATCGCGCCACGGGAGCACCATTGTACCGGCCCGCATACCTGAGCTTCCCGGCCCCGGCACGGCGAGGTCTGCTCGGCGGGTTTTCAATCGTGTTCAGGGACTTGGCGATGCCGGACGCCATCACCTGACGCGACAGGTTATACACCGCCCGGGGCCCTCCCCAGGCTCGGGTTGTACACAATCGCCGATTGCGTCTCGCGACGGGCTGGGACGGATTCCCAACATGCTCCCGGATCCACCATACTTCACATGTAACATGCTGTATTTACTAGCTTTAACAAGACTGATCAAACTTTCACCAATCCGTAACATGGTGTGCCATCATGCGCCCGGCGTGCCCTGCTCCCAGCCGCATCCACAGACTTATCCACACTTTTTGTGGATAACCGTGAAAACCGCAAGCTGCCCGGCACTTAGCCGTCATTCCGAGGGACTCGGTGAACTGTGCGTCGTATCCTGCCCTTGTGCGGTTGTCCGGATGCCTGTCGCCTGCGGCTACACTGCGCGGCATGGTCGACGTCCTGCGCATTGCCCTTCCGGTTCCCCTGCCGCAGCTGTTCGATTACCTGCCCCCGGAAGGCTGCCCGGCCGTGTCGCCGGGGACCCGGGTCAAGGTCCCGTTCGGACGCCGCACACAGGTCGGCATGGTGGTTGCGACAGCAAACACCAGCACCGTTTCAACGCCGCAACTCAAGCGTGTGAAACGCGTCCTTGATGCAACCCCGTTGCTGGACCCAGAACTGCTGTCGAATCTTTTGCGCAGCGCTGATTACTGGCTCGGCGCACCCGGCGAAGTGCTGTTTCATGCCCTGCCCAACGTGCTGCGGAAGGACCGACCCTGGCCGCAGACCAGTGAATCCTGGTGGTGCCTGAGCGGACAGGGACGCCAGCCCAAAGCGTGGTCGGGGCGTCGTGGCCGCAGCCGCGCCCTGCTCGAACTGCTGTCCGAACGCGAGCGGCGCGCGGACGAACTGGACCTGTGCCTGCCCGGCTGGCGCGAGGCCGCGCGCCGGCTGCGCAAGGCCGGCCTGGTCGAAACCCGCATGGTCGACGCGGACGTGGCCATGCCTGTCGCGGTGCCGGGACCGGAACTGACCGCCGCCCAGCGCACAGCCGTGGAAGCCGTCGGCAAACATCTCGGACGCTTCGCACCCTTCCTGCTGCGCGGGGTGACCGGCAGCGGCAAGACCGAGGTCTATACCGCACTGATTGCACGAACCCTGGCGGCCGGCCGCCAGGCACTGGTACTGATTCCGGAAATCGGACTGGCGCCGCAGACGGTCCAGCGCCTGCAGGCACGTCTCGGCGTAGTGGTGGACGTGCTGCATTCGAACCTGGCCGACGGTGCCCGCGCGAGGACCTGGCTGCGGGCACGCGACGGGCAGGCACGGGTCATCGTGGGAACGCGCTCAGCAGTGTTTACCCCCATGCCGCAGGCGGGCCTGATCGTGGTCGACGAGGAACACGACACCTCCTACAAGCAGCAGGAAGGTTTTCGCTACCACGCCCGCGACCTGGCGGTGATGCGCGCCCGGCACCTGCAGGTGCCGGTGGTGCTGGGCACGGCCACGCCTTCGCTGGAAACCCTGGCCAATGTGGCCTCCGGGCGCTATCAACGCGTGGACTTGCGCGAGCGCATCGGTGCGCAACGCCAGCCTCCGCGCGCGGAGATACTCGACATGCGCGGACAGGTGCTGCATCACGGACTGTCCAGCGCCCTGCTGCACGCCCTCGACGCCTGCATCGGGCGCGGCGAGCAGGCACTGGTGTTCCGCAACCGCCGCGGCTACGCGCCGGTGCTGACCTGTCATCTGTGCGGCTGGTTCGCCCAGTGCCCGCGTTGCGAGAAACCCATGGCCCTGCATCAGGGCCGTTCGCGTGTGGTGTGCCATCACTGCGCACTGGAAAGTCCGGTGCCCCGCGACTGCCCGCAATGCGGGCATGCCGAACTGTTTCGCCAGGGACACGGCACCGAGCGGCTCGACGAAGCGCTCACGACACGCTATCCCGACATTCCCGTGCTGCGCATTGACCGTGAAACGACGCGCCGGCGCGATGCCTTCGAGGACCTGCTCGGCCCGCTGGCCGATGGTCGCCCCGCCATCCTGGTCGGCACCCAGATGCTGGCCAAGGGTCACGACCTGCCGCACCTGACCCTGGTGGCGATCACCAGCATCGACGAGGGCCTGCACAGCCTGGACTTCCGCGCCGGCGAGCGGCTTGCGCAACTGATCGTGCAGGTGGCCGGACGCGCCGGGCGCGCCGACAGGCCCGGGCGCGTGCTGCTGCAGACCCATCACCCCGGGCACCCACTGCTGCAGACCCTGCTGCACCGTGGCTACCACGCTACCTGCGAAGAACTGCTTGTGGAACGACGCGCGCTGACCCTGCCGCCCTTCGCCTACCAGGCGCTGCTGCGCGCCGAATCGACCCGGCGCGCGCAGGTCGATGCGTTCCTCGAGTCCGCACGCCTGGCCTTGCCGGACACCTCGCAGTTGCGCGTGTCCGGACCGATGCCTGCGCCGATGCCGCTGCGCGCGGGACGCCACCGCGGCCAGCTGCTGCTGGAAGCCGATGCCCGGCCCACCCTGCACGCGGCGCTGCGCCCCTGGCGCGTGGCTCTGGGCAACATGCCGGATGCGCGCCGGGTGCGCTGGTCGATCGACGTCGACCCGGTCGACCTCTACTGAGCCTGGCACGGATCGCCCATGCAGGCGCGCTTCAGGGTCGCACCACCGCTCCGTGGCACAATGGGAGGCCGAGCCCATTCCCCACGCTGGACAGACCCATGCCGACCCAACTCGAACAGTTGCGCACGATGACCACCGTGGTGGTCGATTCAGGCGATATCAGTGCTATCGAGCGCCACAAGCCCGTCGATGCCACCACCAACCCCTCGCTGCTGCTGAAGGCCGCCTCGATGGATGGCTACGGCGCGCTGATCGACGATGCACTGGACTGGGCGCGCGGGCAGGGCAACGACCGCACGCGCCAGCTGGTCGATGCCTGTGACCGGCTGGCCGTCAACGCCGGCTCGCACATCCTCAAGCTGATCCCCGGCCGTGTCTCCACCGAGGTCGATTCGCGCCTGTCCTTCGACACCGAGGCCACCATGGCCAAGGCACGGCGCCTGGTCGGCATGTACGACGACGCCGGCATCGGTACCGACCGCATCCTGATCAAGATCGCCTCCACCTGGGAAGGCATCCGCGCCGCCGAGCAGCTCGAGCGCGAGGGCATCCACTGCAACATGACACTGCTGTTCGCCTTCGAGCAGGCCGTTGCCGCCGCCGATGCCGGCGCCTTCCTGATCTCGCCTTTCGTCGGCCGCATCTACGACTGGTACATCGCCCACACCGACCACGACAGCTACCCCGCCGAGGAGGATCCCGGCGTGCTGTCCGTGCGCCGCATCTACGACTGGTACAAGCACCACGGGATCGAGACCGTGGTCATGGGCGCCAGCTTCCGCAACGTCGGCCAGATCACCGCACTGGCCGGTTGCGACCGGCTGACCATCAGCCCGGATCTGCTCGAAAAGCTGGACGCCAGCAACGAGGACCTGCCCCGTCGGCTGCACGATGACGGCACCCGCGAGGCGCGCCCCGCCCCGATCGACGAGAAGACCTTCCGCTGGGGCCTCAACGAGGACGCCATGGCCACCGAGAAGCTGGCCGAGGGCATCCGCCGCTTCGCCGCCGACCAGGTGAAGCTGGAAAAGATGCTCGGCGAGCGGCTGTAACTGTCCCTCCGCCGGCGGTGTGGCGCGTCTTCGCAGGCCGGTTTAAAAGCTATTTCGGAAGGGTTCCATGCACGGAAAGTTTCGCCTCGCAACACTGCTCATCATCGTCGGCGCAGCCTCGAGCTTCGCCGCAGGCGCCCTGCCGACCTGGCTGCAGCAGTCCATTGCCGGCTACACGACCCATCCCGCCGATGCGCCGCGATCGATCTGGGTGCTCTCGCATCACGGCTCGCCCGCCTATCTGGTGGTCGCAGGCTGTTGCGATCGCTACAACGACCTGCTCGATGCGCAGGGCACGAAGATCTGCAGCCCCAGTGGCGGTCTGACCGGACACGGCGACGGCCGTTGCGCGGCACCGGTCGTGGATCCGGGCACGCCCGTGCGCCTGGTCTGGAGGAATCCACGCTGGCGCGGAACGGTAATTCCCGAAGGCGTGGCCGTACCTGCCCCCACCTCTGCCGCAACGGGTCCGGTCCGGCCACCGGACGCCTGAATATCCTGCAGGGGTGCACATGCACCGGGTGTCCGACATGGATCAAGGCATCCGGATCCCCAGTGGGGTACATTGATGCGACCTGACCCTCGCCACGCGCAGGAACGGCATACCATGAACGTCGCCACGACGACCCGCCCCTTCGAAGCGATCCGCCGCAACATCGTCGGTATCGACCAGACCTTCCCTTCCCCGTACGGCGAGCAGCGCATCGTGTATGCGGACTGGACGGCCAGCGGGCGCCTGTACGCACCGGTCGAGCAGGCGATGCTGGAGACGTTCGGCCCGTTTGTCGGCAACACCCATTCGGAAGCCAGCGTGACCGGTTCGGCGATGACGCTGGCGTACCACGAGGCCCATCGCATCATCAAGCAGGAGGTCAATGCCGGCCCCGATGACGTGCTGCTGACCTGCGGCTCGGGCATGACCGGTGCAGTGAACAAGTTCCAGCGCATCCTGGGCCTGAAGGCCCCGCAAGGACTGCGCCGCTTCATCCAGTTGCCCGAGGCGGAGCGCCCGGTGGTGTTCGTCACCCACATGGAACACCACAGCAACCAGACCAGCTGGTACGAAACCACCGCCGACGTGGAGGTGATTCCGCCCGACCCGCGCGGCCTGCCCGACCTGGACGCCTTTGCCGCGCTGCTGGAACGCTATCGGCAACGCACGTTCAAGATCGGCTCGTTCTCGGCCTGCTCCAATGTCACCGGCGTCAAGCCGCCCTACCGCACGCTGGCGCGCATGATTCACGCCGCCGGCGGGGTGGCGTTCGTGGACTTCGCCGCTTCGGCGCCGTACGTGCGCGTCGACATGCACCCGGCCGACGACGAACCGCTGGATGCGGTGTTCTTCTCGCCGCACAAGTACCTCGGCGGTCCCGGCTCGAGCGGCGTGCTGGTGTTCAACCGTGCGCTGTACCGCAACAGCGTGCCCGACGAGGCCGGCGGCGGCACCGTGGCCTGGACCAACCCCTGGGGCCAGTACGCCTTCATCGACGACATCGAGGCGCGCGAGGATGGCGGCACCCCGCCCTTCCTGCAGACCATCCGCGCCGCGCTGGCCATGCGCGTGAAGGCGAAGATGGGCGTTGAGGCGATGGCCGAACGCGAAAAGGCCATGGTTCCGCGCATCCTCGGTGCGCTACGCGCCATCCCCGGCGTGCACGTGCTGGGCAATGAACTGGACGAACGCCTGGCCATTGCCTCGTTCTTCGTCGAGGACCTGCACTACAACCTGATGGTGCAGCTGCTCAACGACCGCTTCGGTGTGCAGGCGCGCGGCGGCTGCAGCTGCGCGGGCACCTACGGCCACTACCTGCTGCACGTGGACCCGACCCGCTCGCGATACATCACCGACAAGATCGACCGCGGCGACCTGTCCGACAAGCCGGGCTGGGTGCGCCTGAGCTTTCACCCCACCACCACCGACGAGGAACTGGATTTCAGCCTCGACGCGGTGCGCGAGATCGTGGCCCATCGCGAACGCTGGTCGCGCGATTATGTGTACGATGCGCATTCGAACGAATTTCGCCACCTGCGCGCCACGCGCGCCATGCACGAAACGGTGCGGGACGGATTCCGCCTCTGAAACGCCCCCGACACGCCCATGCGGTCGGCGTGTCCAGCGGCCGGCAAGTCTTTTACAATCGCCCCATGAACAGCGTCACCTCGCACAGCAACTCCCTGCGCGACTGGATCCAGTCCACTGCGCGCGCCGGCCATGACATCGACCAGATCGTCCAGATGATGCTGCGCGCCGGCTACCAGCCGCGCCAGGCGCGCCAGCTCGTCGCCAAGATCCTGAACCGTCCGGCGGTGGCGATCGATGTCGCCATGGACGTGCGCAACGGCCGCCGCAGCCGGCACCCGGAAGCGCCTTCACAGCTTGCGGAGGGTCGCCGCGTGGATGTGACCATGAGTGTCGAGTGCCCCACCATCCGGGTGCTCGAGGGGCTGATGGATGCGCAGGAGTGTGATGAACTGATCGAACTTGCACGCCCGCGCCTGGATCGTTCGCGTACCGTGAACAGCAAGGGCGACGACCAGCTCGACGAAGCGCGCACCAGCCAGGGCATGTTCTTCCAGGTCGGCGAGGCACCGCTGATCCAGCGCGTCGAGCAGCGCATAGCGGCCCTGCTCGACATGCCCGTGGAGTACGGCGAAGGCCTGCAGGTGCTGCACTATCTGCCGGGACAGCAGTACGAACCGCATTACGACTGGTTCGATCCCACCCATCACGGGTTCAAGACGCTGACGGCCAAGAGCGGACAACGCGTGGCCACCGTGCTGATCTATCTCAACACGCCCGAGGACGGCGGCGGCACGCATTTCCCCAATGCCCGCGTCACGGTGACCGCAAGACGCGGCACGGCCGTCTATTTCGCCTACCAGAGCGGCGACAAGGACTCCCTGCATGCCGGCCTGCCGGTGACCGCCGGGGAGAAATGGATCGCCACCAAGTGGCTGCGCGAGCTGCCGTTCGTGTGAGCCGCGCACGCGGGGACGGGTCGCGCCATTCCATGACATCGACGGCCCCATGGCATCGACGACAAACGGGATGCGGATGCGTTTTTTTGCACTGCAACACGCTTTGTCCTATCCTTGCGCGCCCCCATCCCCGCAACCAATCAGGATCCCCCGCATGAGCCTGGACCAGGTTCCCGCCGGTGCCGCCACCGTCGGCGAGTTCAACGTCATCATCGAAATTCCCAAGGACGCCGAACCGGTCAAGTACGAAGTGGACAAGGCCAGCGGCGCCGTATTCGTCGACCGCGTGCTGACCACGCCGATGCGCTATCCGTGCAACTACGGCTACGTGCCGCACACGCTCGGCGGCGACGGCGACCCGCTTGACGCCCTGGTGATCCTGCCGCTGCCGCTGATCCCGGCCTCGGTCATTTCCTGTCGCCCGGTGGGCATGCTGAAGATGACCGACGAGGCGGGCAGCGACGAGAAACTGGTGATGGTGCCCAACAACAAGGTGTTCAGCGGCTACGCCCATATCGAGGACATCGAACAGGTTTCCGGGCACTGGCTCGAACGCATCGGCCACTTCTTCGAGCACTACAAGGACCTGGAGAAGGGCAAGTGGGTCAAGCTCGACGGCTGGACCGGAGCGTCATCGGCGCGGGCCGAACTCGATGCGGGTATTGCGCGCTACAACGCCGCACACGGCCAGGCCTGATCAACGGCGCGCGTAGGCGCGCAGGAACATGTCCACCGCGGCTTCGGCGCTGCCCCTCATTTCGCTGCGAAATTGCGGGCAGTCGGCATCCATGCAGCCGAGCAGCCGGCGCAGATGCAGGTCGCCCTTGAGCAGACACAGGAACTGGCTGGCGGCGCGCGCGGTATCGTCGATGTCGAGCGCACCCGCTGCGACCTGTTCCTCAAGGAGTTTTTGCATCAGTTCGCGCGAACGGGTCGGGCCCTCTTCCCACAGCATCTGCGCCAGTTGGCGATCACTCTTGTCGCACTCACCGGCCACCGCCCGCCACAGCCCGATGCTTTCGGTGCTGCTCATGAGTTCGGCATGATGCCGGGCAATGCGCAAAAGGGCCGCACGCAGGGTTTCACCGTGATGGGTGCGATACAGGCGATCCGGCACCAGCATCTGGCAGAGTGCGCGCACCGCTTCGCGGAACAGCGAGGCCTTGTCGCCGAAATGACTGTAGACAGTCAGTTTGGAGACCCCGGCGCGGGTGGCCACGGCATCCATGCTGGTGTGCTCGAATCCGTTCGCGACGAACAGGTCCTGGGCTGCACCGAGGATCGCGGCGCGTTTTTCCATGTCCTTGGGTCGACCGGGACGCGGGCATTTTTCAGGATGGCGCATGGAAACGGTTTGCAACGGATACGATACCTTTTATTATACGCTGCGGTTTAATTATATCCAGCCTGCCTGTACGGCAATGTGTCCGCGGACACGGTGACTTCCGGCACTTTGGCCATTGCCGGGCAGGCCGGACGATGATGCGGAAACGACCGTGTATGCGGATTCCTTCCGCATGGGGATGCTGTACCGTTTCGTTTGACCTTTCCGGACATTGCGCATGAACATGAACATCGAACAGGCCCGCCACAACATGACCGCCTGGCAGGTGCGGGGCTGGGAAGTCCTCGACCGGCGCGTGCTGGAGGTGATGGAACGCGTGCCCCGCGAACAGTTCGTGCCCCCGGCCTGGCGCAACCTGGCCTTTGCCGATATGGCGCTGCCGCTGGGCCACGGCGAATGCATGATGCCTCCGATCGTCGAGGGCCGGCTGCTGCAGGCGCTGGCCCTGACCGGTCGCGAGGACGTGCTGGAAATCGGCACCGGGTCCGGTTTCCTTACCGCCTGCCTGGCGCGCCTGGCTCGCAGGGTGGCCAGCATCGACAAGCATGAGGATTTCATCGATGTCGCCCGGAAGCGATTGCGCGGGCTCGCCATCGACAACGCCGAGCCGGTGGCCGCCGAAGCGGTCCATGGCTACCAGCCCGGCGGTGTGTTCGACGTCATCGTGGTGACCGGTGCAGTGCTTTCCGTGCCCGGGCGCTTCGCGCGCTGGCTCAAGCCCGGCGGACGCATGTTCGTGATCCGCGGGGCGTCGCCGGTCATGGAAGCGGTGCTGATGCATCACGAGGGCGAGGGCCGTTTCCGCGAACAGGGCCTGTTCGAGACCGACCTTCCCTATCTGGAACACGCCGCGCCCGAGCCGCACTTTTCCATCTAGCAGCGTTTTGATGTCAAGGACAGAACCATGCATGCCTTTCCCCGCCTGAAACCCCTGCTCCTGGTTGCCGCACTCACGGCAAGCGCACCGGGAGTGGCGCATTCCGAAGACCTGATACAGGCCTATCTGCAGGCACGGCAGAACGATCCGACACTGGCCCTGGCCGATGCCAACCTGCGCAGCACCCGCGAGGGCGTGGTCCAGGCCCGCTCGGCGCTGCTTCCGCAGATCAATGCCAGCCTCGGCCTCAGCCAGGACAACCGCGGCTTCAAGGATGGCGCCGGTATTCCGTCGGGGCACCAACGCAGCCGCAACCTTTCGCTGAACCTCAGCCAGAGCCTGTTCGACCTCAGCAACTACCACGACCTGCAGGCGGCGCATGAGCAGACCCGCAGCCAGGACGCGCAATACCGCGCCGCTTCGCAGAACCTGCTGATTCGCGTGGCCACGGCCTATTTCAACGTGCTGACCGCCGAGGATGCGCTGAAATTCAGCCAGGCCAACGAGAAATCCCTGGCGCGCGAACTGGAACAGGCGCAGGAACGCTACAAGGTCGGACTGTCGGCCATTACCGACGTGCAGGACGCCAAGGCACAGCACGACGCCGCCGTGGCGCAGCGGATCAGCGCCCGCAATGCCCTAGACGACGCACGCGAGGCCCTGACCCAGATCACCGGCAAACCGGTAACCGACCTGAAGGTCCTGCGCCAGCAGGTACCGTTGCAGACGCCGGTCCCCAACAAGATCAGCTACTGGGTGGACACCGCGGTCAGGAACAATCCGAACATCCTCGCCCAGCAGTTCAACGTCGACGCCGCCGACAGCCAGATCAGCGCCGCGCGGGACGGTCACCTGCCCACGCTCAGTGCCACGGTGTCCTACGGCAAGGGTGCCAACTGGACCACACGCCTGGGTTACAACAAGGTCCCCAGCTCGACGGTGATCGGCCTGACCCTGCGCATCCCGCTCTTTTCCGGCGGATACACCCAGTCGCGTGTGCGCCAATCCATCGCCCAGCGCGACGCTGCCGAGGACGGACTGGTGTCACAGCGCAGGCTGGTCATCCGCAATACGCGTTACTACTTCCGTTCGGTCGTCGCCGGCATCAGCGAGGTGGAGGCCACCCGCCAGGCGCTGCTCTCGGCACGCAAGGCACTGGAAGCGACCGATGCCGGATTCAAGGTCGGCACCCGCACCATCGTCGATGTCCTGATTGGCCAGCAGAACCTGATCAACGCGCAGCAGTCCTACTCCCAGGCACGCCACCAGTTCGTGCTCAACCAGCTGCTCCTCAAGCAGACGGCGGGCACACTGACGGTGAAGGACCTGGAATCGGTCAACGCGCTTCTGGAGTGATCGCGGCCGGCAGGCTGCAGGGCAGTTCAATCGAGCAGCGGCTCGATGCGCTGCATGATGCGTGCAACCGCGCCGCTTTCACGCTCGAACACCTGCCGCGCTGCCGTGCCCATGCATATCCGCCTCGGCTTGTCTTCGAGCAGCTCGAGCACGTGCCGTCCCAGGTTGTCCCCCGATACCGTGTCGGCACCGCCCTCGCGCAGCAGCGCTCGCGTGATCCCCTCGAAATTGAAGGTGTGGGGACCGACCAGGATCGGTTTGCACAAGGAAGCCGGTTCAAGCAGGTTGTGCCCGCCGATGGGTTCCAGGCTGCCACCGACAAAGGCCACGTCGCACGCGGCATAGAACTGCATCAGCTCGCCCATGGCATCGACCAGGAAACACTGGGTGGAAATTTCCGGCAGACGTTCGGCACTGCGCATGGCCATGCGGAATCCGAGGCTGCGCACAGTCTGCTCCACAACGCGAAACCGTTCCGGATGCCGGGGCACCACCAGCAGCAGCGCATCGGGAAACCTGCGCAGCACTTGCAGATGTGCCTGCAGGACCAGCCAGTCCTCGCCTTCGTGGGTGCTTGCGGCAATCCATACCGGCCGGCGTGATCCCCAGGCCTCGCGCATCACCTGGGCGCCGGGACCGAGCGAAGCCGGCACCGGCATGTCGAATTTCAGGTTACCGGCCACGCTGATATGCGAGGATCGCGCGCCCAGCAGGCGGTAACGTGCCGCGTCGGTAAACGACTGCGCCGCCACGTGGTAGACGCTCTGCAGCGCCTTTCGGGCCAGCGGTCGCAACGGCAGATACCCGCGCAGGGAACGTCGGGAGAGACGGGCATTGACGATCAGCAGTGGAATGCCGCGGCGCTGGCAGGCCGCGTACAGATTGGGCCAGATTTCAGTTTCCACGATCACCGCCAGGGCAGGCCGTATGTGCGCCAGGAAACGGGCCACCGAAAACGGAAGATCGTAGGGCAGGTAAACGTGCAGGACCTGGTCGTCGAACAACTGGCGCACCCGTTCGGAGCCGGTCGGCGTCACCGTGGTGACGACCATGCGGTACTGCGGATAGCGGTCCATCAACGCCCGGACCAGCGGCTCGGCAGCATTGACTTCGCCCAGCGAGACTGCATGCACCCAGAGCGTGCCTGTCGCACACTCCGGTATGTCGAACCAGCCAAAACGCTCGCGCCAGCGCAGATGGTAATCGCCATAGCGGAAACCGCGCGCCCACAGCCGCAGCATCAGCAGCGGCGTGGCGATGAACATGGCCAGTGTGTACAGCAACCGCACCTGGTGGCTCCGGCTAGCACGGCGGACCAGTATGCCAGAGCCGGCACCGTACACCCGCCGCGCGCGAGGGTGCCCGATGCTGCGACGATGCCTGTCCGCAATCGGCACCGGCTCGCCTGGTCGCAGAACCGGAAGATCCAGCCCTGGCCCGTGCACGCATTCGCCTGTGGCCGTATCTGCAGGCAGCCCCCGCTGGCCGGCCGCATTGTCTACAATGGCGCTGCATGCCCGGTACGCCCCGCCCCCCTTTCCGACTTTCGCTGCTTGCCCCCACCCGGTGGCCGGCCTGGCTGGGGCTTAGCTGCACGTGGTTGCTGGCACGCCTGCCCTATCGTGTACTGCTTCGCATCGGGCGCCTGCTGGGCCGGATGATCTACCGGATTCCCAGCGCACGCCGCCCGATCGCCACGCGCAACATCGCGCTGTGCTTCCCCGACCTCGATGCGTCCGCACAGCAGACCCTGGTCCGTGCGCACATGCAGGACCTGGGCATCATGCTGGCCGAGTTCGCGCTCGGATGGATGGGCTCCGATCGTGCGCTGGATCGCATTCCCGTCAGTATCGAGGGTCTGCATCACCTGGCGCAGGCGCGCAGCCAGGCACGCGGCGTGCTGCTGGTCGGTGGGCATTTCTCGCACCTGGAACTGTGCGCGCGGCTGGTGTCACGGCAGATCCGCATCGCCGGCATGTACCGGCGAATGGACTCGGCGGTCTTCGAGTGGGCGGTGCTGCGCGCGCGGCTGGGGTATGCCGAGGCCATGTTCGACAAGGACGATCTGCGCGGCACGGTACGCTACCTGCGCCGCGGCGGCACGCTCTGGTACGCCCCGGACCAGGACATGCGCAGCAAGGACAGCGTGTTCGTCCCGTTCTTCGGTGTGCCGGCGGCCACCATCACCGCCACCCATCACCTGGCACGGCTTTCGGGTGCGCTGGTCCTGCCGTTCCACCACCGGCGCCGCGAGGATGGCGGCTACGTCATCCGCATCGGTGCGGCGCTGCCAGACGTACCCGGCGATGATGTGCGCGCCGACACCGCCACGGTCAATGCCGCCATCGAACAGATGGTCCGCGAAGCACCCGCCCAGTACCTGTGGGTGCACAAGCGCTTCAAGACCCGCCCCCCCGGACAGCCGCCGGTCTACTGACCGCGTCGATGCCGACGCCGGGCCTCGTGCAGCTTGGCGTACTTGAGGAACACGTAGAAAGCACCGGTCACGCTGGCGATGAAGCCGGCGCTACCGTTGAGGAAGTAGCGCTTGAGCAGGTACTGGCGGACAAAGAACAATGGTGGGTACACCACCATGCGCAGCAGGGTGAAGCCCTGTCCCCGGCGCAGCTTGTGCGCCACCAGTCCACTCGAATAGCGGTTGATCTTGTCCACCCGCGTGGCAATGTCGGCATCACCGTCGTTGACGAAATCGGCACCTCCGAGCGTACGCACCGGGCCGTCGACCACCACCGAGGCATGCACCTCGACATCGTTCATGCGCCCGCGCCGGCGGTCGAACAGGCGCAAGTGCCCGTTGCGCTGACTCAGGCGATGCTGGACGGTCCAGAACATGCGCTCGCGTCGCGGCAGCCGGAACCCGGCTGCCGCTGGCTCAACCAGTGCGCGCTCGATCACCGCGCGCGTGCCCGGCGAAAGGACTTCGTCGGCGTCCAGGTTCAGGATCCAGTCGTGACGGGCCATGTCGATGGCACGCTGTTTCTGCGGCCCGTAATCGTCGAACGGATGCACCGCCACCCGCGCACCATGCCGTTTGGCGATGGCCACGGTGTCGTCGCTCGATCCGGAGTCGAGCACCACCAGGTCCTCGGCCCAGTCCACTTCGCGCAGGCACCTGTCCAGGGTGTCGGCGTTGTTCAGGGTGATGATCACCACCGACAACGGTTCACGCTTGTGCATGGCGTTGCTCACTGTCGTCCGTCACGAAAAGCGCCGCACACCAGAGCGAAAGCAGCCACCAGAAGAACAGCCCCCACCAGGCCGAATAGAACGCCAGGTGGGTATTGAGCGGGAACAGTGTCACGCCCAGGGCGACCGTGGCCGGATACGCCCTGGCCCGCGCCGCCGGCCCGGCCCTGCGCCACGCCTGCACGGCCAGCACGGCACCGGCCAGCCATGCCAGCAAACCCAGGGTACCGGTTTCACTGGCGACCTCGAGCAGCAGCTGGTGCGCATAGCAGGCGCCTTCGCCCTTGCCGCATGCCTCCTGGCTCACCACGAAATGGTCGTGCGGCGGTGCGTACCCGGGATAGGCGTAACGGAAGCCGCGCACGCCCACGCCGTTGACCGGATGCGCCAGGTACATGCGCGTGGCCACCCGCCAGATGTCCAGGCGACCGCTGAGCGCGGTGTTGATCCCGGCCGGGGTGTCGCTGAGAAGATCCATGCTGCGCTGCATGCGCGCATCAAAACGCGGGGAAACCTGCCAGGCGATCGCCATGGCCAGCATCGCAGTCAACAGCCCGCCCACGCACCAGATGGCGAAGCGGACGGGCGTGCGTGCCTCGCGCCAGGCGAACAGCAGCACCACCAGGCCGTAGGTCAGCCAGGCCGCGCGTGATCCGGCCATCAGCACCGGCCCGAACATCAGCAGCATGGCCACGATCAGGCCCCGGCGATGCGCGTATTTCCGCGCGGCCCAGAGCACAAAAGGCGACAGACTCGCCAGTACCGGCCCGAGCTTGAGATTGCCGGCGCCGAAAATGCCGGAAATACGCAATGGCGCCGCCTGTCCGCCCAGGCTCCAGCCGGTGAAAATCTGCACCCAGGCATCCAGCGTCCAGAACGCCACCACCGCGGCACTGGCCAGATACAGCGCATCGAGTCGCGGCAAACGACGGATGGCAAAACAGGCATACAGGCCCAGCGGCAGGTAGCGCACGATACCGGCCACGGTTTCCCAGCTTCGCCAGGGCGCCACCGCATCCAGCGCCGACACCAGCGCGGCACCGGCGTACAGGGCGAACAGGGCCAGCAGCAAACGTGCACCGGGATGGTTGGACAGCGCATGCGGTTCGCGCACGAAGAGCAGCACCGTTCCGATCAGGCACAGCAAGGTGCCCAGCTCGCTGCTGCGTCCCAAGGGCAGCAGGAACAGGACCAGCCAGAACGGGAGCAGCGGCGAGCGCAGCGCAGCCTTCAACGACGATGCAGGACCCATGCGCACTCTCTTGCCGGACAAAGGCTGATTGTAGGCCAGCCGCCGACCCGTACTGCAACAGCCGTACCGCAGCCCGATGAGACGTCCTCGCCGTTGCTGCGTGAAGTTCCCTTCAGGTGCCCACGCGCACCAGCCCGGCATACACGTCGAGCACCTGCTGCTGCATGTCCTCGAGGCGATAACGGTCCAGCGGCGGAATCGGCGGCGCCAGGCGCAACAACTCGGCGGCGCGCTCCACCAGGCGTTCGCGATCGCCGGTCGGCACGCGACCGGCCGGATACAGTTCGGCCAGCAATTCGCCCACGCCGCCGTGGGCATAGCCGAGCACCGGCCGGCACAGCGACAGGGATTCGATCACGGTGCGGCCGAAGGCTTCAGGCTTGGTGGACAGTTGCAGGACCAGCGCCGACACCGATAGCACGTCACGCACATCACTGCGCGGCTCACTCAGGACCACCTTGCCTTCCAGCCCTGTCGCGGCGATGTGCTGGCGCAATTCCTGCACATAGGCCTCGCGGCCGTCCTCCAGCACGCCCAGCATCAGCAAGCGTGCCTCCACCCCACGGCTGAGCAGGCCGGCCAGCAGGTCGATGGCATCGTGGTGCCCCTTCAGCCGCGTACCGCGGCCGGGCAGGGTCAGCAACGGATAGTCGTCGAGTTGCGGATAACGGTTGAAGAAGCGCTCGCGCCAGTCGTCCTCGGGACGGTATCCGTAGGGGAACTCCTTGCCATCCACCCCGCGCGGGATGACCTCCAGGCGGGCGCGGTCGAAATCGGGATAATTGCGCACGATGTGATCGCGTACGCTCTGCGAGACCGCGATCACGCGGTCGCCGCGCAGCAGGATTCGGCTGTACGGCCCCGGGGAATTGAGTCCGTGGACCGTGGTCACGAAATGCGGCCGCGGACGCATGCCACGCAGCGCGAGCCAGCCCAGCCAGGCCGGTACGCGGGAGCGCGCATGCACCACGTCGGCCCCCAGTTCCTGCAGCAGGCGGCGCAGACGGTAGATCCTGGTCAGCGACAGTGGTGACTTGCGCCCGATGTCGAGGGTGATGTGCCGGCTTCCTTCCCGTTCAAGCTGGTCGACCAGACGACCGCCCGCGGAGATCACCACCGATGTGTGCCCAGCTGCCACCAGGGCGCGGGCCACCTCGAGGACCGAACGTTCAGCACCACCCGAATGAAGGGCAGGGATGAGCTGTACCACCGTCATCGCGGCTGGTGTCGTGGGCGTTTGTGCGTCCCGGGTGGACATATCGGTCGGAGCCTGCAGCCCGGTGTGGTACATCGCTTCAATTCCGGCATGCTTCCATGCCAGATCCAAAGCAAGATATGTGCCGAAATCCGCACGCAAACGTGCGCCAATGCGCGTTATTTCACTCGCTCAGCACATAATGCGCGGCGCAATAAGGACATACGACTTCGCCGCCCTCGTCCTCGATTGGCAGATATACCTTCGGATGGGAATTCCACAGGCTCATGCCGGGCATCGGACAGGACAGGGGCAGGTCGCTGCGCGTCACTTTGTAACAATGTTCGGCATTGGCCGGCACCCGCTTTTCCGCGGCGGGATCATGGGACAGCATGGCGGGACTCCATGGAACATATCGGATCGTCCATGGTAGCGCAGCCGGGGCATGCCGGCAGCAACCTCCTGCCCGCACAGGCCCGGAGACCGGCCTTCTCCGGGATGCCGGTACGGTGTACCGTCAAGCTCGCCAGGCCTGCCGGATACAAGGCCGAACGTCCTCATGGAGAGTCCCTCATGAAATTTGACAAACTGCTTGCGCGCATCCGCGGCATCCTGCTGCAGCCCAACCGCGAATGGCCGCGCATCGCCGCCGAAGCGGACACGACGCCCGCACTTTACATGCGCTACATCCTGCTGCTGGCCGCCCTGCCACCGCTTTTCCAGTTCATCCGCTACAGCCTGATCGGCGATCGCGTCGGCGGCACGCATGTCCGCTATTCCTTCTTCGGCGGCATCTGGGGCATGCTCGTCGGCTATGCGGCAAGCCTGGTACTGGTCTACCTGATCGCGCTCATCGTCAATGCCCTGGCCGAAACTTTCGAGGGACGCCGCGATTTCGTGCAGGCACTGAAAACGGTCGCCTACGCCTGGACTGCGGCATGGGTGGCCGGCATCTTTGTCGTCCTGCCCTGGCTGGGCTTCCTGATCACCCTGGCCGGCGCACTGTACGCCTTTTATCTGCTGTACCTGGGCCTGCCGCACACCATGCGCTGCCCGCGCGAGCGCAGCCTGGGCTATGCCGTGCTGAGTACGGTGCTGGCCATACTCCTGAGCTGGATCCTGCTTGCCCTGCTTGGCCTGGTAACCGGCACCGGTCTGCTTTCACCGCAACATCAGGCCATGAACGCGACGCCAGCGTCCGGCACGACATCAACCGCAGCCGCGCAAAACCCGGGCCAGGCATCCACGCCCGATCCCGATCGCATGCGCGCGCTGCTGCCCGCGACCCTCGACGGCTATGCCCGGGCATCGGCCAGCGCCCTCCGACAGGACACGCCCGGTGCGCGTTTCAGCCTGGCGCAGGCCCTGTACCGCGATACGCGCGGCAATCACATCCAGTTGCTGGTCCTGGATACAGCCAACGCCGACACCATGCCGGGGCTGGGCATCATCACGCCGGCCAGCCTCGAGCGCAGCAACGACAGCGGATTCGAAAAGACCCGCCTGGCGGGAGATCGCAGCATCGGCGAGCAATGGAACAGCACGACCCGGCAAGGCACCTATGCCCTGGCCGTTGACAACCGGATCCTGGTCCGCGCCAGCGGTACGGTGAAGGATTTCGATGATCTCAAGCATGCCGTCAGGGCAGTGGACCTCACGTCCCTGAAAAAGGTCCACCGCGACCCGGACACGACACCGTGACCGCAACCTCCATCTCGCCATTCACGGATGGCGAGATGGGGCTCCAACCCGGCCCCTACTTGCCCTGCATGGCCTTCATCATGCGCGCGTAAGCCGACGCCTCGATGGCCTCGACGGTGATGTGCACATGCACCTCGTTGCTGACCATCGGTACATAGGCCCCGACGCCGAAATCGGTGCGTTTGAGCGTGGTCGTGGCGTCAAAGCCGGCCGCGGGAGCCTTCCACATCGGCTGCATGCCGACCTTGTTGACCCGCACCCGCAGCGTCACCGGCCGGGTGACCCCATGCACGCTGAGCTCGCCATGGACCGTCAGCCGGTCCTTGCCGTCCGCCACCACCCGCTTACTGACGAAGCGGGCCACGGGAAATTTCGCTGCATCGAAGAACGCCGGCCCCTCGAGATGCTCGGTAAGCTTGGCCACATGGGCATCCAGACCGGACAGCGGGATATTCACCCTGACCGAGGATTTCGCCGGATGCGCGGCGTCATAGACCAGGGTGCCGGTGATATGCGTGAAGTTGGCGTCCGGGTTGGAAAAGCCGAAATGGTTCCACACCACCCGAACCTGCGTGTGGTTGGGATCGAGCTTGTAGGTGACCGGCCTGGCTGCGGCCGGTAGGCTTGCCAGACACGCCAGCAAGGCCATGGACATCAGGATACGCATGGTTGATCACTCCCTATCGTCGGAACGCGAATACCGGTCGGCCGCATCCGTGATGACGCATGGACGCAATGCAGCCTGGGCAGCCATTGTAAGTCCGAATGCCGGCCGCCCCCGTCCCACCAAGGGAACAGACCGTGCTTGAAAGCGGACAAAACGACGCTCCCGCCACGCCCTGCTGGGTGCTCACCGACGGCGCTGCCGGCAACGAGCGTCAGGCGCTGGCGCTGGCCCAGGCTCTTGGCCTTGCCACCCGCAGCATGGTGCTGCCGCTGCAGGCGCCGTGGTCCTGGCTGGCGCCGCGCGGTGCAGTTGCCGGCCGGCTGACGGTGAATGCCATCCATCGCGAACGCCTGGCGCCGCCGTGGCCGGCGCTGGTGATCGGCTGCGGACGCAGCGCCGCCTTGCTGACACGCGTGGTCGCGCGCCTGTCCGGAGGGACTTGCCGCAGTGTGCAGATCCTCGACCCGCGCATCGACGCACGCCACTGGGATCTGGTGATCGCACCACACCATGACGACCTGGCCGGCGAACATGTCGTGAACACGCTGGGCTCGCTGCACCCGGTCGACGATGACTGGCTGCAGGCCGGGCGCGAGGCCTTTCCGGCACTGGGCCAGCTCCCCGGACCCCGCGTTGGCGTCCTGCTCGGCGGCCCACGTCGTGGAGTTCCGCTGGATGCCGGACAGGCTGCGGCCCTGGCCGATGCGTTGCGCAAGCGTCACCGGGCCGAGGGCGCAAGCGTGATGCTGGTGGCTTCGCGACGCACACCCCCTGCGCTTTATGAAGCCGTGCACACGGCGATCCGCGACATCCCCGGCCTGCGCTGGCGCGACAGCGGCGACGGGCCCAACCCGTACCCGGGGGTGCTGGGCTGGGCCGACCGCCTGGTGGTCACTCCCGATTCGGTGAACATGCTCTCCGAGGCCGCCGCCACCGGGGTACCGGTCCATACCCTGGACAGTGCAGCGCTGCCGCCCAGGCTGTCACGCTTTCACGCAGCCCTGCGCGAACGGGGCCTGCTGCACGCACTGGACGCGAACGCGCAGGCGCCTTCCGCGCCGCTGCGCGAAACCGTCGCCGTCGCCGTCGAGGTCCGCCGGCGCCTGCATCTGCCCGTAGCCCATCCCGGCGTGGCATCCTAGCGCTCTCATGCGCGGCCTGATCCCCGAACGCTTCATCGACGAACTGCTGTCCCGCATCGACATCGTCGAAGTGGTGGAGCGGCGCGTGCCATTGAAGAAGGCCGGACGCGAATGGACCGCCTGCTGCCCGTTCCATGACGAGCGCACGCCCTCGTTCTACGTCAGCCCGCAGAAACAGTTCTACCACTGCTTCGGTTGCGGTGCGCACGGCAGCGCGATCGGGTTCCTGATGGCCTACGAGCGACTGGAATTCCCTGACGCCGTCGAGGAACTCGCGCAGTCGGTCGGCCTGGAGGTGCCTCGCGAAGGCGGCGAGCTGCAGCCGCGCGAGGACCGCAGCGGCTGGTACGAACTGCTCGACCAGGCCGCGACGTTCTACCAGGATTGCCTGCACGACCACCCCGCGGCCCAGGCCTATTGCCAGCAACGCGGACTCGACGCCGATACCCTCGCACGTTTCCGCATCGGCTGGGCGCCGGGCGGCAGCAGCCTGCTCAAACACCTGGGCAGCACGCCCGAACGCCTCCAGTGGCTGGAACAGACCGGCATGATTTCCACCGGCGACAGCGGGAAATACGACCGTTTCCGTGCACGCCTGATGTTCCCGATCCTCGACCGCCGCGGCCGCGTGATCGCCTTCGGCGGACGCATCCTCGCCGGCAGCGCGCAAGCGACAGGAGCGGCGGATGGTGCGGGTACGCATGCCCGCAGCGCACAAAGGAGCGAAGGTCCCAAGTACCTCAACTCGCCCGAAACACCGCTGTTCCACAAGGGTCGCGAACTGTTCGGCCTGTGGCAGTGCAAGCAGGCCCGCACCCGCCTGACCCGCCTGCTGGTGGTCGAGGGCTACATGGATGCCATCGCCCTGCACCAGGCCGGCTTGCCCATGGCGGTGGCCACGCTGGGAACCGCGACCACGCCCGAGCACACCGAACGCCTGTTCCGCAGCACCCCGGATGTGGTGTACTGCTTCGATGGCGACCGCGCCGGCCGCGCTGCGGCGTGGAAGGCGCTGGAAGCCACGCTGCCGCGTATCCGGGATGGCCGCCAGGCGTATTTCCTGTTTCTCCCCGACGGCGAGGATCCCGACTCCCTGGTCCGTACCGAAGGCCGGGAAGGTTTTGAACAACGCCTCGCCGGGGCCACGCCACTGTCGAACTACTTCTTCGACCATCTCGGCGAGGACATCGACCTGCGCTCGCTGGACGGCCGGGCGCGCCTGGCCGAGCGCGCCCGGCCGCTGATCGCGCGCATGCCCGATGGCGCCTTCCGCGACCTGATGGCGCAGGAACTGCACCAACGCACCGGCGTCGATGCGCAACTGAAGCGCCCACAGGCCCCGGCCCGGCCTGCGCGGGCGATGCCCTCGCGCACGGCGCGACGTACCCTGGTACGCAGTGCCATCGCCCTGCTGCTTGCCCGTCCCGAACTGGCCGAAGAGGTGGAGCCTCCCTACGCCTTTGCCCGCCTCGACAAACCAGGCATCGAGCTGCTGGTCGAACTTATCGAAACGGCACGCGCACGGCCCGGGATCCGGACCGGTGCGCTGCTGGAGCATTTCGCCGACCGCGAGGAAGCCCCGGCCCTGCACAAGCTGGCCATGGCCGAACTGGTGGGCGATGCGCGGATGCAACGCAGCGAGTGGCATGGCGCCCTGGAGCAGATGCGCAAACAGGCCGACATGCAGCGGATCCAGGCCCTGCAGGCACAACGTGCGCAAGGCACGCTCGATGATCACGGCAAGGATGAATTGCGCACGTTGCTGGCCGCCAAATCCCGCCCACCCCCCGCCTGAACGGACGGGCAACCCCGGGTGCAACTGTGAACACGGCCCAATCCATGGGAAGATCGTCGCTTCATGTTCCGGACGCATGCCAACGCCACGCATGGATCTGCTCACCCGACTGACCACCGTCTTCGCCGAGAACGGCTACCTCGCCGTGTTCCTGGCCTTGCTGATATGCGGCATGGGCGTGCCGATTCCCGAGGACGTGACCCTGGTCGCCGGAGGCGTGATCGCCGGCCTGGGTTACGCCAACGTGCACGTGATGTTCGCCGTGACCATGCTGGGCGTGCTGGTGGGTGATGCCGGCATGTTCCTGGCGGGCCATCACTATGGCGTCCGCCTGTTGCACAAACGCCCGCTTAAATGGGTGCTCACCCCCAAACGTTATGCCGCGGTGCAAAAACAGTTCGAGCGCTATGGCAACCGCATGCTGTTCACAGCCCGCTTCCTCCCGGGCATGCGCACGGCGGTGTTCGTCAGCGCCGGCCTTACGCACCGCGTGACGTTCCTGCGCTTCCTGCTGCTCGACGGACTGGCCGCGCTGATCAGCGTGCCGGTATGGGTGTACCTGGGCTATCTCGGCGCCAACAACCACGAATGGCTGCTGACCTGGATGCACCGTGGGCAAGCCGGATTGTGGATAGCGCTGGGCATCCTGGCGGCAGGTCTCGGCATCTATCTGTGGCGTCGGCACCGTCTGGCGGCAGCGGAACGGGAAACGGACACACGGCATTGAAGCGGTAACGACGTGCGTTCACCCCATGGGAATGCGATGGCGCAGACTGTCGCCGTCTTGCGGGCCCGGTGCCGCAATGAGTGCGCGTGCCGCTTCGACTTGACCCCACACGTTCCACAACAGCACCCCGCGCACGCGGCCGCCGTCCATGTAGTAGGTGACGCCGCAGCGGAATGGCTCGGCCCAGTGCTCGACCACTTCCAGATGCTGCGCGTCGATCTCGCCGACCGCCTCGTAGCCGAGATCGAACAGGTCCGAGTAGAAGAACGGCTCGACCGCGTAGTCACGCGGTTCCCCGGCCATGCCGCAGCCGGCGTGATGTCCCATGCTGATGGCCGCGTTCTCGTGCTCAACCCGTCGCATCCCCAGGGTCGGCGACGGGTAGCGGGCGACGTCGCCGGCCGCCCAGATCGCAGGGTCTGCGGTGCGCAGTCGCGCATCGACCACGATGCCGTCGTCCAGCGCCAGACCCGCCTGTTCGGCCAGCCCGGTCTCCGGATCCACGCCCAGTCCTGCGGCCACGGCGTCAGCCTCGAGCTCGCTGCCATCGGACAGGATCAACGTCACCCCGTCTTCATCGCAGTCCCCATTCTTGACCTTGCAACCCGTACGCAGCTCGACCCCGCGCTCGCGGTAGTAGCCGTTGAGGTAATCGGCCAGGCCGTCGGAAAAGCGTCCCGCACCGATCGCGTCGGAAGGAAACACCATGGTCACCTTGCTGCCCACGCTGCTCAGCGCGGCGGCCAGTTCGGCGCCGATGAATCCGCCGCCGACCACCGCCACGTGGCGGCCCTTCCCGGCGAGCGAGCGCAGGCGCAGGAAGTCGGCGCGGGTACGGAAATTCACCACGCGCTCGCCGCCGAACGGCAGGCTGCGCGCCCGCGCGCCGGTGGCCAGCAGCAGCTTGCCGTAGTAATAGCTGTCACCGCTCTCGTCGCGTACCCGCCTTGCCGCGCGATCCAGTTCCACGGCGCGCCGACCCAGGTGCATGTCGAGCCCATGGCGCCGGGTGTCGAGGTCGATGCCGGCCTCATCGGCGCCCTCCTTCCACAACGCCTTGCTCAATGGTGGACGCTCGTAGGGTGGGTCGGATTCGTCACCGACCAGACCGATGCTGCCTTCGGCATCGCGTTCGCGTATGGCGCCAACCGCCGCGTCCGCGGTCATGCCGCCGCCGATGATCAGGTAGTCGTAGCGGTGTTCCATCGCTTGCCTCCTCACGTCATCGATACCTTCGTCACCCCTCCATGGTGGCACGCCCGGGTCACCACACCCAGCGATGGCACGGCGAGAGTTCAGGCAGGCCGCGGCTCAGCCTGTGAGAAAGGGCGTCGTACACTGGGCACAAAGTATCCCCTGGAGCGCCCATGCCCGACACTGCCCTGCTGATCCTGATCTCGATCCTGGGGATCGTCGTCCTGCTGTTGCTCGTGCTGCTCTGGCGCCAGCGCACGCCATCGGCACTGCTGGCGCACCTGGAAAACCTGCGTGACGGCAACGAGCGGCTGGAACGCGTGTTCCGCGAGGAACAACGCGGAGGACGCGGCGAACTGGCCCAGGCTTTCGAACAGTTCCGTACCCATGTGCAACAGCAACTGGAAAGCGCCGGCCAGCAACAACGCGAGCGCATCGAGGGTTTCGGCCAGCGCCTGGCGCAACTGACCGAACGCACCGACCGCGGCCTGGAGACCCTGCGCAACGGCCTGGTCGAAGATGCCCGCAAGGCACGCGAGGAAACCCGCGCCGGACAACTGCAGTTCGGCGAGCAGTTGCAAGCCCGCCTGCAATTGCTGACCGAACAAAACGAGAAACGCCTGGCCGAGGTGCGCAACACCCTGGAAGCGCAGTTGAAGTCCTTGCAGCAGGACAATGCCCAGCAACTGGAAAAGATGCGGGCCACGGTCGATGAGAAGCTTCAGACCACCCTGGAAACGCGCCTGGGACAGTCCTTCAAGCTGGTTTCCGATCGGCTTGAAGCCGTGCAGCGTGGCCTGGGCGAAATGCAGGAACTGGCCACCGGCGTCGGCGACCTCAAGCGCGTGCTGAGCAACGTGAAGAACCGTGGCACCTTCGGTGAAGTCCAGCTGGCGGCACTGCTCGAGGATCTTCTGGTCGCCGAACAGTACGCAACCAACGTGGCCACCGTACCCGGCTCGGACGCGCGCGTGGAATTTGCCATCCGCCTGCCGGGTCCCGACAGCGATGGCCAGGTGTGGCTCCCCATCGATGCCAAGTTTCCCCGCGATGACTACGAACGACTGCTCGATGCCCAGGACCGCGCGGACGCCGATGCGGCGGCCGCAGCCGCGCTGGCACTGGAGCGCCGCGTTCGCGATGAAGCCAGGACCATCCGCGAGAAGTACATCGCCCCCCCCCACACCACCGATTTCGCCATCCTGTTCCTGCCGACCGAGGGCCTGTACGCGGAAGTCATCCGCCGTCCGGGCCTGTTCGAACTGCTGCAACGCGAGCACCGCGTCACCCTCGCCGGGCCGACCACGCTCACGGCCCTGCTCAACAGCCTGCAGATGGGCTTCCGTACCCTGGCCATCGAGAAGCGCTCCAGCGAAGTGTGGCAACTGCTGGGCGCGGTCAAGACCGAGTTCGGCAAATTCGGTGCGGTGCTGGAAAAGACCCGCAAGCAACTCGATACCGTGCGCAACAGCATCGACAGTGCCGGCGTGCGTACGCGCGCCATCGAACGCAAGCTGCGCGGTGTCGAATCCCTATCGGGCGAGGATAGCCGGCAGCTGCTTGGCCCACCGCCGGACCCGCACGCGCCGGACGACGATGACGAATCCGTGCAATGAGGATGCACTGAACTCCGCGGGCAGCAACATCCGAGCACCACGCAGCGCCGTATGAACATGTGTTCCCGGCATCGGCAAGATGCCGGTTCACGATACACTTCAACTCTGTCAGCGCAGGTCCAGCCATGAACGATCCGTCCCGAAACGATGTCAGCCCGGAACAGGCCGAGGAGGCCGTACGCACCCTGCTGCGCTGGGCCGGCGAGGATCCCGCCCGTGAAGGCCTGATCGACACCCCCAGGCGGGTGGTCAAGGCCTACCGCGACTGGTTCTCGGGCTACGGCGAGGATCCGGCCGAGTACCTGCGCCGCACCTTCGAGGAAGTGGACGGCTACGACGAACTGGTGGTGCTGCGCGGCATCGAGTTCGAAAGTCACTGCGAGCACCACATGGCGCCGATCATCGGGCGCGCACACGTGGGTTACCTGCCGGACCGCAAGGTGGTGGGCATCAGCAAGCTGGCGCGCGTGGTCGACGGCTTCGCACGCCGTTTCCAGGTGCAGGAAAAACTTACCGCACAGATCGCCAACTGCATCGCCGAGACCCTGCAGCCGCGCGGCGTGGGCGTGGTCATCGATGCCCAGCACGAATGCATGACCACGCGTGGGGTGCACAAGCGCGGGGTGTCGATGGTGACCAGCCAGATGCTCGGTAGCTTCCGCGAGGATGCACGCACGCGCGCCGAGTTCCTGCGCTTCATCGACATCGACGGGCACTGATGCGCGCGTGGCTCACGGCCGCGGGACTGGTCCTGCTGCTGCCCACCGCGCACGCAGCGCACCCGTCGACGGTGTCGGGCTACCTGCGCGTGTTCGACAGCAACGGCGACGGCAGGGTGAGCCTGGCCGAGTATCAGGCGCACATGATGCGCGGCTTCCGCGCCATGGACCGCAACCATGACGGCGTCATCGAACGCAGCGAACAGCCGCCCGGCCCACGCCGCCATGCCGCCATCACCGAGCGCCAGTACCAGGCAAACCTGGCGCGGACATTCCATCGCCAGGACCGCAACCGCGACGGCTTTCTCAACGCGCGCGAACTAGCCGCGCCGCCGCGCTGAGCTCCTTGTACTGAACACATCGGCCATGCGCCGACTGTGGACGGCGCCCGCTCAAAGATCCGGCAGACGCAGCCCTGAATCGCCTTGCGCATGTCCGCCCACGTCCGAACCCCCGGTATGGTGATGCCACAATCCGTGCGCGTCGACGCGTACGCGGGCCACGGCCTCGATCGCATCGATGCGCGCACGCTGCTCGGAAAGCTGTGCCTCCAATGCCGTGCGGCGTGCCGTCAGCAGCTCGGCCAGGCCGCTCTCGCCCAGACTGTAGGCGCGTTCGATGCGCGCAGCGCTGTCCGTCGCGGCGCGGGCAGCCTGCGCATAGCGTTGCCAGATGGCCTGCGCGGCACGGGCGCGGGTCACCGCCTCGCGCGCATCGCGGCTCACGTCGCGGCGTACCATGGCGGCCCAAGCCTGCGCCTCCAGGGCATCGGCGGCGGCGGCGGCGGCCTTCGCACTGCGCTGACGCACGCCGATAGGAATGCTGAGCACCAGGCCCACGGCCCGTTCCCGCCCACCCAGGTCATTGAGCACGCGCAGGCCCAGTGTGGGATCGGCCAGGCGGTCGGCACGCACACGCCGCGCCTGGGCCTGCAGCAGCTTTACCCGGGCCCGAGCCGCGCCTATTTCATGGCTGCGCGCAAGAATCGTTCCGACCCAGCCCGCTGGCGTGCCTTCCAGCGCATCTGGCCTGGCGCCCGCGGGTACACGTTCCGGCAGGGGGAGGCGCGGGAAGCGGCTGAGCAGACGGATGCGCGACTCCTGCAGGACGGTATCGGCTTCGAGTGCGTCAGCCCGTGACCGCGCCAGTTCCGCGTCCGCCGCCAACAGGTCGCGCTGCGCTGCATCACCGAGCGTCACGCGGCGCGCGATGGCCTTGCGGTCACGCTCCCACAGGGCCACCTGCCGTTGTCGCACCGAAGCCCGTGCCGCCGCGCGCAGCCAGTCGGACCACAAGGCCAGCAGACGGCGTGCACCGGCATGATGTGCATCGGCCAGTTGCAGCTGCGCCACCTCGACACCATGACTGCCGATGGCACGGTCCAGTCGCGCTTTGCCCGGCCAGCGTACGGCCCGGGAGATTTCCGCTTCCCATTCGTTGAAGCTAGGACCACCCCGAACCCGCCGCCGCTGCGGGATCACCTGGATCACGGTTTCATGCGGTCCCGCAGCGCGCAGGCGTGCCTCGGCCTCGGCGCGTTGCAGGACCGCCGCGGCCTCGCGCACTTCCGGCGTGTGTTCGATCGCAGCCAGCGCCAGACGCTCGGGCGGGAGTGGAGACATCGCTGGCGGGGCCTGTGCGGCGAGTGCCTGCGCGGAGCCGACCAGCAGCACGATCATCAGTGACAACCGGGCGTGACTCATCGGTCCAGCCTCCCCATCGCTTCCACCGGTTCCACCCACCACACGATGTCCGGGTGCGGCAGGGTACGGCGCAACTGATCGAGTACGCGCACGACATCCTCGCCGGGCAGCACCAGCAGAATCAGGCGGCGCGCAATGGCGCCGCGCACGCGTTCCTCGACTCCGGCGTGATCAAACCCCTCGCCGTGGCCGGAACCTTCGAGCGCGCTGAACCCGGGCACTTCCGGTTGCATAGCGAGCAGGGTTTCGGTCACCGTTTCCTCAAGCGCACGCGGCACGCTCAGTGTGAGTCGTTTCAGGGTCAGCATGCATTCACTCCTTGGCACGGCGCGGCTCGCCGAACCGACGGTACAGAACGGGCAGCAGCAGCAGGGTCAGCGCAGTGCTGGTCACCAGGCCGCCAATCACCACCACCGCCAGGGGTTTTTGCACCTCCGAACCGGGGCCGCTTGCAAACAGCAGCGGAACCAGCCCGAGCGCGGCGATGGAGGCGGTCATCATGACCGGGCGCAGACGCCGCATCGCGCCGCTGCGCACCACCTGCTCCAGATCCATGCCCGTGGCGCGCAAGTGGTTGAAATGGGAAACCAGAACCAGGCCGTTGAGTACGGCAATTCCGAGCAGCGCAATGAAGCCGACCGAGGCCGGCACCGACAGATACTGCCCCGACAGCCACAGGGCGACGATGCCCCCGACCAGGGCGAACGGCACGTTGGCCAGAATCAGCGTGGCCTGGCGCAGGGATCCGAAGGTGGAGAAAAGCACCAGGAAGATCAGCGCCAGCGCCAGCGGAATGACCAGGGCCAGACGCGCCGCGGCGCGCTGCTGGTTTTCGAACTGGCCGCCCCACGTAATGCTGTAGCCCGCGGGAAGGTGCACCGACTTCGCCACTTCGGCACGCGCCGCCTCGACAAAACCCACCAGGTCACGCCCGCTCACGTTCGCCTGCACCAGGGCGAATCGCGAGCCGTTCTCGCGCCGGATCTGCACCGGGCCGGTCGTCGGCGCGATTTTGGCGATCCGCTCCAGCGGCACCTGTCCGCCCTCCGGTGTGGCCAGGTTCATGCGCTCGAACAAGGGCGGGGTGTCGCTCAGCGCACGTTCGCCGCGCACCACGATCGGTTCGCGCCGCTGCTGTTTCAGCACCGACCCCGCGCGCAGGCCCTCCAGCTGGCCGCGCAACTCGTCCTCCACCGCGGCCACATCCAGTCCGAAGCGACCGGCTGCCTGCCGGTCGATGCGCACGCCGAGATAGCGCACACCCTCCTGGGTCTGCGCGATCACGTCCTGGCTGCCGCGCGTGCGTTCGAGGATCTTCGCGATGCGGTTGGCCATGTCGTACAGCCTTTCCCTGTCCGGACCGAACACCTTCACCGCCACGTCACCACGGCTGCCAGTCAGCATTTCCGACACGCGCATCTGGATCGGCTGCGTGAACCCGTATTCGATGCCGGGAAAATCCTGCATCACGCGGCGCAGCTCGTCCTCGATCCAGCGTTTGTCCTGCACGCGCCACTGCGCCTTGGGCTTGAGTTCGAGAAACATGTCAGTTTCATTGAGGCCCATCGGATCCAGGCCCAGTTCGTCCGAACCGACGCGCGCGATGACGTGCTCGACCTCGGGGATATGCGTGAGGATGGCGCGCTCGACGGCCATGTCCTGATCCCGCGATGCCTCGAGGCTGATCGAGGGCTGCTTGGTGAGCTGCATCAGCACGTCGCCCTCGTCCATGACCGGCATGAAGGTCTTGCCGGTGCCCAGATAGGCCAGTCCACCGACCAGCAAGGCCCCCATGGCCAGGGCACCCAGGACGCGCGGATGCCCAAGCGCGGCTTCCAGCAGTGGCCGGTAACCGCGTTCCAGCCAGCGCATCAGCCACGGTGTCGTATGCCCGCGCTCACGCAGCACAAGCGAGCACAACACCGGCACCACGGTCAGCGAAAGCAGCAGGGAGACCGCCAGGGCGAAGACGATGGTCAGCGCCACCGGTGCAAACAACTTGCCCTCCAACCCCTGCAGGCTGAGCAGCGGCAGAAAGACCAGTCCGATGATCACGATGCCCGAAATGACCGGCACCGCCACCTCGCGTGCCGCACGGTAAACCCGGTGCAGGCGTGGCAACGGTGTTCCATGCCCGTCCGGATGCAGGTGACTGACCGCGTTTTCCACCACCACCACGGCGGCATCGACCAGCAGCCCGATGGCGATGGCCAGGCCGCCCAGACTCATCAGGTTGGCGCTGAGTCCGAAGCTGCGCATCAGCACGAAGGCCCCGAGTACCGCCAGCGGCAAGGTGATCGACACCACCAGCGCCGCCCGCAGTTCGCCAAGGAACAGCAGCAGCAGGATGACGATCAGCACGGTGGCCTCGATCAGCGCCCGGCGCACGGTGTCCACGGCCTTCTCGATCAGGGCGCCGCGGTTGTAGAACACCTCGATCCGCACCCCTTTCGGCAGCGTCTTCCCGATCTCCCCGAGTCGCGCCTGCACGTCCCTCACCACCCGGGAAGCATCGGCGCCACGAAGACCCACCACCAACCCCTCGACGGCCTCGCCGGTACCGTCGCGTGTCACCGCGCCATAGCGGGTCAGACTGCCGTAGTGCACTTTGGCCACGTCGCCCACGCGCACAGGCCGTCTGTCGCGGCTGGCAATCACCACGCGGCGTAGGTCCTCGAGACTCTGTATCGCCCCTTGCGCGCGCACGATCACGGCATCGTCACCGTCTCGCAGGCGCCCGGATCCGTCATTGCGGTTGTTGCGCTCGATCGCATCGGCAACATCGCGAAAATGCAAACCGGCCGCCGACAGCCGTGCACGATCCGGCGTGACCCGATAACTGCGTACCTTGCCACCCAGGGCGTTGACATCGGCGACGCCCGGAATCGTGCGCAGTGCAGGTCGAATCGTCCAGTCCAGCAAGGTACGGCGCTGGGCCAGATCCAGCCCTCCGCCCTCGATGGTGAACATGAGCATGTCCGAGAGCGGCGTGGTGATCGGCGCCAGCCCGCCGCTGATATCCTTCGGAAGCTGTCCGATGACGGAAGCCAGGCGCTCCGATACCTGCTGGCGGGCCCAGTAGATGTCCGTGCCCTCCTGGAAGTCGAGCGTGATGTCGGCAATGGCGTACTTGGAGACCGAACGCAGAATGGCGGCGTGCGGAATGCCCAGCAGCTCCATTTCCAGCGGCACCACCACGCGGTTCTCCACTTCCTCGGGCGTCATGCCCGGTGCCTTGAGAACCAGCTTGACCTGGGTGGGCGCGATGTCCGGATAGGCGTCGATGGGCAGTTTCAGGTAGGCGAAGATGCCCGCGCCGACCACGGCCAGCGCGCCCAGCAGGACCAGCATACGCTGAGACAGGGAAAAGGCGATCAGCCGCTGCAGCATGTCAGTTCCCCGCCAGCAGCATGGCCTTCAGGGCACCGACGCCGGCCACGGCGACGCGATCCTTCGCACCCAGCGCACCGCGGATCACGCTTTGCCCCCGCGCGGTCTGTGCCAGACGCTGTACCCGGACCGCCTCGAAACCGCCCGGTCGCACGACGAACACTACCCGCCGTCCCTCGTATTCGGCCACCGCCGCGGAAGGCACCTGCCAGGTGCCCTTCGCTGCCGGCAACAGAAGGGTGGCCGTGGTGTGCATGCCGGGCAGCAGGTGCGAACCGGTCACGAGCGCACGTACCCGCACGGTTTGCGAGCGCGGATCGGCGGTGCCGCCGATCTCCTCGACCACGCCGCGGCCGCCGTCCTCGCTGCGCACCTGGATCCCTTTGTGAAGCCGCACGGCCTCGTGCGCAGGCACCAGCATCTCCAGCATCACCCGGCCCGGGGCGGCGACCACGAAGGCCCTCTGCAGGGACTTGACCGACTCGCCCAGGCGCAGGTCGCGCTCGATCACGCGCCCGCTCATCGGCGCGCGCAATGCATAGATGCCCGGCGGCTGGTTTGCTGCCTGCGGCGCCATGTCGCCTGCGGCTGCAAGTTCGCGCCAGCGGGCCGCCAGTGCATTGCGCAGGGCTCGCGCGGTCTCGACGCGACTCGCCGGGATGATGCCCTCGGCGAGCAGCTTCCGCTCACGCTTCAGGCGGGCTTCGGCGACTTGCAGACGGCCTCGCACGTCCACCCGCTCACTGCCTAGGCGCATGGCCTCGCGGCTCTGGATGCGTGCCAGCGTCTGGCCCTTGCGCACGCTCTGGCCTTCGCGCGCCAGTACCGCCACCGTGATCCCTTCAAATGGCGTCGTGACCACCGCGCTGTCCTCGAGCGGCGCCCTGGCGACGGCCGGAAGATCGGCGATCGGCACGTTGCTGGCAGCCTGCAGGGGCGCGCTGCGCACACCCAGCGCCCGGTGCTGGGCCGGCGTCAGCTTGAGCATGGCATCGGCGTGCGCACGGGGTGCGGCGGCCAGCAGCGCGAGACAGGAAAGCACGGCAAGGACGCGGGGCATGCGTCACCTCGAAAGGACTCCAGAGAGTCTGCAGCATGCCCCTGGCCAGCTTTGATCAAGCTTAAGAAGCAAAGCCCTGTGACAGAACGCCGCACGGCAGGCTCGGCGGGTTCATGCCTCGGTATCGAGCGTGCGCAAACCGTCCAGCTCGACCCACAGCCAGCCCTCGTGCATCCGGAAGACGAGACCGATCCCGAGCAGTTGCGCCAGGCTGCGCGCCAGCGCCAGTCCCAGGCCTCCATGCTCGCTGACCTCGCGGGCCGGGGACTTGCGCCAGAAGCGCTCACCGAGATGCTCCAGGTCCTCGTGCGTGAGTTCCGGTGCCGGATTGCCGAGGCGTACCCGACAGGTAGCGTCGACGCGATCGAACGCGAGCACCACGGCAGCGCCCTCGGGCGCATGGGTGACGGCATTGAGCACCAGGTTGTCGAGCACGCGTTCGAGAAGATCGGTGTCGGTCAGCACCCAGCACTCCACCGGAGTCTGGCACCGGATCCGGACCTGTCGGCTGCTGGCCGTGGTTTCGGCCAAGGCCAGCGAACGCTGCACGCAACGAACCAGGTCCGCCGGTTCGTGCTCCACCTTCTGCATGCCCGATTCGTAACGCGACAGGGCCAGCAGGCCGTCGATGCTGCGCCGCATGCGTTCGATCGAATCCAGGCTGCCGCGAAGGTCCTGCGCCGCCTGCGGGACACGGCTGGCCAGCTCCACGCTGCTGCGGATCTCCGCCAGCGGGGTCCGCAGCTCGTGGGCAGCATCACGGGCAAATCGGCGCTCACGTTCCAGCGCCCGGCGCAGCCCGCCGAAAGCATCCTTCAGTACCTCGGCCAGCGGTCGCAACTCGCGTGGCAGGCGGGCCGGCTCGAGATCCGCCGTTTCGGCGCCGTGGCGCACCGCCTCACCGAATGCCAGCAATGGACGCAGACCGCTGCGTACAGCCAGGATAGCCAGCAGCACCGCGACCAGCGAGGTCAGCACGATGCCGCTGACCAGCGCGATATGCACCTGCCGTTCCAGCGCATCGACCTGCTCGCGTTCTTCCGCCACCGCCAGCACGGCATCCGCGCTGTGGCCGTTCAGGCTCACGCGTTGCGCGATCGCACGACCGCGATGGCCGTCCGGAAGATCGAGGTCATAGAACACCGGAGCATTCGCGGGTACGGAAGGGGGCTGGCGCAGGCGACCTTCGTGATTGCTCGCCGAAACCAGCAGTGTTTTGCCTCGCGCATCCCAGATCTGCAGGAAATCGGTATGGCCGCCAACGTCGTATTCGGGACGCATGGCCTCCAGTTCAGCCAGTGCCTCGGCGGTCGGGCGTGTCTCCAGCAGCACGGCAATGGCATGCGCACGTGCGCGCAGTCCCTCGTCGAGCCGGCCGTAGATCTGCCGGTCCAGACCGCGGTCGAGCAGGAAGAACAGACCCAGCAGCAAAAGCCCCAGACCCACGAACAGGAAAAGCAGCAGCCGCAGGCGCAGCGACAACGGATGCGTATCACTCGACCACATAGCCAAACCCCCGCCGGGTACGCACCAGGTCCGCAACGCCGCATGCCGCCAGTTTCGCGCGAAGGGTACTCACGAGCACCTCGATCACCTTGTCCGACGCATGACTGCGGGCATCGTACAGCCGCTCGAACAGCGCGCTGCGCGTGAAGATCCGCCCGCGCGCGCTGCAAAGGGTTTCCAGCAACGCGTATTCCTTGGGTGTCAGGGGAAGCGCCTGGTCACCCACCATGGCCTGGCGCGCGCGCGGGTCGATGCGCAATGCGCCGATCCCGATGATTGCCCTGCTTTCCAGACTGCGCCGCGAAAGTGCCTGCAGTCGTGCACGAAGCTCGTCATGGGCAAACGGCTTGACCAGATAGTCGTCGGCACCCAGATGCAGGGCCTCGACCCGGTCCTCGACCCGGTCGCGCGCCGACAGCACAAGAATCCGCGGCGCCTGTTCGCGTCCCTGCAGACTGCGCAGGACCTGCCAGCCGTCCACCCGAGGCATCATCAGGTCCAGCACCATGATGTCGTAGTCGTAGCGGGCCAGGTAGCTTTCGGCCTCGGTGCCGTCGACAGCCAGATCCACGGCATGTCCGTCACGCCGCAACGCCTCACAGAGACTGCGGCCCAGTTGCGGAGAATCCTCGGCCACCAGCAACCGCATCGCGCCCCCGTCAGCCGATCCGTTTCAGGCCCATGCCCAGCTGCACCATCGGATCCACCAGCCAGTGGTCCAGCAGCAGGAAGGCGAACAGCGCCATCAGGTAGGTGATCGAATAGCGGAACACCTTCATGGCGTACAGTTCATTCGGCGGATTCATCAGGCGCACGGCGTAGTAGAGGAAAAACCCGCCCAACACCAGAGACGCGCCAAGATACAGTATGCCGCTCATGCCGGTCAGCACCGGCAGCAGCGTGACCACCACCAGCAACACCGTATAGAACAGGATATGCCAGCGGGTGTAGTGGACCCCGTGCGTCACCGGCAACATCGGGACCTGCGCACGGGAGTAATCCTCACGGCGGAAGATCGCCAGCGCCCAGAAATGCGGTGGTGTCCACACGAAGATGATCAACACCAGCAGCAGGGCATAGGCCCAGTCACGTTCCCCGCTCATGCCGGTGATTGCCGACCAGCCCAGCAGCGGCGGCGAAGCGCCGGCAATGCCGCCGATCACGATGTTCTGCGGCGTGGCGCGCTTGAGGAACGCCGTGTAGACCACCGCGTACCCGATCAGCGAGGCGAAGGTCAGGGCAGCCGTCATCACGTTGACCAGCAAAGCCAGGACCAGCATCGAGGCCACGCCCAGCGTGAACGCGAACACGAATACTTGCACGGGTCGCAACTGGCCGGTGGCCAGGGGCCGGTGCGCGGTGCGCGCCATCAGCTTGTCGATGCGCTCGTCGATCAGGTGATTGAAGGCCGCCGCCGAGGCCGCCGCCATCCAGATGCCGATCACCCCGAACACGAACGGACGCAGCGGCGGCAGCCCGGGCACGGCCAGGAACATGCCGATCACCGCGCAGAACACCAGCAACGCCACCACACGTGGCTTGGTCAGTTCCAGGTAACGGGCAAATGACAGGTTCAAGACGGCTCCGGATTCAGGCCCAGAAAATACATGCGAGCCTGACAGTCTACCTTGTCCCCGTATCCGGGATTTCAATGCGTGGCTGGGTCCGGGCCAGTGTGGCCAGCAGTGTGAACAGCAGCACTGCGGCCATGCCGTTGTGTGCGGTGGCTACCGGCAGCGGAAAGCCGAAATGCACAATGCTGATACCTAGCGCCACCTGCAACACCAATGCCAGTGCGATCGCCACCGCATAACTGCGCAAGCGTCGACGATAGGTCATCACTGCCAGCGCACCCAGGTACACGAAGACCACCAGTGCGCCGATACGGTGCGTCATCTGGATGGCGGTACGCGCCGGACCGTCGAGAATGCCACCCTCGTAATCCACGCCGATGCCGCGCCACAGGATGAAGCCCTGATGAAAGTCCATGCGCGGCCACCACTGTCCGAGGCAGTGGGGAAAGGCGCTGCTCCCCGCACCGCAGGCCAGGGCGGCGTAGTTGGTGCTGGTCCAGCCGCCGAGGAAGATTTGCGCGGTGAGCACGATGATGCCAAGGACCACAAGGCGGCGAAGACCTGCCAGCTCGTTTCCTTCGGCCCCCACCGGCGTCAGACGCAGGGCGATATAGGCCAGCAGCGCAAAGGTGGCCATGCCGCCAAGCAGGTGTGCGGTGACCACGATCGGCTTGACGAGCAAGGTCACGGTCCACATGCCGAGCATGGCCTGGAAGATGATCAGGGAAAGTGTGACGACCGCAATACGCCAGGGCGGCGCACGGGTGAGCCGGGCCGCCACATACAGCGGGGCAGCGATGGCCAGGGCGGCCAGCAGCGAGGATACGACGTGTTCACCGGCGATATACATGAACGTGCCCAGTGCCGCCGAAACGGCTGCACCGATGACGGTCCAGCGTGCCCAGCGACGACGCCACACAGCGGCCAGCGCCAGGCAAAGCACAAGCACGCCGAGGGTACCGGCAATCATGCGGTGGAACTGCTCGCGCCAGGGCTTGCCCGGCACCACCGGACGATGCGGGAAAGCCGCGTCGGCACGCGCCACCTCGTGTGCGTGGTGCGGCCAGGTGATCTGCCCGTAGCAGGTCGGCCAGTCGGGGCAGGACAGGCCGGCATTGGACAGCCGCACGAAGGCGCCGAACACCACCACACAGAGGGCGAAGACGGCGGCGAACCAGGCCAGGCGGGCCGCCGGGGAGAGACGCATGACCAGCTTCAACATCAGCGAACCACCTTCTGCAAGTCTTTCTTCAGGCCATTGGGGTCGAACCCGGCGCGATAACGCGACAGGGCCGTTCCATTCGGTTCGACCAGGATGGCAGCTACGCTGTCGGGTCCAAGCGGCCGGTATGGATCAAGCTTGTGGTCGACATCGGTTCCGACGCTCCAGTCGCGCATGACCGCATCGACGCCCTTACCCTGTGGCGGCAGACCAACATACAACAGGCGCAATTCACCGGCATGGGCATTGAGCGTGATGCGCGCATTGCGCATCAGGTGCAGCAGGCGCACGCAATTGTCCATGCAGTCGCTTCCGGGCAAGGCCAGCAGCGTCCACCGTGGCTCGCTGTCGCGCCAGGCGTAGCGCTTGCCGTCCGCCATCCGGATGTCGATAGCGGCAAAACTGCGCTGCGGCAGGATGGCCTCGCCATGGCTGCGCGTGCCCGGGCGCCATCCGGACAGCATCAACACCAGCGCCACCAGGAATGGCAGGGCAAACACGCCGACCACGAGCAGCAACTTGATGCGACTCATGCGTCGTGATGGCGAGGTTTCATTCATCGTCGTCTTCTCCGTCTTCCTTCCTGCGATGCAGGATCACGAATATCACCAGCGCGGCCAGGGCAAAGGAAAACCACTGGAAGGCATACCCGTAGTGCCGGGCGGGCGGGATAAAGGTCGGCGTCCACTGGCGCACGTAGGCCGCAGCGGGATCGGGGTCGAGCAACAGTACCCGCGGGTACAACGACATTTCCAGATCCCGGGTGACCTGTTGCATGTCGATATAGGTCGTCAGCTTTGGCCAGGAATCCTGACGCGCCAGGGCATCACCACCCAGTTTCAGTCCCGTCGGCGGTGGCGGCGCATACAGGCCGGTCAGCGTGACCGGCCCCGGCTTCAGGGGCGGCAAGGCCGGCAGCTTCAGGTACGGGCCTTCCCGCGGCAGGAACCCCAGGTCGACCAGCAGCCAGCGCGAGCGTCCATCGACCCTGAACGGCGCGTACACCGTCACGCCGGGTCGACCGGCATGGCTCTGGTCGTCCAGCAGATAAAACCGTCCGGGCACATAGCGTCCATGCACCCGCACGTGCGGATAGCCCTGTTGCAGGGGCTGCCTTGCAAGCGAGCGGAAATCGACAACCGGCGAGGCGGTGGCATGTGCAAATCGCGCCAGCAGGATTTCCTTTTCGTGCGCACGGTGCAATTGCCAGATGCCGAGGCGGACAAAGAAAGCCATGCCGGCCAAGGTCAGCACCACGGCGAACACGGAAGGCCGGCGCAATCGCATCATGACTTGCCCGGCCGGCTTGTCGTTATACTGGTTTCCAATACAGGCTCTGGGTGCATCCCGTGACAACCCTCTACAAGGTGGCGCTCGTCATCGTGCTGGGCATCGTGATCTTCAACCTGGGCCAGGCCCTGTATTTCATGATGCACGACACCGGCAAGAACAAGCGCACGGTGTGGGCGCTGACGCGCCGCATCGGCTTTTCGCTGCTGTTGATCCTGATGGTGATCATCGGCATCTGGGCCGGCTTGCTGCATCCGCACGGCATCGGCGGCTGATTCGGGCACACCCGCAACCATGCAAGGCTACCATCCGCACCGGTTTGCGGGCATCAGGAAAATACTGGTGCGCAACATGCAAGACCCGCCACCGGGCGGGCCTTGCATGTCTCGATGAGAGACAGCCGGCACTGCTACATGATGTAGACGAACAGGAACAGGCACAGCCACACCACGTCGACAAAGTGCCAGTACCAAGCCACGGCCTCGAAACCGAAGTGGTTTTCGCGGTTGAAATGCCCCTTGGCGCACCGCAGCCAGATGATGATCAGCATGATGGTGCCAAGGGTGACGTGCAGCCCGTGGAATCCGGTCAGCATGAAGAAGGTCGAGCCGTACACCCCGCTGTGCAGGGTCAGGTTCAGGTGCTCGTAGGCCTCCATGTACTCATGGGCCTGGAAATACAGGAAGCTGGCGCCGAGCAGGACAGTCAGCGCCTGGAACACCAGCAACTGCCTGCGCCTGCCGGCACGCAATGCGTGGTGGGCAATGGTGATCGTGACGCTCGAACTGAGCAGAAGCAGGGTATTGAGCAACGGCAGGCCCCACGGCGCCACCACCGAGAATTTGCCGCCGATGTTCCCCGGGCCGTTGGTCGGCCAGGTGGCGGTGTAGTGGTCCCACAGGTAGTGATGCGTGAACAGGCCATGACCCTCGCCGCCCAGCCAGGGCACCGAGAAGTTGCGGGCGTAGAACAGCGCGCCGAAGAAGGCCGCAAAGAACATCACTTCCGAGAAGATGAACCACATCATGCCCATGCGGAACGAGACATCCACCTGGCTGTTGTAGCTGCCGCGGATCGATTCACCGATGACCGAATGGAACCAGCCGAACATCATGAACACGATCACCGCCAGGCCGGTAAAGAACATCGGACGGCCCAGGTCGGTTTGCCCGTTGATCCAGTGCGCTGCGCCGAACATCGTGACGAACAGGCCGACCGAGCCGATGATCGGCCAGATGCTTTTGTGCGGAACGTAATAGGCACCTTGCTGAGTCATTGCTTGCTTTCCCGTAGATTGTCGTTAGCGGATCAGGTACGCATTCATGCTGTTGGCTGCGTCACAGGAACTGCGACAGGAACAGCCCGAGTATCACCGCGATCACGAGGATCAGGATGATCACTGTCCGCCGCACGCCGGCACGGCGCGTGGCAGGATCAAAACCGGGCTGTCCCTCCATCATGCCTCTCAGTGACTCACATCGCCATGCGCCAGCAGGCTGTCATCGATCACCGGCGGCACGCTGAAGGTATGATGCGGTGCCGGCGATGGCACCGTCCACTCCAGGCCCTTGGCCCCCTCCCACACGCGATCGCTGGCCTTTCGCTTGGCAAAGAACACCGTGTAGATGATGTTGCCGACCATGATCAGCTGACTGGCGCCGAACACGAAACCGCCGATCGAGCTGATCATGTTGAAATCGGCAAAGGCCACGTTGTAGTCGGGGATGCGCCGCGGCATGCCGGCCAGGCCGAGGAAGTGCATCGGGAAGAACAGCACGTTGACCGAGATCACGCTGAGCCAGAAGTGGATCTTGCCCCAGCGTTCGGAATACATGTGCCCGGACCACTTCGGCAGCCAGAAGTACACGCCTGCCATGATGCCGAAGGCGGCCCCGGTCACCAGCACGTAGTGGAAGTGCGCCACCACGAAATAGGTGTCCTGGTACTGGAAGTCGGCCGGCACCAACGCAAGCATGATGCCGCTGAAGCCGCCGATGGTGAACAGAATCACGAAGGCCACCGCAAACAGCATCGGCGTCTCGAAAGTCAATGAACCGCCCCACATGGTGGTGACCCAGTTGAACACCTTCACGCCGGTCGGCACCGCGATCAGCATGGTCGCGTACATGAAGAACAGTTCCGCGCCCAGCGGCAGGCCGGTGGTGAACATGTGGTGGGCCCACACGATGAACGACAGGAAGGCGATCGACGCGGTGGCGTAGACCATGGCCTTGTAGCCGAACAACGGCTTGCGGCTGAAGGTCGGGATGACCTCCGAGATGATGCCGAAGGCCGGCAGGATCATGATGTAGACCTCGGGGTGCCCGAAGAACCAGAACACGTGCTGGAACAGCACCGGGTCGCCGCCGCCGGCCGCATTGAAGAAGCTGGTGCCGAAATACTTGTCGGTCAGCAGCATGGTCACGCCACCGGCCAGCACCGGCATCACCGCGATCAGCAGGAAGGCGGTGATCAGCCAGGTCCAGACGAAGATCGGCATCTTCAACAGGTCCATCCCCGGCGCGCGCATGTTGAGGATGGTGGCGATGATGTTGATCGCGCCCATGATCGAGCTGATGCCCGAAAGATGGACGAAGAAGATCAGGAACGCGATGCCGTCACCGCCCTGGATCGAAAGCGGCGGATACATCGTCCAGCCTCCCGCGGGCGCACCACCCGGCAGGAAGAACGAGGACAGCAGGATGGTGAAGGCGAACGGCAGCAACCAGAACGACATGTTGTTCATGCGCGGCAGGGCCATGTCCGGCGCGCCGATCATCAGCGGGATCATCCAGTTCGCAAGGCCGACGAAGGCCGGCATGATGGCGCCGAAAATCATCACCAGCGCATGCATGGTGGTCAGCTCGTTGAAGAAGTACGGCTGCACCAGTTGCATCCCGGGCTCGAACAGCTCGGCGCGGATCACCATGGCCATGGCGCCGCCGATGAAGAACATCAGGCCTGCGAAGATCAGATAAAGCGTGCCGATGTCCTTGTGATTGGTGGACATGAACCAGCGACGGAAGAAACCGCTCGGGGCCTCATGGTGCGCGTCGTGGTGGCCCTGGGTGCTTGCGTGTGCCATGACCTGTTACCTCTGTCTCGACTGAGTCCGGTTAGCCCTGGCCGGGGCCATGGGGGATGGAAGCCTGTGCGGTACGCGCGGCCTTGTCGAGCCGCGCGCCATCTTCCTGCGCGGCCAGCCATTGCTCGAATTGCGCCTTCGGCACCGCCTTGACCACGATCGGCATGAAGCCGTGGTCCTGGCCGCAAAGCTCGGCACACTGCCCGCGGTAGATGCCGGGCTTGCTGATGTTGGTCCAGGCAGCATTGACCAGGCCCGGGATGGCGTCCATCTTCCAGCCCAGATCCGGGACCCACCAAGAGTGGATCACGTCGCCACCGGTGACCAGGAAGCGGATCTTCACGCCCACCGGCACCACCAGCAGGTGGTCGACGTTGAGCAGGTAGTCGTTGCTGCCGTCGGCCGCCTTGACGCTGTAGGGGCTGAGGCCCGAATCGAGCTGCCGCACCTTGTTGCTGCTGAAGGCCAGGCTCGACATGAATCCGACCTTCTTGACCGTCCGGCCCTCGTAGTCGAGATAGTCGTAACGCCATTTCCACTGGTAGCCCGTGACCTTGATCGTCATCTGCGCCCCGGCGGTGTTCTTGTTCTGCAGCAGCACCTTGGTTGCCGGCCAGGCCAGACCCGCCAGGATCAGTACCGGCACAATGGTCCAGACCAGTTCCAGCTTGGTGCTGTGCGACCACTTCTCGGCCACCGCTCCGCGCGATTTGCGGAAGCGGAACATGGCGATGATCATGGCGCCGAACACCACAATACCAATGCCCACGCACACCAGGAACGAGGCCATGTTGAGGTCCCAGACCGCATGCGAGGTCTCGGTCACGCCTTCGGGCAGGTTGAGTTGCCACGGCCTGGGATTGGCCCGGACCGCAGCCGCGGACAGGGCACCCGTCGCGACAGCCAGCGCCAAGGCTCCATTTCGAATGCCACCAAATCTCATGTGTTTCTACCCTGGAATGTGAATGGTCCCCTGCCGGCGGGCGCCCCATGCCCGGCAATTCCGGCCCGCTTCGCTGCACGACCTTCAGGACGTACGGCAAACGTCGATCAATCGCCCATGCGCGGCGCAGTCATCTGCGACAGCAACTGATGCAGCGTCCGCATGGCGTCGACACGCTCCTCTTCCCCGAGGAACGAACCCACTTCAACCTCGCCTCCGTGCGATGTCAGCAACAGCTTCCGCCTGTTGCCGGTTTCCCGCATCCGCACGCGCACCCAGTAGGGCTGGAATGACGTACGCCGGTGTCCGGGAAGACTCTCGATCAGCAATGCCCGCTCATCGATGGTAATGCGTTCGCAGCGATTCCCTGCCTGCCAGGCTTTTGTCAGGGCCAGCGCCAGCGCTGCCGACTGCAGCAAGGCGAAAATCGGTGCATAGACATTCCCCGTACCTGCGCTCCACAAGGCCACAGCCACCGTCATCACACTCAACAACGTTACCCAGTAACGCAGACCGCGACGGTTCAGGGAACGGTTCTGGCGTAGCCAGAGCGTCACCCGGACATCGGATCCGGTTGAGGGTTCGAGCACGATCACGGCGACGTGTCCGAAACAACAATCCTGAAAGCATAGTGACACCGCGTAGCGCGGGCAAGGCCACCTTCACCATGTGGCAAATTGCCGCATATGCACTCCGCTTCACTCCAGCCTGCATTTCCAAAAGCACATGCATGCGCGTTGAAGCGGGCACCACTCGCCATCCTGCACGCTTGGAAGGACCATGCCTGCGGGCATACAATCGCCCGGCTCGTTTCCTCCCCGACAGGCCCACACCATCTTGAACGCCAGGATTCTTCCTCCCGAGGGCATGCGCGCTCCCGATCCCGATCGCCGGAACATCACCTCGACCTGGTTGCGTGACGAGCCGGAAGCGGTGCAGGACCTGCTGGTCCAGGCCGAGCTTGCGCCTTCGCAGCGGGTGGAGGTGATCGACCGTGCCGCCGACCTGGTGCAAAGGGTACGCGCGCACGCCGACGACCAGGACGCAATCGAGGCCTTCATGCGCCAGTACGACCTGTCCAGCGAGGAAGGCGTGCTGCTGATGTGCGTGGCCGAAGCCCTGCTGCGCATCCCCGACACCGACACCATCGACATGCTGATCCGCGACAAGCTCGGCGATGCGGACTGGCAGAAGCACCTGGGCGGAAGCCATTCGGTACTGGTCAATGCCTCGACCTGGGGCCTGATGCTGACCGGGCGCCTGGTGCACATGGCCGAGGACACCCGCCGCGACGTACGCGGTGCGATGCGGCGTCTGGCTGGTCGCGCGGGCGAACCGATGATCCGTGCCGCCGTGCACCAGGCCATGCGCATCATGGGCAAGCAGTTCGTGATGGGCCGGCGCATCGACGAAGCGGTGGAACGTGCCGACCGCAAGGCCAACCGCCCCTACCGCTATTCCTTCGACATGCTCGGTGAAGCTGCCCTGACGCAGGCCGATGCCGAGCGCTATCAGCAGGCCTACCGCGACGCCATCGTGGCCCTGGGCAAGGACCCGGATGCCGGCAATCTTGTCGAGGCGCCATCGATTTCGGTCAAGCTCTCGGCCCTGCATCCGCGCTACGAATTCAGCAAGCGCGAGCGGGTACGCAAGGAGCTGGGTGCAAGGCTGCTGGAACTGGCACAGATGGCCATGCAGCATGGCATTGCACTGACCGTCGATGCCGAGGAAGCCGACCGCCTGGATCTGTCGCTGGACGTGACCGGCTACGTCTTTGCACATCCATCGCTGGAAGGCTGGAACGGACTGGGCATGGCCGTGCAGGCCTACCAGAAGCGCGCACCGGCGGTGATCGACTGGCTTGCCGCCATGGCCCGCCGGCACGGCCGTCGCTGGTTCATCCGCCTGGTCAAGGGCGCCTACTGGGACACCGAGATCAAGCGGGCGCAGGAACAGGGACTGTCCGGCTACCCGGTCTACACACGCAAGCCCAATACCGACGTGGCCTACCTGGCCTGCGCGCGGCGACTGCTGGATGTCGGCGTCGACATGATCTACCCGCAGTTCGCCACCCACAATGCGCACACCATTGCCTGGGTGCACCATGTCGCGGCGGGTCGGCCGTTTGAATTCCAGCGCCTGCACGGCATGGGCGAGGATCTTTACGCGGAAGTGATCGGCAAGGACAAGCTGAACGTGCCCTGCCGCGTCTACGCACCGGTCGGCAGCCACGAGGACCTGTTGCCCTACCTGGTGCGCCGGCTGCTGGAAAACGGCGCCAACACCTCCTTTGTCAACCGCATCTTCGACGCGTCGGTGAGCGTGGACGAACTGGTGGCCGATCCCTGCGAAACCGTACGCGGTTTCCGTACCTTCGTCCATCCGCGCATCCCGATGCCGATCGACATCTACCGAGAGCAGCGAAGAAATTCCATGGGCGTGAATTTCTCCAACGAAGACGAACTGCGGCAGCTGGCCGAAGCGGTCCAGGCACACCCGGGGCCATGGCACGCCGCACCGCTGGTTCCCGGCGCAACAGCCGCCGGTGAGCGGGTCGAGGTCACCGATCCTGCCGACCATCGCCGCGTGGTCGGGCACTGGATCGGCGGCGATCCGGCCACTGTCGACCTGGCGATTGCCAACGCCGTGGCCGCCCAGCCGGACTGGGACCGCGAGCCCGCCGAAAAGCGCGCGCAGATCGCCGAGCGCGCGGCCGAGATGATCGAGGCCGAACGCGGGCGCTTCGTGTCGATGTGCGTACGCGAGGCCGGCAAGACGCTGCCCGACGCCATCGCCGAAGTTCGCGAGGCAGCCGATTTCTGCCGCTACTACGCGACCATGGCGCGCAAGCTTTTCGGCCAGCCCGAAGACCTGCCCAGCCCGACCGGGGAGACCAACCGCCTGTTCCTCAACGGACGCGGCGTGTTCGTATGCATCAGCCCGTGGAATTTCCCGCTGGCGATCTTCGTCGGCGAGGTGATGGCCGCGCTGCTTTCCGGCAACGCGGTCATCGCCAAACCCGCCGAACAGACCTCGCTGATCGGCCATGCGGCCGTGCAGCTGCTGCACCAGGCCGGCATTCCCGAACAGGTCCTGCAATTCATCCCCGGCGACGGTGCCTCGGTCGGTGCTGCGCTGACCCGTGATCCGCGGATCGCCGGCGTCGCCTTCACCGGCTCGACCGAAACCGCCTGGCTGATCAACCGGACGCTGGCCGCACGCAAGGGGCCAATCGCCGCACTGATCGCCGAGACCGGTGGCCAGAACGCCATGATCGCCGACTCCTCGGCACTGCCCGAGCAACTGGTCAAGGACGTCATGACCTCGGCATTCGGCTCGGCCGGGCAGCGTTGCTCGGCGGCGCGCATCCTGTTCATTCAGGACGATGTCGCCGACCGCGTGATCGAGATGCTGGCCGGCGCCATCGACGAACTGGAAGTTGGCGACCCGGGCCTGCTGTCCACCGATGTCGGCCCCGTGATCGACCACGAAGCGCTGGATGGACTGCAAAAACACGTCGACCGCATGCTGCGCGAGGCCAAGCTGATCCGCAAGGCGCCGCTGGATCCGGAACGCACCGGCCACGGCACCTTCCTGGCACCGCACGCCTTCGAGATCCCGTCGCTGGACATCCTCGAGCGCGAGGAATTCGGCCCCATCCTGCATGTGGTGCGCTGGAAGTCGGGCGAGCTGGACAAGGTGCTCGATCAGATCAACCGTACCGGCTACGGCCTGACCCTGGGCATCCACAGCCGCATCGACGACACCATTGCCTACGTGCAAAAGCACGTCCGGGTGGGCAACTGCTATGCCAATCGCAATCAGATCGGTGCCATCGTCGGCGTGCAGCCGTTCGGCGGCGAGGGCCTGTCCGGCACCGGCTTCAAGGCCGGCGGTCCGCACTACATGCTGCGTTTCGCCACCGAGCGGGTGCTGACGGTCAATACCACGGCAGCAGGCGGCAATGCGAGCCTGATGATGCTTGGCGATTGAGCAGGCATCCTGGGTGCGCGGGCTGCCCCGATGGATTCAGCTCGCCGCTACGGACCCGAACTCGCAGACTGTCGCACCCACGACAAGCGCCAACGAAAAACCCCCGCAACGATGCGGGGGTTTTTCTGGCCCATGACCGGGCCGATCTACGCAGATCGATCAGTAGTGGTAGGCCACCGAGAACGAAAGCAGGTTGCCCTTGTCCTTGAAGTTGCCGACCAGACGATCGTTGGTGGGGCTGAGATTGTCGATCCGGGCCTTGCTGACGAAGATATGCGCATAGCCGACGTTGAAGTCCAGCTTGGGCGTCGGCTTGTAACCGAGGCCAAGGGTGATCCAGCGACGATCAGCATCGGGCACGCGCGGATCGCGATGCGCCACGCTGACAGGCGACCTGTCGGTGGCTATGCCCGCGCGCAGGGTGAGCTTGTCATTGACATAGTACTCTCCGCCCAGCGAGGCAAATATGGTGTTTTTCCAGTCGAAGACTTCGACTGAATCTGGCTGTGCCGGATTGTTGTAGCGCACACGCAGGTCCTTGAAGGTGCTCCACTTGGTCCAACCCACATCGACACCGAAGCCGTACTTTTCATCCTGGTGCCAGTAGCTCAGGCTGGCAAAGGCCGGCGTGGTGAATCCCGCCGAACCGGTGGTGTCGGTGAACGGCACCCCGCCGCTACCGGCCAGCAGTGGCTGGATCTGAGGGCTGCTCAGCAATGCGGTCACGTTGGCCGGGACGGTGAACGTCGCGTTGCCGGTCAGGGTGTTGGAAATCTTCGAATGGTAGTTGAACCCGAGACTGTCCTTGTCGGTGATCTTCCACAAGGCGCCCAACTGCCAACCGTAACCCCAGTCGTTGCCCTTGATGCGTGCAATGCCATCCGTGCCCGGTGGCACCACGGCATTGACCTGGGCCATGTAGGCCGCTGCCTGGGCAGGCGGTATCGCACCGGCAGCGACCCCCTGCTGGATCATGCCCAGACCGACGGTATTGAAGTTGATGGCCGAGGTCAGTTCGGCCTTGGTGCGCTGGGCAATGAAACTTGCACCCACGGTGAATCGTCGGTCAGATCGTAGGATCCGGAGAAGGTTGCCGCCACCGACTGGAAATCGGACTTGAGGGCGTTGTAGCGGCCGACCCAGCCGTAGTCGTAATTGGTGCGGAAACCGAACGGCGCGCTGAGACCGAAGCCCAGATGCACGCGGTCGTTGATCTGGGTGGCGGCGAAGAACGCCGGTACAGGAATCGTGGTGCCGGCATCACCGCCGTCACCGCCGCTGAGCGGCCGGCCGAAGGCGTCGGTTGCCGAACCGCTGAAACGCGCGCTGAAATTGATCGCCGTCACGTCAGCCTGCACCACCGTACCCTTGAGCAGGGTCATGGCTGCCGGGTTGTTGACCACTACCGAAGCATCACCAGCGGCAGCGCCCGAGCCCGCGAACGCGCGGCCCAGCCCCTTGGCGCTGTTTTCCTTCAACTGGAACGCACTCGCCTGGGCGGTGCGCGGCGTGACCAGGGCGGCGCTGACAGCTACCGCCAGAGCGGCAAACGCCAACGGACGTGCTACCTGGGTGAACGAGGTTCTCATCGACATGGTGGCTCTCCTGCGATCGATCGCGTTGCGTGGCGGCGACGCGCGCCCTTCGGTCACGCGCCTTTCATACAGATGTTTGAAGTTCGTAACGAAACTTTGACGACTGTTGTCGCCGAATGCAAGTGTCTTTCAGGTCGGGCATCATCCCCGTCCTGAGGACCCAGGTGCCGATTGCACGCACACCAGAGAGCCTTCATGCACTGCCACGTCTACGCCAGCCAGCAGCGGAGCGGAGCCTACCTGTGGCTCGACCGCCCGCAACGAATCGACGATGTGCCCGCCACACTGCGCGAAAAACTGGGCCACTTGCGCGCTGTGCTGGAACTGGACCTGGACCGCAAGCGCAAACTTCCCCACCAGGATGCCGGCACCGTGCTGGACAACCTGCGCCTGCAGGGCTGGCATCTGCAGCTTCCACCGGGTCGCCCGCCAGACGTGGCATGAAACCGCGGGAACCTGACGCGTAGTATCGTGCGCGCAACGCCATCGGTCCGAACAAAGCATGCCCCCGACCCCTGCCCGCCATGTCTCCCTGCCGCATCTCCTGCCAGGCCTGACTGGCGCACTGGTCCTCGTCGGCCTGTCTGCCTGGTTGCCGGCACCGCAGCGGACGTGGACGCTGCTGCTAGCCGGTCCGCTGTTTGCAAGCGCCTTTGCCGCCTTGCGCACGCGCACGACACTGCGGGCATGGATGCTGCGGCTGCTGGCCGGCCTGCTCGTCTACCTGGCGTATGCCGCCCTGCTGCAGGTTCTCGTGGTGTGGCCGCTGGATCGCTTCCTGTCGAACCCATCCCTGGGCACAGCGTTGCTGGTATCGACGGCACTGGCCGGGGCCATCGCGGTGCTGTGGCGACCCTGGCCGGTCTTCGGGCTGCTGCTGCTTGACCGTGACACACCCCAGGCAAGGACACTGCGCACACGCCTTCGGAACGGTTTCCGCAAGGCACCCTACCTAGCCGGCGAGGACCGCTTCTTCAGCCACTACCTTCCGGTATCCCTGGGACTGCTCACCAGCGTACTGGGTGCCCTGGTCCTCGGCCGCCGGCCGGACATCCTGCCTGCATCGCTGCAGGTACAAGGGCTGCTGATCTTCGGGATGCTGCTGCTACCGGCGTGCATGGCACTGGTGGTCGGTCGAACACATAGCGTGGATACCCCCCGATCCGACAACGAGGAGCTGGAAGACCAGCCTGCCCGCGCCGACGAGGACTGGTCTGCAGACAAGCCTGTCGAAGCGGTCGATGCGGCCACCCTGCCCGTGATGGACATCGCGGATGCCTCGCTCGACCAGGCCCTGCTGGAAGCGGTGCGTGGCGGCCAGGTGGAGACGGCGCTGGCATGCCTGGAGGCCGGCGCCGATCCGCATGCCGCCCCCGACCCGGAGGAACCGGACCAGCGGCCGGCCCTGATCCTGGCCGTGCTGATGAACGATACCCGGGTGTTGCGGGCGATGATCGCGCACGGCGCCGACCTCAATCGCATGCACGGCGGCCTTGCACCCCTGCTTGCCGCCACCCGCGACAGCTACCACGGGCGCGCCGAGACCGTGATGACCTTGCTGGCGAACGGCGCTGATCCCTGCGTCGCCGATGCCGACGGCAACACACCGCTGCATGGCGCAGCGCTCAGCGTCGAGGCGGCCGTGGCAGCGATGCTGGTCGATGCCGAGGCCGATCCGAACGCACTCAATCGCGCCGGGCTCACGCCACTGGCAACCGCCTGCCGGGCCGCCAACTGGACCCTGGCCGGTTTTCTTCTCGAACATGGCGCACGCCCCGATACCGACCAGGGAGAGCCAGCCCTGCTTGCCGCCAGCGGCATCCCCGAGGACGATCCCGCCGGCGTGCAGCTCCTGCTTCGCCACAAGGCCTCGCTGACCCGGACCAACGCATTGGGTCGAAATGCCCTGATGGCCGCCGCGCTGGAAGGACACACCGAGATCGCCCGGACACTCGTCGCCGCAGGCATCGATGTCGACGCCGCCGATTCCCACGGCACCACGGCACTGATGGAAGCGGCCCGGTCCGGCGCCATCGGTGTGGTCGACGTGCTCGCTGCCGCGCAGGCGCGGGTTGACCTGTGCGACAAGCACGGTCGCGACGCGCTCCTGCTCGCCTGCCAGTCACCGCGTACCCGCGGGGAGATCGTGCGCGCATTGCTCGATCTCGGCGCCGATCCACGTGCTGCAGACGACGACAACCGCCACGCGCTCGATCACGCCGCATCCACCGGTCGCTGGGACCTGGTTGCACTGATGGATCCGGAAACCCCACTGCCGGCCAATCTCGACATGAGTACCGGGCCCGAGCCCGGCGCCGACACGCCCGACCATCTGGCCGATGCCCTGCGCTACGGGCACTGGGCCATTGCCGCGACATTCTCCCGCCGCGTGCGCGAATGGGCGCAAACGGAACGGGCCCATATCTATCTGGTCCTGGCCGATGCCAGCGCCCCGGCCCGGCGCTGGCTGTTCCAGCATGGACTGGTGCCCGATGCCCCACTGGCCGATGGCACCCCATTGCTCGATGCACTGCTGGATGCCCTTCCGGACAGTGCCGCCGCGATCCATGAACTGCTTGACCGCGGCGCGAGCTGTGCCGGCGGCGCCCGCCTGGCGCGGACGCTGGCCGCGGCGCCGCGACATCCCGATACCGGTCGCCTGGCGCTGCGCATGCTCGATGCGGGTGCCGACCCGTTTGCCGCCAACAGCGACGGCATGACTCCGTTGCACCTGGCCGCAGCCGGGGGCCAGACCGGCGTGGTCGAAGCCCTGCTCGCGCTCGGGTGCAATCCGAACGTCAAGGACGCCACCGGCCGCACACCCCTGCACGCCGCCCTGCAGCACCCACATCCACTGCCGCAGATCCGGACACTCATCAGCGCCGGCGCCGACCCCGAATCCCCCGCAGCCAACAATGAGACACCTCTGGGCGCTGCGCTTGACCAGGATCGTCCGGAATGGACACGCTGGCTGCGCTGGGACGATGCCTGGCCACTGCCGCACAGACCGCTGCGCGCCAGCGACCTGCCCGCGGCGGCCGCCACCGGGGACAACGAAGCGGTCTGCAAATTGCTGGAACTGGGTTTTGCAGCCGACAGCCGCGACAGCCAGGGCGCCAGCGCACTTTTGCGTGCGGCGGGCATGGGGCATGCCGATACCGTGCGCGTGCTGATCGAGCACGGCGCCGACCTGACACTGAGCGCACGCTCGGGCGTGACCGCGCTGGCCGCGGCAGCCAACGCCGGCCGTGCCGACATCGTCTCGCTGCTTCTGGACAGCGGTGCGCAGATCGACCAGCCCCTGCCCGGCCGCACCACGGCCATGATGCTGGCGGTGGCCCGCGGCCATGTCGATATCGTCCGGCTGATGCTGGCTGCCGGCGCTGACATCCATGTGCAGGACATGTACGGCCGCGGGGTGTTGCACCCGGCGGCACAGTTCTGTTTCGCCGGCCGCGACAGCCTGCGTGCACGACGCATGCTGGACCTGCTGCTGCACAACGGCGCCGATGCCCGTCTTGCCGACCAGGACGGCCGCACCCCGTTGTTGCTGCTGCTCGGCGCACACGCCAGACCGGGCACGCCCTGTGACGCGACCCATATCGGCGCACTGGTTCCGGCGCTGCTCGAAGCCGGCGCGGACCCGCGCCATGCCGACCGCCACGGCATCACGCCCCTGCATGCCTGCGCCATGCACATGCTGATCGGCGCGGCCCGTCTGCTGCTGGCCCAGGGTGCATCTCGGGCGGCGGTGGATGCCGGCGGACGTACCGCCAGCGATCTGGCCCATGAACTGGGCTATCTCGATGTCGCGGTCGAACTGGAATCGCGGGGTTCGGAAGTACCCGGCGTGCGCCAGACCCTGCGCCACCCCGCAGCCGACTGAACAAGCTTCAAGCGCGGCTGGCCGGGTGGCTCCGCGGGGCATCCGCATGATCGGCCTCGAACAGCTTCTCCAGGTCCCCCAGGGCCTCGCGGGTGGTCTGTATGAGGGCGGTCTCGTCGTCATAGACCAGATACTGCTGCCGCAGCAACGCCTCGTCATGGGCCTGGAACCGCTGCACCAGACGCTGTGCCTCGGCCTCGTCCGTACCCAGCCCGGTCAGCGCCTGGCGGGTGAGCACCAGGCTGGAATGGAAGGTTTCACGCACCGGGTCGTCGATCCCCAGATCCAGCAGCCGGTAGGCATGCTGACGGTTGCGGGCGCGGGCAACGATCTTCAAATGCGGGAAATGCCGGCGCACCACGCGTGCGGTACGCAGGCTGGCCTGAGGATCCTCGGTCGCCAGCACCAGCACCTCGGCCTTGTCGGCCTGGGCCGCACGCAGCAGGTCCGCACGCGCCGGGTCGCCGAAGAAGATCGAGGTGCCGCCGAAGCGCCGCACCAGCTCGACCTGTTCCACCGAGGGCTCCAGCGCCACGAACGGTATGTGCTGCGCCCTGAGCACACGCGCGACAATCTGTCCGACCCTTCCGAAACCGGCCACGATGACACGCGGTGCGTCGGCCGTGATGGCCTCGTAGGCCGGGGCCGCCGGCGCACTGCGGGCACGCGACAGTCGCGCGAGAACGGTCACCAGCAGGGGCATCAGGGCCATCGACAGGCTGATGACCAATACCAGCAGATTGCGCTGGTGCGCGCTCAGCAGTTGCTCGCCCAGCGCAAGATTCAACAGCACGAAGGCAAACTCGCCGCCACTGGCCAGAAGCACCGTCATGCGCAGGGCATCGCCCGCATCGAGCCTGCCGATCCAGCGGCCCAACGGCCACAGCAACACACCCTTGACCAGCAGCAATCCCGTCACCAGCGCCACGACCAGCCAGGGCGATGCATACAGCAAGCCCAGGTCCACGCTCATGCCGACGCTGATGAAGAACAGGCCCAGCAGCAGACCCTTGAAGGGCTCGATGTGCGATTCCAGTTCGTGCCGGTATTCCGAGTCCGCCAGCAGCACGCCAGCGAGGAACGCCCCGAGTGTGGCCGAGGCACCGGCCAGTTCCATCACCCAGGCCGTCCCCATTACCACCAGCAGCGCCGTGGCGGTGGATACCTCCTGGATACCGGTGCGCGCGACGATGCGAAACAGCGGACGCAGCAGATAGCGCCCACCAACCACCACCAGCACGATGCTGCCGACCACCCGCAGCGCGCCGCTGCCGATCGATCCGTGCGCAACCATCCCGGCACTGCCGAGCAGCGGCACGGCGGCGATCAGCGGTATCGCCGCCAGATCCTGGAACAGCAGGATGGCGAAGGCCTGCCGTCCGTAGGCACTTCCGGCCTCCTTGCGTTCGGCCAGGACCTGCAGGCCGAATGCGGTCGACGACAGCGCCAGTGCGGCACCCACCAGGACCGATGCACGCAGGGACATGCCGAAGCCGAAATGAGCCACCGCCAGCAGCGCCGTTCCGCAGCCCAGCACCTGGATCAGTCCGGCACCGAAGACCGAGCGGCGCATGACCCAAAGCCGCGAGGGCGAGAGCTCCAGGCCGATCACGAACAGCATCAACACCACGCCCAGTTCGGAGATCTGCGCCACCCGCGCAGCGTCCTTCACCAGGCCCAGCACATGCGGCCCGATCGCCACGCCGGCGAGCAGAAACCCCAGCACCGCACCAAGCCGGAAACGGCGCACCAGCGGCACCACCAGTACGGTGGCCAGCAGGAACACCACCGCAGTCTGAAGCACATGTCCGCTTTGCATCACCGACTCCCCGATTCCATCACGCCGCCCCCGCACCCGGACGACAAGGACGCACCGGCCGGGACTTCCCCGAGCTGATCACGCCACCATGCCGCTCATGCCTCGTGCAGCCATGCCGCCGCGTCCAGTGCAAAATAACTCAGCACGGCGTCGGCGCCGGCGCGCTTGATCGCGGTCAGCGATTCCAGCACGCAGGCGCGCTCGTCCAGCCAGCCGTTGGCGAAGGCCGCACGCAGCATCGCGTACTCGCCACTGACCTGGTAGACGAAGGTCGGCGCGCCGAAGGCATCCTTCACGCGGCGCACCACGTCCAGGTACGGCAGGCCGGGTTTGACCATCACCGCATCGGCCCCCTCGGCGAGATCGAGTTCCACCTCGCGCAGGGCCTCGTCGCTGTTGGCCACGTCCATCTGATAGGTGTGCTTGCCGCCTCCGCCCAGGTTGCCTGCCGAACCGACCGCGTCGCGAAACGGCCCGTAGAAGCTGGAGGCGTATTTCGCCGAATAGGCCAGAATGCGGGTATGCACGTGGCCGGCCGACTCGAGCGCCTCGCGAATCGTGCCGATGCGCCCGTCCATCATGTCCGAGGGCGCCACGAAATCCGCACCGGCCTCGGCCTGGGCCAGCGCCTGGCGCACCAGCACCGCGACGGTTTCGTCGTTCAGCACATAGCCGGATGCATCGATCAGTCCGTCCTGCCCATGCGTGGTGTAGGGGTCCAGCGCCACATCGCAGATCAGGCCCAGCTCCGGCAACGTCTCCTTGAGCGCCCGGATGGCGCGCTGCATCAGGCTGTCCGGGTTGAATGCCTCGGCGGCATCTTCGCTCTTGACCCCAGGGTCGGGCACCGGGAACGGGGCCAGTGCGGGGATGCCAAGTGTCAGGGCCTGCTCGCCCACGCGCAGCAGCTCGTCGATCGAAAGGCGCTCCACGCCGGGCATGGACGGCACCGGTTCGCGCACGCCCCGGCCATCGCGCACAAACACCGGCAGAACAAGGTCGGCTGGCGTCAGTACCGTCTCGCGCATCAGGGCGCGGGAAAAGGGGTCACGTCGCATGCGTCGCATGCGGGTAGCGGGATAGCGCATGGCAGCTCCAGGGTGCGTATGGGGGTATGCCCGCCGATTGTACGCCCCGACGCCTTTGCCTTGCCCCCGCAGCAGCCTGTATCGGGCCTTCGACGGACCCGGTTTCGCCCGTTTGACGTGCAAACTGGTGGCATGGATCACGGAAATTCCGCTTGCCGTTAAATTAAAATTAATCCATCATGGATCAGGACGATATACCCTGATCTGCAATCCATCATCAAAAGTACAGCTCAAGTTCAGGATTCGTAACGACATGTCCGCCTCCATTGCCCTGGCCATCCTGCTCGCATGCAGTGCGCTGACTCTGGGCATGTCCATCAAGCGGATCCCGGAAGGACAGGTGTACACCCTGCGCCGCCTCGGTCACTCGGCCCCGCGCCTGCTGCGGCCGGGCACCCACTGGATCTGGCCCGTGATCGAACAGGTCACCCATCGCATCAGCCTCGCCGGGCACATCCTGAAGACCGGCACCGAAACCGGGCTTCCGCGTGGCACGGTCTTCTGGCAGGTGCTCGAACCCGAGCGGGCCGATGCCGTGATCGAGCAGGCCGAAGCGATGATCCATGCACGCTATCGCCAGGCTGCTGCAAAGCTGGCCGCACTGCCCGATGGTGCAGCCTGCAACGCGTTTCTCAAGCGCGACCTCAATGCCGCGCTGGGCAAGCATGGCATCCTGGTCACGCGCGTGCGCCTGGACGCCGACGCCTGACTCGCGCACTGGCCAAGCCGCACGGCGGAAGGGATACTTGTCCGTTCCTTGAACCCGACCGGCACCGCGCATGCATCGCGCCACACTCCAGCGTCAACTCGAGCACGGCATGGCATCCCTCGGCCTGACGCTGCCTGACAATGCAGTGCAGGGCATGCTCGACTATCTGGAATTGCTGGCCCGCTGGAACCGGACCTACAACCTCACCGCGGTACGCGATGCCTCGCAGATGGTCACCCGCCACCTGCTCGATTCGCTTGCCATCCTGCCGCATGTCCGGGGCAGGACCCTCGCCGACCTCGGCAGCGGCGCCGGACTGCCCGGTCTGGTCCTGGCGATTGCCGATCGCTCCCTGGCCGTGACACTGGTCGACGCCAACGGCAAGAAGACGCGCTTTCAACGTGAAGCCGTACGTGCGCTCGGCCTGCAGCATGTCCAGGCCGTGCAGGCGCGCGTGGAGGACATGCAGGGCAGTTTCGACTGCATCACCGCACGCGCCTTCGCCAGCCTTCCCGACATGCTGGCCTGGGGCGGGCACCTGCTGGCCGGAAACGGCCGCTGGCTGGCGATGAAGGGGCGACGGCCCGGACCCGAGCTGGACGCACTGCCGGACGGATTCCGGCTGCTGGAGGAACATGCCCTCGCGGTGCCCGGCCTTGATGCACGACGCCATCTGCTGGTGCTGGCGCGATCCGGCGCCGCGTGATGGTACGCTTCGACATCCCGGATGCGGACAAACCACATGCTGGCACCGCCAGCAGGACGGCAGGATGGGAGACGAGGGGAGCATGACGCGCATCATCGCGATCGCCAATCAGAAGGGTGGCGTGGGCAAGACCACGACCGCCGTCAACCTCGCCGCTTCGCTGGCCGAAGCGCGGCGCAAGGTGCTGCTGGTCGACCTCGACCCGCAGGGCAATGCCACCATGGCTTCGGGCGTGGACAAGAATGCCGTACGCCCCAACGGTTGCGACGTTCTGCTGGAGGAAGCTTCCATCGAGGCGGCCATCGTCGGCACTGAATCGGGCTTCGACCTGCTGCCCGGCAACGGTGATCTCACCGCCGCCGAGCTGAAGCTGATGGACGCACTGGCACGCGAATCGCGGCTGGCCGAGATACTGGCTGGACTGGGCGATCGCTACCACACGATCCTCATCGACTGCCCGCCCTCGCTGCATCTGCTCACCCTCAACGCGCTGACGGCGGCCGACGGCCTGCTGATTCCCGTGCAGTGTGAATACTTCGCGCTGGAGGGCCTGACCAGCCTGATCGACACCGTGCGCGCCGTGCAGCAGCGGCTCAATCCCCGATTGCAGATCGAGGGCCTGTTGCGCACCATGTACGACGTGCGCAACAACCTCGGCAACGAAGTGTCCGCCCAGTTGACCAAACACTTCGGCGACAAGGTGCTGCGTTCGATCATTCCGCGCAATGTGCGTCTGGCCGAGGCACCCAGTCACGGCCAGCCGATCAATATCTACGACCGCAGCTCGCGCGGCGCCATTGCCTACCTCGGGCTGGCCGGCGAAATGATCCGCCGCGAGCGCAACGCGCAGACCGCCGCGGCGGCAACGAACTAGGAGCACGCATCATGGCGGCCAAGAAACGTGGACTCGGGCGCGGCCTCGACGCCCTGCTGGGCGGTGATGATGCCGCCTCCGGTGCGACGAACAATCACGCCGAGGGCGAACTGCGCAAGCTGCCGATCGAGCACATCACGCCGGGCAAGTACCAGCCCCGCCAGCACTGGAACGAGGATGCACTGAACGAACTGGCCGACTCGATCCGTTCCCAGGGCCTGATCCAGCCGGTGGTGGTACGCACCATCGGTCGCAACCGTTACGAACTGATCGCCGGCGAACGGCGCTGGCGCGCCGCACAGAAGGCCGGACTCGACACCTTGCCCGCCCTGGTGCGCGACGTGCCCGAGCAGTCGGTGCTGGCCATGGCGTTGATCGAGAACATCCAGCGCCAGGAACTGACTTCGCTGGAAGAAGCCCATGCGCTCAGGCGCCTGATCGACGAGTTCGAGCTGACCCACCAGCAGGCGGCGCAGGCCGTCGGGCGTTCCCGCGCGGCGGTTTCCAACCTGCTGCGGCTGCTGGACATGCCCGAGGCCATTCGTGAACTGCTCGACGAAGGCAAGCTCGAAATGGGCCATGCGCGGGCCCTGCTCACGCTGGATGCCGACCTGGCCGAGCCGCTTGCCCGACAGGCTGCGCGCCTGGGATGGTCGGTGCGCGAACTTGAACAAGCCGCACGCCGCGCCCTGGCTGATGCCGGCAAGAACACGCGCCCGGCCAAACCGGCACCGCGCAATGCCGATGTCGAGCGGCTGGAAAACGAACTTTCCGAACGCTTCGCCACCCGCGTGAAGCTTGACCACGGACGCGGCGGCAAGGGCAAGCTCGTGATCCATTACCACAGCCTGGACGAACTGGACGGCATCCTCGGCAAGATGCGCTGACATGCCTGCGACCGTCTGCCGCGGGCAGGGGTGAAAGATGAATCGGTCCGGCCCGGTCCTAGAGGATGTGAATACTCGCCAGCGCCAGTTCGAGGCCCTGACCCGCGCCCATGCCGCGGATCTGTACCGCTTTGCCTGGTGGCTGTGCGGACATGAGGCCCTGGCCCAGGACCTGGTCCAGGAAACCCTGCTGCGGGCATGGAAGAACCTCAAGGCCCTGCGCGATGCCAGGGCCGCCAAGCCCTGGCTGCTGACCATCCTGCGCCGCGAGCATGCCCGCGTGTACGAACGCAAACGGCTCGATATCGTGGAACTGCAGGAGAACGTGGCCGATCAGGCGAACTGGTCTGACCCGGTCCGCCAGGGTCAGGCCGATGAACTTCGACAGGCCATGTATCGATTGCCGGAAAAATATCGCGAACCCCTGCTGTTGCAGGTCCTGGGCGGACTGACCTGCGATGAGATCGCTGCCGAGCTGGGCATCAAGCCTGGCGCGGTGATGACCCAGCTGTTCCGCGCACGCCAGCAGCTCAAGACCCTGCTGAACGAGGCAGAAGGAGGAGTACGGCATGAACTGCCTTGAATTCCGACGGCGCCTTGGAACCATGCCACGCGTGATGGATGCAGCCATGCAAGCGCACCTTGCCGAATGCGTCCCCTGCCGTGCGGCCTGGCAACAGGCGCAGCACTTCGAATCCAGGATCGAATCGGCATTGCGCATTTCGGTGCCCGAAGGGCTGGTCGATGATGTCATCCTTGCCCAGACCACGGTGCACAGGCGCTTCGCCCTTGGCTCCCGACGTGTGCTGGCGATCGCGGCCAGCGTGCTGATCGCGCTGGGTGCGGGTGGGGTGCTGTACCGCCACCTGCAGGCGCAGACGCTGCCGGCATTGGCCGTGGCGCACATGCCACCTGAAATCGACTCGCTCGATCTCACACGCGACATTTCCGCTGCTGCAGTGCACGCGGACTTCTCGCAAAGGCATCTCGTGCTTCGCGGCCCGGTTCCTGCCGGTACCACCTATGTGCATCTCTGCCTGGTCGGACCCTATCCCGCCATGCACATGGTCACTCGCCGTGACGGCGAACCGGTGGCCGTGCTGTATCTGCCACACAAGCACGTTGCCCATGCCCGGAACTTCACGCGTGAGGGCTGGGTCGGACGCGAAATGCCGCTGGGCAAGGGATCGCTGGTCCTGCTCACCAACCGCGGCAGCCGCGCACCCTTCCATGCCATTGCCACGGCATGGCGGCAGGCCATCGAGGGTCCGGCCAACACACCCGCACGCGCACCTCTGGCGCCCTGAGACTGCACAGCGCAGCCGCTCAGGCGCTGTGATTGCTCCTGTGCACCAGGCGCGCCAGCACCGCATCCAGCGACCAGCGACCCGCGCCCCAGGCCAGCAGTGCCAGCAGCATCAGTCCCCAGGCCTTGTGATCGGAGAAATCGTTGCCGATCAGACCGTGCCAGAACCCGTGCGGCCACAGCGCAGGATAGGAAATGACGGCGATCAGGTTGTAGACGAACATGTAGGCCGCCACCGGGCGCATGGCCAGCCCGAGCACCAGGAACCAGGGCATCACCAGTTCGGTCCAGGTCGCCAGCCATGCCGCAACCGAAGCGGACAGCAACGGCACCTGGTATTCCTCGCTGAACAGGTAGTGGGTGCCGTACGGATCGTCGAACTTGACCACGCCGGCACGCCAGAAGGCAATGGCCACAGACAGGCGAAACAGCAGCAGCACCAGCGGCGACAGTCCCTTGTCCAGCAATGCGGTGGTGTGCACCCAAAGGCTCAGGGCGGATCGGTTCATGTCAGGTCTCCGAGCGGGCCGGCGGTGCCGGCGTGGTGACAATGCGGGCCAGCAGCCCGTGTTCGATCAGCGGTGCGATGCATGTTTCCAGTACCCCGGCGCCGCCAGGCAAGGCATCGGCGAGGTCGCGACCCGCGAGGACCGCGGCAAGGAAGGCCCCGCTTGACGCGCTGACGGCCTGCATCTCGACACGGGTGTCATGGCGCCACAGCAGCACATGCTGCGCGGGGCCCTGAAGGTCCGGAGCCGCCTGTTGCGGATGCCGGGTCCATTGCCAGACATCGAGCACCGGGAGCGGCGCCTGCAGATAGCGCACGTGCGGCTGCAGATGCGCGTAGAGCGCCCCGGCACCGGCCTGCTGCAAGGCTTCCAGCCATACCGATGCAGGTGACGCGGTGGCCTGCGCTGCCAGCAGGGACTCCTGGCGCAGCCACTCCAGATGCGCCACGTGAGGCAGCCAGGCATAGCCTTCCAGTTCGGGCTGTGCGGCGAGAAAGTCGGCGAATTCGCATCCGAAATGCTGCAGGTTGCCGCTGGTGCTGCCATGCCGCGCGGTGTAACGCGTGGCCAGGCCGTCGAAACTGTCCTCACCGACCAGCGCCCGCACGGCGGGGAACACCGCCTCCAGCGCATCGACGTGGATGGCGTAGCCGGCATGGCGGTAGATGCGCAGGCGCGCATGCGGATCGATGCCACGCGCGGCAATCCACGGGACCAGCCCCGGCGCTTCGCCCTCGATCAGCGCATCGGCGAAGTCGCGCTGCAGTTCACGCAGGGAGGGTGGCATTGGCATGCATGTGCTCCGTGGCCATTCGGGCCTCGTCGAGGAGAACCTCGAAGTCGGGCAGGTCCTGGTCCCATTCGACCAGGGTCGGCCTGGCGCCGAAGCGGCGTACGGCTTCGGCATACAGCGTCCACACCGCTTCGTCCACGCGCCGGTTATGCGAGTCGATCAGCAGGTCTCCGCCCAGGCCATGCTTGCGCGTGAACCCCGCCAGGTGCATCTCTCCCACGGCACTGCCCGGTATGCCGGCGAGGAAGGCATGTGCATCGAAGCCATGGTTGACGCTGTTGACATGGACGTTGTTGACGTCCAGCAGCAGGCCGCAGCCGCTGCGCCGGGCCAGTTCGGCCAGGAATTCCCATTCGTGCAGGGTCGAATGGGTGAACTGGATGTAACTGGAAACATTCTCGACCAGGATCGTGCGACCGAGCGTTTCCTGCACCTGCTGCACCCGCTGCACCATCAGGTCCAGCGCCTCTTCGGTATAGGGCAGGGGCAGCAGGTCGTTGTAGTGGCGTCCCGCATACGCGCCCCAGCACACATGCTCGGACACCAGCGCCGGCTGCACCCGGGCAACCAGGCAGGCCAGCTGCGCAAGGTGGGCGGCATCGAGCGCATCGGCCGACCCCAGGGACAAACCAACACCGTGCAGGCTGATCGGGTAATCCTCACGCAGGTTGTCGAGCAACTCCCGGCCCGGGCCACCCGGTGCGAAGAAGTTCTCGCTGTGCACTTCGAAAAACCCCACCGACGGGCGCTCGTCCATCACCCAATCATGATGAGGCGCACGCAATCCGACTCCGACCGCCATGGCCGGAATCGGACTGCCTTGCATGTGTTGTGCCGGGATCACTTCAGCCTTTCTTGTCAGCAGGCTCGGTGGAACCGCCGGCCAGCTTCTCGCAAAGCCCGGCAGGCATGGCGATGAAGGCGTTGGGGTCGCGCGCCTTGGCGTCCTGTCCGGCACACGAATGGCCCGGTGACTTGCAATCATTCTTGTACGCCGCGTTCACGCCGTAGCACTTGACCATCTTGCCGTGGCCCATCTTGCCGCCCGCGCTCGCGGAGGCGGCAGTGCCCAGCGCACCGACGGCCAGCAGGGTGATCAGGGTCGATTTGAGGACGGTATTGGCTTGCATGGGTTTCTCCTTCACAAAGGAAACGCCGGCAACATGCCGGCATGCAAGCAGACCCGCATACGGTGCATTCGATTACAGGCATCGGCCATCAGGCCTGCGCACGGCGCGCGCATGCGCAATAATGCACGGCCAGATCCGTTGCGGAACAAGCCCATGCCCGAACTTTCCGTGGTCGTGCCCGTCTACAACGAGCGCGACAACATCCCGCCGTTGCTGGCCGAGATTGCCGCCGCCCTGCGCGGCAAGGTCGAGTACGAAGTGATCTATGTCGATGACCGCAGCAGCGACGACAGCCGGGAGGTCCTGGCGGCGCAGAAAGCCATGCACCCGGAACTGCGCGTGCTGCATCACCTGAGCCAGAGCGGGCAGAGCACGGCGGTGCGCAACGGCGTGAAGGCCGCGCGCGGCGCCTGGATCGCCACCCTGGATGGCGATGGCCAGAACGATCCGGCCGACATTCCGGCCCTGCTGGCCGAACGTGATGCCGCGGAGCCGCAGATCCGGCTGTTTGCCGGCTGGCGCGTGCATCGCAAGGACACCCTCAGCAAGCGGCTCGGCTCGCGCTTTGCCAACGCTCTGCGCAGCCGCCTGCTGCATGACGCCACCCCAGATACCGGCTGCGGCATCAAGCTGTTCGAGCGCGAGGCCTTCCTGGACCTGCCCTATTTCGACCACATGCACCGCTACCTGCCGGCACTGATGCAGCGTGCCGGATGGAAGGTGAAATCGGTCCCCGTCAACCATCGTGCGCGCCACGCGGGCAGCTCCAAGTACACCAACCTGGGGCGCGCTCTGGTTGGCATTTCCGACCTGCGCGGGGTGGCCTGGCTGATCCGTCGCTCCCGGCGTACCGGGGTCGAGGAACGCTAACTCCCCGAGTCTGCGCCCCCCGCGCTGTCTTCGACAGCTGCCAGGGAGCCGTGCAGGTGATGCGGCTTCCATTGATCGAGCACCTGAGCGGCACGCTCGCGACCACGCTCGATCAGTTCACGGGCCCTGTGAAACTCGTAGGCCAGCGCCACGTTGGCCGGCATTTCGATCAGCAGATCGGGCTGATAGGCGGCCAGACGCAGCTGAGCCAGGTTGGCCTGCATCAGGTCCAGCGACTGGTTCAACAAGTCGAGCAGGCCTGGCTCGTCCTTTTTTTCCTCGCCCCCGGGGATCAGCCGGGCCATGAATTCGGCAAAACGCCTGCGGTAGCTTGCCTCTTGCGCATCGGCTTCGTCCTCGGCCTTGTCGTGATGCCCGGCATCGGCAAGTGTTTCCTCGGGGCCGTTGACACCAATGGCCACCATGTAGTCCCAGGATGCGCCAAGCAGTGGCGTCACCGGCAACGGGTTGAGCAAGCCACCGTCAACCAGCCGGCGCCCGTCAATACGGTGGGGGCGGAAGACCGAGGGAATGGCGATCGATGCGCGGATGGCATCGAAGAGCGGTCCGTGCGTCAACCAGATCTCGCGACCACGGTCGATATCGGTGGCCACCGCGGTGTAGGCCACCGGCAGATCCTCGATATCGATTTCGCCGATCAGGCTGCGCAAGGTCGCGATGATGCGATCGCCCTTGATCAGCCCGCCACCGGACAGGGTCCAGTCCACCAGCCGCAATACATCCTTGCGCGCCAGGGAGCACACCCAGTCACGGTATACGTCCAGTTTTCCGGCGGCATAGATGCCACCGATCAGGGCCCCCATGGAACTTCCTGAGATCGCGGTGATTTCGAAACCGCGTCGCTCCAGCTCCTCGATCACGCCGATGTAGGTCAGTCCCTTGGCGCCCCCGGAACCCAGCGCCAGCCCGATGCGCGTACCACGTTGGCGACGTGCCGGGGTATCCGGCGTACCGGATCCTGGCCCGCTGACGGTCATTTTCCCGTCCTGCATCATTGCGGTGGTGCCTGGTACACACCCTGTGCCAGCTGCAGGAGGATCTTCATTTCCTCGCGCAGCGGCGGCGGCGCGACCACCTCGGCATCGGGGCCGTACTTGAGCACGTCCATGAGCAGTTCGCGTGAATTGGAATACGGCAGCTTGAGCTCGTAGCGCCCGTCCGCCAGCCACTGCCCCTGCTGCTGCGAATGCCAGTGCTCGTCGGCCACCCAGCGTGCGGCATGCGAGGAAAACCGCAATGTGGCCCAGGCCTTGGGGGTGCCGGCGAAAATGCCGTAGCTGGAGGCCAGGGTGTCGTTCAGCTCGCTGTCGGCTACTTCATGCGCCCGCTCGTTCACGGCATGCGCATCGACGATGCGGTCGACTGCAAAACTGCGCAATGCATCGCGGTCGTGATCCCAGGCATCCAGGTACCAGTTGTCGCGGTAGTGCGTGAGCCGCTGCGGAGAGACCAGCCGGTGGCTTTCGGCATTGGTGGTACGTGCGCGATAACGAAAGCGCAGGCGCGAACGCTCCAGCACGGCGCCTGCAACGACACGGAAGGCATGCTGGTCAAGCTTGCGCGAACCGTAGTTGATGACACGGATACGCTCGACCGGGAGGCTGCGCCCGCCGGCATGGTCGGCGAGCAGTTTCTCGATCCTGGCGGTGATCGGCGCAAGCGCGCCGGAAAGCACCCCGGGATCGGACCGCTGCACCAGCGCCTGCAAGGCCATCAGTGCAGACAGTTCCTCGGAGGTCAGCCACAATCCGGGCAGTTCGAAGCGCTCCCCCTCACCGGCCTCGTAACGGAAGGCGGCCTGCTCGCCGCCGGCGCTTTCGACCGGCGCGCCGAGCGCATCACGCAGGAAGGCGATGTCACGGTACAGGGTGGCACGCGAACACGACAGCTCGTCCATCAGTCGCGACAGCGAGACAGGGTAGCGCACCGACTTGAGCAGCCGGTGCAAGGTGAGAATGCGCTCGTAACGATCCATGACGCGTGTCCGCAGGCCGAAACCAGACCGAAGCAACGCACAGGCACGGGCCCGGCGCCCTGGCCCATGCTCCCACAACCGCCGGCCGGCCGGAAGACGGCAGTGCGACCGCGCCTGCCGAGTATGCGAAGATCGCCCTTCCCCCCGCGCGCTGTCCCGGCGGATGCCGCCCCGCCCGCAGGTACGTCACACGCCCTGGATTTCCACAACCGCATGGCATCGATCACCGTGTCCGATTCCCGCATCTCCCACCGCAGGCTACATGCATGAACTGGCAAGCCTGGGCCACCGTGGCCGTAGTGGTCGCAGCCATGGCGATGTTCGCCAGTGAGCGGGTGCGCATCGACGTGGTGGCCCTGTTGGCGCTGGCGGTGCTGGCCGTGCTCGGCATCGTCACCCCGGCCGAAGCGCTGGCCGGCTTCAGCAACGAGGCCACGGTGACCGTGGCGGCGATGTTCGCCCTGAGCCTTGGCATCGAACGTTCGGGCGTGCTCGAGCCGCTGGCACGCATGCTGACCCGTATCCGCAAGCCCTGGTTGCTGTCGCTCGCCATCATGCTGGTAATCGCGCCGCTGGGCGCCTTCATCAAGAACATCGCCCTGGTGGCCACCTTCCTGCCGTTGACCCTGCGCGTTTGCGCGCAGACCCGGACCTCGCCATCGCGGGTGTTGATGCCCATGGCCTTTGCCGCGCAGATGGGCGGCGTATGTACGCTGATCGGCACGTCCTCGAACCTGCTGGCCGACAGCCTGGCGCGCGAAGGCGGCCTGCCCGGTTTCAGCGTGTTCGAATTCACCGGACTCGGGGCGATGCTGGCCGTGGCCGGCATCGTCTACCTGATGCTGATCGGGCGCTGGCTGCTGCCGCACGAAAGCCGCCTGCCTGAACAGGAAAGCGAGGACGTGGGCAAATATGTCAGCGAGCTGCGGGTCACCGAGAAATCGCCACTGCTGGGCCAGACCATCGCCGACGCGGTGCTGGGGGAGAACCACGGGGTGTATCCCCTCGAGCTGTTGCGCGGCGAGCGGCGCATGTGGTCGCCACGCTCACAGAAACTGGAGGCCGGAGATGTACTGCTGGTCCGCGGCAGCTGGGACAGGATCGTGAACTTCCGCGACCAGGCGCATCTGGAAAATGCCCCGGAAGCGCGTTACGTGCGCAGCCGGGATGAAAAGCCGCGCGTGATGGCCGAGGTGATGGTGGCACCGGCCAGTCCCATGGAAGGGCACCGCCTTGGCGAGACCTCGCTGAACTGGCGCTACGAGGCCACGGTGCTGGCCATCCATCGCCGCGGGCACATCCTGCGCGACAAGCTCAGCAATGTGCCACTGGCCGCTGGCGACGTGCTGATGGTGCTGGTGGACGAAGCCACCATGCCCAGACTGCGCAGCGACGAGAACCTGATCGTGCTCAGCCAGCGTGAAAATCCGCGTCCATTGCCGCGCAAGGCGGTCACGGCTGTCGCGATCCTGGCTGCGGTAGTGCTGGTGTCGGGCCTCAAATGGCTGCCGATCCCCATCGCTGCCGTCAGCGGCGCGGCAGCCATGGCGCTGACAGGCTGTTTCGGCACCCGCGACGTGTACGAAGGCATGGACTGGAAGATCATCGTGCTGCTCGGCGCCATCCTGCCGCTGGGCACGGCAATCGAGAAAACCGGTCTTTCCCAGGCCGTGGTCGATGGCGCCATGGGTCTGATCGGCCCGCATCATCCGCTGGCCGCACTGCTGCTGGTCTACCTGTTGACCGCCCTGCTGACCGAACTGATGGGACACAACCCGTCCGTGGTGCTCATGGTCGGCATCGCCATTTCCGTCGCCCATGCCATTGGCGTCAGCCCGACACCCTTCGTGGTGGCCGTCGCCTTCGCCGCGGCGACGTCTTTCGCGACGCCGGTCGGCTATCCCACCAACACCATGGTCTATTACGCCGGCGGCTACCGCTTCACCGATTTCATGAAAGTGGGCATTCCCCTGATCGCCCTGTTCTGCGCGCTATCGGTATGGCTGATCCCGATGTTCTGGCCATTCCATACCTGAACGCCTGCCATCAGGTGGCTGGCCAGGCCCGCGCTGCATGCCTTACCCTTTTCCATCGGCACCCGAATCGTGCGGCGTGTCGTTATCCCATCCCCGGTTTACCGAAAGGTCACGCATGAAAGACGCAACCCGTCTGGTATTCGCCCTGCTCGTGCTGCTCCCCGTCGCCGCGCTGGCGCAATCAAGCCCCTCCGGAAAGGACAGTGACAGCGGTGGGTGGTCGGGCAGCGGCGAATTCGGCTATGCCGGAACCCGCGGCAATTCGCACACCGAGAACCTCAACGCCAAACTCAGCCTCAAGCAGGAGAACGCGTTGTGGAAAAACAGTTTCTACCTGACCGGCCTGCGCTCGAAGGGCGATGTCACGGTGGTCGATGCCAACGGCAATTCGGTGACACGATTCTCCACCACCGCCAACCGCTACGAGGCCGGCGCATCGCTGGGCTACAAGATCAGCCCGCGCAGCTACCTGGTGACGGCCGGTCGCTACGACCATGACAACTTCGGCTCCAACCTGTGGCAGGGCGTGCTGTCGATCGGCTACGGCTACATCGCGCTGAAGACTTCGCGCAGCGAGTTGTCTTTCGAGGCCGGCCCCGGTTACAAACGCTACCGGCCCGCCGACCAAGTCGTCACGTTCAACGGCATCACCCGGCGCATCCCTTCCCAGGTAAAGGACGAAGCGGTGCTGCGCGCGCTGGTGAACTGGAAATACCGGCTCACCGGCAATACCCGGCTGGAAAACACGCTGCTCATCGAAGCCGGCTCAAGCAACAAGTATTACCAGAACGACACCGGGCTGTCGGTCAACATGACCGAGAAGCTGGCTCTCAAGCTGGGCTACGAATACCGCTACAACAGCACGGTCGAGCCGGGCGTGAAGAATGCCGACCAGTTGTTCACGACCAACCTGGTCTACAGCTTCTGAACCCGCGCCCGGATCCGGCTGGAACCGGAACGCCCGGCGGGCAATGAATTACATGGTGCCGAGGAATGCCCGAGCACCTTGATCGAGCAGCATGCCGGCCACTTTCTGCCCCAGCGGGGCAGGCGCATCCAGCGGGCCTTCGCCGCTGGAGCGCAGCAACCGGCCGCTTTGCGCGTCACCGACCACACCGCTCAGGCGCAGTCCGTGCTCGCCGACCACGCACCATGCGCCGACCGCAACGGTGCAGCTTCCGCCCAGGGCCGCATTCATGGCACGCTCGGCGGTGGCTGCGCGACGTGTGTCGGGATCATCCAGGGGGGAGACCAGATTCGCCACCCGCCGATCGCCTTGCCGCAACTCCACGGCAATCACCGCCTGCCCGGGTGCCGGCAGCCAGTCCGGGGCATGCATGCGGGTCCGGATGCGCTCGCTAAGCCCCAGTCGATCCAGCCCGGCACAGGCCAGGATGATGGCGTCGTACTGGCCGCCATCGAGCTTCGCCAGCCGGGTCTGCACATTGCCGCGCAGATCGCGGATGTCCAGATCCGGACGCATGGCGCGCAACTGTGCGGCACGCCGCAGGGAGGATGTACCGACGCGAGCGTCGCGTGGCAATTCGCCGGGCCGTGCATGATGGGCACTGACAAAGGCATCGGCCGCATCGGCGCGCGGCAGCATGGCGCCGATGACGAAGCCCGGCTCCAGCTCGGCCGGCATGTCCTTGAGCGAGTGCACGGCAAGATCGGCGCGCCGCTCCAGCATCGCCACTTCCAGTTCCTTGAGAAACAGGCCCTTGCCGCCGATGTGCGCCAGGGGTTTGTCCAGCACCTGGTCGCCACGGGTGCTCATCGGCACCAGCTCCACCGGCAACTGGGGATGCAGCCGACGCAGTTGCGCCGCGACATGCTCGGCCTGCCACAGGGCCAGTGCGCTCTTGCGGGTGGCAATGCGCAGGGGGCGGACACTCATGCAATCATCCGGGTCGGCGCGTCCGCAATGTGCGGCGCAAAGTGGACATTCTACGGTCCCCGCAAGGTCGCCTCCAGCCCCAGGCCATCGGATGCCTCATGACCCGTCGCGCAGGCAACGACGCACCGATGCAAGGTTGCGCCGGCTGACTTCCGGCTCCAGCCCGGTGCCGGCCAGTCGTACCACCACCCTCCCGCCCTCGAGCGTGCGCAACCCGATCAGACGGGCACTGGCCACCAGGCAGTTGCGATGCACGCGCAGCAGCAGGTCCGGCCATGCCCGTTCCAGCATGCGCAGCGAATCCTCGATCAGCGATTCTCCTTTCTCGTGATGGACGGTGACGTACTTCTCGTCGGCCAACAGGCAGATCACCTCCGACAGGGGTATGCGCTGCTCCTCCCCGCGCAGACGTGCGGTCAGCGCAGGACCGGCACTTGCACGCACGGTCTGCTGTGCGAGGCGCTTGCGGACCCGCACCAGCGCCTCACGCAGACGCTCCAGGCGAACCGGCTTGACCAGGTAATCGGCCACGCCCAGGTCGAACGCCTCGGCCGCGTGCTGCGGATAGGCTGTGCAGAACACCACCTGCGGCGGCGATGGCAACCTGCCCAGACGTCGCGCCAATTGAGTGCCGTCCAGGCCCGGCATGCTGATATCCAGCAGCAGGAGGTCCGGACGGTGCCCGGCACAGGCTGCCAGCGCGGCCTCGCCGTCGGCGACATCGGCCAGCACCTGCACACCCTCGCATTCACCCAGCAGCGCCACCAGACGGGCACGTGCCAGCGGTTCGTCGTCGACGATGACGGCCTTCATCCTGCCCCTCGCGGCATCGCCAGCGTGACCAGGAAATGCTCCGCGTCCGCATGGACATCGAGCCTGCCACGTTCGCCGTACTGGTACGCCATGCGCTGGCGCACGCTGTGCAGTCCATGGCCGTGACCATCCTCGTCGCTCGCTGTATCGCGCTCGCTGCCGGCAAGCAGACGGTCGGATTCGACCGGCACGGGATTTTCGACCCACAACCGCAGCATGCCGGCATCGCACGAGCCGCCCAGTCGCACCGTTCCACCCTCGCGCCGCGGAGCAATGCCGTGCCTGATGGCATTTTCCACCAGTGGCTGCAGCAACAGTCGCGGCAAACGGAAATCGGCGGGCAGACCGTCCAGCTCGCGCTCCACCCGTAGCCGCGGGCCGAGCCGCAACTGTTCGATGTCGAGGTAGCGATCGACCAGGGCCAGTTCCTCGCCCAGTGTGCCCTCGCCGTCGCTGGCCAGCGCGGCGCGGAACAGGTCGGCCAGGTCCTCGATGGTGCGTTCCGCGGCTGCCGGGTCCACCCGCACCAGCGCGGCCACGGTGTTCATGCTGTTGAACAGGAAGTGCGGGCGGATGCGCGCCTGCAGGGCCTGCACCTGGGCGCGCGTGACCGCGGCCAGACGCGCACGCCACTGGGCCAGTACGTAGAAATAGCGGAACAGGGCCGCATCGATCAGCGCCACCACGATGCCATTGGTAAGGGTGAAGCGGGCCGTCGTCTCGCGGGTGAGTCCGAGCAGCAGGGCGTGGTCGATCCAGCCGATCACCAGGCTGAGCGCCAGCGTCAGCAGCAGCATCCACCCCCACGCCGCCGCATAGGGCCAGGCTGCCGGCAGGCGCTCCAGCCACGGACGAAGCTTGCAGACGGTCGCCCCCAGCACCACCGAAAGCCACACCGCGAACAGCATGCCCACGCTGAACCCCTTCCAGCTGGGTTGGTGCCCCGGGGCCAGCTGCATGGCCGTCACGGCCAGCGCGGCAGACAGCACCAGGGCAAAAAGTCCCTGCGGACTGCACAGATCGGGCAGCGGCACGGACTCACGGTCCGCTCGACGACGCTTCATGCCCGTATCGTCCATGCAAGGCGATGCCCGGCGCAAGCATCGCCGGACACGGACCCTACGCCGCGGCCCGCAGGCGCGTTCCCAGCCAGGCGCGAAGATCGGCGATTTCCTCTTCACTGACCTGGTGCGCCATCGGATAGCTGTGCCAGTCCACGTGATGGCCCGCTGCGGCCAGAGCATCACGCGATTGCTCGCCGAGCGCCTGTGGCACCACCGGGTCGGCGCTGCCATGCCCCCAGAAGACCGGCATCCCGGCCTGCACCGCTGCCTGTTCGGCTGGCAGCTGTCCGGCCAGCGGCAGGTAGGTCGACAGGGCAACGATGCCGGCCAGCCGCTCGGGATGGCGCAGGCCGAGGTTCAACGCGATCGCGCCGCCCTGCGAGAAACCCGCCAGCACGATGTGCTCACTCGGCACGCCGCGCGCGTTCTCGCGGCTGATCAGCTCCGCCACCGCCTGCATGGAATCGCGGATGCCCGCCTCGTCCTGCTTGTCGGCGATGTCCAGGCCCTTGATGTCGTACCAGGCGCGCATGCGCATGCCGCCGTTGACAGTGACCGCACGCATCGGCGCGTGCGGGAAAACGAAACGCAGCGACGGCCACTCCGGCGCGCGCAGCACAGGCAGGATCGGCACGAAGTCATGGCCGTCGGCGCCCAGGCCGTGCAGCCAGATCACGCTGTGGGTGGGGTGTTCGGCGGTCTGTTTCTCTACGGTGTCCAGCGGCATCAGTGCAACCCCAGTTCAGCGGCGAAGAATCCGAGCGCCAGCGCGGTGTTGCCGACCCGCTGGCTGAAACTGGCATTGACGCCATGCCCGGCGTGCATGCGCGTAAGCAGCAGGATCGGCTGGTGCGAGCTGCTGGCATGTTGCAACGCCGCGGCGAACTTGCGCGACTGCCAGGGCGCCACGCGCGGGTCGTTGGCGCCGGTGATCATCAGCACCGCCGGGTAGGGCGTGTGCGGCTTCACGTTCTGCAGCGGTGAATAGGCCAGCGTGGCGCGCAGCTGCGCCGGGTTCCTCACCGAGCCGTATTCGGTGACGTTGTAGCGACCGTTGGCGAAGCGGGTCTCGTGGCCGATCATGTCGTAGATGCCGACCAGCGAGACCACGGCGCGGAAGGCGTGGGGATGCTGCACGAGTTCGGCGCCCATCAGCAGGCCGCCATTGCTGCCGCCGAGGATCCCCAGATGCCGCGGGTCGGTCCAGCCCGCCTTCTCCAGCGCGCGGGCTGCGGCATGGAAGTCGTCGAACACGTTCTGCTTGTGCAGACCCTGCCCTTCGGCATGCCAGGTCTCGCCGAATTCGTTGCCGCCGCGGATGTTGGCGTAGGCCAGCACCCCGCCGCGTTCCAGCCAGGCCAGATACGGTCCCACGAAGCGCGGCGCCACCGGGATGTCGAAGCCGCCGTAGCCGTAGAGGATGGTGGGACGCTTGCCGTCGGGCGTGATGCCCGGCATCGACAGCACGGTGACCGGAATGCGCGTGCCGTCCTTCGAAACGCCCTCCACGCGATGCACGCGGATGCGCGCGTAGGCGGCATCGGCGGGCTTGACCTCGAACACGGTCCTGAGCGCGCCGGTCCGGCCGTCGTAGGCGACCCAGCGCGCAGGCATGCGCCATCCGCGGATGGCGATCAGCGCCTCGGGCCGGCCCGACTCGGAGGCGATCCCGGCGATGGAAATGCCCGTGGCCGGCAGATCCACGCGGCGCACGAAGCGACCGTGCGCATCGTACTGCTCGACCCACCAGTCCGGTCCCCAGCTGCGTATCACGAGCAGGCCCTTGCCGAGCGGCGCCACGGACTGCAACGCCCCCTTGCGCTGGTGCAGCAGTACATGCACGTTGCCGGACGGCTCGCGCACCAGCAGGCGCCCGCGCGGTGCGGCGGCGAACTGCACCATCACCAGACGCTGCCCGAGCCAGGTCGCACCGCGGATGTCGGCATCGCGACCGAACAACTTGCGGAAGCCCTTGCCCACGCGCAGGTACACCTCCGCGGGGCCGCCGTCACCAACATTGGCCAGTACCACGAGCTGCCGGGCCCCGGGCGAGGTGAGCAGCCGGTACTCGGCCACCGGGGAGTAGTCCTTGCCGAACACCACGCGGTCGCGTGCCGCCGTCTGGCCGAGCACGTGATGCACCAGCGCGGCATGGAACTGGCGTACCGGCCTGCCTGCGGGCGGCGGTGGAAAACGCACGTAGACGAAGCCGCGCCCGTTGGCGTCCCAGGCCAGACCCTGTGGCGTGGTGCCGCCGCCGGCGTAGGGCAGCTTGTCGGGCAACCGCTTGCCGCTGCGCACATCCAGCACATGGATCGTGGTCAGCTCGCTGCCGCCGTGCGCGGTGCCGTAGGCCAGGTAGTGGCCATCCGGCGAGGGCCAGTAGGCGGTGATGGCTTCGCCTTTCGCGTCACGGTTGGGATCCACCAGCACGCGAGGCTTGCCATCCAGCCCCTGCTGCGCGACCAGCACCGGCTGCGCCTGCGGCGGGGTTTCGCGCAGGTAGAACAGCATGCCACCTGCCAGGCGCGGCGAGGATCGCGTAGTGGAAGTAATCGCCAGCGCGCGCACCCGCTTGCTGATCTGCTGATGTCCCGGCAGGGCGTCGATGTATTTCCCGGTATAGGCGTTCTGCGTCGCGATCCAGCGCTGCACCGCCGGATCTTCGGGATTTTCCAGCCAATGGTACGGGTCGGCGATTCGAGTGCCGTCAATGACCACCTCGTAGCGGTGGCGCGCCGTGGGCGGCGGCGGGGGAACCTTCGGCAGGCGGGCTTCGGTATCGATCAGCGCCGTCTCGATCGAGGTCGGATGGGGCTTGGGGGTCAACTGCGCGTGCGCCGCACACGCGGGTAGCGCCAGGATTGCCGACAGCCAGAACGAAATTGCGCGCATGGGATTTTCCTTGCAGGACCGTGCAGGCTGCGAAGCGTAACGCGCGCCACACAACAGCGCACCCGCCATGCGTCATTGCCCGTACGCCGGAGGATGCACACAACACGGTATGCTCGCGTTTTTTCCGGGGAGAACCCTCATGCGCCGCCTTGTCCTGGCCATCGCCTTCATGCTTGCCTGCGTACCCGCACTGGGAGCCGAACTGACCGTCGACAGCATCATGGCCAATCCGGACTGGATCGGCCCGGCCGTCGAATCGCCCTACTGGAGCGCCGACGGGCATTTCATCTACTACCGACTGAAGCGCGACGGCAGCAAAATCCGCGATCTGTACCGCGTCGATCCGACGACCGGAAAGAGCGTGCGCCTCGAGGGAAGGCAGCTCGCCAAGGCCGATGGACCGCCGGTGTTCGATCGTCGGCACACCCGTGCGGCCTACCTGCTGCACGGCGACGTGTTCGTACGTGACCTGGCCAGCGGGAAGCGCATCCAGATCACACGCACCGCGGCACGCGAAAGCGGCCTGATGTGGAGCGCCGACGGCAACACGCTCTACTACCGCGTCGGCAACGTCTGGTACGGCCATGCGCTGGCCACCGGCACCACCAGCCGCATCGCGATACTGAAGGCCGGGAACGACCCCGATGTCGCACGTCCCGGCCAGCTCGAGCGCCACCAGCTGCGCCTGTTCGCCACCCTGCGCGAGATCCGCGCCGAGAAGGCGGCTGAGCGCCGGCACCAGCGCGAGCTCGATGCCTCCGACGCCACGCGCGGGCCCCGCCCCTTCTGGCTGGGCAGGAAGGTGCGCATCGCCGACAGCGAACTCTCGCCCGACGGCCGCTGGATGCTGGTGGTGACGCAGCCGGCCGACCACAAGTCCGGGCGGCGTCCGGTGGTCAACCACTACGTGACCGATTCAGGCTACATCCGCGCGGAAAAGGCGCGCACCTTTGTCGGCCGCAACCCGCCGGCGCCGCAGTCGCTGCTGCTGCTCGACCTGCGCGCGCACAAGACCTACCCGCTTTCGCTCGAGCCCCTGCCCGGCATTCACGACGACCCGCTGGCGGCGCTGCGCGCACGCCGCCAGGCCGCGCTGCGCAAGCGCGGGCTCGACGCCGAGGCCAAGGCGCTGGACGCGCCGCACACCCGCGGCGTGCGCATCGCCGACGAGGGTCCGGCCGCGCTGGCCTGGAGCCAGGACGGCAAGGCCGTGGCGATCATGTTCCGCGCCATCGACAACAAGGACCGCTGGATCGCCAGCGTGGACTTCGCCCGGCACACTCTGGTGGCTCAGAACCGCCTGCACGATGCGGCCTGGATCAACTGGAACTACAACAGCTTCGGCTTCCTGCCGCACAGTCACACCCTGTGGTACGTCAGCGAGCAGACCGGATTCGCGCAACTCTACGTGAAACCGCTGGACGGCAAGCCCCGCCAGCTCACCCGCGGCCGTTTCGAAGTGCGCCTGCCGCAGGTGTCGCCGGACGGCGCCTGGTTCTACGTGGTGGCCAACAAGGCCGCGCCCGCCGATTACGACGTCTACCGCGTGCGCAGCCGTGGCGGCCCGCTCGAACGCGTGACTGCCTACCAGGGGCTGTACAACCTCGAGGAACCCACCCCGTTCCGCCTCTCGCCCGACGGCACGCGCCTGGCCGTGCTGCATTCCTCGGCCTACGTGCCGCCACAGCTGGCGGTGGTGCGCGTGGACGGCAGCGGCGGACGCGAACTCACCGACACGCGCACCGCCCGCTACAAGGCGATGCGCTGGATCGCACCGAAATTCGTCGAGGTGCCATCCAGCCACGGCGATTTCTCCATTGCCGCCAAGCTCTACGTGGCGCCGGACTTCGATCCGTCCCGGCCGCACCCGGCGGTGATCTTCGTGCACGGCGCCGGCTACCTGCAGGACGTCACCCGCAGCTGGAGCTACTACTTCCGCGAGCAGATGTTCAACAACCTGCTGGCGCGCGAGGGCTACGTGGTCATCGACCTCGACTACCGCGGCTCGGAAGGCTACGGACGCGCCTGGCGCACCGCGATCTACCGCGACATGGGGCATCCGGAACTCCAGGACCTGCTCGACGGCAAGCGCTGGCTGGTCGCGCACTACCATGTCGACCCCGCGCGCGTGGGCATCTACGGCGGCAGTTACGGCGGCTTCATGACCGAGATGGCCCTGTTGCGCGCGCCGGGACAGTTTGCCGCCGGCGCCGCGCTGCGTCCGCCCGCCGACTGGATGACCTACAACGACGGCTATACCTCGAACATCCTCAACGACCCGCAACTCGACCCCGAGGCCTACCGCCGCAGCTCGCCGATCGAGTACGCCGCCAACCTCGCCGATCCGCTGCTGATCTGCCACGGTCTGATCGACAACAACGTGCTGCCGACCGACTCGATCCGCCTGTACCAGCGCTTCATCGAACTGCACAAGCGCAATTTCTGGCTGTCCCTGTACCCGATGGAGCGTCACGGGTTCCTGCACGCGGACGCCTGGCGCGACGAGTACACGCGCATCCACGAGCTGTTCACGCGCTACCTCGGGAACATGTCCGCAAGACACACTGGCAAGTAAGCACTTGCCCATGCGAACGCCGGCGGAGAACCTCCGCCGGCGCCCGTCTGCCTACAGAACCACCGGCTTGATCCTGACTGCATCGCCGACCATCAGCGTCGGTGCACCGCTGGCATAGGCGGCCTTGTTGTAGTCGGCCACGCCGCCGGCCTGCAAGGCGTTGAAACGCTGCACCACGTCTTCGACCTTGGCATGGATCTCCTGCTGCAATTGCAGGATCGGCCGGGTCGGCATCTGGTCCCCGAGTGCGCCGAGATACGTCAGGCTGCGGGCGCCCGCATGCAGGTCCGCGAGGAAATGCAGGTCATCCTCGGGTACCTCGTGCTGTACCTTGGGGTTGTAGACGCTGTCCCTGAACGTGGCCAGCTGCTTGTCCAGTGCCCTGGCCTGCGCCAGGGCCGCCGCGTAGCGCTTGTCCTTGCCTGCCTTGTGCTCGAATTGCTTGAGCGTGGCCTGCATGGCGGTAACCCGGTTGAGCACGATGTTCAGCGCGCCGAGCGTGTTGCGCCCGGCCAGGCCGAGCTTGAGGTTGGCCTTCCTGGCGGCCAGGTTCGTGACCTGGTTCGGGTCGGACTGCACCCTTACCATCTCGCTGGCGCTGTGGCCACCCGCCAACACGGTCACCTGGTAGGTGCCCGGCAGGACCTGCGGTCCCTTGGCGTTGTTGCCGTCCTTGTCATGCTCGTGCCCGTGGCGCTTGACAAAGTCCAGCTTGGTCGCGCCGTCGTAACGCATGTTCCACACGTAGCGGTTCACACCGGCCTTGGCATTGGTGTAGCGCCTGGCGATGACGTGCCCGGAAGCATCCTTCACGATGACGGTCACCGCGCCGTGCCTGGCATGCTTGCCGGCCTTCACCGCCTTGGCCACTGCGTAGTCGATCATGACGCCGTCCGGTGCATTGGGGGCGGTATAGCTGGGTTCGGCGCCCTCGCCGCGCGACCAGCGCACGAATTCGATACCGGCGCGCGGCGTGAACAGGTGCAGCGGCTGTTTCGCGATGGCAGCGCTGTACTCGGCCACTGGCGCGAAATGGTCCAGCACGAAGATGCCGCGTCCATGCGTGGCCATTACCAGGTCGCCGTGCACGAACTTCAGGTCGACCACCGGTACCGTGGGCATGTGCGCGGTCAGGCGGCTCCAGTGCCCGCCGTTGTCCCGCGAGACAAATGCGCCGATGTCGGTGCCGGCGACCAGCACGCCCGGGTACTGGGGGTCCTCACGGACCACGAACACCGGCGCCTCGGGCAGGCCGTGGTCGATGCGATGCCAGCTGCGTCCATAGTCGTCGGTACGGAACACGTAGGCGTGGCGGTCATCGGACATATGCGCATCGAAACCGACGTAGGCCGTGCCCGGATGCTGCGCCGACACACCGACCTGGTAGACACGCGCCCATTGCGGCGCACCGCGGGGGGTGACGTTGGACCAGTGCGCGCCGCCATCGCGGGTCACCTGCACCAGGCCATCGTCGGTGCCGGCCCAGAGCACCTTCGGGTCGGACGGTGCAATCGTCAGCGAGAGCAGCGTATCGTAGGTTTCGGCACCCGACAGATCGAGGTTCACCGGTCCGCCCGACAGCTTCTGCTTGCTCTTGTCATTGCGCGTCAGGTCCGGGCTGATCGGCTTCCAGTGCTGCCCGCCATCCGTGGACTTGAACACCACGTTGGCGCCCAGGTACACGGTTTTCGCATGGTGCGGGTCCACGGCGATCGGACTGGTCCAGTTGAAGCGGTATTTCTGTTTGGCGGTCGGCAGGTCGTTGTAGCCGCCCGGTCCGTGCAGGTACGGCATGATGAAGTCGCTGCGCTTGCTGTCGCGGTGGAACAGCACGGTCGCACCGTCCTCGGCGTTGGCGTAGATCAGGTTCGGATCGGACGGCGCGGGCACCACGTATTCGCCGTCCCCGCCGATCACGTTGAACCAGTCCGCGCCACTCAGCACGTGGTTGGCCAGCGAACTGGTGGGTCCGCACCATCCGCTGTTGTCCTGCAACCCCGCGCACACCGTCGCCGGCGTCCTGTTGTCGGCGGCGACCATGTAGTCCTGCTCGATCGGCATGCCGTCGAGGAAGCGCCAGTTCCTGCCGCCATTGACGCTCAGGTAGGCGCCACCGTCGTTGCCCTGGATCATGCGCTCGGGGTCGGTCGGGTCAATCCACAACGCGTGGTGATCCACGTGCACGCTCTTGTCCAGCACGTGCGCGGTCTTGCCCCCGTTGTCCGATTCCATCAGCCGGAAAGCCAGGAAGTACACCTTGTCGGCATTGTCCGGCGCCACTTCCAGGCGCGAGAAGTAGAACGGCCGCACGTCCAGCGCGTGATTGTCGGTGACCTCGCTCCAGTGGTCGCCCAGGTCGTGCGAGACGAACAGCATGCCCTTGCCCGGCTTGGTCTCGATCAGCGCGTACACGCGCTCGGCATCGCTGGGCGCGGTGGCCACCGCGATGCGGCCGAGCGGTGCCTTCGGGATGCCGTGGCTGAGGCGTTTCCAGGTCTTGCCACCGTCCAGCGAACGCCAGATTCCGCTGCCCTTGCCGCCGTCGACCAGGCCCCAGGGGTGACGCACCACCTGCCAGGTGGCGGCGAACAGCACCATCGGATTGCCCGGCGCCATGGCGAGATCGATGGCACCGGTGTTGTCGTTGACGAACAGCGTCTTGTGCCAGGTGTGCCCGCCATCGGTGGTCTCGAACACGCCGCGTTCGGGGTTCGGTCCCCAGGCATGGCCGACGACCGCGACCACCACATGGTCCGGGTTGTGCGGATCGATGATGATCTTGCCGATCTGCCCGGCATGTGCAAGACCCATGCGTTTGAAGGTCTTGCCGGCATCGGTGGACAGGTAGATGCCGGCACCGTCCATGATGTCGTTGCGGATGTTGGGCTCGCCGGTGCCGACCCAGACCAGGCTCGGGTTGGACGGTGCCACCGCGATGGCGCCGATCGATGCCGTCGCCTCATGCGCGAAGATCGGTTTCCAGCTCATGCCGCCATCGGTGGTCTTCCACACGCCGCCGGCCGCGGCGCCGACGTAGTAGACCCTGGGATTGCCGGCGATCCCGGCCACCGCGGACACGCGCCCGCCGGCGATCGCCGGTCCCAGGTCGCGTACGTGCAACTGCGCGAAGGGCCCCTTGCCGGTCTCGGCGGAAGCTGCTCGAGCATAGGCGGCGGGAACGGCAGTCACAGCGGCTGCAAGGACAAACCATGGGACAATGCGATGGATACGTGCAATAAACATGGACATTCCTCCGGAAGAATCACGCGCCACGCCCAAGGCCTCCCCTCACGTGGCAAGCTTCAAACCCTGCTCCCGATTCTCCGGATTGGCAAGTGGCGTCAGTCATGGCACGCAGCATGCCTGGCACCCGGCGATCACTTGTGCAATCAGGATCAACATCGACCAGCCCCACCGCCATGCAGCAGCCCGACGCGTTCGCGCGGTCGCGCATGCTCCGCGCTGGATTGCACGGAGGGGACAGGCATATTCCCGGCCTATCCAGGCGCGATTGCATGACATGCGGTGTGTACGCTCTGACAGTCTGCAACGCTCCCGTCCGGCGCTACACTCTGCCGATCACCCACGCAAGGACACCGCCATGCCGATCAGCGACCATATTCCCACCCCATGGATCGACCGCCGCAAGACCGCCCAGCAGGTGCTGGCCAAGGAACTGGACACGCTGGACCCGGAAGAACGCGAGATCGTCGAGCGTTTCATCAACCGCAAGCACGTCGCACGCAACGTGGTTCGCGAATTCGACCAGAGCCTGAGTCTGGGTGATCGCATGGCGGACCGGATCGCGGAAATCGGCGGCAGCTGGAGCTTCATCCTCAGCTTCCTGTTCATGCTGGCCGTGTGGATGTTCTACAACAGCCATGTGCTCGGCCCCAGGGCCTTCGACCCATACCCCTACATCCTGCTCAATCTGGTGCTCTCCTGCCTGGCTGCCATCCAGGCGCCGATCATCATGATGAGCCAGAACCGCATGGCCGATGCCGACCGCGCACAGGCCAAGAACGATTACGAAGTGAACGTGCGCGCCGAACTGGAAATCACCCAGGTGCACGAGAAGATCAATGCCCTGCGCGAAATCGATCTCAGTCAGCTGCTGGAAATCGTGCAGCGCCAGGAAGCGGCCATCGAAGCGCTGAGCAGGCAAAATCGCTGACCGGGAAACAGGCCGGAAAAAACCGGCAAGACGCGTGGCCTTGCCGGTTTTCGTGCCCGGGTTACCCGGTCAGGATTCAGTACGACATGACACAGCCGCCGGCTCCGCTGTTGAACGCATTGCTCCACAACGACTGCATCGGAAAGGTGCTGCCATCCGGGAAAGTCACGTTTGCCGACGCCCCCTGACCCGAGGAAATCCATGCACACATGTCGCCGTTTTCCGCACCGCCCGAATCCAGCCAACCGGTGCTCGGGAACTGGTCGGTCGCCGTTTCGGCCATCTCGTGCCCTTCGACGATCGTGATGCCGGCATTCGGCCCCAGACCGTTGAAGTTCGCACCGCAACTGGACCCGGCATCGGTGATGTAGGGCAGATTGGTGTAGGCCACGTTGCCGTAAGACGAGCTGGTCGAGCTGTGGTAGGCGCAGTACTGGGTGCCGAAACCGGACGAGCTGTTGCCGGTCGAGGTCATGACCACATACTGCGTGCTGTCATTGCTACCCGCAGCGGTATTGCCGAAATAGACGGCCGCACGCACGGCCTCGGCAGCGAGCTGCGACTGCGTGGGACGGCTGGGTGCCGCTGATCCGGTATCGTAGAAAATACCCTGGTAGAAGCCCGGCGGGTTACCGGCCGGGGTTCCCGCCCCATTGCAGAAGATCGTGCCGCTGGCCACCCCCTGGCAGTACTGGGTCACGCTGTTGAACCACGAACTGCCGCCTACGCTGGACAGCATGGACTGCACCAGCGGAATCTCGCCACTCGGATCGTTGTTGTTCCACTGCGAACCCCACACCACCATGTACACCTTGGGTGCGGTCTTCACGCCGATCCCTCCGGTACCACCACCGTAAATCAGGTTGTTCGTGCTGCTGCCCGGCTTGCCATGTCCTCCCTTGGCAGCTTTCGCCTGTTGCCTTCGCCATGCCTGCTGCGCCTGCACCGTCGGATAGACCACGGCTGGCCGCTGGCCCTGTTCAAGCAGTTTCACGCCGCCCGGGTTGCCGTCGTAGTTCATCGGCGGACGGGCGGCAAATACGGCGCTGGCCGCGAACGCCAACGTCAGACCGGTCCATACATTCCCCAATCGTTTCATGAAGATTCTCCTCAACCTTGCGTCACTGAAACAGGCGCTGCCCGAATGCGTGCAGCGTCAACGGTAGGTTCCCTGTTGCGCCTTCGCATGCACGCCGATCCATGAGCGACGTGCACACTCAGGCTGAGGACAGCCTTGGCTCCGAATCTTTTCGTATCCTTTCAATGCTTGGGCACACGTGCGCCATTCCGGCACAATCAAGGCAACTGTGCCGAAAGCGTGCACGATCAGGCGCGCGCAGAGCACACCTGCGCGCCTGGATGATGCATCGCACACGTCACCAGGACGAACACCGCCGCCCATCCCGCACATACCGCCACGCCGGTTCTGCGTGCGAGCTGTCGACACACCCCCATGCATCGAATTGCATACCCCGTTCCCATCTTCCCGCCATTGACCGGCACCGGCTGAGCATCCCTGGTGCTGGCATTGATCGTCACCGGCGAATTCCTGGTCGGTGCCCTGTCACTGCGCGGCTGCTGGAAACTCTGGGTCGCGCGCAAGGCCGACGCCGTCACCTTCCAGGCCGCCAAGGGCACGGCGATGATGGGCGCGGCCATGGCCATGGTGGTGTGGTTCGGTGGTTTCGTGGTGATTGGAGGCGCCCTGTTTTCCATGTGGCAAACCCAACTGGGCGACGGATCCTTCCGTGGCGCATTCATCTATTCCATGACCAGCGCGATGGTCCTGCTGGTCCTGGCCCTGAAGGACGAATGACCCGGTAGGGTCGCCTTCAGGGCCGCGAAGCCTGCGGCGCAATCCGTCGCAGGCTGTGTTCCAGCGACGCACGTGACAGCTCACCGACATGGATGTCCGCCATGCGTCCGTCGGCACCGATGAACACGGTGGTGGGAAAACCGCGTACACGGTAATAGCGGCCCAGCGCACCGTCGTCGAGGAACACATTCTCAAGATGCAGGTTCTGTCGCTCCAGGAATCTGCGCACCTGAGCCGGGCTCTCGCCCTGGTCGGCGAACACGAAGCGGACTTCGGGGTAGCGCCGCTGTGCCTCGGCCAGCACCGGCATCTCGCGTCGGCACGGCGGGCACCAGGTGGCCCAGAAATTGATCACCAGCGGGCGCCCGCGCCACGCCTCCACGGACTGGGTCTGTCCGTCCAGCGCATGCAATGCAATCTGCGGCAAGGGCGGCTGTGCCGTGGCATCGAGTTGACGCCCCGCCAGCAGCACCAGTCCCCAGGTCGCGATCCCGGCAAGCACTGTCACTGACAGAGGTACGCGCAAACGACGCCGAACCGCGGCCAGACCTCCTGCGATCACTATCAGTGCAAGCAATCCGACCCAGGCGATGAACCCACCATCACGCACATTCAGCATGTCCGCCGGATGCGCGGCATAGGCCGACCAGGCCGATGCCACGTACCCCGTACGCGCGGCCAGCAGGGCCACCAGCAGCAGGACAAACGCCAGGTTGCCGACATCGGCATGGCCACGCCGGGCGAGAAACCCGGCCGCAAGCTGCCCCGCGACCGTGCCGGCCAGCAAGGCCAGCACGCCCATCGTGAACAGGAACGGGCCAATGGCGACGGGATTCAATGTCCTTCCCCGACGCGTACCGTGCGCCGCGCAGTCACGAACCGAAGATCGCCCTGATCTGTGCCGGATCGCTGGGCATGCCGTCCACCATGCGTATCGCACCCTTGCCGTCGCGGTAGACGATGGCCGGCGTACCGGTGGCTCCCAGGCGCGCCATCAGGGCATTGTTGGCTTCGATCTTCGCACGCACGGACGCCGGAATCTTCGTCAACGGCTTGATCGGACTGTTGCCGAAATGCGCCTCGTGCGTGCGCAGGACCGCCGAGGGATCAGTCGCCGACAGCACGGCGGCAGCACGCCCCAGGCTTTCCGGACGAATGACCGCCACCATGATATAGCGCACCTGTACATCGCCGCCTGCCAGCATGGGCTGCACGCGCTCCCAAAGCCTGTGGCAATACGGGCATTCGGTGTCGTCGAACACATACACGATCCGTTTGGGCTTGCTCGCTCCCTCGGGAATCCATGTACTCTTTTCCAGTGCTTTCCAGGTAGCGGCATCGAGCTTGGGCCTTGCCGCCCGCATGAACGCATCGCGCGTCATGTCATTGCCCTGGGCATCGAACAGGTTGCCGATGACCACGTGCTTGCCGTCAGGGAGCAGGTAGACCGGCATGCGCGAGCCGCCGTATTCGGCCAGGTAACCGCGAAATCCGGCTGGCGCCTGCATGTCGCCGCGGATGATGATGCCCTGCCGCTGCAGGGCCTGGATTGGCGCCGGCAAGGTGCTTGCGACGGCGCTGCACGACAACATGGCCAGAGCCACCCATGTGAGGAATTTCACGACAATATTCTCCGGAAAGCGGGAAGGGGATACGCAACAAATCATGCATCGGGGACAGATTCGGGTCCGCAGGACATGAAGCCTCACATGACCCGCAAACCTTCGGCCAGACCGCTGCCTGCCCGCACAGTGTAGCGGATGGCCTGCGCGTTACTGATGGCTTGCGCACAGGCATGGCCGATGCATCCCGATGAGTGTGTATAGTGCGACTTGATGCATGCCGCCACCATTCCGGTCATGCAGGCGGGGACAATCGACCATGGCCAACCGCACCACGGACATGCCGCCCGATGAACGGGAGGCGGGCCTGGCCCACGGGTCGGCCGCAACGAGCTCACGCCATCTGCTTGCCATTCTCGATGCCATCGAGGATGTGCTGTTCGTGCTCGATGTGGAAGCGGACGGCTACCGGTTCAGTTACATCAACGACAGCTTCCTCAAGGCGACCGGCCTGACGCCCGCGCAGGTCCTGGGCCAGCGCGTGGATGCGGTGATTCCTGAACCGTCGCTGCAACTGGTGCTGTCGCGATACGCCGATGCAATCCGCAGCCGCACGCTCGTGCGCTGGACCGAAACCACCACCTTCCCATCCGGCACCCGGCACGGGGAGGTGGTGGTCAAACCGCTGTTTGATGCCGCGGGCACACCCACCCACCTGGTCGGCAGCGTGCATGACATCACCACGCTGCGCGACAAGGAGGAGCATCTTTCCCTGCTGGCCTATGTCGACGGACTGACCGGTCTTCCCAACCGCCGTCATGTTGCCCTGATCCTGCATGAGCGGGTGACTGCCCGTCCCGACGATCCGTTCGCATTGTTGTATGTGGACCTGGCCATCCGCGGCGTCAACGATTCCCTTGGACATGTGCGTGGCGACCAGGTCCTGGTCGAGGCGTCGCGCCGCATGCTTGAGCACCTGCCCGAAGGCGCGCGCATCGGACGCGTGGCCGGGGATGAATTTGCTATCGTGCTGGAACGTGACAAGGGCAATCCTTCCCGTCTGCGTTCGGCCGAGCGGCTGCTTTTGGCACTCTCCAGACCATTCGAGCAATCGGGACCGGCCGCCTACCTCGCGCCCAGCGTGGGCATCGCCTTGTATCCGGAAGATGCACGTGAGGCCGACGAACTGGTCCGGTGCGCCAACGCCGCCGCATACGAGGCCAAGGCCGCCGGTCGCGGCACGGTCCAACTGTATGACCCGCGCTCCGCCGAACGCGCCCGCCAGCGCATTGGCCTGCATGCCCGGTTGCAGACAGCCAGCGCACAGGACCAGTTCGTCCTGCACTACCAGCCCCAGGTCGATGCCCGCGACGGTCGCTGCGTCGCCCTGGAAGCCCTGCTGCGCTGGAACCATCCACAGCAAGGCCTCTTGCTGCCGGCCACGTTCATCGACGTGCTCGAACACGGCAGCCTGATCGTGCCGGTAGGGTTCTGGGTCATCCGCACCGCCTGCCGCCAGTTGCGCGCCTGGCGCGATGCCGGGCTGCCCGATGTGCGGCTGGCGCTCAACATGTCCGCGCGGCAACTTCATGCGCAGCGCTCATCCTTCGACCTGTCCGTTCACGACATGGCGGCATCGCAGCACGAGCCTGATCTGTTGCGGCAGCTTGAAGACGAACTTGGGCACCATGGCCTGGACCCCTCCTGTCTGGAACTGGAAGTCACCGAAACCTGCCTGATGGACGACGTCGAGCGTTCCGCCGTCCTGCTGCAAAGCCTGCGCACACTGGGTGTACGCGTGGTCATCGACGACTTCGGTACCGGCTATTCCAGCCTGGCCTACCTGCACCGACTGCCGATCGACGTGCTCAAGATCGATCGCAGTTTCATCCAGCACATCGGTACCGCCGGTGCGCACGGCGAGGAAAGCGCGACCATCACCGAGTTGATGATCCGCATGGGCCACGGCCTGGGCATGGACGTCGTGGCCGAAGGCGTCGAGAACGCACAACAGGCCGACTTCCTGCGCCGGCAAGGCTGCCAGCGGTTGCAGGGGTTCGCCTTCGCCCGTCCGATGCCAGCCGACGCCGTGCCCGAGTATCTGCGCAAGAACCGCAGCGAATGAACAGGCACTCCTGCCGCTGCTGACTGCTGCACCGGCTCAGCCGTGCCAGGTTCGCCACAGCATGTAGCCCGACACCACCACCAGCACGCCGGCGAACACCAGGGTCAGTGCACCGCGCGTGCGCGCCAGCCGCTTGGCCAGCAGCGCGCCGATCCAGCCACCGACGATGCCTCCGCCGATGAACTCCAGAGTGACATGCCACTCGGGCATGATGCCCGAACGCATGTAGTTGACCGTGGTGGTCAGGGCCGAAAGACCCACGGCGAACAGCGAGGTGCCCACGGCGTAGATGATGCCCATGCCACTGGCGAACATCAGCCCCGGGACATACAGGAAGCCGCCCCCGATGCCGAAGAATCCGGCCAGCGTTCCCGCACTCAGCCCCACCCCGCCAAGACGCGGCGTCATGTGCGGCTTGGGCCAGGCATCGCCGCCGTGGTTGTGACGTCCACGGACCATCATGAATGCTACCACCAGCATCAGCATGGCGAACAGTGCCACCAGGTGCCGTCCGTCGACCACCTTGCCCAGCGAGGAGCCCAGCCATGCCCCAATAATGACCGCCGGTGCAAACACGAACGCGGCCTTCCAGCGCACGTGCCCGGCCCGCGCGTGCGGAACCAGGTTGGCGAAGGCATTGAGCGACACCGCCAGCGCGCCGGTGCCGATGGCCGCATGTGCACCCGGTACCCCGACCACATACAGCAGCAGCGGCATGGCCAGCATCGAACCGCCGCCGCCCACCACAGCCAGTGCCAGACCGACCAGCGAGCCGCAGCCCACGGCCAGCACATCCGGCGGTATTGCCATGTCGTTCTCCTCGTTGTTCGGGATTCGGGTGAGATCAGTGCCCGAACTGGTTCAGGGGCAACTTCAGATAGTGCACGCCGTTGTCCTCGGCGGGCGGAAAATGTCCCGCACGCATGTTCACCTGCACGGACGGCAGGATCAATCGCGGCATCGACAGACCGGCATCGCGCTGCTCGCGCATGGCGACGAATTGCGCCTCGTCGATACCTTCATGCACGTGGATGTTCGCGCGCTTCTCCTCGGCAATGGTGGTTTCGTGCTGGTACTCGCTGCGCCCCTCCGGCAGGTAGTCGTGGCACATGAACACGCGCGTGTCATCAGGCAGTGCGAACAGCTTCCGGATGGATCGGTACAGGGTGCGGGCGTCGCCGCCAGGGAAATCGCAGCGTGCGGTTCCGTAATCGGGCATGAACAGCGTGTCACCGACGAAGGCCGCATCACCGATCACATGCGTCATGCATGCAGGCGTGTGTCCCGGCGTATGCAGGGCGCGTGCCTCCACCGTACCGACTCGGTATTGTTCACCATCCTTGAACAGGTGATCGAACTGGCTGCCGTCGCGTGCAAATTCGGTACCGGCATTGAACACCTTCCCGAAAACATCCTGCACGGTGGCAATGTGTTCGCCGATGCCGATGCTTCCACCGAGCCTTTCCTTGAGATAGGGCGCCGCCGAAAGGTGATCGGCATGCACATGGGTGTCGATGATCCACTCCACCTCCCACCCCTTGCCACGCACGTAGTCGACGATGGCATCCGCGGATGCATGACCGGTCGAGCCTGAGGCAGCATCGAAATCGAGCACACTGTCGATGATCGCAACCTTGCGCGAACCCGGATCGCGCACCACGTAACTGAAGGTGCTGCTGGACGGATCGAAGAACGACTTGATCTGCGGCTTGATGGTTTCACTCATGCGAGCGTTTCCTCCTCGTGTGCGGACCTGCGCATCCCGTGCCCGTGGCTGTCGGGGATGCCGACTCGAAGCATGCCTGGGCATGGCGATGGCGCAGCTGCAGACGCGCGACAGGATCCATAACCGCCATTATATTCATGTCTACTAATATATTGGCTGTCACCGCCTTTGGCAAGTCTCTCATGGCAGCGCAACACGCCCCGGGGACCGGCTGCGCGGATATTATTTGTCATGAATATATTTGCCTTGACAATAATTGCCGAATCTACAAAATGCTCCGATGCCCTCTCCCCGCACCGCCAGCGACACCGCAGCCACCGGTCCCGGCCTGCTGATCCATCGCATCCGGGTCGAATGGGTGCGTGCACTCGAGCAGGGCCTGCGCATGCAGGGCCTGGAACTGCGCTTCACCCAGGCCCAGGCCCTGAAGCGGCTGGTGCACGATGGCCCCAAATGCTCAGGCGATCTGGCGCGTGAGCTGGACCATGACGCCGGCGCGATGACCCGGGTCATCGACCAGCTGGTCGCACTGGGCTACGTGCGCCGCAACCCCGATGCCCACGACCGGCGCGCCCTGCGCATCTCGGCCACCGATGCCGGCATCGTCGCCTGGAAAACGATTCACGCCGTGCAGCAACGCATCACCGAACGCGCCCTGCAGCACCTCGATCCCGATCAGCGCCAGACCCTGATGACCTTGCTCGCACGCATGCTCGACAGTCTGCAAGCCGACCACTGAGAATCCCATGAGCCAGACCACCGACACTCCGGCACCCGCACCCGCACCTGCACCCACGCCCGGCAAGAATCGCCGCAGCTTCCTGCTGCGCGGCCTGTTGGCGGTGATCGTGCTTGCCGCCATCGCCTGGACCCTGTGGTATTTCCTCGAAGGCCGCTGGTATGCAACCACCGACGACGCCTACGTGCACGGCAACGTGGTGCAGATCACGCCGCGCACGGCCGGCACGGTGCTCAGCATCGGCGCCGAGGACGGCGACCTGGTGCATACCGGTCAGGTACTGGTACGGCTGGACCCGGCCGATGCGGATGTGGCCCTGCAGGGTGCCGAAGCCGACCTGGCCCGCACGGTGCGCAAAGTGCGCGCCCTGTACCGCAGCGTGAAGGGTCAACAGGCCGAACTGGCCGCACGGCGCATTGCCCTGGACAAGGCCCGTGCCGACTACCGCCGGCGCCAGGGACTGGTGCGCGATGGCGCGGTGTCGATAGAAACCCTTGCACATGCCCGCGACACCCTGGCGGCCGCCGAAAGCGCCCTGGCGGCAGCCATGCAGCACTACCGCTCGGGCAAGGTGCAGGTCGATGACACCGTCATCGCCACGCACCCGGACGTGCTGGCCGCGGCCGCACGGGTGCGCGCGGCGTACCTGCAGAAGGTGCGCACCACGCTGGTTGCACCGGTTACCGGGTATGTCGCCCAGCGCACGGTGCAGGTCGGCCAGCGGGTACAGCCCGGCGAGCCGCTGATGGCCGTGGTGCCACTCGGGCAGGTCTGGGTCGACGCCAACTTCAAGGAAACCCAGCTCGGCAACATGCGCATCGGCCAGCCGGTGACCCTGACATCGGACCTCTACGGCAGTTCGGTCACCTTTCACGGCACGGTGCAGAGCCTGGGCATCGGTACCGGCAGCGCATTCGCCTTGCTGCCGGCGCAAAACGCCACCGGCAACTGGATCAAGATCGTGCAGCGCGTGCCGGTGCGCATCCGCCTCGACCCGGCGGACATCAAGGCACATCCGCTGCGCATCGGTCTCTCGATGAACGCTTCGGTCAACCTGCACCACCGCTCCGGACCGGTGCTGGCGCAAAAGGCGCCGACCGGACCGGTCTTCACCACCGAGGTCTACCGCCACCAGCTGCGCGATGCCGATGCGCTGATCGCGCGCATCATCAAACACAACTCGGGACATCCGAAACAACCCTGATCGCGCTTCCGACCCTGACCATCGGCGTGGATCGCGATCCACGCCGTACGCCACTTTCGCCCTGCCCCGGTTCTCCCGCCCTGTCGTGTCAGTGCCCATGGATACACCGTTCCGCCCCCCGAATCTGGCACTGACCACGATCGGTCTGTCGCTGGCCACGTTCATGCAGGTGCTCGACACCACCATTGCCAATGTGTCGCTGCCGACCATTGCCGGAAGCCTTGGCGTGAGCAACGACCAGAGCACCTGGGTGATCACCTCGTTCGCGGTGTCAATGGCCATTTCCCTGCCGCTGACCGGATTTCTTTCCCGCCGCTTCGGCGAAACGCGGCTGTTCGTCGTTTCAACCCTGCTGTTCTCGCTGACCTCGCTGATGTGCGGCATCTCGCAGAGCATGGGCATGCTGCTGGTATTCCGCACCATCCAGGGTGCGGTCGCCGGTCCGATGTACCCGATCACGCAAAGCCTGCTGATCGGCGTCTATCCCCCGGAAAAACGTGGCATGGCACTGGCCCTGCTGGCGATGGTCACGGTGGTCGCGCCGATCGCCGGGCCGATCCTGGGTGGCTGGATCACCGACAGTTATTCCTGGCCATGGATCTTCTTCATCAATGTGCCGATCGGCATCTTCGCCAGCACGGTCATCGCCAACCAGCTGCGGGGCAAGATCGAGAAGACCCAGCGTCCACGCATCGACTGGGTCGGCCTGGGCACCCTCATCCTCGGTGTTGGTGCGCTGCAGATCGTGCTCGACAAGGGCAATGACGCGGACTGGTTCCACTCCAGCTTCATCGTGGTGATGAGCATCATCGCCGCAATATCGCTGTCGGTGTTCCTGATCTGGGAACTCACCGATGCGGACCCGATCGTCGACCTGAAGCTGTTCCGCCATCGCAACTTCGCCGCCGGCACCCTGGCGCTGGTGCTGGCCTATGCCGTTTTCTTCGCCATTGCGCTGCTGGTACCGCTGTGGCTGCAGCAGAATCTGCACTACACTGCCACCTGGGCGGGATATGCCACGGCCCCGCTGGGCGTGATACCGGTACTGCTGACCTTCTTCGTCGGCAAGTACGCCACCAGGATGGACCTGCGCGTGCTCGCCGGCCTTTCCTTCCTGGTCATGGGCGCGACCTGCTTCATGCGCGCAGGCTTCAACCTCGACGTGGACTTCACCCATGTCGCGCTGGTGCAACTGTGGCAGGGGCTGGGCGTGGCGCTGTTCTTCATGCCGGTGCTGACCATCCTGCTCTCGGACCTGCGCCAGGATGAAATCGCTTCCGGGTCCGGCCTGGCCACCTTCCTGCGCACCCTGGGCGGCAGTTTCGCCGCTTCCATCACCACCTTCGCCTGGTTCCGCCGCGCCGACGTGCATCATGCCCAGCTGACCGAACACATCACCGCCTACGATCAGGCATCACGCAGCGCGTTGCAGACACTCGGGCATGGCAATGCCGAACTGGGCGGACGCATCCTCAACGGCATGATCACCCAGCAGAGCTACCAGATCGCCTTCAACGAGATATTCCACGTGCTCGGCTGGATCTTCATCGGCCTGATTGCCGTCATCTGGCTGGCGCGGCCACCGTTCGGACCCAAGGCAGGCGCCCCGGCCGGCGGGGGTGGGCACTGAACTCCACAAGCGGCACGGAGAATACTCAGCGCAAGCGTGCCGTCATGCGCTCGTGCCCGATCAGGTGCGCCCAGCGCAGGCCGACGTCGATCCACATCAGATACGCCGCCTCCAGCACCATGCGCAGGCGGTAGCGGGTGTGGCGGGGCAGTTCGGGCTCGGCGGCGACCGGGTGGGCGTCAAGGCCCAGCCGGTCCGCCAGCAGCTGGCAGCGGGCCAGGTGGTAACGGCTGGTGACCAGGACCACCGGCGGCAGGCCGTCCGCACGCAGCAGCTCGCGCGCGTGACGCAGGTTTTCCAGCGAGTCGATCGAGGACTGCTCCAGTTCCAGCGGCACATGCACGGGCCAGCCCTGCGCACGCAGCCAGTGGGCACCGGCCTGCGCCTCGCTGAGGCGGCTCCCGCTGCCGCCACCCAGCAGCAGCACCCGGTCGACAAGCCCCTGGTGGGCCAGTGCCAGCACGCGTTCGAGACGATGGCGGTAATCGTCTTCGGGACGTTCATCCTGCAGCCTGCGCCCGAACACCAGTGCGATGCGTGCGTTGCCCGTATCCGTGGCACGGGTGCGCGCCATGCGCCATACACGGACTAGATAGACCAGTCCGAGCAACCCGCCACTGCACACGAAGGCCAGCAGGGTCACCGCCAGCGAGTGCAGCACGTCGCGATCGCGCAGGTAGCGCCAGGGGCCACGACGCAAAGAAGTCACATTCGCGCGCATGCACGGTTCCAGTCAGCTCAAGCGCGAAGCCTAACGCAAGCCTGCATCGCCGATCTGCAGCAGGGGAAATTTCATCGTGCAGACGCTACCCTGCCAGCCTATGCCCGAGATCATGCCCGCACTGGCCATCAGCGCCTTCACCGCCACCTCCGCGCTTGGCCGCGGCCTGGCCGCCCATGCCGACGCGCTGATCGCGATGCGCGGCGGCCTGGAGCCCAATCGCATCAGCAGCCGGCCGCTCGATTGCTGGGTCGGCCGCGTCGACGCCCTGGAATCCGAACCGCTACCCGAGCCGCTGGCCGGCTGGGAAAGCCGCAACAACCGGCTGGCCTGGACGGGCCTGAACCAGGACGGGTTCGTTGCTGCGGCAAACGCTGCCAGCACGCGTTACGGGGCACGCCGCATCGCGGTCCTGATGGGCACATCGACCGGCAGCATCGCCACCACCGAAGCCGGCTACCGCGATCTCGATGACGACGGTCGCCTGCCCCCGCAGGCACGCCGCCCGGCCATCCACTGCCTGCATTCGCTGGGCGGTTTCGTGCGCGAGGCACTGGATCTGCACGGGCCGTGCATGACCGTCTCGACGGCCTGTTCCTCGAGCGCCAAGGTATTCGCCATGGCATCGCGCCTGATCGCCACGGGCTGGGCCGATGCCGCCGTGGTCGGTGGCGTGGACACGCTGTGCGACAGCGTGCTGTTCGGATTCAATGCGCTGGAGCTGGTTTCAGCCGCGCCGTGCCGGCCGTTCGATGTCGCCCGCGACGGCATCTCCATCGGCGAGGCGGCCGGTTTCGCGCTGCTCGAACGCGCCGAGCAGGCACCGGATGCACCACGCCTGGCGGGATACGGGGAGTCCAGTGACGCCTACCACATGTCCACACCGCACCCGCAGGGCGCGGGTGCGGAACTGGCCATGCGCGAAGCACTCGCGCGCGCCGGCATCACAGCAGGGCAGGTCGGCTACATCAACCTGCACGGTACCGCCACGCGCAAGAACGACGAGGTCGAAGCGGCCCTGGTTGCCCGGCTGTTTCCTGCACACGTGCGCGTCAGTTCGACCAAGGGCTATACCGGCCATACCCTGGGCGCAGCCGGCGTGCTCGAGGCGGCCATTGCCCTGCTCGCACTCGATCACGGCATCGTGCCGGGCACCCTGGGCTGTTCACGGCCGGAACCGGCATGCGCGCAACAGCTCGCCCTGCAGAGCAGCCGCGCAGGCATCGATGTCGCACTCAGCAACTCCTTCGGCTTTGGCGGCAACAATGCCTGCCTGGCCTTTGTCCGCGCGGGGGCCTGCACGTGAACACATCCATCGCGCTGCAGGTCCTCGGCATCGGCACCTGGGCGCCGGGCCTGCCCGACTGGCCGGCCTTGTGCAGTTACCTGCAAGACGGCACGGTTCTGGACAATGTGGCCTACCCGCCCGACGCCCGGGTCCTTTCACCCGCCGAACGACGCCGTGCACCGCATACGGTGCGACTGGCGCTGGAAGCGGCCGCGCAGGCCGTGGCCATGAGCAGTTGCGATGCCGATGCCCTGTCCAGCGTCTTCGCCTCGGCCCACGGCGATGCCGTGATCATGGACGCGATGTGCACCACCCTGGCCCAGGCCCCCGACCAGCTGTCACCGACCCAGTTCCACAACTCGGTACACAACGCCGCCGCCGGATACTGGAGCATGGCCACCGGGTGCCGGCGCGCCACCAGCGCCGTGTGCGCCGGCAATGCAAGCTTCGGCGCCGGCCTGCTGGAGGCCGCCGTACAGGTGGTGCACGCCAGCGAACCGGTCCTGCTGGTCGCCTTCGATGCCCCTGGTCGCGGCCCGCTCGACGCGATGGTCACCACACGCACGCCTTTCGCCTGCGCGCTGGTGCTGGCTCCCGTTGCTGGCAGCCGCCAGGCAGCGGCAACCCTTCATCTGCAGGCCGCTCCGCCCGATGACCCGCCATCGCTGCCGCAGGCCGGCCACCTGCGGCAACTGGCGCACGAACACGCCTGCGGCCACGCCCTGGCCCTGCTGGAAAACCTGGCCCGGGGCGGACCCGCCACGGCATGCCTGCCGGCCGGTGACACCCTCATGCTGCGCATTGCATCGGAGGCCGGATGATGCCCGACACCGTCACCAGCGATCACGACCCCGCCTGCTGCGTGCTCATTCCCTGCCACAACGAGGCACGCACGATCGCAGCCGTGATCGAATCGCTGCTGCCGCTGGACCTGCCGCTGCTGGTCGTCGATGACGGTTCGCACGATGGCACCGCGGACATCGCCGCCCGCTATCCACTGACGCTGATCCGGCACGTGCGGCAATCGGGCAAGGGCCAGGCTCTGCGCTCGGGATTCCGCCTCGCGCTCGAACGCGGCTTCGACGGGGTGCTGACCATGGACGGTGACGGACAGCATGCCGCCGCCGACATCCCACGCATCCTTGCCGCTGCCCGACGCTATCCAGGATGGATAGTCCATGGCGCCCGCATCCGCCATCGCGAACGCCAGCCCGCTTACCGCCGCCGCGCCAACGTTTTTGCCGACTGGGGTATTTCCTGGGCCGCCGGGCAGCGACTGATCGACAGCCAGTGCGGCCAGCGCTACTACCCGCGATCGGTGCTGGACCTGGCCGAACGCGCCGGCGGTGGTTTCGGTTTCGAGACCGCGATCGTGATCGAGGCCGCGTTGCGCCAGGGCGTGCGCATGGTCGCGGTACCCATCGAGGCGCACTATCCGGAAGACCGCAGGCGCAGCCATTTCCGTCCCTTCCGCGACTTCAGCCGCATCACCGCGCTGGTCAGCGCACGCATCCTGCGCGGTGGGCTGATGCCGGGCCACCTGCGCCGCATCCGCGGCACCCAGCCACTGGTCTTCGATCCGGACGACCACGCAGGGCCGGAGGCCGGCTGAAACCCGTCACGCCATCCCGCCGTTGACGCCGATCACCTGCCCGTTGATGTATGCCGCCTGCGGCGAGCACAGAAACGCCACCAGCGCCGCCACCTCTTCCGGCGTGCCGGCGCGCTGCGCGGGCACCATCGCGCGGATCCGTTCCGGCGGGAAGGCGGCCCCGGACATGCCACCGGCAATGATGCCCGGCGCGACCACGTTGGCGGTTATGCCGCGCGATGCCATTTCCCGCGCCAGCGACTTGACGGCCCCGTGCAAGGCCGACTTGGCGGCAGCGTAGTTTGCCTGTCCGCGGTTGCCCAGCACTCCGGCCAGCGACCCCACCGCCACCACGCGACCGAAGCGCGCGCGCGCCATCGGCAGCAGCAAGGGTTGCACCAGGTGAAAGAAACCGTGCAGGGAAACATCGATGACACGCTTCCACTGCGCTTCGTGCATGCCGGCCAGCGGCGCATCGTCGTGGATCCCGGCATTGCTGATCACGGCATGCAGCGGACCGTCCTCCAGAAGTTTCCCCAGCGCGTTCTCGCAGGCGGCCGCATCAGTGACATCGAAGGCCAGTGCCCGGGCCTGGCCACCGCGTTCGCGGATTGCCTGTGCCACCCGTTCGGCGCGTTCGATGCGGGCATGGGCATGCACATGCACCTGCATGCCGTCAGCCGCAAGCGCCTGGCAGATCGCCGCACCGATATCGCCGCTGCCGCCGCTGACCAGGGCGCGTCGGGGCTCGCCGGTACTCGTCATGACCAATAGCCTCCAGTACAGGAATGCGCAGTCTACGGCAGCACGGTCTCAGGCATCATCGCCGGCAGTATCGCCGTGGATCACGGCACAGCGTCCGCTGGCCAGACAGTGCCCGGCATGCAGAACCCTGAAGTCATAGTGCGCGCCCGCGGTGTCGGCCAGCAGGCAACGGGCATGGACATGCAGACTGCCCGGCAAGGCCTCGATCCACTCACACCCCAGCCGGACATCGCGCAAGGCCACCAGCACCCCCGGCCCCGGTGCGGCATTGTCCTGCGCACGTGCGCACAGGGCCCCGTGCACGGCACCTGCCTGGGCACCGTATTCGGCCAGATGCACGGCATGCAGTCGTCCATCATGGCGCAACGGATGGGATGCATCACGATGCCCGTCGCTGATGGCGTGGATCGTGTCACGATCCCAGGCGATCACCGCATCGAGCAGGCACATGCCGCCGGCATGGGGAATGAGTTGCGCCCATTCATTTTTTGGCAGCATGTGTCCCCCGTGCTGGCGATGCCATCAACACCGACAGGCAGAAATGGAAGGCCACGCCCAGGGCCACGGTCAGGCCGATGGCTCGCAATACCGGAATGGTCGACAAGGCGAGCATGCCGAACACCAGCAGCGCAGTCAGCACGCAGATCGCGGTCGCGTGAAGGGTGCGCCGACGTTCCGCCACATCCTGCGTATCGCGCTCGAAGAACAGCGCATAGTGCAAGCCCAGGCCAGCCGCCAAGGTCAGGGCCACCAGATGGAACAGGGAAATCTCGATGCCGGCCAGACGCTCGACGGCCAGCACCAGCAGGGTCGCCAGCGTCATCGGCGCCAGCACGCGGCCGGCCCGTCGCAGGCTGCGCAGCGCCAGCCCCAGGGTGACCACCAGCAAACCCAGCGCCACCCACAGTGCCACCAGGATGCGCGAGCGGTACGAAGCAACCAGGGCCTCGCTGGCCTGCTTGATGTCCAGCAAGCGCACGGCATCGTGGCTGGCATGTGCCAACCGGGTGAAGGCAGCCGGGTCGCGCATGCCGCTCACGGTGGCCAGGCCGGCCCAGCCGATGACCTTGCCCTGCGCATTGCGGCGCGGCACCAGCATCGACGCCAGCCGCTGGCCGAACGGCGTCTGTTCGAAACGGGCCGGCGTCAGCAGGGGCAGATGACGCGCACGCTCGATCGCAGCGACAAACGGTGCGAATACGCCTTTGCGAAAAGGCAATCCCGCCGTGGCCTTGGCCAGTGCCACTTCCAGCGCCGAGCGGTCGGGCAGGGCCTGCTGTCGCGCGCGCTGCACGGACAGCGGCGGCAGGTAGCGTGTGGGAAGTTCGATACCGGCCGCCGCGCCCTGGTGCACCAGGGCTTCGAGTTCGGGCCGCATGCGCGCCGACAACGCCAACACCCCTTCGGCCGTGGGTGCTTCGAGCACCAGCAGATAACGTACATCGGGTGCACCCAGGGCGGCGCGCAGGCGTTGATCGGTCTTGAGCAGGTGCTCGGACACCGGCGCCAGCCGGGCCAGGTTGTTCTGCCAGAACGGGCCTGGCGCCAGCCACAGCGCGGCCACCACGGCCAGCCCCAGCAACAGGGGCAAGGCGCGTGGACGCGGAAGCTGCTCAAGGAATCGCCGCATGCGCTCCAGACCGCGGGCCTGCGACACATCCACGAAATGCATCGGCAGGATGCGCGCAAACAGATAGCGTGTGCACAAACCCGCCGCCAGCAAGCCACTGACGGTGAACACCGCAAGCTGCTCCAGACCCGGCACGCCCGAGGCGTAGAAGGCGAACATGGCGATGCAGGCCGAGGCCATCGCCGTGCGCAGCAACGGCCACAACGCCGTCACGCTGCGCAGCGGATCCTGCCCAGCCCGGCGATGGCTGAGCACCCGGATCGGGTATTCCTGGGCAATGCCCAGCAGGGTGAAGCCGAAGGCCAGGGTGATTCCATGCACCGCGGGGTAGACACCGACCAGCACCGCCAGACCGGCCAGCGCACCGCTGGCCACCGGCAACGCGGTCAGCACGACAGCGGCAAGACTTCGATAGGCAGCCAGCAGCAGTACGATGAAACCGGCGGTGGAAATCGCTCCGATCCAGTCGGCCTGCTGGCGAACCTGCCGCTGCACGACGATGCTGAAATACCCCGGACCACTGAGCGTCAGGCGAACTCCGGCGTGACCGGGCAAGGATGCAAAAGCCGCTTGCAACGCATCCAGGGCACGCTTCTGGGCCCCGGGATCGAATCCGCCCGCGCGCGTCTGCACCAGCAGCAAGGCCTGGCCACGGGCATCCATCCACACGCCATCCTTAAGCGAAGGCGCATGCGGCGGACTCCAGCGCTGCGCCAGCTTCAGCACCTCCAGCGTGGGGTCGCGGGGCAGCCAGGTCTCGAGCATGCCGCCGGCCGGCGAAGCCAGCTCCTGCAGCCGTCGCCTGAGCTGCTGGTGCAGGTAGCTTGCATCGAACCGGTGGCTGTCGAGGGTCGGCGAGAGCAGGTAGCGGTAGTCCAGCAAATGCGGGTCCAGGCGTTCGGGCCGAAAGTCGCCGTTGGCCACTTGGCTGAACTGCGGGTCACGCTCGAGCGCGGCGGCTAGCCCGCGGCTGAGTCGGGCCAGTCGCTCAGGGGCTGCTCCGGAAAGCGCCACCATCAGCAGACGCGATCCGGGCCCGCGCCCGATCTGGTCCATCAGCATGCGCTGGTCGGCGCGGGTCGGCGGCGGCATGAAACTGCGCAGGTCGCTGCTCACATGCAGATTGCGCATCACATAAACGCCGAGCAGGCCCAGCACCAGCAGCCAGCCCGCAAGCAGCAGAATTCGAAGTCGTGTGGCGTCAGTGTGCATGCCGGCACAGAGCCTTGAGGGCGGCACGTGTCGGCTGCGCGGGCATGCGCGGTGCCAGCGCACCCAGAAGATCGATGCTGGATGCGCCACCGGATTCCACCAGCTCTAGGCAACGCAAGCCCTGTCTGTCACCGTCCAGCGTGATGTGCGCAAGCTGGCGTGCCAGTCGCGAAGAGCGTGGCGTCAGAACAAGCGTCCACACGGCAGTGTCCTGCCGTTTCTCCCGCTGTACGGAAAACAGTGCCTTCAGCTGCTTGCGGTTGCCGGAAAGCAGCGCCACCAGGCTTTGCGCCAGGGCCTTCAGCGGCGGCGCGCGATCGAGGGAAAACGAACTCGATTCGCCTCCGGCCCGGTGCATGCGCACGACATCGCCGTCGATCAGCGTGGTTTCCACGAAGGGCGTGTCGACATGCCTGCGCAAGCGCATGCCGCCTTCCCACGACAGGGTGCCGGACACCACCAGCGGACGCGCCAGCAGCGGCGAGAACCGGGCTTCGGCAAAGGCCACCTCGGCTGGTGGTCGGCGCACAAGCCGGGCAATCGGTGCCAGCACATCGTGCACGGCAGCGACGGTGTCAGGAGCCTGCGCCCATGCGCCTGCTGTCACGGTCGGCAGCAGCGCCAGCAGCATCCAGCGAAGTCGGTGCATTCCAGAAATCATAGAAATTGAACCAGTTGCAGGGGTGCGCGCGGGCCTGGCGTTCCAGGCTGCGCGCATAGGCATGGACCCACCGCTCGACGGCTTCGGAGCGATCCGCGCGTTGCACGGACACGGTATCGGCAAACGACTCGAAGCGCAGCTTATAGCGGTTGCCTCCCAGATACAGGCCGTAACACAGCAGCACCGGTATGCGCAGGGCCGCGGCCAGCATCCAGGGGCCCAGCGGGAACGGCGCCGGCTGGCCGAGAAACGGCACCATCGCCATGCGCTCGTCAGGTCGGCCGCGATCGGCCATCAAGCCGATCATGTGCCCTTGTTGCGCCGCTTCGCCCACGGCCAGAACCACCGAGGCCGGATCGCGCGATCCGTCGATCACCCCACAGGCGATGTCCGGTGCCAGTGCATCCAGCAAGGCCGTGACCGCGGGCCCCTGCTGTCGATCCAGCACCACGCGCAAGGGCTTGTCCTGCTGCCGGCGCGAGAGCAGTCGCATGGCCTCGAAACTGCCCAGGTGCGAACCGACCAGAAGCATGCCGCGCTGCGAATCCAGGGCACGATGCAGCAGCTCCAGCCCTTCGACATCCAGATCGAAGTACCGCTCCCCATGCGCCAGCATGTATACCCGGTCCAGCGTCGCGGACGCGAAGACATGCAGGTGTCGCAGGACATCGATGGTGCTTGCAGGCCGTTGCCGGGCGCGCGACAGGAAACTTCGCGAGGCGCGCCGTTCCGCGCCGCGGCGCAGGAAGAAATACAGCGTCACCGGGTACAACAGCGCACGCGCCAGACGACGCCCGCCATGCAGGGCAATGAAGCGGATCAGCCACAGGGCGGCAAGACCACCGCCTTCCGGCCGTTCACGCCAGTGTGCGTTCACGGCTGCGCCTCCACGCGCCCGCGCGCCAGCAGCACGTCACCGTCCCGGATCTCGAAGCCGAACCTCGGCGCGCTGCCGGACACCGTCAGCATGGCTTGCCGGTCGGGTACGAGCGGCGCAAGGAACTTGGCTTCCAGCACCCGCACCAGGCGCAGACCTGCCTGCTCGCGCAAAGCGCGCGCGACGGCTTCGAGCAGCACCACACCCGGCACCAGCGGCCGTCCTGGAAAATGCCCGTCCAGGCAGGGATGATCCGCCGCGATAGTCAGCGGCACGGTACGGGCGACCTGGTGTGCATCGCTCACCGCAGTCTCCAGCCGCAGCGATGCGCGTGCAGTCGGCATGCGTGGTGGCGATGCACGGCCACCGGCATTTCAGGCTTCGACGCGATGCTGCTGGATATGCGCAGACAGGGCACGCAGGCTGGAAAAGATCTCCCGGTTGTCCGGATGGTCCGAGCGCAGGCGAAATCCGTAACGCTGGGAAACGGCCAGCGCGATTTCCAGCGCATCAATGGAATCGAGACCCAGATCGCCACCAAACAGCGGGGTCTCGGGATCGATATCCGCGGGAGTGACATCCTCCAGGTTAAGGCTGTCCACGATCAGTGCGGCCAGTTCCCGCTCGGCCCCGGTTTGCTTGCTCATACCTGTCTCTCGCTTCCCCAGGCACGCACCCTGCCGGCGCGGCGCGCGGAGTGTAACATAGGGCGCTTGCCCGGATTTACCGATACCTGCTGCGCCTGCCAGGGCTGGCGCAGCGCGATGGAACCGCATGAATACGCATCCCGTAAGCACCTGTTCCCAAGCCACACCGCCTCCACGGGTGCGTTATTGCCCCGCCGCCGACCTGCCGTCGCCCAAGGTCACGGACGACGTGCTGGCCGTACTGCATTTCGGCACCTGCACGCCGATCGAGGATGATCCGCGACACTTGCGCGTACCCTTGCAGGCGACCGCCGGCGGCACGGCTGCGCCCGGCGAACTGTGGCAGATCGATGCCAGGGTGGATCACGGCCGCGAAGGCGCCGTGCAGTGGTCCTGTGGCGGCGGCTGGCTGTTTGCCGCACTGAACCTGGACGAGCGCACCTACACCAGCATCGAGGATGCTGCCGAACAGGCCTATACCGTGCTGTGCGACTTTCTTTCCCGGCGCCCGCAACGCCACGTGCAACGCGTGTGGAACTATTTCGCGCGCATCAACGAGGGACAGGGCGACAACGAACGTTACCGGCGCTTTTGCACCGGCCGCCTGCGCGGCATGCGTGACTTCTTTGCCGATGGCTTTCCCGCCGCCACGGCGATTGGTCATCGGCTCGCCGACCCCCTGTTGCAGGTATACGTGCTGGCCGCCGAGTACCCCGGCCTGCGCGTGGAGAACCCGCGTCAAATCAATGCCTGGCGCTATCCGCGCCAGTACGGCCCCACGCCACCCAGCTTCGCACGGGCGATGCGCCTGCACGGCGAAAACAGCCTTGCCATCTCAGGCACCGCCGCCATCACCGGCCATGCCTCGCTGCATCCGGGCGACCTGGAGGCGCAATTGAAGGAGACCTACGCCAACCTGGTGGCCTTGCTCGAACAAGGTGGCCTGCCCGCGCGCTTCACCGCCAACGATCCGCTCAAGGTCTACCTGCGCCATGCCCGCGACGCCGACGCGGTCCAGCGCTTCCTCGATGCACATGCGCCGGATGCGCCACGCCTGCTGCTGCTGGGCGATGTCTGCCGGCGCGAATTGCTGGTCGAAATCGACGGCTGGCGCTTCGCGCACTGACCCTCACTCCGAGCCATCCCGGGGCTTTTTCTGTGGCCGGCTCCAGCCGGGTATGGTGACCTGCCGGGCCCGCGCCACGGTCAGCTGCTGTTCCGGGGCGTCCTTGCCGATCACCGAACCTGCGCCGATGGTGGCACCGGCGCCGATCATCACCGGTGCCACCAGGGCGCTGTTGGATCCGATGAACGCACCGTCACCAATCCGCGTGAGATGCTTGTTCGCGCCGTCGTAATTGCAGGTGATGGTGCCGGCACCGATGTTCACCCCGGCGCCGATCTCGGCATCACCCAGGTAGCTCAGGTGACCGGCCTTGCTGCCGGCCCCAAGGCGGGTCTTCTTGACCTCCACGAAATTGCCCACGTGGGCGTCATTCGCCAGATGTGCCCCCGGGCGCAGGCGCGCGAATGGGCCGATGCTGCAGCCGCCCTCGGTCACCACACCCTCCAGGTCGCAATGCGCATGCACCTGCGTGCCCGGCCCCAGACGTACATCGCGCAAGCGGCAGAACGGACCAATGCGCACGCCGTCGGCCAGTTCCACCTCGCCTTCCAGAATCACGTCGACGTCGATTTCCACGTCACGCCCGGTGTAAACCGGGCCCCGCGCATCGAAACGCTCCGGATCGGCCAGCCGCACGCCGGCATCGGCCAGTTCCCGGGCACGCCGGCGGCGGTAGCGTTTTTCCAGCATGGCCAGTTGCCAGGCGGTGTTGGCGCCCGCGGCATCATCCGCCTCGGCCAGCTGCACGCACTGTGCATGGGCGTCCTGTGCTGCAGCCATGGCGAACACGTCGGTCAGGTAGTACTCGCCCTGGGCGTTGCCGCGGTCCAGCCGCGCAACCCAGTCGCGCAAACAGGCAGCGTCGGCCGCCAGGATGCCGGTGTTGGTCATCCGCACGGCACACTGCTCGGGCGTGGCGTCCTTTTCCTCGACGATCGCTTCCACGCGGCCACCGGGACCGGCAAGCACCCGGCCGTACCCGGTCGGATCGTCCTGCTCGGCGGCCAGTACCGCCAGCGTGCTTTTGGCGGCAACCAGCGGTGCCAGATCCTGCGCGCGCAGCAGCGGCACGTCACCGTACAGGACCAGTACGCGCGCGCCGTCGGGTACCTTTTCCAGCGCCAGCCGCACGGCATGACCGGTACCCAGCTGCTCGGCCTGCTCCACCCAGACCAGGTCCCGCTGACCGGCAAACGCGGCGCGCACCTGCTCACCGCGATGGCCGTAGACCACGATCAGTCCTGCCGGCGCCAGCGCCCGAGCCGCCTCGAGCACGTGTGCCAGCATCGGCCTTCCGGCCAGCGGCAGCAGCACCTTGGCCTTCGCCGAGCGCATCCGCTTGCCTTCACCGGCAGCGAGAATGATGACGTGCAGGGGGGCTTGCATCGCGAAGGTTTCCTTTTCCACCTCGGCGCACACTTTGCCGCAATCGGAACGTGTTGCCTACCGTGTGTCCCCCTTAAAAGCGCCCGTTACACGAAACCGTCACCCTGCAGGCCAAACCCATGCCCGGATAACCGGCTTCCCCCGCCGGTCCTTCCGGACCTCGTGCGGATGGCCGGCTGGGACAGCTAGGCGGAAGGCGCGGCGCGATGCACCCCCGCCACGGCACGACCGGACGGGTCGTCATGGCCTTCGAAGGCCTTCGACCAGCGGTAGGCGGTCGGTGTCGAGCAGGCAATGCTGGGACCGCCGGGCACGGTGCGCGCGGCGGTGTCGCCCGGATAGTGCTGCTCGAACAGGACGCGGTAGTAATACGCTTCCTTGTTCTGCGGCGGGTTGACGGGAAAGCGCTGCGCGGCACGCTGCATCTGTGCATCGCTCACCTGGGCCTGGGCGTGGTCCTTGAGAGCATCGATCCAGCCATAGCCGACGCCGTCGGAAAACTGCTCCTTCTGCCGCCACAGGATCGACTCGGGCAACAGGCCCTTGCCCGCCTCGCGCAGGATGTGTTTTTCGATCCGCCCATTGCCCGGGCGCTTGGCCGATGGCGCCGTATGCATGGCCACGTCGAGAAAATCGCGGTCCAGGAACGGCACGCGCGCCTCCACGCCCCAGGCCGCCATGGCCTTGTTGGCACGCAGGCAATCGTACTGGTGCAGGCCATCGAGCTTGCGCACCAGTTCCTCGTGGAACTCGCGATCGTCCGGCGCCATGTGGAAGTACAAGTAGCCGCCGAAGATCTCGTCCGCACCCTCGCCGGAGAGCACCATCTTGATGCCCATGGCGCGGATGCGCCGTGCCAAGAGGTACATCGGGGTGGAAGCGCGGATGGTGGTGACATCGTAGGTTTCGACGTGACGGATCACGTCGGACAGCGCGTCCAGGCCTTCCTGCACGGTGAAATGAAAGCCGTGATGAACGCTTTCGATGGCCTCGGCGACCGTTTGTGCCGCGGCCAGGTCGGGCGAGCCTTGCAGGCCGATGGAAAAGGTATGCAGACGCGGCCACCACGCCGCACTGCGGTCATCGTCCTCGGTCCGCCGGGCGGCGAAGTGCGCGGTGATCGCGGCAATCAGCGAGGAATCCAGTCCACCCGACAGCAGCACGCCATACGGCACGTCGCTCATCATGTGCGCATGCACCGAGCGTTCCAGTGCCTGGCGCAGTGCCGTCGCATCGCTCGGCCCTTCGGCCACGGCTGGGAAGTCGCGCCAGTCCGGGGAGTAATAGCGTTGCGGCGACTCCATGTCGGAGGTCCACACGCAACCAGGCGGGAACACTTCCACGCTGACGCAGACCCCGATGAGTGCCTTCATTTCCGAGGCTGCGTAGAGTCGCCCATCGGCATCGTGCCCGATGTACAGCGGGATGATGCCGATCGGGTCGCGCGCGATCATCCACTTGCCTTGCGCCCGGTCCCACAGCACAAAGGCAAACATGCCCTGCAGGCGATCAAGAAACGCCGGGCCGTGCTGCCGGTAGAGGGGCACGATCACCTCGCAGTCGGAATCGGTACCGAAAGCATAGTCCTCGCAGGTGCGGCGCAGCTCGCGATGGTTGTAGATCTCGCCATTGACCGCGAGCACCTGCTCGCCGTCGCAGGACAGCAGGGGCTGGGCGCCATGCAGCACATCGACGATGGCCAGCCGCTCGTGGGCCAGGATGGCGTGGGCATCGGCATACACACCGCTCCAGTCCGGACCGCGGTGGCGCAGTTGCCGAGCCTGCTCCAGCAACACCGGACGCAGGGACTCCGCCCCGCCTGCCGGATCCAGTACAGCCACGAAACCGCACATGCCCTTGTCTCCTGTTGACGAATCTGCATCCTCGCACGATCCCTGCACGCTTGCTTATGAAGATCTGTCGATAGCGTGCACAAATCCATTCACACGGCATTCGCGCGGGCTTGCTAGGCTCATACCATGACCAACCGTCACGACCCCGGCGCCGAACCTGTCGCGCCCGTTTCCCCGCTCGTCCAATGGTTCCATCAGGGCCTCGGCTTTTCCCTGGTCGGTGCGTTGCAGCTGGTGTTCGACTGGGGCGTGATGATGGGCCTGAGCGCCGCGGGGCTGCCACTGCCGGCCGCCAACGTGGCCGGCCGCGTGGCCGGCGCCAGCCTCGGTTTCTGGGGCAACCGGCGCATCACGTTCCGCGGTCACCATCATCCACCCTGGCCGCAATTGGCGCGGTTCGTGGTGCTTTGGTCGGTTCTTACCCTGATCAGCACGCTCAGCGTCACCTGGGTCGAGCACCACGATGGCCTGACCCGCGCGTGGCTGTACAAACCGCTGATCGAGGGGGTGCTGGCCGTGATCAGCTTCTTTTCCAGCCGCTGGTGGGTCTATCGCTGAACCGGCGGCGCCGCACCGATGACCCTCGGCTTGCCGTCGTGCACCTCGAAGCGGAAACGGTAGGCCTGGCTGAACGGCTTGGCCGTGCTGCCCACGCGCCGTTCGTCGCCGTTTGCATCGGTGACCCAGTTGGCGATGCGTAACGGCGCGAAGTGCCAGTGCAGCGCCGCCGCGCGCACCGCGGCATCGAAGCGCCTTTGCAGTGGACCGTCGCCTGACTCGCTGACAATGCGCACCTCGCGCACCCGGCCCTCCGCATCGACGATCAGCAGCGCGGTCACCTCGACCGGGGGCAAGCCGCGCGCCACCAAGTCCGGCGGATACGCCGGCGCCGGGTTGTCCGGCCGCGGATCCGGTGCGATGAAGGTCTGCGAGGGCGCGATGCTGTAGTGCTTGAGGTGCTTGTCGGGCACCGCCGCATAGTTCACCCGGGCCTTGAGCGCGGGCGGCGGGACCGGCGTGGGTCGCGGCGCGGCGCATCCCGCGAGCATCCCCGCCAACAGCCATGGCCACCAGCGCGTGGCGCGTTTGCCTGGTCCGATCACTGCCATGTCCTGATCCATTCGACGGCGCGCCGCGGGCCGAAGCCCCAATCCTACAACATCCGCCGCCGGGGCACCCGCGGATTCCCGCGTCCCGCACGGCAAGGCGACCCGGCTTTTGTCCGACTCGACGCTTCGCCCCGCGCGTCATAGCATGGTTGACCCCGCTGCCGACCGCCGCCATGGAGTGCGCACATGAAGCGCCTGATGATCATCCTCGTCGCCCTCGTCCTGGTCATCGTGCTGGTGGTCGCCGGCGCCCTGCTGCTGGTGGATGCCAATCGCTTCCGGCCGCAGATCCAGGCCTCACTGAGTCATGCCATCGGCCGCCCGGTCACTCTGGGCAAGCTGCACGTGTCGGTGTTCTCGGGCTCGCTTTCCGCCGACGACATCCGCATCGGCGACGACCCGGGATTCGGCAAGCAGGCTTTCGTCAGCGCCAAATCCCTCGGCGTGGGCGTGCGACTGTGGCCCCTGATCGTGCGTCGCGCGCTGCACGTCACTTCGCTCACGCTGGCCGCCCCGACCGTGCGGCTGGTACAGAACCGCGCCGGACGCTGGAATTTCTCCAGTTTCGCCAGTGGCGGCGCCAAGCCGGCGGCGGACAGCAAAGCGCAGGCTTCCGCCGGACCGGACCTGACCGTGGACTCGCTGCGCATTCGCGACGGGCGCATCGTCGTCGAGCGCGCCCGTGGCGGCACCCAGACCTACGACCATGTGAATCTCAGCGCAGACCACATCGGCATGGCACATGCCTTTCCGTTCAGCCTGACTGCAGACGCAGCCGGCGGAGGAAGCCTGAAACTGCAGGGCACGCTGGGCCCATGGGTCGCCGGCAACGCCATCGATACCCCGGTCAACGCCCAACTGCAGATGCATGGGATTGACCTGGTTGGCGCCGGCCTGGTCCCGCGCTCCCAGGGTCTTGGCGGCGTGTTCGATCTCGTAAGCCAGCTGCGCTCCAGGGACGGCGTGCTGTCTTCCAGGGGACAGATCAACGCGCGCAAGCTCAAGCTGGTCGCCTCCGGATCACCCGCGCCGCAGACCATCCGCCTGGATTACCAGGCCGACTACCGGCTGGCGTCCGGCACCGGGCGCATCCACGACACGCACCTGGGCACCGGCAAGGCCAGCCTGGCCGTGGACGGAAGCTTCGACGGTCGCGGCAAGGTGATGTCCCTGAACATGTCCGTGACTGGCAAGAATCTGCCCGTCGACGACCTGCAGCCGTTGCTGCCCGCCTTCGGCGTGGTGTTGCCCAGGAACTCGCGGATGAGCGGAGGCACCCTTGGCGTGGACCTTCGTGCGGCCGGCCCCCTGGATGCACTTGTCATCCGTGGTCCGGTGACGCTGGACAACACACGTCTTGCCGGGTTCAGTCTCGGCCGCAAACTCGGCGGCGTGCTTTCGCTGGCCGGCATTCCGACGCCGCAGGACACCGTGATCGATCACGCCCGGGTCAGTGTGCGCATTTCGCCCCAGGGCATCCTCGCCGATCCGGCGAGCGCCGACATCAGGGACATCGGCACCGTCACCGGCAAGGGCACCATGGCCACCGGCGGCGCGCTCGACGTCAACATGCTGCTCAAACTGAACCCGAACCTTGCGCGACAGGCATCCGCTTCCGGTTTGCTTTCGCGATCGCGTGCCGGGCGGCTGATCGGAGGGTTGCTGGGCGACAGCAGCACGCGCGGCATCGGCCTGCACATAACAGGCACGGCCCGCGACCCGGTGTTCCGCCTGGATCCATCCGTGGTGGCCGGTCTGCTGGGCAGGGACAAATCCCGCACGATCTCGACACCGGCCCCGGGCGGCAGCGCGCGCCCGGCTTCCCGGCCCGGGGACGTGCTCGGCAACCTGCTGCGCGATGCCGTGCGGAAGAAGCCAGCTGGGGGTGGTGGATGATCCCCGGACGCTTGCCTCGCACTGCAGGGGGAACCCAAGCCCTGGCTGCGGGGTCAAATATCGTGAAACCCCGCCGTGTTCACCCAGCGGGATGCGTGGCGCGACGGTTCAGCGGATTCCTCCCAGCGAGGTCTTGCCATGTCGTATCTGTTTCGTAACCGTTATTCCCGGCCGGCCATTCTGATGCTCGCCATCCTGCTGTCGCCGGCCGCGACCGCGTGGGCAAACACGCCTGCACCGCCGACTTCGCCAGTCACGGTGACGTACATCCACCCGGACACATTCACCGAGATGCGCAGCACACCTCCCAGCGAGCGCCAGGACAGCAAGGAAAACCTGTCCATGCTCAAGCGCTACATCCGACAGCGTGCCGAGAGCGTGCTGGCTCCGGGCCAGCAGCTTTCCATCCGGATCACCGATGTTGCCCTGGCCGGCCAGTACGAACCGTGGCCCAATTCGCCGACTGGCTGGATACGCGTGGTTCGCAACACCTATCCGCCGCGTATCGTGCTCGCATTCACCCTGCGCAATGCCCACGGCAAGATCATCAAGGAAGGTCGGCGCACGCTGACCAACCTGGCTTTCATGGACAACGGCGGACTGCAAAGCAACAGCCCGATCCATTACAGCAAGGATCTGGTGAACCGCTGGTTGCGGCGCGGCGTGAACGGTTTGTAGTCTGTCGCCAACGGTCGTTTGCGGATGCCGTGAACGCGAACGCCGGCTCGCGCCGGCGTCCGTTGCATGCGTGCCCGCAATCAGTCCGGATCAGTGCTTGAGATTGCGGCGCATGCGTTCGAGCGCCTGCAACTGAGCCATGGCCTCCGCCAGCCGGGCCTGGGCCTCGGCCACTTCGATCTCGTCGCTGCGGTCGGCCAGGGCCTTCTCCGCTTCTTCCTTCGCGGCCAGCGCCGCGGCCTCGTCCAGGTCGTCGGCACGCGCAGCGGTGTCAGCCAGCACCGTCACCACCTGCGGCTGCACTTCGAGGATGCCGCCCGACACGTAGAACGACTCACGTTCGCCGTTCTCCTGGATCACTTCGACATGCCCGGGCTTGAGACGGGTAATCAGCGGTGCATGGCGCGGCGCAATGCCCAGCTCGCCCTGCTCGCCGGTGGCGATCACCAGGGTCGCCTCGCCGTGGTAGATCTCGGCTTCGGCACTGACGATGTCGCAACGGATGGTGGTCATGTCTTTCTCGCTTCGCTCGGTTGCGGGACTCGGGACTCGGGACTCGGGACTCGGTTGGAGTCACGCCCTGAGGCGAGTTTTACCGCCTGGATTCCACCAGAACCCGGGATTCCGGACTGTCGGAAATCGCTTTCGCGAATCCCGAGTCCCGAGTCCCGAGTCCCGGCTTTTACGCCGCCTTCCTGGCCCCCATCTCCTCGCCCTTCCTGATGGCGTCATCAATACCGCCGACCATGTAGAAGGCCTGCTCGGGCAGGTAGTCCACCTCGCCTTCGACGATCATGCGGAAGCCGCGGATGGTTTCCTTGAGCGAGACATACTTGCCGGGTGCGCCGGTGAACACTTCGGCCACGTGGAACGGCTGGCTGAAGAAACGCTCGCACTTGCGCGCCCGGGCCACCACCTGCTTGTCTTCCTCGCTCAGCTCGTCCATGCCGAGGATCGCGATGATGTCCTTGAGTTCCTTGTAACGCTGCAGGGTGCCCTGCACCTTGCGCGCCACATCGTAGTGCTCGTGGCCGATCACGTTCGGATCGAGCTGGCGACTGGTGGAGTCGAGCGGATCGACGGCCGGGTAGATGCCCAGCGATGCGATGTTGCGGCTCAGCACCACGGTCGCGTCCAGATGCGCGAAGGTGGTTGCGGGCGAGGGATCGGTCAGGTCGTCGGCAGGCACGTACACAGCCTGGATGGAGGTGATCGAACCGGTCTTGGTGGAGGTGATGCGCTCCTGCAGCACGCCCATTTCCTCGGCCAGGGTCGGCTGGTAGCCCACCGCCGACGGCATGCGGCCGAGCAGCGCGGACACCTCGGTGCCGGCCAGCGTGTAGCGGTAGATGTTGTCGACGAAGAACAGCACGTCCTTGCCCTTGCCGGATTCGTCCTTCTGGTCGCGGAAGTACTCGGCCATGGTCAGGCCGGTCAGCGCCACGCGCAGACGGTTGCCGGGCGGCTCGTTCATCTGGCCGTAGACCATCGCCACCTTGGACTCGGGCAGGTTGTCGGGCTTGACCACACCGGACTCGATCATCTCGTGATAGAAGTCGTTGCCCTCGCGGGTGCGCTCGCCCACGCCGGCGAACACCGACAGGCCCGAATGCTCGGTCGCGATGTTGTTGATCAGCTCGAGCATGTTCACGGTCTTGCCCACGCCGGCGCCGCCGAACAGGCCGACCTTGCCGCCCTTGGCGAACGGGCACACCAGGTCGATGACCTTGATGCCGGTTTCAAGCAACTCGTTGGTCGCGGCCTGCTCGTCGTAGGCAGGAGCTTCGCGATGGATCACGTTGTGCGCTTCGGCTTCAATCGGACCCACTTCGTCAATCGGGCGGCCGAGCACGTCCATGATACGGCCGAGCGTGGCCTTGCCGACCGGCACCTTGATCCCCTCGCCGGTATTGGTGGCCACCAGACCGCGCTTGAGGCCTTCGGTCGAGCCCAGGGCGATGGCGCGCACCACGCCGTCACCGAGCTGCTGCTGCACCTCGAGGGTGATCTCGGTGCCTTCGACTTTCAACGCGTCGTACACGGTCGGCACCTGATCGCGCGGAAATTCCACGTCGACGACCGCGCCGATGATCTGAACAACCTTGCCCTGACTCATGGAAATGCTCCAGTAACTCTTCAATCAAATTTGATGTAAGCGCCAAAGAACGTCGCTTCTCGAACAGTGCGGCCATGGATGGCCGCTTCTTGATCTTCGCGATCATGGACGATCGCACAAACAAACACTCGCAACCCCACGGTTACCGCAGCTCCACTACACAGCCGCAGCACCACCGACGATTTCCGAAATTTCCTGCGTGATCGCCGCCTGACGGGCCTTGTTGTAGATCAGCGTCAGCTCGTCGATCACCTTGTTCGCATTGTCCGAGGCGCTCTTCATCGCCACCATGCGCGCGGCATGTTCACTGGCCAGGTTCTCCAGCGCGGCCTGGTAGACCAGGGACTCGATGTAGCGGTTGAGCACGAACTCCAGCACCACTTCCGGTTCGGGTTCGTAGATGTAATCCCAGTCGTGTTCGCGCTTCATGTTCACGGCAAGCACGGTATCGCCTTCGCCACGTTCGCCTTGCTCGGCGATGATTTCATCGGCCGCGACCGGCAACGGTAGCAGCGCCTCCAGGCGCGGCTGCTGGACCATGGTATTGACGAAATCGTTGTAACCCAGCTTCACGCGATCCAGCTTGCCCTCGCTGAAGGCCTTGAGCATCAGCGTGACCACGCCGACCAGCTGTTCCACGCGGGGCTTTTCGCCAAGGTGGGTGGTGCTCCCGAGCAGGTTGACCGACTTCAGGCGACGGAAGAACTGCACCGCCTTCTGGCCGATCAGCACCATGTCCACTTCCACGCCCCTGGACTGCCAGTCGCGGATCTCGGCCAGCGTCTTGCGGAACAGGTTGGCGTTCAGCCCGCCGCACAACCCGCGGTCGGTGGACACGATGATGTAACCCACGCGAGAGACCGTCTCGCGCTCGACCAGGAACGGGTGCTTGAACTCGGAGGTGGCGCCAGCCACGTGCGCGATCACCTGGCGCATCATGCGCGCATACGGACGCGAGACGCGCATGCGCTCCTGCGCCTTGCGGATCTTCGAGGCCGAGACCATCTCCAGCGCACGCGTCACCTTGCGCATGTTCTGCGTGCTCTTGATCTTGGTTTTGATTTCGCGTCCGCTTGCCACTTTGAAACCTCGGGACTCGGGACTCGGGACTCGGGACTCGGTTCGTGGACCTCATCGCAGCGACCCGCGTCGCGTTCTATCGATTCCGGGCACCGGGTCCGGCACTGCGGGATCCGCTTTCGCGAGTCCCGAGTCCCGAGTCCCGAGTCCCGGCTCTAGTTACCAGCTACCGGTCTTCTTGAACTCGTCCAGGGCGGCCTTGAAGGTGCCCTTGATGTCGTCGTTCCAGTCGCCGGACTGGACGATCTTCTTCATCAGCTCTTCGTGGTTCTGGTGCATGAAGGCGTGAAGTGCCTTCTCGAACGGCAGCACCTTGGCGATCGGGAGGTCGTCGAGATAGCCCTCTTCGGCTGCGTACACCGAAACCGCCAGCTCGGCGATCGACAGCGGCGCGTACTGCGCCTGCTTCATCAGTTCGGTCACGCGCTGGCCACGCTCGAGCTGGGCACGGGTAGCCGCGTCCAGGTCCGAGGCGAACTGCGCGAAGGCCGCCAGCTCGCGATACTGCGCCAGCGACAGCTTCACGCCGCCGGAGAGCTTCTTGACGATCTTGGTCTGCGCCGAACCGCCCACGCGCGACACCGAGATGCCGGCGTTCACGGCCGGGCGGATGCCGGCATTGAACAGGTCGGTCTCGAGGAAGATCTGGCCGTCGGTGATCGAGATCACATTGGTCGGCACGAACGCCGACACGTCGCCGGCCTGGGTCTCGATGATCGGCAGCGCGGTCAGTGAGCCGGTCTTGCCCTTGACCTCGCCGTTGGTCATCTTCTCGACGTACTCGGCATTGACGCGCGCGGCGCGCTCGAGCAGACGGCTGTGCAGGTAGAACACGTCACCCGGGTAGGCTTCGCGGCCCGGGGGGCGCTTGAGCAGCAGCGAGATCTGGCGGTAGGCGACAGCCTGCTTGGACAGATCGTCATAGATGATCAGCGCGTCCTCGCCGCGATCGCGGAAATACTCGCCCATGGCGCAGCCCGAATACGGCGCGATGTACTGCAGCGCGGCCGACTCGGATGCCGAAGCCACCACCACGATGGTGTGCTCCATGGCGCCGTGTTCCTCGAGCTTGCGCACCACGTTGGCGATCGAGCTGCGCTTCTGGCCGATGGCGACGTAGATGCACCTGATGCCCGAACCCTTCTGGTTGATGATCGTGTCGACGGCCAGGGCGGTCTTGCCGGTCTGGCGGTCGCCGATGATCAGCTCGCGCTGGCCGCGTCCGATCGGGATCATCGAGTCGACCGACTTGTAGCCGGTCTGCACCGGCTGGTCGACGCTCTGGCGCCAGATCACGCCCGGCGCGACCTTTTCGATGGGGCTGGTGGTCTTGGCCTCGATCGGTCCCTTGTCGTCGATCGGTGTACCCAGCGCATCGACCACGCGACCCAGCAGTGCCTCGCCGACCGGCACCTCGAGGATGCGACCCGTGGTCTTGGCGGTGTCGCCTTCCCGCAGGTGCTGGTAGTCACCCAGGACCACCGCGCCCACGGAGTCGCGCTCCAGGTTCAGTGCCAGGGCGAAGGTATCGTTCGGCAACTCGATCATTTCGCCTGCCATCACGTCGGCCAGGCCATGGATGCGCACGATGCCGTCGGACACGCTGATCAGCGTGCCTTCGTTGCGCGCCTCGGCGGCGAGCTTGAACGACTCGATGCGGGTCTTGATCAGTTCGCTGATTTCGGAAGGGTTGAGCTGGGTTGCCATAATTGTTTCCCGGCGATCTCGGTTTTCTTCAATGGGTCAATGCGGATGCCAGCCGCTCGAGGCGTCCGCGCGCGGAACCGTCGATCACCTGGGACCCGGTATCGATCACCACCCCGGCAAGCAGGGCAGTATCGACCTTGGCGTCGATGACGATGTCGCGCTGGAAGCGGCGCTTGAGCGAGGCCTTGAGTGTTTCGATCTGATCGGCGTCCAGGGCCTGGGCGCTGGTCACCTTGACCTTCAGGGTCGATTCCGATTCACGTTTGAGTGCGTCGAACAGCGTGAACACCTCGGGCAGCAGGCCGATGCGACTGCGCTCGGCCAACTCGTCGAGAAAATTCGCAACGGGCGTGTCGGCGGTGACATCCGGCGGCATGTGCAGCTTCGCGAGGTGCGACGGATCGACGCGCGGATCGCTGCGCAAGTCTGCGATCCGCGCATCCTGGGCGACCGTTGCGGCAAACGACAATGCCTGCCACCACGCTGCAAGCGTGCCTTGCTCTCGTGCCAGCTCGAAGGCGGCGCGCGCATAGGGACGTGCGAGGGTGATCGATTCCATCAGATTTCCGCGGCCAGTTCGTCAAGCAGTTGCTTGTGCGTGTTGGCGTCGATCTCGCGTTCGACGATCTTCTCGGCACCCTTGACGGCAAGCATGCCGACCTGCGCGCGCAGCTGCTGCCTTGCGCGCTCGGCCATCGAGGCGATCTCTTCCTCGGCCATGGCCTTGTGCCTGCCGATTTCCGCCACCGCGTCGGCACGGGCCTTGTCCAGGATCTGGTTGGCCTGCTGCTGCGCGGCATCGATGATCTGCGAAGCCTGGACACGGGCCTGGCGGATTTCCTCGGCCACCCGGGCGTCGGCATCCTTCAGCTCGGCACGCGCACGTTCCGCCGCGGCCAGGCCGTCGGCAATGTGCTTGGCACGCTTCTCCATGGCCTCCATCAGGGGTGGCCACAGGAATTTCATCGTGAACCAGATCAGGATGCCGAACACCAGGATCTGGGCGAGGAGCGTTGCGTTGATACTCACGGGCTGTCCCTCATCGAGACTGTGAATGGATGTCCGTCAGTGCGCCGCCGCGGCTGAGTGCTGCGCCACCACTTTCGCCGAGAACGGATCGACGAAGGTCAGGTAAAGGGCGATGCCCACGCCGATGATGGGAATGGCGTCGATCAGGCCGACCAGAAGGAACATCTTGCCCTGCAGCATCGGCACCAGCTCCGGCTGGCGCGAAGCGCCTTCCAGGAACTTGCCGCCCATGAGGCCCATGCCGATCGCGGCACCGATGGCACCGAGGCCGAACATCAGGCCGGCCGCAATGGCGGTCATGCCTTCAACAGAAGCGAGTGCGCTGATATCCATGATTGTCTCCGTGTAGCTTGAGTCGATGTAAACGGGTGAAGGTGAAGTAACTCGGTATCAGTGGTGGTCTGCCGCCATGGCCATGTAGACCACCGACAGCACCATGAAGATGTACGCCTGGAGCGAAATGATCAGGACGTGGAACAGCGCCCAGCCCGATGCCAGGACGATCTGCCAGAACGCGGCCGCGAACGGCGCGCCCCAGCCGGTCACGGTGGCAAACAGCACCAGCGCGAAGAGCACGAATGGCAGCAGCAGGCGAATCGGCCGGATCTTGCCGCGCACGGCGAAGTAGACCATGAGCACCAGCACCAGGCACGCCATCGCCACGGCAATGGCATTTTTCAGCGTGGACGGTGCGCTCAGCGTGAAGCACGCCAGCAGCACGAAGATGATCTCGCCGGCATACATGTTGCCGAACAGTCGCAGGCCGAGACTGATGGGCTTGGCCAGTTCCTCCACGCACTTGAGGAGGAAGTTGATCGGCATCAGCAGCAGCTTGACGACGGTGTTGTTGGCGCTGAACGGGTGGAACAGGAATTCGCTGCCGACTCCGCGCACGCCCTTGGCCACGAAGCTGTAGACCGTGGCGATCAAGAACACGGTAATCGACATGCCGAGGGTGACATTGGGATCGGCCGACGGGACCACGCGCAGGTGGCCCACACCCATGTCGCCGGCGATCATCGGCAACAGGTCCACCGGCAGAAGGTCCATGAAGTTCATGAAGAACACCCAGAAAAAGATCACCATCGCCATCGGCGCGACGAAACGTGCGCCATGGTGATAGGCATCCTTGACCTGGCTGTCGACGAAGTGCTGGCACATCTCGATGAAGTTCTGCCACTTGCCCGGCACGCCTGCGGTCACGCGGCGCGCGGCAATGCCGAACAGCACGATGAAAATGAACGCGAGCAGCAGCGAGAAGAAGACCGAATCCAGGTTCAGCACCCAGAAACCGGACGAATTGACGACGATCTTCCCCGTGCTCAGGTCGAGCTGCAGATACGTCAGGTGGTGCAGAATGTATTCGCTGGCGCTGGGCGCGGGTTCACTCGCCATGAAACTAACCATCCCGTCCGATAAGAAACCGTTTCGTCCAACCCTGCGTGATGTGCCCTCAGTGGCGCAACATCCCGCCTCGATGCAGTCCAAGGAGCTGCGGCATGAGCGCGGTCATCAGACCCGCGATCACGGCCAGCCCCGGCAGCGCGGCCTTCACCATCGCCAGGTACAGCAACAGCGCGACCACTCCCCATTTGAGCACGCTGCCCACGAACATTCGCGCCAGCACCACGCCGCCTGCAGCAAGCGGTGGGCCGAACACGCGCAGACCCAGCACTGCCGTTCCTGCAGCAGCAGCGAAACCACCACTGAATGCCGCCAGGCCGTAGCGCCAACCGAACATCCACGCAACACCTGCCGCAAGCAGGGAGGCGCCCAGTTGCCACACTACCAGTTGCACTGCCAGCCTGCGGCCGGCAGTGACTGAATTTTCACTTGATTTCACGTTTGCTAGCGCCGCCCGCCCGACGTTCGTCCGAACGTGCCGCGAGCGTATCAACAAAGTCCGGCGATGATACCAGTCTCTCTTTTGGTGCTGCAAGCAAGGTAACCGCCGCCAGCCATCCTCAAGATGAGGCCCGGACGCTTCACCCACGCCCATGCAGAAGCCTCGTGTGGCCCATGACGCGCTGCCTGCCTTGACATGTACGGATGCGGACGCCCCCGATCAAGGCCGTTCCAAACCACGGCACCCGGTGAACGCGCGATTTCAGGATCCGCTGCAGATCGCGCCGCTGGTGCAAGTTTCATGCACCACGACCTTGTCCAGCGCCGGCAACGATGGCTTCAGGCGCGTGTATATCCACCGCGCGAGATGTTCGCTGGTCGGATTCTCCAGCCCCTCGACCTCGTTCAGGCAATGATGGTCGAGCTGCTCGTACAGCGGCGCGAAGGCACGCTTGATGTCGGCATAGTCCATGATCCAGCCGCTTCGCTCCCCGGGTTCGCCACCGACATGGATCTCGACCTTGAAGGAATGACCGTGCAGGCGTGCGCACTTGTGCCCGTCCGGCACATTCGGCAGGCGATGCGCGGCCTCGATGTGGAATACCTTGAAGATCTGCATCGGCTCATTGTAGCCGCGCTGCGCACATGTCGTCCGGCACACGGCCTCAATCGTCCTCGCCGGCCACCAATCGCACCGGGCGCCAGGCATGATTGGCGTCGAGCAGGCGATGCTGGCCTTGCGGACCTTCGGAGCCGGCAGCATAGGGTTCGGGCTCGCCCTTCTTCCAGGCCTCGAGCACCGGTTCGAGTACGCGCCAGGCCCATTCGACCTCATCGAAACGCAGGAAGTGCGTGCGATCGCCCTCCAGTGCATCCATCAGCAACTGCTCGTAGGCAGAAAAGCCGCTGTCCCCGTTCTCGGCATACGGTGCGCTCAGCCGCACCTGCCGGCCGTCCAGCTCCAGACCTGGTGTCTTGGCGTTGGCCAGCAGGGTCATGGCCTGGTTGGGCTTGATGCGGAACACCATCCAGTTGGGGTCGGCCGACACCGCGCCCGGAAGCGCGCCGGGGTTGCGCTTGAACTGCACCGCGATTTCCGAGCAGTTGCTGGCCAGGCGCTTGCCGCTGCGCAGATAGAAAGGCACGCCCTGCCAGCGCCAGTTGTCGATCTCCAGGCGCAGGGCGGCAAAGGTTTCGGTCCGTGAATCGTTGGCAACACCGGGCTCCTCGCGGTAACCGCGCACCCGCCGCCGGCCCGACTTGCCCGCGGCGTACTGGCCACGCACCGCATGGCGGTTGACGTTGCGTGCCGTCAGCTTGCTGACCGAGCGCATCACCTCGACTTTGTGGTCGCGCAGGATCTCCGCGTCCCAGGCCGAAGGCGGTTCGATCGCCGCCAGGCTGAACAGCTGCATCAGGTGATTCTGCAGCATGTCGCGCAAGGCGCCGGAGCGGTCGTAGTAGCCGGCACGCTTCTCCACCCCCAGGGTTTCGGCATAGGTGATCTGCACCTGCTCGACATGCTGCGCGTTCCAGACCGGCTCGAGGAAACGGTTGGCGAAGCGGAACACCATCAGGTTCTGGGTGGTCTCCTTGCCGAGGAAGTGGTCGATGCGCAGGATCTGCGATTCGTCCCAGTGCCGGTGCATGTCCTGCCGCAGCTTCATTGCCGACGCCAGGTCACTGCCGAATGGCTTTTCCACCACCAGCCGCCGCCAGCCACTCCTGGGCGGCTTCGAGAAACCGGCCTCCCCGAGCGCACCGGCCGCCTGTCCGAACAGCGACGGCGGCAATGCCAGATAGAACAGCGTACCCGGTGCGAGATGCGGCTCCAGTGCGGCCACGGCCTCGGCTTTCAGTTCGCCATGACGGTAGTCCAGGCGCTGGCGGAAGCGCTCCCAATGGCGTGCATCGAAACCTTCGGCGAACTTCGACAGCCCGCCATGCACATGCTGTTCGAAGCGCTCCTGCGACCAGGTTTCCAGCGCATAGCCGACAATCCTGAGATCGCCGATCAAGCCCAGCACATGAAGGCGGTAAAGGGCTGGCATCAACAGGCGCTGTGTCAGGTCGCCGGTTGCACCGAGAATCACCATCGCGTTCCCTGGCTTGGCCATGCCCTCACTCCTTGCCCGTGGCCGGACCGTCATGTTTTTCTTTGTGTCCGCCGAAGGCATGACGCATGGCCGACATCACCCGATTGGCGAACTGGTCGTTTCCACGCGAGGCGAAGCGACCGAACAGCGCCGCACTCAACACCGGAGCCGGCACGCCCTGCTCGATGGCGGCCAGCGTGGTCCAGCGACCCTCCCCGGAATCGGACACCCGTCCTGCATAGTCATCCAGGGTGGCATCGCGAAGCAGTTCCGATGCCGTCAGGTCCAGCAGCCACGAACCGACCACGCTTCCGCGGCGCCAGACTTCGGCAATCTCGCCCAGGGGAAGATCGAACTGATAGCGTTCCGGGTGCTCCAGCGGCGCGGTCTCCGCATCGTCCTGACGCGCCTGCGTTCCGATGTTGGCGTGGCGCAGGATGTTCATGCCCTCGGCGTAGGCCGCCATCAGGCCGTATTCGATGCCGTTGTGCACCATCTTCACGAAATGCCCGGCACCGCTCGGCCCGCAATGCAGGTAGCCCTGCTCGGCCGGTGCGGGACCACCCTCGCGCCCGGGCGTACGTGGTGCCGCACCCACCCCCGGCGCCAGTGCGGCGAAGGCCGGCTGCAAATGCGCGTAGGCGGCATCGGGCGCGCCGATCATCTGGCAATACCCACGCTCGCTGCCCCACACCCCGCCACTGACGCCGACGTCGATGTACAGGATGCCGTCCGCTTCCAGCGTCTTCGCGCGCCGCAAATCGTCTACAAAATGCGAGTTGCCACCATCAACGAGCATGTCGCCCCTGCCCAGCAGCGGCGCCACCTGGCCGATCACCTTGTCCACCACTGCTGCCGGCAGCATCAGCCACACAGCGCGCGGCGCGTGCAGACGACCCACCAGATCATCGACCGACTCCGCGGCCACGGCACCGTACTCAGCCGCCTGCCGCCGTGCATCGGCATCGAGATCGAAGACCACGCACGGAACCCCCGCCTTCTGCAGGCGGTTCACCATGTTCAGGCCCATCCGGCCCAGACCGATGAAGCCCAGCTGCAAATTCTTGTCGCCCTGACCACTCATACCTGTCTCCTGGTCGTCCAATTCGTCATCCTGCGGCAATCGCCGTGCATGGGGATGAGACACGCGTGACGGCCACCGGTTCCTGCATGCACCCGCATGCGCTACGCAAGCAATGCCGGACCAGACTAGGACGCGCCCCGGGGCAGGGCAAGGAAGGCCGGCAAGGACACACGGCAATGTATGGATACGAATGTGAGTAGGGGCACAATCGAATCCGCCGTTCAACTACCTGTTTTAACGATGTTTATTCGATCTGACTTTTGGTTGTTACTGCCAAAGTTACCGCCATCCATCCGCGACACTCTGCGAGTCCTAGGCCATCGTGAACGCGCCCATCCTCACCAGTCGGCCAGCTTGGCCACTTCCCTGCGGTGTATCGGTTTTGCGGGCCTTTCAGCGCATGCATGGCTACCCGGAAGGTGAGACCGGGCAACGGCTGCGTGCGCTGCCGCGGGCCTGTACGGCGCGCCTGTAGCCAACCGTTCACGTAGCCGACCGTTGTTTTCGGGTTGCTGCTGTTTCCCAGTGTTTGTTTAACAAACATCTCATTTAGGCGCGATGGCAATATTAAAAAGCTTATCGGCCAACTTCGGTGATAGCACTTTCAATCTTTCATATACATTGATCACCTGGCCATTCTGGCCGTTTACAGAATATGCAAGACCTAAGAGGAACCAGGCATTCGCGTTCTTCGAATTAATCCGCAAAGACTGGCGATAGGCATCAATGGCCTTGGAATACTGGCGAGTATCTTCGTAGGCAAGACCAAGGTAGTTCCAGGCAAACGCGTTCTTCGGATTGATCCGCAAGGCTTGTCGAAAGGCGTCTATAGCCTTGGAATACTGGCGAGTATTGTTGTACGCAACGCCAAGGTTGTTCCAGGCACCCATTATCTTTGGATCAATCCGCAAGGCTTGTCGAAAGGCGTCTATAGCCTTGGAATACTGGCGAGTATTGTTGTACGCAACGCCAAGGTTGTTCCAGGCACCCATTATCTTTGGATCAATCCGCAAGGCTTGTCGAAAGGCGTCTATAGCCTTGGAATACTGGCGAGTATTGTTGTACGCAACGCCAAGGTTGAACCAGGCACCCATTATCTTTGGATCAATCCGCAAGGCCTGGCGTAAGGCGTCTATGGCCTTGGAATACTGGCGAGTATCGTTGTAGGCAAGACCAAGGTTGTTCCAGGCACCCATTATCTTTGGATCAATCCGCAAGGCCTGGCGATAGGCATCAATGGCCTTGGAATACTGGCGAGTATTGAGATAGGCATAGCCAAGGTATCTCCATGCTTTCGCGTTATTTGGCTGCACTTTTACCCAGCGTTGGGACAAGGCAAGCAAGCCGGGCCAGTCATGCTTTGAAAAAAAAGGGTCAGCCACGACTAACCACTTGATTTGGCTTTGCCTCTTTGCGGCCTGCTGCGTTGCGCGCTGTGGCAGGGCTTTGATCCATTCCACCGGTAACGCAAAGTTGAGTTGCTGACCGCCATCAATATAGAAACTGGTCAGCCCCAGCAGGCGACCTTGGCTGTCGAAGAGACCGCCGCCGCTGGAACCGTGCGAGATTGCCGCCGTAGTCTGGATGTAGCGCCCTCCTCCCACGTCACGAAGGCTGGAGATGATGCCCTGCGACAACGTGAGTTCCAGACCTTCGGGTGTACCCACTGCGTATACCGGGTCGCCAACCTTGAGCGAAGCGGTGTTGCCCAGGCTCACGGGGGGTGCTTTCAGGCCACGAACTACCAGGCTGCAAATGTCGCGCTGCCTGTCACGGTAACGAATGCGCGCCGTGTAGTCCTTGCCTTGACTGCGCACCTTATAGGCTGCGCCACCGTCCAGGACGTGGCAGTTGGTTGCGACCTCGTTGTGCGCGATGACCACGCCGCTACCCAGCGCGTGGGGCTTTCCAGTTGTATCAAGGCTCAGCACCTCCACCACACTGGGTGCTACCTTCTCAAAGACTTGGCTGGCGGCACTGTCGGCTATTGCATGCACCGAGAACACCAAGCACAGCAGTCCTACTATGGCCTGAATCGCACGTTTCACGGACTTGCCCCCACCGCCAATGGCATCTGTGACCATCATATCCAATCATGCGCGATGCATGTGAAATAGCAAAACTTCTCTGTGGCCTGTGGGTAGCGTCTTAAATCTCATCGCGTACCTGATGCCTCGCGCGCGTAGTTGCATCCAAAAACTCAGTTGCACGATGACGATGCCAGCAATGGTAGCTTTGGCTGTAGCTTTTGCCAGCTGTTCGTGAGCTAAGTTCGGGCACAGGTCACTGAATCGCCGGTCGTTTCCGGTGCATCGACGGATCAGGAATGGGATTCTTTTATCCACCCATCGAATACGTACGCCCGTGGAAGCTGGCCAGTCTCGTGGCAGGTATCACTTTGCTGGTGCTTGGGTCGAGGTATACGCCCGCACCTGACTGGGACATCTCCGTGAGCCTCATCATGGCGCTTTGCACCTATGCCACCGCTCCGTGCAGCCTCAGGGTCGTGCTGGAACACAGATGGCGTCAGATTCCCATGGCGCTTCTGACAACCTGGTTTTCCGTGGATGGTGGCTATGCACTGTACTGGCACTTCAAGGACCCGGCGGTGCTGGCCCTCATGCGTTCAGCGAACGCGCCTGCGTCACTGGCCCTGTACGGCGTCTGCAGCCTGATCTGGCTGCCCCGCGCAAGCCTGGCCGATATGATCCGGAAGTTTCGGCATGGTGTCAGAGGCCAAGACCGGGGATCCTCGTAGGAATGTAAGGCAGTCGCCTGGTACTACGAAATGCCTAGGTGGAACCGATGACCGGGGCACGTTCAAACTTATCAGCCGCCGTTACCACCACTTCATGATGTTTCCCTCAAATCTTCCTTGGACTGGGCTCATGCCCAAGACCATTTTTGCGCTCAAGCATGAACGCTGTCCATGATCGGTCAGCTACGATGAGAAAGCGTTTGTTTCTATCTGGCCGCACGTTCTCGATATGGTCAGCGGCGAGCACAGATCAAGAGTATGATCTAGTGAGGATTGATTGGGGGGATGGGTGAGATGATGTACCGAAAACTAGCTATGCTTTTGGTTGTATGCACGGGTCTAGGCGGTTGCCAATTACAGGGGCACGATGGGTCAGAACATGCCAAGGAGGCACGCGCGCAACAAGAACATAAGATAAGTAAACTTCAAAACGAATTATTTAATCTAAAATCAAAATTATCAACACTTGAAGCAAGGGAGAAATTCGACTCCGGATGGCTTTCAAGTTTGTCAAATCAAGTTGAGTCGCACATATCCGCGACCTTTGATCCCGCCACTTCATCAGGCTATCAGTATCTTAATGCAGGACCCGTATCACTAATGCTTAGTATAAAGGATATAAAGGCATACGGTGCCGGTACAAAGATTTATGTTCGGATAGGTAACCCAAGTACAGCCGTACTTTATGGGCTTGACGGGGTTGTTTCTTATGGCCCCTCTTACAGCAAAGAAAAGACAATGGGATATCTAAAATGGTTGAAGGCCCAAAACAGTGTACATCAATCGATACCCGATACATTTTACGCCGGCAGATGGAAAACGGTCTCTATAATACTCTCAAATGTAAAGCCCGATAGCCTTGGTAGGCTTAATTTTACACTTCATGCAAACAAAATCGCCTTTTCGGGCAGATGAGCTAAGGATTGACCTGATTAGCCCTCTTCCTCAGCCCGGAATCGCATGATTTGCGACGTCTCTAGCGCACCATGGCCCCACGATCCAGCGAGGACAACTCCCATGGCTATGAATGCGATCCAATTTCAATCG
>JALUXG010000041.1 GCA_027019085.1 Rhodanobacteraceae bacterium | reverse complement strand
CACCGGGTGGTTGGCGCCGTGGTGGCCGAATTTCATCTTCACGGTCTGTGCGCCACTGGCCAGCGACAGCAGTTGATGCCCCAGGCAGATGCCGAACACGGGGATGTCCTTCTCAAGCAGGGTGCGAATAGCTTCGATGGCGTAATCGCAGGGTTCGGGATCACCCGGGCCGTTGGACAGGAACACACCATCCGGGTTCAGGTCCAGCACCGTCTGCGCCGGGGTCTGCGCCGGCACCACCGTCAGGCGGCAGCCGCGATCCACCAGCATGCGCAGGATGTTGCGCTTGACGCCGAAATCGTAGGCGACCACATGCCGGGGCAGTTTTTCATCGATGGGATGCGGCGCCTCCGGCAGACCGCCTTCCAGCGTCCAGCTACCCTGCGCCCACTCGTAGGGCTGGTGGGTGGTCACCGCTTTCGCCAGGTCCATACCCTTCAGGCCGGGAAAGGCGCGTGCCGCTTCGATGGCGGCCTGCTCGTCAATCTGCTCGCCCGCCACCAGGCAACCGTTCTGGGCACCCTTTTCACGCAGCAGGCGCGTCAGGCGGCGGGTATCGATGTCGGCGATACCGACAATACCGTGTTCCTCGAGGTAAGCGTCCAGTGACTGGCGGCCCCGCCAGCTACTGTAGGTCAGCGGCAGATCACGAATAATCAGCCCGGCGCAGTGGATCGCGGAGGATTCCTCGTCTTCCGGGTTCACCCCGACGTTGCCGATATGCGGGTAGGTCAGCGTCACCAGCTGGCGCGCGTAGGAGGGATCGGTCAGGATCTCCTGGTAGCCGGTCATCGCGGTGTTGAACACCACTTCTCCCGTGCTTTGGCCAGCCGAACCGATCGACCGCCCGCGAAACAGGCTGCCGTCCGCCAGGGCCAGTAAGGCCGATGTAGTCAATGAAACCTCCAGCAGGCGTTATACGTTGTGTTGCTGGCCGGATGCCAGGCGGCTTCAGTCCATCAAATGACAGCATCGGAAGCGGCGAGATTGTACTCGAAGCACCCTGCGCTGCCAAGGTGGCAGAAATCAGCGATAGGCCCCGCGCGCGCGCATCGCCTGCTTGGGCCAGCGCCGGTTGACACACAGCCACTGCCCGGGGGTACGGCGGATCAGCCCCGCCAGCACTTCGTTTATCTCCGCGGTCAGTTGTTCGATGGATTTGGGTTCACCGGAATCGGCCACACAACGTGAAATGGCCGGGTGCAGGGTAACCCGGAAACGCGCGTCGCCGAGGCGCTCGGTATGGACCGGGACAATCTCGCACTCGAACTTGCGCGCCAGCCAGGCCGGCAGCGTGGTGGTAGTGGCATCGAGCCCGGCAAACGGGGCCAGTGGCGCATCATCGACGCGCACGTCGACGTGCAGGCCCACCGATCGCCCCTGCTTGAGGCTCTTCATCAACTTGCGCAGGGCATTCTGTTTGGGAACCAGTCGGCAGCCGAGCTTTTCCCGCCGGGCCGCTACCATCGCATCGAGCGCGGGATTCTTTTGCGGGTTATAGATGACATCAATAGGATAACCGAACTGCTGGATGCCCCACGCCGACAACTCCCAGTTACCCAGGTGGGCGGCGACAAAGATACAGGGCTTCCTGGGAGCCTGCCCCC
>JALUXG010000040.1 GCA_027019085.1 Rhodanobacteraceae bacterium | reverse complement strand
CGCAACGTTTTTGTAGGAGGCCCGGCAGGGCCGAACAGGGTATGGCCAGGCCGCACAAGGTCACAGCTCCCGCCATCCCCACAAGAGCGCAACGTTTTTGTAGGAGGCCCGGCAGGGCCGAACAGGGTATGGCCAGGCCGCACAAGGTCACAGCTCCCGCCATCCCCACAAGAGCGCAACGTTTTTGTAGGAGGCCCGGCAGGGCCGAACAGGACATGGTCAGGCCGGAAAAGTCACGGCTCCCGCCGTTCCCACAAAAGCGCGACGTTTTTGCAGGAGGCCCGGCAGGGCCGACAGCGGGATCTTCAGCCCCGACGCAGCAGGTTGAGCGGCGCCGTACGGATCACGCGGCGGGTGCCGGCCAGGCCGATCAGCGTGACCACGAGGGTGGCCAAAGCGGCGTATCCCAGCAGCGGCGCCAGGGGCGGCACATAGTGGGCGATGCGAAAGACCTGACGCGCCAGCCACCAGCCGGTGCCAGCGGCGCCCAGCGCGGCGGTGGTGCCGGCAATCAGGCCGAGCAGGACGAATTCGCAGGCAGCCGCCAGACGCAGCTGCGCGCGATGCGCCCCCAGCGTGCGCAGCAATGCCGCTTCGTGTTCGCGTTCACGCGTACTCGATGACAACGCCGCGACCAGCACCAGGACGCCCGCCAGCAGGCTGAAGCCGAGCACCCAGCGCACTGCCGCGCTCACGCGATCCATGATGTTGCGCACGCGGTCGAGCAGGGCGTTGACATCGATCAGGCTCAGGTTGGGGTAGGCCCGGTCGAGCTGCGCCAGCTTGTCGGCCTGCGCACGCGGCAGATAGAAGCTGGCAATCCAGGTGTGCGGCAGGCTGTCGGCGTGGGCGGCGTCCAGCAGCAGGAAAAAGTTCACCTGGAACGAGGTCCAGTCCACCTTGCGCACGCTCGACACCGTGGTGTCCAGGGTTGCCTGGCCAACCTGGAAACGCATGCGGTCGCCAGGCTTGAGGCCGAACATGCGGCTCCAGCGTTCATCGATCGAGACCATCGGCCGGGACGGATGCGCACCCTGCCAGGTGCCGGCCACGATGCGGTTGGATGGCGGCAGGTCGGCCGACCAGGACAGGCGCAGCTGGCGGTCGGCCCAACGGCGTGCATCGGTATCCGCAAGGTGCATGCGGTCGACCGATTGGCCGTTGATCGCGGTCAGCTTGCCCACCGCCAGCGGCAGCATGTTCAGGCGCTGTGCGCCGAGCCGGTGCAGCAGATCTTCAAACCCCGCACGCTGATTGCCTTGCAGGTTGAGCACGAACCAGTTGGGGGTATCCGGCGGCAGTTCCTTGCGCCAGCCCTGCAGCAGGCTGGGTGCGATCACCCCCAGCAGCAGCAGGGCGGCAAGCCCCAGCGACAGCGCCGTGGACTGGATAAGGCTGAGGTTGCGCCGGCGGGCCAGGGCGGCCAGTCCCAGGCGCAGTCCGGGGTGGGCGCCGGGTGCGATCCGCCGGATCAGCAGCAGCAGGCCGAGCCCCAGCAATGTCGCCACCGCAATCACCCCGGACAGGCCGGCGGTGAGGATCAGGCCCATGTTCGCCTGTCCGCTCTGCACGCCGATCAGCGTGGCCGCGACCAGCAGCGGCAGCAGGTACAGCAGGTCGTATCGGCTGCGCCGCATCCGGCGGCGACGAAACACGTCGACCGGCGCCACGTCCGCCAGGCGCGCGAGCGGTGGAAAGGCGAATCCGGCAAGCACCGCCAGCCCCATGGCCGCCGCAGCCAGCACGGGTTGCAGCGGCAGCGTGGTCGGCACGCGGGTCAGCAGGTCGCCGGCCAGGTGCCAGGCCGTGGCGGCCATGCCCAGCGCCAGCATGGCGCCGGTCAGCAGGGCGGGGACGGCCAGCGCCAGAAGAGTGGTGACCAGCAGCCCGAGAACGCGCCTGCGGGGCGTGCCCAGTGCGCGCAGCAGGGCGACTTCGTCGGTCTTGCGCCGCGCATAACGCTGTGCGGCCAGGGCGATGGCCACGCCCGCCAGCAGGGCGGCCAGCAGGGCGGCCAGACGCAGGAAGGCGCCGGCACGGTCGAAGGCACTGCGCATGCGTTCGCGCGTGGTTTCCGGGGTGACCAGGCGTTGCCCCTTCTGCAACTGGCTGCGGATTGCGCTTCGGTATCGCTTGACTGCCTGCACACTGCCGGCGACCAGCACATCGTGGCCCGCGCGGCTGCCGACGCCAAGCAGTCCGGCCGCCTTTGCGTCGGCCAGGTTCATCACCGCCCGTGGCGCAATAGTGACCAGTTGGCCGCCGTCCGGCAGCGAGAGCAGTTCCCCGGCGATGCGCAGATCCTGGCCACCGAGCTGGATGTGCTGTCCGATACCTCGCTGCATGTCGTACAGCGCGCGGGCATCCAGGTAGACCGCGCCGCGCGGCGGCCCGTGCAGGCGTTCGAGGGTTCCGTTGGCCGCCCGCACGCGCATGGCGCCACGCAGCGGGTACGCACTGTCGACCGCGCTGATGTCCAGCAAGCGGCTGTGCCTGCCGGCAAAGGCCACGCTGGGGAATGTGGCGACGTGACTGACTGCAAGCCCGAGCGCCTTTGCCTGGCGGGTGAATGTCGCCGGCAGTGGCGAACTGGCGTGCACGCCAAGGTCGCCGCCGATCAGCTCGGCAGCGCCTGCGCTGATGCCCTGTTCCACCCGCGCGGTCAATGTGGCGACCACGCCCAGCGCGGTCACTGCCAGCACCAGGGCGACGCCCAGCGTGCGCAGCTCGGGTAGCCGCCATTCGCGGCGCAGGTTGCGCAGGGCCAGGCGCAGCAGCTTCATGCCGGCATCACCAGGCGGCCCTCGTCCAGTTCCGCCACGCGATGGCAATGGCCGGCCAGGCGCATGTCATGGGTCACCAGCACCAGAGTGGTGGCATGGCGGCTGTTCAGTTCGAACAGCAGTTCGCAGATCCTTTCGCCGGTGTGCCGGTCGAGGTTGCCCGTGGGTTCGTCGGCGAACAGGATGCGCGGCCCGTGCACGAAGGCACGGGCCAGCGCCACGCGTTGCTGTTCACCGCCGGAAAGCTGGTGCGGGAAGTGGCCGCGGCGATGGCCCAGGCCCACGGCGTCCAGCGCCGCGCGGGCGCGTGGGCGGGCATCGGCCGCCGCGTCCAGCTCCAGCGGCAGCATGACGTTTTCCTCGGCGGTCAGGGACGGCATCAGGTGGAAGGACTGGAACACGAAGCCGACCAGCCTGCGTCGCAGGGCCGCGCGGGTTTCCTCGTCGCTGTCGTGCAGGGTGTGACCGTCGAGGTGGATCTGCCCGCTGCTGGGTGTATCGAGACCGGCCAGCAGGCCCAACAGCGTGGTCTTGCCCGAGCCCGATGCGCCGACAATGGCCAGGCTGTCCCCGTGCTGCACGTCGAGGCTGACTTTCGCCAGGATGTCGATGCGGCCGGCCGGACCGGTCACATGCTTGCTAACATCGCGGGCATCAAGTGCACTGTTTGCGGATGGCATCATGCGTCGTGCTCCCTTGCTGCTCTGGCTGTTCATGGCCTTGTACGTGCTGGCCGGGCCTGCGGTTTGCGCGCCCGCGACGACGCGCACCGTGCTGGTACTGGGTGATTCGCTGTCGGCGGCCCACAACATCGCCGTCGACCGGGGCTGGGTGCATCTGCTCAAGGCGCGTCTCGAGGATATGCGGCCTGCCTGGCGGGTCGTCAATGCCAGCATCAGCGGCGAGACCAGTCTCAGCGGGCGGAACCGGCTGCCGGCCTTGTTGAAACAGTACCGTCCGCGGGTGGTGGTGCTGGAACTGGGTGCAAACGACGGTCTGCAGGGGCTTTCGATCCGGCAGCTGCGCGACAATCTGGCAGTGATGATCGGGTCCAGCCAGGCTGCCGGCGCACGGGTGCTGCTGCTGGGCATCGAATTGCCGGTCAACTACGGTCCGCGCTATCGCGATGCGCTGCGCCGCACCTATGTCGAACTTGCGGCAAAATACCATACCGCGCTGGTGCCGTTCCTGCTTGAGGGCATCGCCCTGGATCCCGCGCTGATGCAGGCCGACGGTCTGCATCCCACCGCTGCCGGCGAGCCGCTCGTGCTCGACAACATCTGGCCCAGGCTCAGGCCCCTGCTTTGATGAGGCTGCGCTCATGTCGGGAGATCCTGCTTCGATAGTGGTGGTTGGTGTTACCGTGGCACCCGCAAGGTTTTCACCCAAGGGGGAAAAGTCATGCATGTTCGATCACGATGGGTTGCGATGGTGCTGGCCCTGTCCGCAGGCATGGTCATGATGCAGGCACATGCGGTTGTCCCCGTGCTGGTCATCCATGGCGGCGCCGGGGTCATCAAGCGCGACATGGATCCGGCCACGCAGAAGGCCATCCGCGCCAAGCTGCGCGAGGCGCTGGAACATGGCTATGCGCAGCTCAAGGCCGGCAAGCCGGCGCTGGATGCAGTGACGGCCGCGATCACGGTGCTGGAGGACGACCCGCACTTCAATGCCGGCAAGGGCGCGGTCTTCACCCACGAGGGCACCAATGAGATGGACGCGGCGATCATGGACGGATCGACGCTGCGCGCCGGCGCGGTGGCCGATGTCGGCCATGTGAAGAATCCGATCCTGCTGGCACGTGCGGTGATGGAGCATTCCCCGCACGTGATGCTGGCCGGCCAGGGTGCGGAAACCTTTGCCCGCGAGCAGGGTATCCCGCTGGTCGATGCCTCGTACTTTCGTACCGAATACCGTTGGCAGCAGCTGCAGAAGGCGCTCAAGAGGGATCGTCTCGGCCAGCACCAGGACGAGGAGGCCGAAGGCCACTTCGGCACGGTCGGGGCGGTGGCGCTGGACACCCACGGCCACCTGGCGGCCGGCACCTCGACCGGTGGCATGACCGACAAGCGCTGGGGCCGCATCGGCGACTCGCCGATCATCGGCGCCGGCACCTACGCCAATGCCGGATGCGCGGTCTCGGGTACCGGCTGGGGCGAGTTCTATATCCGTACCGTGGCCGCACATGCCATCTGCATGCGCGTGGCGGTGATGCACGAGCCGCTGAAGCAGGCCGCCGACGAGGTGATCAACCGGGAGATACCGAAGCTGGGTGGCGATGGCGGCGCCATCGTGCTGGGTGCCGACGGCAGCTTTGCCATGCCCTTCAACACCTCCGGCATGTTCCGGGGCTGGATCGGAGCCGACGGGGTGCCGCACGTGGCGATCTTCGCCGACGAGCATCCGTAGTCCCTGTCAGGCGTCCTTGTCGCGCGGACGTTCCGGCACCGGATGCTTGGCCAGCTTGCGCTGCAGCGTGCGTCGATGCATGCCCAGCCGTCGTGCGGTTTCCGAAATGTTTCCGTCGCATTCGTTGAGCACGCGCTGGATGTGTTCCCACTCCAGGCGGCGCAAGGGCAACGGGGCCTCGGGCAGCGAGGCATCTTCGGGTTCGGCGTCGCGATGCGGATCCCCGGTCAGGGCGTGCACGACGACATCGGCGTCGACCGGTTTGGCAAGGTAATCGTGCGCACCGCGCTTGATGGCTTCGACTGCGGTGGCGATGGACGCGTAGCCGGTCAGCAGCAGGATGCGCACGCCCGGTGCCTGCTGGCGCAGGTCGGCGATCAGGTTCAGGCCGTTGTGCTCGCCGAGCTTGAGGTCGAGCACGCAATATTGCGGTTTCATGCGGCCGGCCACTGCAAGCGCGCTTTCGCGGTCATGGGCGGTTTCCACGTCGAAGCCACGTGAAACCATGGCGCGGGCCAGCACCTGTCGGAAGACGGGGTCGTCGTCGACGATCATCAGTTTGGCGTGGGGTGTATTCATGGTCGAAAGTGTAGCCGATGACAGACAATCAGCCGGCTCAGGTCGTCGAGAGGGGCAGGCGCAGGCGAATTTCGGCACCGTGCTCGACATTGTGCGCGATCAGCTCGCCATGCATGCGTTCGGCAGTGGCTGCGGCAAGCGCGAGTCCCAGGCCGAGGCCTGAACGTTTTTCCGAATAACCCAGTTCGGTCAGCGTGTCGAGGTCCGAAATGCCGGGACCCTTGTCGCGCACTGACAATTCCAGCCAGCCATCCACGATGTCGGCATGCAGGTAGACATCGTCATGGTTCTCGCTAGCAGAGGCATCAGCGGCATTGTTGAGCAGGTTCAGCAGCGCATGGCGAAGCCCCGGCTGGACGCGCACGACCTGCTCTGCGGGTGCCTGCACGTCGACATGCATGTCGGTCTCGGGGCGCAGCAGGCGAAAGCGGCTGCTGCACTCATGCACGAACGCGCCCAGGGTCATCGTCTCCGGTTCCTGTGTCAGTTGTGCCTTGCCGAAGCGCGCCATGTCGCGAAGTCGTTCGCCGCAACGTTCGACCTGGGACTGCATCAGGTCCAGATCCTCGGCCAGCTTGCTGTCATCGGCATGTTCGTTGCGGATTTCGGGAAGCAGCGTGCGCAGGGTGGAAAGCGGGGTGTTCATCTCGTGTGCCAGGCTGGCCGCCTGGGTGGCGATGGCCAGGATGCCCTCGTCACGCAGGGCGCGTTCGCGGATGCGCTGGACCACGGCCTGTTGGGCACGCAGTTGCCGGGCCAGGCGCAGGATGAAGACGCCGAGCAGGATCGAGGTGATGATGAAGTTGACCGCCAGACCGACCACGTCCAGGCGCAGGTCAGTGAATCCATGCGCATGGATGTTCGGCAGCGGCAGGTACCAGCGCAGCAGGGACAGGTACACCACGCCGCACAGGATCGCCACACCCAGCACGGCCTCGATCGACAGGGCCGCTGCGGTCAGTGCGATAGGCACCACCATCATGGTGATGAACGGGTTGCTGGCGCCGCCCGTCAGGTACAGCAAGTAAGCGAGGACCAGGGTATCGACAGCGATATGACCGAACGCTTCGAGTTCGGTCAGTGGCCATGCCTGGCGCAGGCGCCAGAGGGCAAACACGGCAAACAGGACCAGCACGCCGACCCCGAGCAGCAGCCTTGTCGTGGGGATGGCCATGTCCAGTCCATAGGCCACGGTGAGGATAGCCAGGGTCTGGCCGGCGATGGCCGTCAGGCGCAGCCCTGTCAGCGAGCGGGCCAGTGCGCGCGGGCCGATGTGCGAGGACTTGTTTTTCGTGGGCACCTTCGTGTTTTTCCCGGTAGCGCAAGCGTAAGGGCCGAGAAACAAGGGCCACCGGCGATACCGGTGGCCCCTGGCATCAGGCTTTCATGGACGCATTCATTCTTCCGAGCCGATGGTCGGCACGCCCGATTCAAGGGCCGCATCACGCGCATTGTGTTCGTGATGTGCGGTGCTCAAACGGCGCATCAGCGGCAGTACCGCCAGTGCGATCAGCGTGCAGATCACGCCGGCCACACCCAGTTTGAAGAACAGGCTGGTGTAGATCGGCATGGTTTCCAGCGGGTTGGTGATGTCACGCGGCACGCTGGCGAAGTTGGCGACCACGCCGCCCAGGTACTGGGAAATGCCCGAGGCCACGAAGTAGGCGCCCATCATGAAACCGCCCATGCGTTCCGGTACGTAGCGCGCGATCATCGCCAGGCCCAGGCCGCTGACCAGCAGTTCGCCCAGTGACGAGGCGCCGTAGCCCCATACCATCACCCAGGAGCTGGCCTTGCCCGGTTCGGTGGTGAAGTGCGGCGCGGCGCTGTAGATGAAGAAACCGAGCGCCACCATGGCGAAGCCCAGGGCAAATTTCGCGGCGATCGAAAGATCCTTGCCCCGCTTGCCGAAGTGGGTGTAGGTCCAGGCCAGGATCGGACTCAGGATCATGATCCAGATCGGGTTGAAGGACTGGAACTGCGCCGGCGCCCAGGTCCACAGGTGCACGCCGAAGATATTGAAGCTCCAGTCCACGTTGCGCAGTGCGAACAGGTTCAGCGAGGTGGACATCTGCTGGTAGAAGATGAAGAAGAACACGGTCTGCACGGTCAGCACCAGGGCCGCGATCAGGCCTGGACGCTCGCTCTTCCTGCCGCTGGCGATCAGGTACACGAAGATGCCGGTCACTACCAGGGCCGCGGCGATCACGAAGGTACGCGCCACGTTTTCGTAGTTGAGGATGTAGGCCGAGGCCAGCACCGCCAGCGCGCCCAGGCCGAGCACTGCGCCGAGCTTGCCCAGGTGCAGCGGCTGCTCGTCGGGCGGCGAGCCGATGTGATCCAGCGTATGACGCATCAGGCCATAGAAGCTCAGGCCGAGGAACAGGCCGAACGCACACACGGCAAAGGCCGCATGCCAGCCCAGCTCATGGCCCCAGGTCTGGTTGACATAGTCCTTCAGCCAGGGCGTGAGCAGCATCGAGAACGTGGAGCCGACATTCACGGCCATGTAATAGATGGTGAAGGCGCTGTCGATTTTCGAATCGTCGCCTTCGTAGATCTTGCGCACCAGGTTGCCGGCATTGGGCTTGAACAGGCCGTTGCCGACCACGATCACGCCCAGGGCAAAGAACAGGAACCAGACGCTTTCGGTGGGTACCGCCATCAGCATGTAGCCGAGGGTCAGGATGGAGGCGCCCAGCAGCATGGTGCGGCGGGTGCCGAGGATCTTGTCGCCGACCCAGCCGCCGATTGCCGGAGCCACGTAGATCAGGGCTGCGGCGGCGCTCCAGGTCAGGTTGGCGCGATCATCCGGAAAGTCCAGGCGCTGGACCATGTAGTAGACGATCAGCGCCTGCATGCCGTAGTAGCCGAAGCGCTCCCACAGCTCGATCAGGAACACGGTGAAGAAAGAACGCGTCTGCGAGACCGGTGCTTGTACGTTGCTCATGGATAGTTCCGCTTGAAATGGTGATCCCCGACGGCCGTAACCGTCCCCCTCGCGGGCCCTTGGCGGGCACAAGTGCCCAAGGGTACCTGATCGCCTGCGCAGTCTGTACTGCATTGCAGCATACGGGGATAGCAGACCTGCGTCCTGTCGCACGGCTATGGCAAGATGGCCCGATGGCCGCCGCATTCGAGGACCGGGCGAAGGCCAATGCAAGCAGGGGAGAATCATGGCCAGCATCGAACCGCGAGGTCCGCGTCAAATCTGGAAAGCGCTGATATGGTCCCTCAAGGGCCTGGTCGCGGCGTGGCGCCATGAGGCCTCTTTCCGCTTCGAGGCGTACCTGGCGGTTGTCCTGGTCCCGCTCGGCCTGTGGCTCGGTAACGGCGCGGTGGAGAAGCTCCTGCTGGCCGGCACGCCGCTGCTGGTGATGAGCGCCGAATTGCTCAATTCGGGCATCGAAGCCGTGTTCGACCGCATCAGTCCGCAGTTCGATGCCCTGGCCGGGCGCGCCAAGGACATGGGCTCGGCGGCGGTCTTCCTGCTCATGTTGCTGGTGCTCATGACCTGGGGCCTGCTGCTCGGTCCGCGGGCATGGGCGTACTGGATCCACTGAAGATGCCGGCCGGGCCACGAACCATCCGGTGCCTCCCGGATGGCTCGTGGGCGTCAGATTTCACGGAGCCTGTTTGGCTTCCGGTGCTCCGGGGCCGATGTGCTTTTTCAGGAAGGCCAGCAGGCGGGTGTACATCTCGATGCGGTTGTCGACGTTGTAGAAGCCGTGGCGTTCGCCGGACTTGGCCATCCACTCGAACGGCTTGCCCGCCTTCTCCAGCGCACTGCGCATTTCCTCGGCTTCGGCGAAAGGCACCCGTTTGTCGTCCTTGCCGTGGATCAGGAAGACCGGTACCTGGATGCGGTCGACCAGGTTCACCGGCGAATTGGCCGCGCGGGTTTTCTCGTCGCCCAGCACCAGGTGGAAGAAGTTGCGCCCGCTCACGTATTGCGCGGTATCGCTTTTTTCCACCTGCATGTTGAGGTCGGTGACCCCGTCGTAGCTGACGGCGCACTTGTACAGGTGCGGAAAGCGGATCACCTGCATCAGCGCCGAATAGCCGCCGAAGCTGCCGCCGTACACGCAGATGCGTGCCGGATCGGCCAGGTGGTGGGCGATGGTCCATTTCACGGCATAGGCCAGGTCATCCTGGATGCCGGTGCCCCATTGCTTGTAGCCGGCCTGCACGAATCCCTTTCCGCGTCCACCGGAACCGCGGTAGTTGACCTGCAGCACCAGATAGCCGCGATTGGCCAGCAATTGCGCATCGTTGTCGTAGAACCATGTGTCTTCGATATCGTATGGGCCTCCGTGCGGCATCAGCACCATGGGCAGATGGGTTTCGCGCCGTCCCTTGGGCAGGGTGAGGATGCCCTCGATCTGTTTGCCGTCCCAGCTTCTGTACCGGAATGGCCGGCGTTCGGACATGGCCGCGGCCGGAATGGACGAATACACGTCGAACAGCTTGCGCACCTTGTTGGTGTGCCGGTCGATCAGGTAAAAGGTGCCGGGATTGCGATCACTTTCGGTCGAGAACAGCAATATGCTGCCGTCGCGGCTGAAGTCGATGAAGTTCACGAACTGTCCGGCGAAGGCCTTGCTCAGGGCCATGTAGAGCCTGGCCGAGGGCAGGTTGCCATCGATGTACAGCGGCTGCGGAATACCGGTCATGCTGGCCACGGCAAACAGCTTGTACGGCTGGGGTGAAGTCTGGATGCGTCCGAAGCTGGAGAAGGGGTCGGCCATCAGGACCTGCGGCTGACTGGCATCGGCGTTGGCCAGGACCAGGCGCCTGGGTCCCAGATCGTGGCTGGACCAGGCGTAGATCTTCTTCTCGTCGGCGGTGTACAGCAAAGGCTCGAAGATCGACCCTACGGTCTTTTTCGGCAGGCTCACCCACCGTCCCTCGATGCTCCGGAAGGCCTTGTATTCGAAGCGGGTGTTGGAACCGAAGGCAAAGGTCGCCTGGCCTTCACGATTGACCAGGAAACTCATGCCACCCTGGTCGATATCCACCATCAGGTGGCGGGTGTTGTTCACCGTGTCGATGTCGTACAGGGTAGTCAGGTCTTCCCGACCCCACGGTTGCACGTCCACGTAGACATGACCGTTGTCGGTGTAGGGCAAGCCGGCGACGAAGCCGGAACCTTCATCCCGTGCGCGCGTTTCGGTGCGGCCTCCGCGCGCGTTGTAGCCATACAGGTAGCGCTGGTTCTTGCCGTCAAAGTCCGCCGAAAGGATTTCTCCCGTCAACGTCGGAATATCCAGGGGCCCGGTCCCCTTGGCCTGCTCGACCACCAGCCGCCGCGGGCCGACCCAGGTGATGCTTCCCGGGATCTCATAGGCCGGCATCTTCAGGATGCCCGCAATGGTCATGTCACTGAGCTGGTAGGTCACGATGGCATGATGGATGCCGTCGGCATCGTCCATGCGCAGGGCCAGGTATTGGCCGTCCGGCGACAGGGCCGGGTCGCCCACCAGCGGATGCGCGGCGAAGTCCTTGATCGGCACCGTGCCGGAGCTGGCCTGAGCGTGGGCTGGCGCGGATTGCCAGAAACCTGCGAGAAATGCTGCGCCGAGCGCCAACATGCACAGCCTGCGGTACGTTGTGGACATGGTCCCCTCCCTGAACATGAAATGAATAACCCCAGCCCGAGTATATACATCGCCGGACGCGTGTTGGAATCGCGCCATGCCCGGTGTTCGATTGGCGTGGGCTACACTTGGCGCTTCGTCCTCGCGAGATCGCACCATGATCCAGCCCTTCGTCGACCGCCTTGATCCGGTTGCCCTCAGACTCGGGCCCCTGGAGGTGCACTGGTACGGACTGATGTACCTGCTGGGCTTTGCCATGGCCTGGTACCTGGGCGAGCGACGCCGACGCAAGGGTTACCTTCCGGTCACTGCAGGCGCGTACAGCGACCTGCTGTTCTACCTGATGCTGGGCGTGATCATCGGCGGGCGCGTGTGGTACATGGCGACCTACTACCGCCCGGTCGACTGGTTGTGGACCGATCCGCTGGCGCTGTTCCGCATCTGGGACGGTGGCATGTCCTTCCATGGCGGTCTGCTGGGCGTGCTGCTGGCGGGATGGTGGTGGTCGCGGCGGCACAAGGTGCATGTCTTCGATACCGTCGATTTCATCGCGCCGCTGGTGCCGATCGGACTCGGGCTGGGTCGGATTGGCAACTTCATCAACGGCGAACTGTGGGGCAAGCCCACACGCATGCCCTGGGGAGTGATGTTTCCCGGCGCCCACAACGAAGACAAGGAATTTCTGTTGCACCACCCCGGCTGGCAGGATCTGTGGCAGCGCTACGGCATGCTGCCGCGCCAGCCATCGCAGCTTTACGAGATGTTCCTGGAAGGCGTGGTGATGTTCACCGTGCTGTACCTGTATTCGCGCAAGCCCCGTCCGCGTTTTCGCATCGCCGGCCTGTTCGCGCTGATGTACGGCTGCTTCCGCATCGCGGTGGAATTCGTGCGCATGCCCGATCCGCAGTTCGGCCATCACGGTCTGCCCGGGTACCTGTTCGGGACCGACTGGATCACCATGGGGCAGGTGCAATCGGTGCCGCTGGTGCTGGTCGGACTCTGGCTGTTGTGGCTATCACGCAAATCACCCGTGCCTGCGCGCGTGCCGCCGCCCGACGACAGGGGCGACGACAAGTCGGCTGCGTAACTGACGTATTCCCAGCATGCCGCCACGGGAAACGGAACCCGTGGCGCGGGTCAGGACGCGAGCTTGATGGGAAAGCCGATTCGGCTATGCTTGCCGCATGCAAACCTATCTCGACCTGCTGCGTCATGTGCTCGAGCACGGCACGCCGAAAAACGACCGTACCGGCACCGGCACACTGAGCGTGTTCGGCTGGCAGATGCGCTTTGACCTGCAGCAGGGCTTCCCGCTGCTCACCACCAAGAAACTGCACGTGCGTTCCATCATCCACGAGCTGGTGTGGTTCCTGCGCGGTGACACCAACATCGCCTACCTGAAGGAGAACGGGGTCAGCATCTGGGACGAGTGGGCCGACGCGGACGGCAATCTGGGTCCGATCTACGGCAAGCAGTGGCGCGCCTGGACCACGGCAACCGGCGAGACGGTGGACCAGATGGCCTGGGTGGTGGACGAGATCCGCCGCAATCCCGATTCGCGCCGGCTGCTGGTATCGGCCTGGAATGTGGGCGATCTGCCGCGCATGGCGCTGATGCCTTGCCACACGATGTTCCAGTTCTACGTCGCCGACGGCCGGCTTTCGTGCCAGCTCTATCAGCGCTCGGGGGACATTTTCCTTGGCGTGCCATTCAACATCGCAAGCTATGCGCTGCTGACCCACCTGGTGGCGCAGGTGACCGGTCTGCAGGCAGGCGAATTCGTGCATACCCTCGGCGATGCCCATCTGTACAGCAACCATCTCGATCAGGCGCGCGAGCAGCTGACCCGCACACCACGGCCCCTGCCACGGTTGTGGGTCGATCCCTCGCTGCGCAAGCTGGAAGACTTCCGCTTCGAGCATGTCCGCATCGAAGGCTATGACCCCTGTCCGGCGATCCGGGCACCCGTGGCGGTGTAATCGGGCAGCATGCGAAGGTGTGCGCATGTCCGCGTCAGGCTAGACTTCACGCAGGCACTACAACCCCTCGACAGGAGAACGCATGTCCATATCCCTGATTGCCGCGCTGGACAACGACGGCGTGATCGGCAAGGACGGCAGGATGCCCTGGCACCTTCCGGATGACCTCAAGCGCTTCAAGGAACTGACGGTCGGCAAGTACGTGCTGATGGGCTACAACACCGCGGTATCCATTGGCAGGGCGCTTCCCGATCGCAGCAATCTGGTACTCAGTCGTCGCCACAAGGCTCCGTTCCCCGGACAGGAAACCGTGCGTTCGCTACCCGAGGCGCAGAGCCTGGCCGGTGGAACCGGACTGATGGTGATCGGCGGCGGCGAGGTCTACCGGGAAACCCTGCCATTCGCCATGCGCCTGCACCTGACCTGGGTCGACACCCATGTCGAAGGCGGCGACGTGTATTTCCCCGGCATCAATTTCAAGGACTGGGTGGAAGTCTCGCGCGTGCATCATCGCAAGGACGAGCAACACGCCTTCGCTTTCGACATGGTCGATTACGTGCGTGAATGATTCACCGGCCGGCGTTCGGCCCGGATCCGGGACGCGCATGCTGCACGTGGTGGCCGGGCTGCTGCGTGACCCGGGCGGCCGGGTGCTATTGAGCCGACGGCCGGCCGGCAAGCATCTGGCTGGCATGTGGGAATTTCCAGGTGGCAAGTGCGAGCCGGGCGAGAGCCTCGTCGAGGCACTGGTGCGCGAACTGCGGGAGGAACTGGCCATCGATGCCGAACCGACCAGTCTGCTGATCCGGGTTCCCTGGAGCGATGCCGACCAGGATTTCTGCATGGACGTGCTGTACGTGCCGCGATGGCGCGGTACCCCGGTACCCTGCGAAGGGCAGGCCGTGGACTGGTTCGATCCCGACACTATCGACCCGCAGTCCCTGGCGCCCGCCGATCGCCCGGTGCTGGATCTCGTACGCGTTCTGGGCGTGCCCTGAACGCACCGGGATCTGCATTTCCGGACCAGCCTGTTCACAGGGCGGGGCGTATCGCCGGCGAGTGGATTGAGGCGTGGTCTGAACTCAGGCCCGAGGCAAGCCAGCCAGCATCAGGTAGCGCCGGTGCAATGCATCCACGGCGGCATCCAGCTGCGTTTCGTCGCCTCCGTTGTCGATCACGTCGTCCGCCAGTTGCAGACGGCGTTCGCGGTCGGCCTGTGCTGTGAGCATGCGCTGCGCCAGTGCGGTGTCAATGCCGTCGCGGCGCATCAGGCGCTGCATACGCAGATGCTCGGGAGCGTCGACGACCAGCACACGATCGACCCAGTCGAACTGCGGCCAGGTCTCGACCAGCAGGGGAATGTCCAGCAGGCAATAGGGGCCGTTTTCGTGCTGTACCCGCTCGCGCAGCCAGGCATGCACCGCAGGGTGCACGATGGCTTCCAGTTGCGCACGCGCCGCGGCATCGTCGAAAACGCGTTGCCGCATGCGCTTGCGATCCAGTGCGCCGTGCGCATCGAGCATGTCGGACCCGAAGTGTTGCACGATGTCTGCAAGCGCCCGGCTGCCGGGCGCCACCACTTCCCGCGCCGCCTGGTCGGCGTCATGGACGTTCACGCCGTGCGCCCTGAACCGTTCGGCAACCGCACTCTTGCCGGCCGCCACGCCACCGGTCAGCGCCACCACCATCGGTTTCCGGTGCGGATGATCGGGTCCGTTGCCGGCATGTGTTGCGGACACGTCGTTCTCAGCGCAGGCCGAAGAACTGGAAATAGGCGTGCTGCAGCCAGGGGCCGGCGATGAACCAGACCCAGCCCGCCGCGGCGATGAAAGGGCCGAACGGCATCGGCACGTCACGCTGGTGTCGGCGCAAGGCGATCAGTGCCAGCCCGGCCAGTGCGCCGATCAGCGAGGACACCAGCATGATCGGCAGCAAAGCCACCGGCCCCATCCAGGCACCGAGTGCGGCAAGCAGCTTGAAGTCGCCGTAACCCATGCCTTCCTTGCCGGTGGCCAGCTTGAACAGCCAGTACACCGACCACAGGCTCAGGTATCCGATCGCGGCGCCGAGGATGGCGCCTTGCGGCAGCACGAACATCGGCAGCAGCGACAGCACCAGCCCCAGCCAGAGCAGGGGGTAGACCAGCGAATCGGGAAGCAGCTGGGTGCGGAAATCGATGCCCGAGGCGGCCACCAGCATCCAGGTGAACACCAGACCGGCCAGCCCCGCCCAGCCCGGACCAAAGCGCAGCACAACGACCGCACTCGCCAGGGCGGTCAGCAATTCCACCAGCGGATACTGGACCGAAATCGGTTCCCTGCAGTAGCGGCAGCGTCCGCGCAGGGCCAGCCAGCTCAGCACGGGGATGTTGTCCAGTGCGGACAGGCGATGCTTGCATCTGGGGCAGTGCGAGGGCTTGCGCACCAGGTCAGGCGGCGGCGCGTCCCCGGCTGGATCCAGTTCCAGGATCTCGCGCGCCTCGCCGCGCCAGGCATGCATCATGCGCTCGGGAAGGCGCAGGATCACGACGTTGAGGAAACTTCCCACCAGCAGGCCCAGCACGCCGGCGACGACGCTCCAGGCCCAGAACGGAAGCACGGCAAGCAGATGCGGCATCAGCATGTTCGAAACAATCCCCTGTGTCGCGCACTGGCCTCGACGCAGCCAGGCGTGCGCCTGTCCGCGCTCGCCGCCATCCCGCGTCGTGCGGTTGAAAGGCCCTTGTTCAGACGGTTCCGGCGAGCTTGAAGATCGGCAGGTACAGCGAAATCACCATCCCGCCGACGATCACGCCCAGGATCACCATGATCAACGGTTCGAGCAGCGTACTCAGGGTGTCCACGGCATTGCTGACCTCTTCCTCGTAGAACTCGGCCACCTTGAACAGCATGCTGTCGAGTGCGCCCGATTCCTCACCGATGGCGGTCATCTGGATCACCATGTTCGGGAACAGGCCGGTCTGCCGCATCGCCAACTGCATCTGGTGGCCTACCGAGACATCGTCACGCATCTGCTTGACGGCCTCGCCGTAGACAATGCTTCCGGTGGCGCCCGAGACCGCGTCCATGGCTTCGACCAGCGGCACGCCGGCGGCAAAGGTGACGCCCAGGGTGCGTGCGAAGCGTGCCAGTGCGGACTGGCGCATGATGTTGCCGATGATCGGGAAGCGCAGCAGCATGCGGTCGAGGAAGTGGGCAAACCTGCGTGAGCGCTTGTTGGCCATCACCAGCGCCATGACGCCACCGATGATGACAATCAGGATCGCCCACCACCAGGCCTGGACGAATTTCGATGCGTTGATCACGACCTGGGTAGGCGCCGGCAACGCTGCGCCGGCATTCTTGAACACATCCTGGAACACGGGCACCACGAACAGCAGGATGATCAGGCTGACGACGAAGGCCACGGCCAGCACCATGATCGGGTAGAAAAGGGCCTTCTTGATCTTGGCCTTGATGCCCTCCATGCGCTCCTTGTAGGTGGCCACCGTGTCCAGCACGGTGTCCAGCACACCGGCCGATTCGCCGGCCTGCACCAGGTTGCAGTACAGCTCGTCGAACTGGATCGGGTACTTGCCCAGCGCCTCGTGCAGCGAGGCGCCGCCCTCGATCGTCTGCTTGATGTCGATGAGCATGTTCTTGAAGCGTACGTTTCGCTGGCCGCTGGCAATGATGTCGAAGGCCTGTACCATCGGCACGCCGGAGGCCATCATGGTGGCGATCTGGCGGCTGAAGATCGCCACATCGCGCGGTTTGACGCGACTGCCGGCCGATCCGAACAGCGGCTTGGGCTTTTCGCGCACGGTTTGCGGATTCATGCCCTGGCGGCGCAGCTCGGCCTTGACGAGCGATGCATTCTTGGATTGCATCTCGCCTTTCATCTTCTTGCCGCGCTTGTCCAGGGCGACCCATTCGTACACCGTCATCTTGCTGACGCTGGCGCGGGAACTTGCGGTACTTGTCACGGGTGCGGTGGCGGTAGCCATAGGCGCGTTCATCCACGTGGTTGGTGCATTGACTGCGCGTCAATGATCGGATCCATTGCGCGCAAGCGGTTAGTCCTTGGTCACTCGGTTGATCTCGGCAAGGCTGGTGACCCCATGCTTGACTTTGCGCAGTGCCGAAGTGAACAGGTCGGGAATGCCGGCCTCGCGTGCCACTTCGCTGATCTGCATGGCGTTTCCGCCTTCGAGGATGATCTTCTGGATGTCGTCCAGCATCGGCATCACCTGATAGATGCCCACGCGGCCCTTGTAGCCTTCGTTGCAGCCGTCGCAGCCCGCGGCATCGAAGATGTGCAGGCCTTCCTTCACTTCGGCCTCGCTGTAGCCTTCGGCCAGCAGGGCCGTGGACGGAAGATCCAGCGGGGTCTTGCATTCGTGCAGGCGGCGCGCCAGCCGCTGGGCAATGACCAGGCTCACCGACGAAGTGATGTTGTAGGGCGCGATGCCCATGTTCATCAAGCGCGCCACGGTTTGCGCGGCATCGTTGGTGTGCAGCGTGGACAGCACCATGTGGCCGGTCTGCGCCGCCTTGATGGCGATCTCGGCGGTCTCCAGGTCGCGGATCTCGCCGACCATGATCACGTCCGGATCCTGGCGCAGGAACGAGCGCAGCGCGGCGGCGAAGGTCATGCCGCGCTTGACGTTCTGCTGCACCTGGTTGATGCCGTCGACGCGGATTTCCACCGGATCCTCGACGGTGGAGATGTTGCGGCCTTCGGTGTTGAGGATGTTCAGGGCCGTGTACAGTGACACGGTCTTGCCCGAGCCGGTGGGTCCGGTGACCAGCACCATGCCGTAGGGCTTGTGGATGGCTTCGAGAAACAGTTCCTTCTGTTCGTCCTCGTAGCCCAGCTTGTCGATGCCCATCTTCGCGGCCGAGGCATCGAGGATGCGCAGCACGATCTTCTCGCCGAACAGGGTCGGCAACGTGCTGACGCGAAAGTCGATGGATTTGGACTTGGACAGGTTCAGCTTGATGCGCCCGTCCTGTGGCACGCGGCGCTCGGCGATGTCCAGGCCGCTCATGACCTTGAGGCGCGAGGAAATGCGGCTGCTCAGTGCCGTCGGCGCCTTGGCCGAAGCGCGCAGGATGCCGTCCATGCGCAGGCGCACCCGGTACTGCGTTTCATATGGCTCGAAGTGGATGTCCGAAGCACCGCGACGAATGGCGTCCAGCAGCACCTTGTTGACGAACTTCACCACCGGCGTGTCGTCACCGCCGGCATCCACGCCGCCGGTATCTGCTGGTTCGCTATCTCCTGATTCGGTGACCAGGGCGTCGAGATCTTCGTCGTCGTCGAGGCCTTCGATCGAGGTCGACACCGCGGCCAGCGCCTGGTCGATCATGCGGGTTAGCTGGGTGCTTTCGACCAGGATCGGTTCGACACTGCAGCTGGAATGGAACTGCACCTCGTCAAGCGCATGCGATTGGGTCGGGTCGGCAACGCCCAAAAACAGGCGCTTGCCACGCTTGAACAGCGGCAGCACATGATGCTTGTTCATCAGCGTTTCGCTGACCGTGGACAGCGGCATCTGTCGCACCGGTATCGCGCTGGCATCGACCAGTGGGATGCCGAATTCGGCACTGGTCACCCGCGCCATTTTGGCGCTGTCCACCAGGCCCTTCTCGATCAGCCAGCGCGACAGGGGGACCTTCTTTTCCGCTGCGTTGGACGCAGCCGTACGCGCGTCGGCTTCCTTGAGAACACCGTCGAGGACAAGCCTCCGCGCCATGCCGGTCAGGCCGGTCAGCGGAGGGGGCTTCATCTGAGTTGCCATAAGGAATGTGCCGTAATCCCCCGAATATGATACGAATCTACCGCAAATCCGGCCGCATGGGCAGTCTTTGATGGCAGATCCGTCCATGGAAAGGCCGACCGTGTCGCGTTTCCGGCCTGCAGGATCGGGTTCAGTCTGCCCAAGCCATGACCGGCGCGGTGCGCGGTATGCTCTGTCCACCAACCAGGGGAAGTTCAACTTGCTCAGCATCATACTCCCGGCCAAGAACGAGGCGAGCGCGCTGGCCGACCTTCTGCCCAGCATCCGCCGAATGCATCCGCAGGCCGAAATCGTGGTGGTCGACGACGGTTCCAGCGACGGCACGCCGGCGGTCTGCGAAAAGCACGGCGTGACCTGCCTGAGCTCGCCCTATTCGATGGGCAACGGGGCTGCCATCAAGCGCGGCGCCCGCGCGGCCAGGGGCGATATCCTGGTCTTCATGGACGCCGACGGGCAGCATGATCCGGCGGATATCACGCGCCTGCTGGCCCGGCTCGACGAAGGCTACGACATGGTCGTCGGTGCCCGTGACTGGGACGGCCAGGCCGGGGTCGGGCGCGGGCTGGCCAATGGCTTCTACAACTGGCTGGCCAGCCGCATCACCGGGCACCGGGTCCAGGACCTGACGTCGGGCTTTCGCGCGGTGCGCGCCGACCGGTTCCGTCAGTTCCTGTACCTGCTGCCCAACGGCTTCAGCTACCCGACCACCAGCACCATGGCCTTTTTCCGCAATGCCTACGGTGTGGCCTACCTGCCCATCCGTGTCGCCCAGCGCGAAGGCTCGACCAGCCACATCCGTCCGTTGCGCGATGGCCTTCGTTTCCTGCTGATCATCTTCAAGATCGCCACGCTGTATTCACCGTTGAAGCTGTTCGTGCCCGCCAGCGGCGTGTTTTTCCTGCTCGGCTGCGCCAATTACGCGCGTACCTACTTCACCGACGGACGCCTGACCAACATGAGCACCCTGCTGTGGAGCGCCGCCGTGATCGTGTTCCTGATTGGGCTGATTTCCGAGCAGGTGACGGCCTTGATGTACCAGCGTGATGACTGAGCCCCGGATCCTGGTCCTGGTCGGGACCAAGGCGCAATTCATCAAGACCGCGCCGGTGTTGATCGAAATGGATCGGCGCGGCATCGGCTACTGGCTGGTCTACACAGGACAGCACAGCGAAACCTTCGACCTGCTCGAGTCGGCATTTGGCACGCGCAAGCCCGACGAGGTGCTGGTGCCTGGCTATGAGGCGGCCACACACATGAAATTCATGACCTGGACATGGCACTTCTGGAAAGCCGTACTCGGCCGGGTGCGCTCCCCTCGCTGGCAATCCTGTCGTGTGGGCCTGGTGCACGGTGATACGGCATCGACGTTGTTCGGCGCTCTGGTGCTGCGCCTGGCAGGCATCAAGGTGGGCCATGTCGAGGCGGGTCTTCGCTCCAGCCGTCTGCTCGATCCCTTCCCCGAAGAGATCGTGCGCCGTCTGGTGTCAAAACTTTCAAGTGTACATTTTGTGCCGGGCGAGACCGCCAGGCGCAACCTGACGGGTATTCGCGGCCAGATCGTCGACACGGCGGGCAACACCCTCAAGGACGCCTTGCTGATGGCCCTGGACGCTGCCGGTCCGGTTCCTGGATTGGACACCTCACCATATGCGGTGTTTTCGGTGCATCGTAACGAGAACCTGTCCCAACGTGCGGTTTTTGAGCAGTTGATGCAGGTGGTGGTGGACACCGCGGCGATCATCCCGGTGCGCTTCGTGCTGCACCCGGCCACTCGCGAGCGTATCCGTGCCACGGGCTGGCTGGAACGGTTGCGGGCGACGCCCGGCCTGGAGTTACTCGAGCGCATGAACTACCCCGATTTCGTCGCCCTGCTGGTCGGCAGCCGTTTTCTTATGACAGATGGCGGCAGCAACCAGGAAGAGGCGGCCATGCTGGGCATCCCCACGCTCCTGCTGCGACGCACGACCGAGCGCGATGATGGACTGGACGATTGCGTGCAGTTGTCCGGACTGATGCCTGCGGTGATCACGTCGTTTGTTCGCAAGCACGCGCATGCACCCTGGCAGGTCCAGCGCCCGGACAGCGAATCACCATCTCGCCTGCTGGTCGACGCATTGGTGCCGATGTTGAATGAGCGCGATGATGGCTGAATTCACGACCCCTGGGTTCGGTGCGAGGGTACGAAGTGTGTTGGGCAACTGCGAGATGGTGGTGTAATGGAAGTTCATGAGACCAGTGATCTGCGAGGTGGACGCTGTGGATGTGGTCGACAGCCGCCTCATTCGCGAGGGCCACCGCTTCCAGTTTGTGACGGACATACGCCTGCATTTCTCGGAACACCGTTTCAACATGGTGCTGAGCAACCTCGTCATCGAGCGTGTCGGCGACGAAGCTTCACAGCGCGATCATCTACGCGAAATCCGCCGAGTCATGGCTCTGGTCGGTGTCGGCTATCTGGCTGTTGTTCCCAATCGCTGGATGCTGGTCGAGCCGCACTACCGGTTGCCCTTCTTGAGCTGGTGGCCACGTTCCTTGCGCAGCCCTTACCTCAGGCCGCGGGGCATGGACCGGCTCTACGACTGCGAGCCGCTTGCCATGCGCCCGCTGGAACGCATGCTGGAGGAAGCCGGCCTGGTCTACCGAAACCTTTGCATCGAGGCATGGCGTGCCACGCTGGAGATCGAAAAACCCTGCTCGATGGAGCACCGGATCTTGCAGGGCGTCCCCAATACCCTGCTGAAGCCGATGCGAGGGGTGATGCCGGCCGTGATCTACAGGTTTCACAGAAACGGAAGATGTACAATTTGGTAACAGCCGTAGAAAGTACGAGCCCATGCCGGATTTCACATCGCGGAGATCCGGAAAAATGCTTTTATGCAACTCAGAAAAATCGGTGCGGGAAGTGAGAATTCTGGTCTTGAGCAAGCGCCGTTATATGAACAAGGATCTTTTGAGTGATCGGTATGGCCGGTTCTATGAAATTCCCAATATGCTCGTGCGGAAAGGGCACGACGTAAAAGGCATTGCGCTAAGCTATCGCAAGAGTGAGGATTCTTTTTGTCAATGGAGGAAGTTCTCTGGTTGCGAATGGCTTGCCCTGAGCGCGATACCCTGGGGCGCTTTGCGATATGCATCACTGGTAAAGAAAGCCTTGGGTCCGTGGAAGCCGGATCTGATATGGTCTGCATCGGATTCGATTCATGCCGGCTTGGGGGTGTGGATGAAAAGGACTCTCGGCTGCCCTCTGGTTATTGATCTATACGACAACTTTGAAAGCTATGGACTGAATCGTATCCCCGGGGTGACGCGACTCCTCCGGTACGCCTGTCGAGTTGCAGACGGTCTGACAACGGTCAGTCAATCGCTGAAATGTTATGCGGCAGAAAATTACCGGGTATCCTGCCCCATGGCTGTGATTGGAAACGGCGTACCTGAGGAAGTCTTTTATCCTAGAGACAGACGTCAGTCCCGATCCATGCTCGGTCTTCCCTTGGATGCTATGCTGGTGGGTACGGCCGGAGCCATCATGAGCAACCGGGGAATCGAGGATCTATTTCGCGCGTTCCTTATGCTTGCCGAGAAAAAAAAGAATGTATGGCTGGTATATGCAGGCCCACGTGACGCAACGCCTGCGCGATATGTTCATGAACGGGTGGTGGACCTAGGCGTTCTCTCGTACGACAGGATTCCATTTCTTTTTTCTGCCCTTGATGTTGGCGTTATTTGTAATCAGGATGCCTCTTTCGGGAAGTACTGTTTTCCACAAAAATTTTATGAAATGCTTGCATGCCGATTGCCGGTAGTGGCGGCAGCGACAGGTGATTTGGCGGGAATGCTGCGGGATTATCCCGTCCATACATACAGGCCAGGCAATGTTCAAGAACTTCATGAACATGTCGATAGTCTTCTGGAGCGTCCCTCATTGCCGCCTATTGCGGTTCGTTCCTGGGAGTTTGAGGGCCAAGGCCTGGAGAAGTTTCTGCATACAATAGATGGTTCCTGAAGAAGATCCGGGTGTGACTAGACAGCTATCCAATGTTATCCCGTACTTCATGAAGAAGGTGATGATAAGGATATGAGGCATGGCAAAGCGGGCGTGAAGGATCTTCCTGTTCCCATTTATGTCATCAGCCTGGAGCGCGATTCGGGGCGTCGAAGCGTTCTGGAGTCCAGGTTTTCTGGCTCGTGGAACCAATTCCAGGTGGTATGGGCGGTCGATGCGCAGGAGTGCGGCATGGATCTGGAATTGCTTCCGGAGAGGTTCCCACGTAATCCGATGACGTGCGCGGAAAAGGCTTGCGCACTTTCACATCTCAAAGTGTACCGCCTGTTTCTGCAAAGCGGTTCCTCCTCGTGCATCATTCTTGAAGATGATGTGGAAGGTTTGGACAGTGCCTTGGCAGAAGCTATCAGCGTGGCAAGATCCCTCCCGGAAGGAGGCATGGCGTTGCTCGGTGGGCTGCAGGGCTTGCGGAACGTCCGATATGTTTATGGCAGCCCGCAACGCATTGCAGGAGTTCCGGCCTGGAGGATACCCAGGATCTGTCGCAGGTTCATCTCAAGAGCCTGCTGTTATGCCATCACTCCGGATGTAGCGCGACTTCTGATTGCACACCAAGAGAAAATACTGCATCGCGCCGACCATTGGCACGAGCTCGCGCGAGACATAAAAGACTTGTTTTGCCTTGATCTGTTTCGTCATCCTGAGGACTTTTCCTTCAGCAGAATTGAACCGGGAAGATTGGTTCTTAAGCAGCGGTCGACGATACGCAGGATTTTGGCGGATGGTATTTTCTATACAACGACGACAGCAGTGCTGAAACTTTTCCTGATGCTGTTTTCCCGTTGGCTTGGTATGACGCGAGTAAAGATATGAATTCGGTACGGAAGGTGATAAGTCCCATCTTCCCGAAAACAAGTATCTCTGCTGGACCTGCGTACTTCCTGTTGCTGGGCCAAGGGTTATCGGAATGGATCTCCGGAGTTTCGTGATGATCAATATCTCCTTGGTTCCGCAAGCGTGCTTTGGCCGGGTGAGGGCGCTGATGGTCTGATCGCATAGTTCCGGGTTTTGCTCACGTCTGGATTTTCTGTGTTTTCCAGAGAATAAGCAGGCCTAGCAAGACCATTGCATACTCCGCTCCCGCAAGCGCCAGCGCCATGCCCCGCTCGGCGTGTCCGCGCAGCAGGAAGGCAGCGCCCCCCATCGTCAGGAGACCGCCGATTTCTATGCCGAAGCGCATCCAGGCGTGGTTGTGGGTCAGCAGAAGATTGCTCACGACATTCCAGAGCGCGAGGCCCGGCACCGCGAGTGCAAGCCAGTGCAGGGTGGTGGCAAGTCCGGCGTAGCGGGTGCCGAACAGCCAGACGAAGAACGGGGCGGCGAGCCACAAGGTGACGGCAGCGAGCATGCCATACAGCAGCGCCACCAGCAGCGTGGCCCGGAAAAGGCGTGTGGAATGTGTGCCGCCGGCGTGCTCCCGAAACAGGCGAGGTAGCGCCGAAAGCATCATCGCCAGCACCGGCAGGACCAGGGGGCCAAGCACGCGCGTACCGGCGGCGTAGGTGCCGGCGGCCGTGGCGGGGATCAGGCGCATGGCGACCGTCTTGTCCAGCTCGCTGGGACCCATGGCCGAGAGGTTGAGCGCTGCAAAGCCGCTGGTTTCGCGCCACTGCGACAGAGATGGAAGTCGCCATTCGCGCCATGGGGGCAGGCCATGCGGCAGAGTGCGCGCGGCGATGGGCAGGCAGGCCAGGGCCGCCAGGGCATATGCGTGCGCGTACGCCGTCAGCACATCCGCCGGCTGCCATACAAGCACGGCGCAGGCGGCCACGAGCCGCAGACCCTGCGGTAACACGATCAGGAGTTGCGACCGCGCGATCTGGCCCATTCCCTGCCTCATCGAGGCGGGAAGTAGCAGGAGCGGCAGGGCGAGAATGTCGGAGATCCCGATGGCGACCAGTGCCGAGACCTGCATGCCGGGTGGGCGCAGCCAGGGCAGGGTGAGGGTCAGGTACCCCAACAGCAGCAGCGTGCCGCAAACGAGCGAAGTAGCCAGCGCACGCGCCAGCCAGACAGGGGGTGCGTCCGGTGCCGACGAGACCTCGCGCAGTAGTAGCAGATGGGTGCCGAAGGTGGTCAGTGCGCCCAGCACCACCGCCAGCGATGCCATGCCGGCAAAGGCGCCGAACGATGCAGGCCCCAACATGCGCGCTACGATCAACAGTGTGGCCGCCTGCGCCACCAGGCGCAGCCCAAGCACGGCGCTGGTGCGCACGGTGGCGCGGGCGATCGGACCCTGGCTCAATCCGTGCAGGCGTTGCAAGATGCCAGTCATGCGCCGGATGCCCGTTCCTGTATTACCTCGCGTACGGAAGCGATCACCCGTGATGCGTCCCGATCGCTCAATCCCGCCGACAGCGGAAGGCTTACCGTCTCGCGCCCCACCCGCAGGGCCGCCGGCCACGATGCAGCCCGCCAGCCGAATCGTTCCCGATAGTACGCATGTTCGGGAATGGAAATGTAATGCACCCCGGTGCCGATACCCCGCTCGTGCAGCGCTTCGATGAAGGCGTCGCGCTCGATGCCGCAGCGTTGCGGGTCGATGCGCAGGGTAAACAGGTGATGGGCGTGGCGCGTGTCGGGTTGCGGTTGGGCGGGCAGGTTGACGGGCAGGTCGGCGAAGGCGTCCATGTAGCGGTTCCAGATCCGTTCGCGCTGTAACCAGTTTGTTTCGATCCGCGCCAGCTGGTGGATCCCCAGCGCAGCCTGGATGTCCATCATGTTGTACTTGAAGCCGGCCTCGACCACCTGGTAATGCCGGTAACCGGAATCACTGAACCGGTGCCAGGCATCGCGGCTCAGGCCGTGCAGGGCGAGCATGCGCGCGCGGGCGATGCGTTCGGGGTCACGGCCGGTGATCATGCCGCCCTCGCCGGTGACCAGGTTCTTGGTCACGTAGAAGCTGAAGCAGCCGAAGTCACCAAAGCTGCCTGCCTTGTGGCCGTTGTACTCGGTTTCGATGGCATGCGCGCAGTCCTCGATCACGACCAGATGGTGTTTCCTGGCGATGGCCATGATGGCATCCATGCCGCACGGCCGACCGGCAAAATGCACGGGAAGGATGGCACGGGTGCGTGGAGTGATGGCATCCTCGATCGCCGCCGGGTCGATGTTCATCGTCACCGGGTCGATGTCGGCCAGCACCGGTGTCAGCCCGGCATGGATGATGGCATTGACCGTGGCGCAGAAGGTCAGTGGCGTGGTGATCACCTCGCTGCCCGGCTCCAGGTCGGCGGCGATCATGCTGACGTGCAGCGCGGCGGTGCAGGAGTTGACTGCGGCGACATGGTCGGGCGTCAGGCCCTTGTAGGCGGCGAAATCGCTTTCGAAGCGCGCCACGCGCGGGCCGGTGCCGAGCCAGCCCGAACGCAGGCAGGCTTCGACTTCGGCGATGTCTTCCTCGCCGATCTGCGGCGCGCCGAAAACCAGGTACGGGGTCTCGGCATGCCCGGTGTCGCGATCGGAGGGTGAGTTCATGGCATGGGGCTCGTTCCGGATGTCGACGGCAGGCTGTCCGGGCTGCAGTCGCCCTGGTCGCATCGGGCGCGACGAATGCGCTCTTGCAGTTGTTCGATGCTGCCATTGAGCGTACCGCCGATGTTCAGCTTTTCCAGCGCCTGGACCTGTTTTTCTGCGGCATCGAGTTTTCCGAGTTCGATCTGCATCCGTGCCAGCGTGATGTGGTAGGCCGACACGCGCGGGGCTGCGGCCACTGCCCGTTCGGTCAGCGCCAGGCCCTTGCCGGTGTCGCCCAGCACGTTCCACGCATAATCACCGTAACTGGCCCACAGCCGCGCGGAAGTGTCCGGATGGGAAACGGCGGCATCGAAGGCTTCGACCATGCGGGCCTGCGGCAGCGGGCACAATTTTTCGCGCGCGCATTTGGCGAGTGCGGCCAGGGAGCTTTCGTCCTGCACCCCGGGCGTGCGCCGTTGCAGGCTGGCGATCATGCTGTCCCACCAGCCTGCCTCGATCGGCCTGTGCATGCGCGCGTTGAAGAAGATCAGCGCCTGCTGCGGCAGGATGGAGGAATCGGGAAGGCGCGCGGCGCGTTCCAGCGGCGCATACACCCGCGGCGTATACGGGGAATCCGGATCGTAGTGCGAGGCGAGTATGTAGCTGCGCCCCAGCGAATACTGCGCGCGCGGTGAATCCGGAGCGCGCTCGGCCAGCGTGCGCGCCAGACGCAAGGAGTCGCCCCAGGCGTAGGCGGTACTTGCCGTCAGGGTCGCCCATGTCAGTAACGCCAGGCCAAGCACGGCACGCCGCAGGCTTGCCCAGCGCCAGCGGGCGGGGGCCGCGAACCACGGCACCAGGGCCAGCATCAGCCCGTAGCTGGCGAAGTAGTTGCGGTGCTCGTAGACCAGCTCCAGCGGCAGAATGGTGCCGGTCAGCAACTGGCAGCCCAGGAACAGTGCGATACCCAGCGCGATCAACGGTTGCCTGCGTCGGAGCACGAAGACCGACACGCTCAGCGCGGCCAGCAGCAGCAGGCTGGTCAGCGTGGTCCATGGATGCAGCAGGCCGGTCGAGACGCGCACATCGTCATGGTAGAAGCTCAGCCAGTGCGGCAGCGGCACCAGCGTCCAGACGATGTAATCGACCACGATGCGCGCTTCGCTCAGCAAGCGCGTCGAAAGCGTGAAGTCGCGCGCGGCCCAGCTCGCGGGCGACAACACCTGCGGCAGCATGAATGCCAGTCCGGCCAGCATCGGCAGCAACAGCACCAGCGCAAACAAGAGCAGGATGCGGCCATCCCGGGCCTCGCCCGCGCGGCGGCGAAAACGAAACACGATCCATTCCATCAGGAAGGCATAGAACGGCAGCATCACGGCCGTTTCCTTGGCCGTCAGGCCGATGGCCGTGGCCAGGACCAGGCTGGCGGCGCACAGCAACAGTCCTGCACGTTCCGGGTGTGCGCCGGCATCGGCCGCGAGCATGCGTGTGCGGCCGCGGACATAACCGATCAGCCCGAGCAGCACGAATACATTGGCCAGGCTTTCCATGCGCTGCACCACGTACAGCACGGCGGTGAGGTTGATCGGCAGCAGCATCCAGGCGGCAGCGACCAGGACCGCGGCGATGGCTCCGTGGCGTTGTCGGTCCGGATCATTGACATCTCGGCCAGCGGCGGGCATGGCATGACCAGGGTGGAGAGTCCGGAACGGGCCCACCCAGCTCAGCACAATGCGCGTCAGCAGGTAGACCAGCACCCCGTTCAGCAGGTGGATCAGCACGTTGACCAGTTTCCAGCCGAAGGGGTCCAGGCCGCCGGCAAGGTAGTTCATGGCAAACGTCAGCGATGCCAGCGGCCGTTTGAAGATGCTCGAAGGCGACGACAGCGCCGCACGGGTGAGGCTGGTCACGCTGATGTCGTGGATATGCAGGCCGGGGTTTTCGACGATATTGGGATAGTCGTCGAACAGCCAGCCGCCCGAGAGGCCGGGCCAGTAGACGAACAGGGTGACGGCAAGGGCTGCGGCCAGCCACCAGGGTCCAGGGTGGGTGCGAACGTGGCGAGCGAAGTTCATCCGGGCAGACTATGTTGCAGCAGTGAACGGGCGCAACTGCGGATGCGTGCCTCGCCGGTTCAGTGCGTGCTGCTGGCCGCCGCCGGGATGGCCGGTTTTTGTTCGCGCGCCTGAACGGTCTTGCGTTGCATGGCTTCGATGCGGGCGATGTCCGCGGCGTTGATGGCGCGGTCGTTCACCAGCAGGCGTCGCAGCAACGGCAGGTGCCGGTAGTCGGCATGGCGCAGGGTGGCGATGGCCTGGTCGTACAGTCCCGCGCTGACCAGGTATTTGGCCTCCAGTCGTGGAATCTCGGCGTTCGGGTCCGTTCGGTTGGCCATCTTCAGTTCATGGATGGCCATGCCCAGGTCGCCCTGGTGCACGGCCCACTCGTGTTTCTGGTAGTGCAGGAAACCCGAGGCGATGCCGTCACGGGCGTATGCGGGGTTGGCCAGCAGGGTGTCGGTCAGTTGCAGCCAGCTTTGCGGGTTCAGGGCCGGGCAGCTGCCACCGAAGGCCAGCTTGCGTAGAGCTTCGATGTTTTGAAAGCCGCCGCGATCGAACGGCGCATGGGCAAGGGCCGCCTCCAGACGATGGATGTCTGTCGGTTTGAGTTCACCCTTCAAACATAGCAAGTACACGCGGTATTCGGCCAACATGGCGTTTTCCGGGTCCTTGTGCGCGAGGGTAGTGATGACCGTCATCGCCTTGCCGAGCTGGCCGTGCTTGACCAGGCGGTCGGCCAGATAGGTCTGTGCGCGCACCGAGTTGGGCTGCGCGCTGGCCCAGGTCAGCGCCAGCGCATCCTGCGAGGTGTACACCCGCGCGCTCAGCGCCGTGGTGATGCCGCAGGCGACCAGCCACAGCGCGAGCAGGCCGGTGACGAGCCGGCGTCGGCTGCCCGGCGCCATGCGCATCAGCGCCAGGGCCAGGGCCAGCATGATGCCGATCAGCGGCGTGTAGTTGCGGTGCTCGAAGTACAGCTCCAGCATCACGCTGGAACTTTCCAGCAATTGCCCGCCGAGGTACCAGAGCACGGCCAGCGCGAACAGGGGCCAGCGGCGGTGTTTGAGCAGGGCCGTCACGCCCAGTCCCAGTACCAGCGCCAGCGCGGGCAGGGTGCTCCACGGGCTCAGCAGGCCGCGTGAAACCACATAGCCGTCATGGTACAGCCCGTAGACACCGAAACGCGGCAGGAAGATCTTTTGCAGGTAGTCGAGCAGGACGCGTGGCTCGCTCAGCAGGCGCCCGCCAACGGTAAAGTTGCGGCCTGCATCCAGCCCCCATTGCGCGGGCACCATCCACAGCAGATACCCGAACACGAACAGCACCACCGGCCAGATCAGCACCCGACGCCACCACGCGAGTGCTTTCGGAAGCCGTGCCACGTGGGCGCGCAGCACGGTGGCGTCGAGCACCAGCGCATACAGTGGCAGCAGGATGCCGTTTTCCTTGCTCAGGAACGACAGGCCCATGCACACGCCCAGCCCCAGCAGCATCCATGCGCCGCGGGAGCGCGAGGTGGCCTGTTCGTCGAGCAGCCCGCGCAGGTAGGCCAGCAGTCCCAGCAGCAGGAACAGCGCCATCAGCAGGTTCATGCGCTGCACCACCAGGGTCACCCCCGCCAGCTGGACCGGGGCGATCAGCCAGATCGCCGTGGTCAGGGTTGCGGGCAGCCAGATGCGCGGTTTGCCGGATGGCGCCTGTGGCATCCAGGCGCGCGCCACCCGCAGCATCAGCAGGTAGACCAGCAGGCCGTTGGCAAGATGCAGGCCGAGGTTGACCAGGTGGAAAGGCAGTGGGTGACCGGGCCAGTCCGCCTTCTGCAGCAAAAAGCTCAGCATCGCCAGCGGCCGGCCGGGAAAGCCGCGCGGCTGCGAGAGGTAGATGCCCAGGTCGCGCCAGCTGTCCACGTGCGCAATGGAAGACAGCGCCGCCAGGTTCGGCAGGTCGTCGAACAGGAAGGGGGCATGCAGTGTGGGCAGGTACAACACGGCCGTGATCAGCAGCACGGCCAGCAGGGAAGGGATGCGCCAGTTCATCGGGGTCGGTGGGTCATGGCAAGCCAGCGGCGATCCTGACACATCGCGGTGCCCGTCGTCGCATGTCTCCTGGCCGGTTGTCTCAGCGGCACGCTTGCGGCAGATAGGTGGAGCCGACGTTGCTGCTGCACGACCAGCGTGCGGTGGAAGCGAGCGGGTCGAGACGGAAGACCACCTGCTTCCCGCGCAATGGTCGTGCGATGGTACCGCTGCGCATCAGTACGGTGATGGTGCACGTATTGCCCAGAGTGCCCGCCGTGACGCTGGCCACATATTGACCGCTGTAGCTGGCAGGGGAGGCGATGCCGCCGGTGCCGGGAGCCGGGCATGCACCAGTCTGGTGCTGGTAGTCGGCTACTGCGGTCTTCAGTCCGTCGCCGAGGCTGAAAGCCTCGGAAAGCTGTGCCTTGGCCGTGGAGTCCTGGTAGACGCTGATGGCAATGGTCGACAGGATCGCGATGATGGCGACCACAATCATCAGTTCGATCAGGGTAAAGCCACGGGTTGATGGCATGACATGCTTCCCTCGATGGCATGGACAAGCACGAAGTCAAGCAAGTTCTATGCCTTCAAGCTCCTCGGAGATCTAGGAAAAACCCAAAAAAAGCCCCTCGTAGTGAGGGGCTTTTGGTGCTTATACAAACGCAGTGCGATCCGATCTTACGGACGGCAGGCTTGCGGCTTGTACTTGGCGGCAAGACCATTTGGGGTCGAGCATACCCAGCTGAAGGTGCCGCCATTGTCGGTTCCCGTGAACAGCACGGTTTGTCCTACCAATGGCTTGGAAACGGATCCAGCGCCCTTGAATGCTATAGAAATCGTACACGGGCCAGTACCGCCAGCAGTTGTAGCAGTTGCGACGTACTTGCCTACATAACTGGTTGTTTGCTGGATACCGCCAGTGCCGTTGGTCGGGCAATTTCCAGTCTGGTTGTAATACTCCACGATCGGCGTCTTCAGGCCGTCCGCAACGGTCTGCGACTCGGAGAACTGCGACTTGGTGATGTAGTCCTGGTACTGCGGAATGGCGATGGCCGCCAGAATGGCGATGATCGCGACCACGATCATCAGCTCGATCAGCGTGAAACCCTTTTGCATTTTCATGGTGATTCCTCTTTGTCAGCTAGCTTTTGGTAGGTCTGGTGATGCCCCCGAGCTCCGGTCCCGATTCCCCCATGGCGGGAACGGCCCGCATCAACGTCAGGAATGACCAGTGTGCTCACGGAAGCTTCTGCACGAAGCGTGCCATCGCCCCCTGACCCCTATTGGCGCATGTCGTGGGCAAAGGGATTGTGCCTTCGGTCACGCTTTGCCACAAGCCATGCGGTGTGAGCGCATGCCGTTGCGGGGCGTTTCGGGTGGCGTTGCAGATGACTGGCTACGGCAGACAGTGACCTTCAGCGTCACTTTTTGCTGCGCACGGCTTGCGTGCCGTGGCTGCCCACCGTACGGTGCGGCTATCGAAAACATCGGGCCCGGGGAAGGACCATCATGCTGAAACAGGCGTTCGTCGCGTTGCTGGTGTCGTGTGCATGGGGAACGGCGTTGGCCGCAGCGCCCGGCATGCACCCGTTCACGGTCAAGGATCTGGTGATGCTCAAGCGGGTCAGCGATCCGCACCTGTCGCCGGACGGTCGCATCGTGGTGTTCACCGAGCGGCGTACCGACTATGCGGCCGACAAGGGGGTACACAGCCTCTGGACGCTGGATCTGGACCGCGCCGGGGCGCAACCGATGCGGCTGGTGGACCGCGCATCCAGTCCGCGCTTTTCGCGCGACGGCAGCCGTGTCTATTTCCTGTCCTCGCGTTCGGGGCGAACACAACTTTGGTCGATCCCGACCCAGGGCGGCACGCCTTTGCAGGTGACCGACTACCCGCTTTCGGTGGGCACGTACCGCCTGTCGCCGGACGGCATGCACGTGGCGCTGACCCTGGACGTGTTCACCGACTGCAAGGACCTGGCCTGCACCCGCAAGCGGCTGGACGCGCGCAAGGCCGATCAGGCCACAGGTGTGCTGTACACGAAGTTGTTCGTGAGGCATTGGGACACCTGGGCGGACGGTCGCCGTTCGCAATTGTTCGTGGCGCAGATCGGCGCCGACGGGCGCGTGCACGGGGCGCCGGTGCGGGTCAGCCGCGGCATCGACGGCGACATTCCTTCCAGACCCTTCGGCGACGCCGGGGAGTACCGCTTCTCGCCGCACGGCGCGCGCCTGTATTTCGGCGTGCGCATAGCCGGCCGCAGCGAGCCATGGTCGACCAATTTCGACATCTACACGGTGCCGGCCGACGGCTCGACGCCGCCGCGCAACCTGACCGCCGCCAACAAGGCCTGGGATGCCTGGCCGGTGCCCTCGCCGGACGGCAAGTGGCTGTACTACCTGGCGCAGAAGGTGCCCGGCTTCGAGTCCGACCGCTTCGCGATCATGAAAATGAACCTGGCCAGTGGCAAGACCGAAGAGCTGGACCCGGACTGGGACCGCTCGCCGGGCAGCCTGTCCATTTCCAGTGACGGCCGCACCCTGTACGCGACCGCGGACGACGAGGGCCAGCATCCGCTGTTTGCCATCGACACCGGCGACGGCAGTGTCGACAAGCTGGTGAGCGACGGCAGCGTGGCCGGCTATGAACGCGCGCTGGGCATCGACCGCATCGTGCTGGTGCGCAGCAGCCTGACCGCGCCGGGGGACCTGTACACGGTACGCACCAACGGTGGCGGCCTCACGCAGGTGACGCACGTCAACCAGGCCGCGCTGGCCACGGTGCGCATGGGCGAGCCGCGCTGGTTCACCTTCAGCGGCTGGAACGACGAGCGCGTGCAGGGTTACGTGGTGACGCCGGCCGATTTCGACAGCGACAAGCAATACCCCGTGGCCTTCATCATCCACGGCGGTCCGCAGGGCGCCATGAGCAACAGCTGGAGCTACCGCTGGAACCCGCAGACCTACGCCGGGCAGGGCTATGCCGTGGTCACCATCAACTTCCACGGCTCCACCGGCTACGGGCAGAAGTTCACCGATTCGATTTCCAGAGACTGGGGCGGCAAGCCACTCGATGACCTCAAGGCCGGCTGGAAGGCCGCGCTGGACCGCTACGATTTCCTCGACGGCGGGCGTGCCTGTGCGCTGGGCGCCAGCTACGGCGGCTACATGGTGTACTGGATCGCCGGGGTGTGGAACACGCCGTGGAAGTGCTTCGTCGACCACGACGGCGTGTTCGACACGCGCATGATGTACTACGCCACCGACGAGCTGTGGTTCGAGGAACACGAGAACGGCGGTCCGGAGTACCGCAATCCCGCTGCCTACGAGAAATTCAATCCCATCCGGCATGTGGCCGACTGGCGCGTGCCGATGCTGGTGGTCCACAGCAGCCACGACTACCGCATACCGCTGACCCAGGGACTGGCAGCCTTCACCGCGCTGCAGCGGCGCGGCATTCCCAGTGAATTGCTGACCTTCCCGGACGAGAACCACTGGGTGCTCAAACCGCACAACAGCGTGCAATGGCACGACACCGTCAACGCCTGGTTGAAGCGCTGGATCCCGCCCGTGCCCAAAGAACAGAAGAAAAAGGGGTTCTTCAGCCGCCTGCCATGAGCAACCGACACCGCAACCGCGGCACCGCGCCGTAGGGCGGGCACCGTCCGCCAAAGCTCTGTGCGGGATCGAGACGGCGGACAGTGTCCGCCCTACGAAGGTCGGTGTCTGGTCTGGGCTGCGCTGGTCGACGGGGAGCAGAAGAAGGGAATGTTCACCCGCCACAGCATGACCCCGTAGGGCGGGCACCGTCCGCCAAAGCTCTGTGCGCGACCCGGACGGCGGACAGTGTCCGCCCTACGGAGGCTGGCGCCCGGATGGTCAGGTTTTTGCCCGCGTCCGGGCCGCGCGGTGCCCTCTGCGGGTGGTGGGATGCAAGCTAGGACGATGCGAGAATGACGCAATGAATCTTCTGGCCCTGGAAACTGCCACCGAATCGTGTTCGGTGGCCCTGTTGCGCGGCGGGACGCTGTTCGAGCGCAGTGAGATCGCGCCACGACGTCATGCCGAACTCGTCCTGCCGATGGCCGAGGCCGTGCTTGGCGAGGCCGGCGTGTCGCGCGGGGAACTGGAGGCCATCGCGGTCGGACGCGGCCCGGGCGCATTCACCGGGGTGCGTCTGGCGGTGTCGATGGCGCAGGGCCTGGCGCTGGCGCTGGACATCCCGGTGGTCACCGTTTCATCCCTGGCGGCACTGGCCATGGAGGCACCGGAGGATGCAGCGCCGGTACTGGCCATGATCGATGCGCGCATGGGCGAGATCTACGCTGCGCTCTACCGTCACGATGCGCAGGGTCTGTTGCAGGTGGTGGATGAGGAAACCGTCTGTCCGCCGCAGGCGCTGCAACCGTCCCTGGACCTGGCGACCTGTCACGTGACGGGTAGCGGCTGGAGCGCGTACGGCGGGGAACTCGAACCACGACTGGGCATCCCGCGCAGCGTCAACGCAGAAGCCTTTCCGCAGGCCCGGCATGTCGCACGCCTGGCTGCCCTGGCATTTGCCCGCGGGGCTGCAGTACCGCCGGAACAGGCCTTGCCGGTCTACCTGCGCGACAAGGTGGCGCTGACCATGGCGGAACGCGCCGGCACTTGAGGCGTGGTTTCTGCATCGCCGGTCGCGGCTGCCGCCGCTCCCACGGGGATGGGGCATGCCGTGGCAGGAGCGCCGGCAGGCGCGAAGGTGCTTGCCGAAAACAGGTACGACCCGCGCGCCTCAGGGAGTGGATGGGGCCGTTTCAGAGCCAGCGCGCGCGCTTGAGGGCCCAGAATACCCCGCCCATCAGGCTAACGGTCAGACCGATCATGGCCGGGTAGGCCCAGGGCTGTTCGAGTTCGGGCATGTGGCGGAAATTCATGCCGAACCAGCTGGTCAGCAAGGTGGGCGTGGCCAGCAGGGCAGCCCAGCCAGCCAGTTTCTTCATCACCTCGTTCTGCCCGAGGGTGACCAGCGACATGTTGACGTTGATGGCCGCGCCGAGCATCTCGCGCATGGCATTGGTGGTTTCGTTGACGCGGAAGACGTGGTCATACACATCGCGGTAGTAGACACGGGTGTCCTCGTGGATCAGGTCCTGGTGCTGGCGGGCGAGCTGGCTGGTCACGTCCTGCATGGGCGCCACGGCCAGGCGCAAGCTCATCAGTTCGCGTTGCATGTCATACAGGCGCTTGATGGTATGGCGCTTGTAGGACTCGGCGAACACGTCCTGTTCCAGGGCCTGCAACTGTTCACGGAAATCGCGTACTACCGGCATGTAGTTGTCGACGATGAAATCGAGGATCGCATACAGCCCGTAGCTGGGGCCGAGGGCGAGCAGTTCGGGTGAGGACTCGCAGCTTCGCCGCACGGAGGCATAGCTCAGCGATGCGCCGTGGCGCACGGTGATCAGGTAACGCGGTCCGAGGAAGATGTGCGTCTCGCCGAACACGATGCCGCCGCGCACCGGCTGCACGGTCTGCACCACGATGAACAGGGCATTGCCATAGGTTTCGATCTTGGTGCGCTGGTGTGCGCGATGGGCGTCCTCGACCGCAAGATCGTGCAGCCCGAACTGGTCCTGCAGGCGTTCGAGCAGGGTCTCGTCCGGCTCGTGCAGCCCGACCCACACGAACGTGTCCGGCTCGGCCATCACCGCGTCGATGCGGTCCAGGACAATGTCACCGATGCGAGTCCCGTCACTTCGGTAGGCGACGCAATTGACCAGCGGCGTCGGGGTGTCCGCGGCATTCGTGTGGGGATCATCCATGGCCGCATCATGCCCGGACGTGTCCGCACTGCGCAATGACGCAGCGCGTTTTGTAATCCCGTACGAACGCCGGCAAGCGTGACCGAAGGGAATGCCCGTGGTATGACCGAAGGGAATGCCCAAGGCACGAAATGCTTATGCAGGAGCAGCCGGATATTGTGGTACATCGGTCGCGGCTTCCGCCGCTCCTCCTACGGTCGGACCGAGGGCAGCGGGGTAGGAGCGCCGGCAGGCGCGACCGGTAACGCGTCGAACTGTATTTTCGATCGAGGTTTCCGCCGTTCCTACGCAGTGGCGGCGCGGCGGCGCAGGATGTGCAGGATGGCCAGCCAGACCGGCAGCGCCATCAGGATCCACGGCAGGTTCTGCTGTGCGAGGTACTGCGTCAGGTTGCCAGCGAGGGCGAGTGCCGCCAGCAGGGTGATGAGCCAGGCGGTCAGGTGGGCGCGCCGCGTGGCCCGGTGCCGCCAGACCGCACCCAGCAGCAGGAAGGCCAGCGGATTGAACAGCAACAGGTTGGCATTGGCCCAGCCGGCCACGTGGTCGGTCAGTGCCCACAGGGCCAGCATCAGCAGTCCGGCCATGCCGGCAAGCAGCAGCCACACGCTGGCCAGGGCACCGAACACGATCTGGAAGAACGCATGGTCGGAACGGCCGAGCAGCAGCAGGACCAGAGCCATCACCAATCCGGCCAGCGCGAGGGGCGGTATCAGGTTCGGTGCTGTCGCCGGTGGTGGCGGTAGACGGTTGGGCGAGAGCAGGGTGTCGGAGGCCACCAGGAGGTGACTGGTCGTGGCGCCGGTTTCGTCCTGCACGCGGTTGAGCGCATGCGAAAGTTCGACCGGCAGGAACGCATCCTGCCAGGCATTGAGCGGACGGTCGGCATAGCCGGATAGTCCAAGGTCGAGCAGCAGCATCAGCCAGGGCTGGCCGGCCATCAGACGATCGGTCTGTTCGCGGTAGGTGAATGGGCTTGGAATCGCCGAAAGCTGCTCCTCGAGATCGCCGTCGAGCACGCGGTTGAGGGCGTCACGTACCTTGGTGGCGCAGTTGTTGGTGTAGTAGTTGTAACGGTAATGACGGTGGGCGGGCTGCAGGTTCCACAGCAGGAAGTCACGCAACCGGGCGGCTTGCTGCGGCGACAGCGCCAGCACCTGGCGGCGCACCGAGCGACCCTGCTTCACGTACCAGGCGATCTCCGGCGCGCTGGCCTCGGCGTCCATCATGTAGTTCATGCGCCCACGTGCGAAATTGAACAGGAAGCTCTTCTGCGCGAAATCGAACACGCCGTAGTTGAAATTGACTGATTCGCCGCTGACGGTGTCGCGGATCTGGATGGCGTCGTGGCCGAAGCGCTCCCAGTAGATGGCGCCCGGGCCGTAGGTGACGAGTGCAACCTGCAGATTCTTGCCCGGCGCATCACGCACGCCCGCTGTTGCAGGCAGCACACATGTAAGTCCCGCAAGCAGCAGGCCCGCCAGGGCCAGCATGCGCCGGTGGAGACTGACGGGGTTCAGGCTGCGCATGGGTGTCAATCCGGATCGGCGGGCGCGGGTTGCACGCGGAACTGGTGCACGCGACGGTCGTCGGCTTCGGTGACGTGGAACAGCAGGCGGTCGATGACGATTTCCTCGCCCTGTTCCGGCAGATGGCCAATTTCTGCCGTGACCATGCCGCCGATGGTGTCGAATTCCTCGTCGCTGAAGTACGTGCCCAGGGTGTCGTTGAAGTCGGTAATCGGCGTCAACGCGCTGACCAGGTAGCCGCCGTCGGGGAGGGTCTGCACCAGTACCGGGGGCTCCTCGTCGTCGTGCTCGTCGTCGATGTCGCCGACGATTTCCTCCAGCACGTCCTCGATCGTCACCAGTCCGGCCACGCCGCCGTATTCGTCAACCACGATGGCCATGTGGTTGTGGCTGAGACGAAATTCGGCCAGCAGCACGTTCAGGCGCATGGACTCGGGGATCAGCACCGCCGGGCGCAACAGGCTGCGGATGTCGAAATCGTGGCCGTTACCGAAGTGCTTGAGCAGGTCCTTGGCCAGCAGGATGCCGAGGATGTCGTCCTTGTCCTCGCCGTGGACCGGAAAGCGCGAATGGCCCGATTCGACCACGGTGCCGATGATGTCTGCGAGCGGTGCGCTGGCCGGGATCATCACCATCTGCACGCGCGGAATCATCACGTCGTCGACGTCCAGTTCCGTGACCTTGAGCGCGCCTTCGACCATGGCCAGCGTCTCGCTGGTCAACAGCCCGTTGCCCTGTGCTGCGCGCAAGGCTTCCAGTAGCTCGTCGCGGTTGCTTGGCTCGGCGGAGAAGAGATGGCCCAGGCGGTCCCACCATGACTTGTGGGTCGGGCCGTGCGTACTTCCGGGGTCCTCGTTCATGACTCGCTAACTGGCAGCCCTTGGGGCAGGGAAATCGAGTTTACCGGAAACCGGTGGCTCGATCGTAGGGCGGACACTGTCCGCCGGAGGCCATGGCGCATGGCTTGACCAGTTGGCGGACAGTGCCCGCCCTACGCGAAGGGCGTATACGGATCGGCGATGCCCAGGCCGGCCGGTATGCGGACTTCCAGGGCTTCCATGCGTTGGCTGGCAGCCCTTGGGGCAGGGAGATCGAGTTTACCGGAAACCGGTGGCTCGATCGTAGGGCGGACACTGTCCGCCGGGTGCCATGGCGTATGGTTTGACAAGCTGGCGGACAGTGCCCGCCCTACGCGATGGGCGTATACGGATCGGCGATGCCCAGGCTGGCCAGTATGCGTATTTCCAGGGCCTCCATGCGCTGGGCCTGGACGGTTTCGAGGTGGTCGTGGCCGAGCAGATGCAGCACCCCGTGCACGCTCAGGTGGGCCCAGTGGTCACGTGCGTTCTTGCCCTGTTCGGTGGCCTCACGGGCCACCACCGGTGCGCAGATCACAAGGTCGCCGATCAATGGCAGGTCCACGCCTGGTGGTAGTTCGACCGGGAACGACAGCACGTTGGTCGCATAGTCCTTGCCGCGGTAACTGCGATTGAGCGCACGCCCTTCCGGGGCATCGACGATGCGGATGGACAGTTCTGCGGCGCGGCGGCGACCGGCACCGTGCAGTGCGGCGGCGACCCAGCGGCGAAAACTCGACGCAGCGGGCACTCCTCGACGCGGCGCGGCATAGCCCACATGGACCACGGGTTCGATCATGTCCCGTTGTCCGGATCAGCGGCCTCGTAGGCGCGCACGATGCGGGCGACCAGCGGGTGGCGCACCACGTCGCGTGCGGTGAAGAAGGTGAAGCTGATGCCGTCCACGCCGCGCAGTACCTCGATGGCATGGCGCAGGCCCGAGCGCGCGTTGCGCGGCAGGTCGACCTGGGTCACATCGCCGGTGATGACCGTCACCGAGCCGAAGCCGATGCGGGTCAGGAACATTTTCATCTGCTCGGTGGTTGTGTTCTGCGCCTCGTCCAGGATCACGTAGGAGTCGTTGAGCGTGCGTCCTCGCATGTAGGCCAGCGGAGCGATTTCGATGATGTTGCGCTCGATCAGCTTGGCCACGCGCTCGAAGCCGAGCATCTCGTACAGCGCGTCGTAGAGCGGGCGCAGGTACGGATCAACCTTCTGGCTGAGGTCGCCGGGCAGGAAACCGAGTTTCTCGCCGGCTTCCACCGCCGGACGCACCAGCAGCACGCGCTGTACGCGACCCGCCTCCAGCGCCTCGACCGCACTGGCCACCGCCAGGTAGGTCTTGCCGGTGCCGGCGGGACCGACGCCGAAATTGATGTCGTGGGTGGCGATGGCGTGCAGGTAGCGCTTCTGGCTTGGCCCGCGGCCGCGGATCACGCCGCGCTTGACCTTGATGGTCACGTCCTGGGTCTGCGCGGTCTGTTCTTCGACCAGCGCATCGACGCCCGACTCGGTCAGATGCAGATTGACAGACGCGCCGTTCAGGGACTCGTTTTCGGTGGATGCGTACAGCGCGTGCAGGACCTTTTCCGTGGCACCCACGGCCGCTTCATCGCCGATCACGCGAAACACGTTGCCGCGGTTGTTGATTTCCACGCCGAGGCGCAATTCGACCTGGCGCAGGTGTTCGTCGAAGGGGCCGCACAGATTGGCCAGTCGGGCGTTGTCGAGCGGATCGAGGGTGAAGTCGTGCTGGGTCAGTTCACTCATGGCGGGAGGGTAGCGCGCCGCGCGGCACTGGGCCATACCGGCAGGACGGGGCAGGTCCACACGGTTGTGGCAGGTGCCGGGCTTGCATTCAATTAAATGTTGAATTAAATATAAGGCATGACACCTGCTCCAGTTGCGCCGGGTCGACGCCTCCGTCGCGCGGGCCGCCCCCGCGCCAGCGACCGCGACATGCGCGAGACCCTGCTCGACACGGCTCTGGGAACCTTCGTTGCACAGGGCATCGCCGCGACCCCGCTGCGCCGGATTGCGCAACGGGCCGGGGTCACGCCGGCCATGCTGCATTACTACTTCGGCAGCAAGAAACGTCTGGTTGAGGTACTGGTCGGGGAGCGTCTGCAACCGGCGCTGGAACCGGTGCGCGCGCGCATGCAGCAGGCCGGCGAGGACCCGGCGGGCTGGATTGCAGGCTTTGTGCGCGGAGTCGGCGAGGCGGTCGACGCGCATCCCTGGCTGCCCGCCCTGTGGGTGCGCGAGGTATTGAGCGAGGGCGGTGCCTTGCGTGAGGTGGTGGTTGACCGCCTCGCGCCGCGTGTGCCGGTGCTGCTTGCCCGGCAGCTTTCCTCAGCCAGGGCGCAAGGGCGGTTCCCCGACGACCTGGATCCCGGTCTGACCGTGGTTTCGCTGCTCGGCCTCACCCTGTTCCCGGCTGCGGGGGCGCCGATCTGGAGCAAGGTATTCGGCATGGACATGCCGGGCACCGGGCGCATTACGCAGCATGCGCTGGCCCTGCTTGAACACGGTCTGCAGATGGATTTCGGAGACGCATCATGATGGCATCGGTATCCAGGACAACGCGCTGGCATGTCGTGGCATGGGCAGCGATCGTGCTTTCCATCGGGGGCTGCGCAAAGACACCGCAGCAGGCATTGGGAACGCTGGAATACGACCGCATCACCGTGCCTGCAGTGCGCTCCGAACGCATTGTCTCGGTACATGTGAAGCAGGGACAGCAGGTGAGAAAGGGACAATTGCTGCTGCAGCTGGACCCTTCCCTCGTGCAGGCCGATCTTGCCGCTGCCGAGGCCCAGATGGCGCAACGGAGGGCCATCCTGCAGGAACAGGTGGGCGGACCGCGCAAGGAAACCGTGGCGCGTGCGCGTGCGGACCTTCGTGCAGCGCAGGCGCGTGCAAGGGTCGCGCGGGAAGACTATGCGCGAGTGCGTACGCTGGATGCGCCTGATGTCGTGTCGGCAAGCGCGATTGACCAGGCACGCGCCGCATTCGCACAGGCCGAGGCGCAGGTCGCGGCAGCGAGTGCAGCGCTGGATGTTCTGCTGCACGGCTCGCGGCCCGAGGACATCGACCAGGCGCGGGCCGCGCTGCAGGCCGCCGAGGCGCAGGTGAGCGCTCAGCGCATCCTTCTCCGGGAGTTGCGCGTGACGGCGCCACGCTCCGGACGCATCGACAGCCTGCCCTACCGGCGCGGGGACCGGCCGCCCCGCGGGGCACCGCTGGCGGTGCTGCTGGTCGGCAAGGCGCCCTATGCGCGGATCTACGTGCCCGAACCGATGCAGGTGCATTTGCGCCCGGGGCAGAAGATGCGCGTCGAGGTCGTGGGCGGCAAGCGCTACACCGGCACCCTGCGCTGGGTGCGCAGCGACCCGGTCTATACGCCGTATTACGCACTGAGCGGGGAGGACGCCGCGCGCCTGAGCTACCTGGCTGAAGTGGTGCTGGGGCCAGACGCGGCTGGCCTGCCTGCAGGGCTTCCGGTGCGGGTGCGACTGGCGGATACGCGGCCGTGAGCGCGGACACGGACACCGTCATCCGTGCTCGCGGACTGACGCGCCGCTTCGGGGATCTGGTCGCGGTGGACCGGGTGGACCTGGACGTCCCGGCGCAGCGGGTGTACGGCTTTCTCGGCCCCAACGGCTCGGGCAAGTCGACGACTATCCGCATGCTGTGCGGCCTGCTGACCCCCAGCGCGGGGGAGATCGAGGTGCTGGGCCTGCGCATCCCGTCCCGGGCCGAGGAACTGCGCCGTCACATCGGCTACATGACGCAGAAGTTCTCGCTCTTCGACGACCTCACGGTACGCGAGAACCTGGAATTCATGGCCGCGGTGCAGGACGTGCCGCGTGCCCGCATGCGCGCACGCATCGATACGCTGGTCGAGGAATACCGTTTCGGCGCCATGCAACGCCAACTCGCCGGCACCCTGAGCGGAGGCCAGAAGCAGCGCCTGGCGCTGGCGGCGGCGGTGGTGCATGAACCGCAGCTGCTGTTTCTCGACGAGCCGACCAGCGCGGTCGATCCCGAGTCGCGCCGCGACTTCTGGGAAAAACTGTTCGAGCTGGCCGACGCCGGAGCCACGCTGCTGGTGTCCACCCATTACATGGACGAGGCCGAGCGCTGCCATCGACTGGCGATCCTCGACCATGGCCGTCTGGTCGCCGACGACACACCCCAGGCGCTGACGGCAAGGCTCGCCGGACGTACCTACCGGGTGCATGCCTCCCGGCCGGGCCGCATCCAGCAGGCGCTTTCGCAGCAGGATGCGGTACTGAGCGCGGCGCAGATCGGCGCATCACTGCGGGTACTGCTCGTGGAGGCGGCGGCGCAGTCCGCCGGGGAAACCCTCGAAGTTCTGGCAGGTGTGGTGCGTGACATCGACGCCGAGGCCTGTTTCGAGGCGACCGAGCCCAATCTTGAGGACGTATTTGTGGCGGTCACGCACGGTGGCCGCGCGCGGCGGGAGCAGGCCGCATGAACATGCGGCGCCTGCTCGCGGTGATGCGCAAGGAACTGCAGCAGTTGCGGCGCGACCGGGTCACCCTGGCGATGATCCTGGGTATCCCGATCGTGCAACTGGTGCTGTTCGGCTATGCCATCAACCTGAACCTGCGCAACCTCGATGCCGGGATCGTGGACCAATCCGGGACCCAGGCCTCGCGGGCGCTGGTGATGGACATGCTGGCCACCGGCATCGTGCGCGCGAGCGAGCGCGCCCACACGCCGCGACAACTGATGCAGGCCCTCCAGGCCGGTCGCATCAGCGTGGGCATCGTGATTCCGCGCGACTTCGAACGCCGCCGCGCCGAGGGCCGCGCGGTGGCGCAGATCCTGGTCGACGGCAGCGACACCGCGGTGCAGTTCGCCGCCGCGCAACTGGCGCAGACGCCGATCGCAAACAGTGCCCTGCCGGATACGCGTGCACCACCGGACAGCACCCCGCGCCAGGGACGCATCCGGGTGGTGGCCTTCTACAACCCCGAACGGCGCTCGGCGATCAACATCGTGCCGGGCCTGATCGGGGTGATTCTGACCATGACCATGGTGCTTTTCACGGCGGTTTCGGTGGTACGCGAGCGCGAGCGCGGCAACATGGAACTGCTGATCGCCACGCCGCTCAGCCGCAGCGAGCTGCTGGTCGGCAAGGTGCTGCCCTACGTGGGCATCGGTCTTCTGCAGACCACGGTGATCCTGCTGCTGGGCGTCGTGCTGTTTGCCGTGCCCGTGCATGGGCTGCTGGTGGATGTATACCTTGCCGCCGGCCTGCTGATCGTGGCCAACCTCGCCCTCGGGCTGCTGATCTCGACCCGGGCAACCTCGCAGTTCCAGGCCATGCAGATGATGATCTTCGTGTTCCTGCCCTCGATTCTGCTGTCGGGGTTCATGTTCCCCTTCGCGGGCATGCCGATAGCGGCGCAATGGATTGCCGAGGTCCTGCCGCTGACGCATTTCCTGCGCCTGATCCGTGGCGTGATGCTGCGTGGAGCGGGTCTGTCGCAGATGTGGCCGGACGTGCTGGCGCTGGCCGCTTTTTCCGTGCTGATGCTGGTCCTGGCCATTTCGCAATTCCGCAAGCGGCTGGATTGAAGGAAGAGTCCGCGTCACGGGATTTTGTCGCCAGATGAATGACGGGTGGTGGTAGGCACTCGGTTTCATGCAGATCCCGGTCACGGCTCCCGCCGTTCGAAGCCGCGCCCCGCTTTTGTAGGAGGCCCGGAAGGGCCGAACGGAATGCCCGGTGTGGCAGACCAGTCACGGCTCCCACCGTTCCCACAAGAGCGAAACCGCGCCCCGCTGTTGTAGGAGGCCCGGAAGGGCCGATCGGGATGCCCGGTGTGGCGGACTAGTCACGGCTTCCGCCGTTCCCACAAGAACGAAACCGCGCCCCGCTGTTGTAGGAGGCCCGGAAGGGCCGATCGGGATGCCCGGTGTGGCGGACTAGTCACGGCTTCCGCCGTTCCCACAAGAGCGAAACCGCGCCCCGCTGTTGTAGGAGGCCCGGAAGGGCCGATCGGGATGCCCGGTGTGGCGGACCAGTCACCGCTTCCGCCGTTCCCACAAGAACGCGCCGCACTTTTGTAGGAGGCCCGGAAGGGCCGACCGCACTCCCCGAAACGGGCGGTCAGGCTCAGGCCGCGACCCGGCCGCGTAGCGAGTGCGCCATGGCCTGGGTGATTTCCACGTCCACGAAATGCCCGATCATGCGCGGGTCGCCGGGGAAGTTGACGAAACGCATGTTCTCGGTGCGTCCGGCCATTTCCTTCGGGTTCTTCTTGCTCGGTCCTTCGACCAGTACCGTCTGCACGCTGCCGACCATGGATGCACTGATTTTCCGCGCATGGGCATCGATGGCCGCCTGCAGGCGTGCCAGTCGCGCACGCTTGGCGTCCAGGGGCGTGTCGTCGGGAAGGTTGGAGGCCGGGGTGCCCGGGCGGCGCGAATAGACGAAGGAAAAACTCTGGTCGAAGCCGATGTCCTCGATCAGTGTCATGGTCTGCTCGAAATCGTGCTCGCTCTCGCCAGGAAAACCGACGATGAAATCTGAACTGATGGAAATATCCGGGCGCACCGCGCGCAGCTTGCGGATGCGCTGCTTGTATTCCAGCGCCGTGTAGCCTCGCTTCATTGCTGCGAGGATACGGTCGGACCCGGCCTGCACCGGCAGATGCAGGTAATTGGCCAGTTTCGGCACGTTGGCGTAGGCCTCGATCAGCGAGTCGGAAAACTCGACCGGATGCGAGGTGGTGAAGCGGATGCGTCCGATGCCGTCGATCTCGGCAATGGCATGGATCAGCAGGGAAAGGTCGGACACTCCGCCATCGTGCATCGGGCCGCGATAGGCGTTGACATTCTGCCCCAGCAGGTTGACTTCCTTCACGCCCTGCTCGGCAAGTGCAGCCACCTCGCCGAGCACGTCGTCGAACGGGCGCGAAATCTCCTCGCCGCGGGTGTAGGGCACCACACAGTACGAGCAGTACTTGGAGCAGCCCTCCATGATCGAGACGAAGGCAGTCGGGCCCTCGGCGCGGGGCTCGGGCAGGGCGTCGAATTTCTCGATTTCGGGGAAACTGATGTCCACCTGCGGCTGCTTGTCCCGGCGACTGGCCTCGACCATCTCCGGCAGGCGATGCAGCGTCTGCGGACCGAATACCAGGTCCACGTACGGCGCGCGCTGCAGGATGGCTTCGCCTTCCTGACTGGCTACGCAACCGCCGACACCGATCACCACCTTGTCGTTTTTCGCCTTGATCTGCTTCCAGCGGCCGAGCTGGCTGAATACCTTCTCTTGCGCCTTCTCGCGGATTGAGCAGGTGTTGATCAGGATCACGTCCGCTTCATCGGCACGATCGGTCAGTTCCAAGCCGTGCGAGGCCTGGAGCACGTCGACCATGCGGGCCGAGTCGTACTCGTTCATCTGGCAGCCGTGGGTCTGGATGAAAAGCTTGCCGCTCATGGCGTTGCAACAGGTAATCAGTGAACCCGGCAGTTTACGCCGGGGGCGAGGCCGCTGCCAGTGCAGGGAAAACGGGCACAACAGACCTCGGCGAGTCGCACGTTCCCGATTGGACTCGTTTCCGGTTGGAATCGTGACCCCGCGCACTTGGCAAAACCTCAATGCTGGCGCACACTTGGCGCATGTTCCTGATAGCCGCTCATCGAGGGGAGCGGGGTGGCAGCCCAAGGTGGCGGTTCGGGTCCCCCCTTTCCACACGCTTGCCATGGCTTGTGCTTGCGCTGCTGCCGTGGTCGCTGCTGCCTGTGCACGCCGAGGGCATGTACCGTTGTGTGGGTGCCAGTGGCGAGACCGTATTCAGTTCCAGTGCCGCGGGTTACCGCCACTGTCGGGCGCTGCATCTGGATGCCTCATCGGGCATGCAGGCTGCGAGTACGCGCCAGGATGCACGTTCGCATCAGGCGCCGTCCGCGGCTCGCAGCATGGGTGCGCCTGAAAAGGCCATCTACCGCCAGGGTACGGCGTCTGGTCCGCCGCGCCCGGAAGCGGATGAGCGCAGCGTACGCGGCAGGGTGTTGCGCGGTGCCGTGTACAAGGTGGTGCATGCGGACGGCAGCATCGAATACACCAATGTACGTCCCCGTGGAAAGCGCGCGCGCGGGGCGTCCACCCGGACATTGTTTACCTACATCGCAACATGCATGGCGTGCGATGTGCGTTCTAAGATCGACTGGGCCCATGTACCCCTGCGCATGGATGCCTATGCCCCGGCGATTCGAACGGCGGCAGCCAAGTACGGTGTCGACCCTGCCCTGGTTCGAGCCGTGATCCATGCCGAGAGCGCATTCAATCCACATGCCCTGTCGGCCAAGGGGGCGCAGGGCCTGATGCAGCTGATGCCGGCGACGGCATCGAGCATGGGCGTGCGCAATGCCTTCGATGCACGGCAGAACATTCGCGGCGGTGCGCGTTACCTAGCACGACTGCTGAAGCGTTTTCATGGCGACGAGCGCCTCGCGGCGGCGGCGTACAATGCCGGTCCGGACGCCGTGCAAAAATACGGAGGCGTGCCGCCATACGCGGAAACGCGGGTATACGTGAAGCGGGTGACCCTGCTGCACCGGCGTTATCGGCATGCCATGCGGGACAGCGCATCGGCGTGGCTGCCCTCCGGCACGGTTGGTGCCGCCGACCCGTCCCCCGGTTCAGGGAGATGAGCGGGCGCCGAGCACGCTCAATGGAGGGCGCTGCACGACAGTCAGGGTGGTGTTGAACGGGGTGCCCGCGCGCAGGCCGGAGATGTGGACCTGCGCCCCCGGCTTGAGTGCAGTTTCGTCATCGCGCAGCGATGTCGGGCCGTTGATGCCCTTGCCATTCATCCGCAACAGCACATCGCCGGGCTGGATCCCTGCCTGTGCCGCCGGGCTGCCCGGGTAGACCGCTGTCACCCAGACACCACGCGCCGCGGCTGGCAGCCCGCTGTTGGCGTTGACCGGCACACTTGTGTAGGCGATGCCGAGCCAGCCGCGCACCACGTACCCGCGGGCGACGATCTGGTCGAGCACGTTCTTGGCCGTGGTCACGGGGATGGCGAAGCCGATGCCCTCGGCGCCGCTGGCGCGGCCAAGCAGAGCCGTGTTGATGCCGACCAGGTTGCCGTTGGAGTTGACCAGGGCGCCGCCGGAATTGCCGAAATTGATCGCGGCATCGGTCTGGATGAATGCGTCCGGGCTGTAACTGCTGAGCTGGCGCCGGGTTGCACTGATGATACCCATGGTGACGGTCTGGCCGATGCCGAACGGATTGCCGATGGCCAGGACCACATCGCCCACCCGCGGCGGGTGCCTGGCGATATGGATCACGGGCAGGTCCGTGGCATGGATCCTGAGCACCGCAAGGTCCGTGTCCGGGTCGGCGCCGACCACGCTCGCCTGTGCCACGCGGCCGTCGTAGAGCAATACCTGGATGTTCTGCGCCCCCGCAATGACATGGTTGTTGGTCAGCACATACCCCTTGCTGCTGAAAATCACGCCCGATCCGAGGTTCTGCTCGCGTTTTCGCTGCGCCGGGCCAATGGGCACCTCGCCCAGCAACTGCTGCATGACCGGGTCGTTGAACCGTTGCACGGGTTGTTCGGTGACCACACGGTTGGCATAGATGTTGACCACCGACGGTGCAGCGCGATCCACGGCACTGGCATACGATACCGGTGCGCCGGTGGCTGCAGGGGGCATCGCGTGCGTGGTACTTGCGGGCGCTGCCGGCGCGGAAGGAGCGAGCCCCAGCTTCTGCCGCAACGCACTTCCGCTCTGCGGCCAGACCAGGGCGATCACGAAGGCCAGGGCAAGGCCGATGACGATGAAGCGGACGGTAAAGGCGGTCGCGGATAACAGGCGATTCATGCGGCGGGCCATGGCTCCGTTCGGATGGGGAAGTCTGGTCGCGTTGCCGGCGCGGAGCAACCGTGCCGCATGCAGGCGGACTGATGCAAGTTTCAATTGTACGCATGCAATCCTGACGCTACACTAACGGGATTTACGGTGCGCAATTTGGGGTGCGCTCCGGATCTCGCTAAGGTGCATTCACTAACGGAGAACCTGATGGCGAATGAAGACGTCGATCACGGTCGCCGACGGTTCCTGACCTACACCACGGCTGCCGTGGGTGGGGTCGGGGTCGCCGCCGCTGCCGTGCCTTTCATCAAGTCATGGGAGCCCAGCGCACGCGCCAGGGCGGCAGGGGCGCCGACCATGGCCGACATCAGCAAGATCGAATCGGGCCAGATGGTCCGCTACCCGTGGCGCGGGGTCCCGGTATTCGTGGTCAACCGCACCCAGGCCCAGGTGGCCACCCTGAAGATGAAGGATGTCATCGACCGCCTGCGCGATCCTGACAGCAATGAAACCAGCCAGCAGCCCGCCTACGCGAAGAACTGGCATCGCTCGCTCAAGCCGCAATGGCTGGTGATGATCGGCATCTGCACCCATCTGGGCTGCGTACCCGACTACGTGCCGAAAATCGGTCCCGAGCCCTTCGATCCCGACTGGAAGAGCGGCTTCTTCTGCCCCTGCCACAAGTCGCGATACGACATCGCCGGGCGTGTCTACCAGGACGTGCCTGCGCCGCTCAACATGGTCATCCCGCCGTATCACTTCGTCGACGACACCCATGTGCAGATAGGCGTCAATCCACCCGGGGAGAAGTCGTGATGGCCGGAGCAATCGCACGCTGGTTCAATGAACGCGCGCCCGGACTCGGGGTCATGTACCGCAAGCACCTGACCGAGTACTACGCGCCGAAGAACTTCAACGTCATGTACTACTTCGGGTCGCTGGCGATGCTGGTGCTGGTCAACCAGATCCTCACCGGCATCTTCCTGGCGATGTTCTACAAGCCCAGCGCGCTGGAAGTCTTTCCGGGTACCTCCGAAGCCTTCGCTTCGGTGTACTACATCATGCGTGATGTCGACTGGGGCTGGCTGATCCGCTACATGCACACCACGGGTGCCTCGATGTTCTTCGTGGTGGTCTACCTGCACATGTTCCGCGGCATCATGTACGGCTCGTACAAGCGTCCGCGCGAACTGGTGTGGATCCTCGGCATGCTGATCTTCCTGGTGCTGATGGCCGAGGCCTTCATGGGCTACGTGCTGCCCTGGGGCAACATGTCCTACTGGGGCGCCAAGGTGATCATCTCGCTGTTCAGTGCGGTCCCGGTGGTCGGGGAGACACTGACGCACTGGATCATGGGAGACTTCAATCCCGGTGACGCGACCCTCAACCGCTTCTTCTCGCTGCACGTGGTGGCCCTGCCGATGGTGCTGCTCCTGCTGGTGGTGCTGCATCTGGCCGCCCTGCACGAGGTCGGCTCCAACAACCCGGACGGCGTGGAGATCAAGAAGCACAAGAACGAGCGCGGCATTCCGCTGGACGGCATTCCGTTCCACCCGTACTACACCGTGAAGGATCTGTTCGGGGTCGGCGTGTTCCTGCTGATCTGTGCCTTCGTGATCTTCTACGCACCGGGCATGGGCGGCTGGTTCCTCGAGCATGACAACTACATGCCCGCCAACCACCTGGTGACGCCTGCGGCGATCAAGCCGGCATGGTACTTCACGCCGTTCTACGCCATCCTGCGCATGATTCCGAACAAGGAACTGGGCGTGCTGGCGTTGTTGCTCTCGATCACGCTGCCTTTCCTGCTGCCGTGGATCGACCGCGGCAAGGTGAAATCGGTGCGCTACCGCGGGGTGCTGTACAAATGGGCCCTCGGCCTGTTCGCGCTTTCCTTCATCTGCCTGGGACTGCTTGGCGGTGAAGTGACCCACGAGGCGATACCCGCGATCTTCGGCCCGAACGTCGATGTCACGACCGTCGACAACACCTTCGGTCGGTTCTGGGTGGCCGTGTATTTCGGCTTCTATCTCTTCCTGTGGGTCTACACGTATTTCGGCTTCGAGAAAACCAGGCCGGTACCGGAACGGGTGACGACACATGACTAAGCGCATCCATATTTTCCTGGCACTGACGCTGGCACTTCTGGTCGGCGCCGTCTCCGTCCAGGCTTCGGAGGGGGGCGCGGGCCTGATGAGCGCAAACATCAATTTGCGCGATCAGGCCTCGCTGCAACGCGGTGCGAAGCTGTTCTTCAATTACTGCTCCGGTTGCCATTCCCTGCATTACATGCGTTATTCGCGCATGGCCCGCGACCTGGGCCTCACGAGAAAAGAGGTCATGCAGAACCTCAATTTCACCGGCGCAAGATTCCAGGGCCATGCCATAGCCGCGATGCCCGAGGCCGACGCGGAGAAATGGTTCGGCAAGGCACCACCCGACCTGTCGCTGATGGTGGCGCAGAAGGGGCCGGACTACGTCTACAGCTACCTCAACAGTTTCTATCTCGATCCCACGCGCCCGGTCGGCTGGAACAACACCGTGTTCCCCAATGCCTCCATGCCCAATCCGCTGTGGGAATTGCAGGGCTTGCAGGTGGCAAAGCTGTCCACGCCCGACAGCAAGGGCAAGACCGAGGTCATCGGTCTGGATCTGGCCCGTCCGGGCAGCATGACGCCCGCGCAATTTCATGCCGCCAGCAACGATCTGACGGCGTTTCTGACCTACGTGTCCGAGCCCGTTGCCGTGGAGCGGCAGTCCCTCGGCATCTGGGTGTTGCTGTACCTTGCGGCGTTCACCCTGCTCGCCTACATGCTCAAGCGCGAGTACTGGAAGGACGTACACTGAATCGCCGCTGCCATCCGTCGCGGAAAAGTGGCACGATGGCAGCGCTGCCTTCCGGGGGAAGGACCTCATGCTTACAAGTGCTCGCAATCGAACCGTGTTGACCCTGTTCACGACTGCAGACGACGTGCAGTCCCATCGTGTGCGCATGGTGCTGGCGGCCAAGGGCGTGGTCTATGACCGCGTGCTTTGCAAACCGGACAAGCTGCCGGAGGATCTGTCGGACCTCAATCCGTACGGTACGCTTCCTACCCTGGTCGATCGTGATCTGGTGCTGCACGACACCGCGGTGATCTGCGAATACCTGGACGAACGTTACCCGCACCCGCCGTTGATGCCCATCGACCCGCTTTCACGTGCCCGTCTGCGCCTGGCGATGGTGCGGGTGGAACATGACTGGCTGCCGCTGGTGGACACCATTGGCAAGGGCGGGCGCAAGGCCGAAACGGCGCGCAAGCATCTCCGCGAACAGCTGCTTGCCGCACGGCCCCTGTTCAAGGCATCCACCTTCTTTCTCAATCCCGAGTTGAGCCTCGCCGACTGCCTGGTGGTACCGGTGGTCTGGCGCCTGCCGATGCTTGGCGTCAAGCTTGGCCGGGAAGGCAAGGTCATCACTGATTACGGCGAGCGCATTTTCCGCAGCCAGGGTTTTGCGCGCAGCCTCACCGAAGACGAGAAGGTCATGGTCGCGTGAGTACTTCCGGCGAACAACACGGCATGAGTTCCAACCGCCCTTACCTGTTGCGGGCGATCTACGACTGGGTCGTCGACAACGGCCTGACGCCGTATATCCTGGTCGACGCCACCCGTGAGGGTGTGGAGGTTCCACCGCAGGCGGTCAAGGACGGGCAGGTGGTCATGAACATCGCGGTACAGGCCGTGGCCGACCTGGACCTGGGCAACGACCGGGTTTGCTTCAAGGCGCGGTTTTCCGGAGTCAGCCGGCAGGTGAGCATTCCGATCGTGGCTGTGTTGGCGATATACGCGCAGGAAAACGGCCAGGGCATGATGTTTCCCGAAGAGGTCGGGCCGTCGCCGCCGGATGGCGGTGAAGCGAAGCCGGACGATGCCGGGGCAGACGACAGGGGCCCAACGGAAGATCCGGGTACGCGCAAGGGCGCCCCGCACCTTCGCGTCGTCAAGTAGAGCCGTTGCGGCGCATCCGTTCGAGCAGGCTGGTCACATTGGATGGGTGAGTGGCGGATTCGGCATGCCCGGGCGGCAAGTCCATGCGCAGGCCGACGACGTGCCCCTGCACCATCCACAGGTGCGCGCTGTGGCGGTCCATGCCGTTCATGCTGATTTCGAAATCGTAACGAAGCCTCAGGTGCAGGTGCCCGTCGAGGCGGCACGGGCGCAAGGCAGACAGGCCCACGGTTTCGTCCAGCAACTGCACCTCACGCGTGCGGCAAAGTTCGCGCGCAGCAAGCAAGGCGCGGTCGCGGCCACGCAGGGCAGCGAGCCACAGGCCGATGACAAGCATCAGGCCGAGAAATGTGAGCCATTGGGAAACCATGTTGCCATACTGGGGACAAGGTGCACGTCTGGCAAGACGTTCATTCTCCACCCGCTTTCGTAACGAGACGAAATGACAGATCCACTGCCTGGACATGCTTGGTGATGGCGCCCACGGAGATGTAATCCACACCCAAGTGCGCGATTGACGCCAGGGCTTGCAGGTCCACGCTCCCGGATACTTCCAGTTCGACCCTACCTGCGGCGAGGGCGACGGCTTCGCGCATTCGTTGCGGAGAAAACTCGTCGAGCATCACGCGATCGACGCCGGCGGCAAGCGCCTGCTCGAGTTCGTCCATGGTTTCCACCTCGACTTCCAGCAGCAGGTCGGGGTGCCTTGCCCGTGCCGCCTGCACCGCGGCTGTCAGGCTGCCTGCCGCTGCGATGTGGTTTTCCTTGATCAGGATGGCGTCGTACAGGCCGATGCGATGATTGCAGCCACCACCACAGCGTACCGCGTATTTTTGTGCAAGACGCAGACCCGGCAGGGTCTTCCGGGTGTCGAGGATCCGTGTGCGCGAGCCGGCGAGTGCCGCCACATGTTGCGCTGTGCAGGTAGCGGTACCGGAGAGGGTCTGCAGAAAGTTCAGTGCGGTGCGCTCGGCGCTGACCAGCGCGCGTGCCTGTCCGGATACCCTGCACAGGAGGGTGCCGGCCCCCACGCGCTGGCCCTCGTCCACGAGCCATTCGATGCGGCACTCCGGATCCAGGTGCAGGAAACAGGCATCGAACCAGGGGCGGCCGGCAATCACGGCCGTTTCCCGGCACAACAATTCGGCATGCGACAGTGCGTCTGCGGCAAGCAGGTCCGCCGTGGCATCGCCGGGCCCGAGGTCCTCGGCCAGTGCCCGCTCGACATCGCGCACGATCAATTCGCTTGGCGGCAAGCCGGGGGTCGAAGAGGACACGGCCTCGCCAGGGTGGATCATGAAGCGGGCGGTGTCGATTCGCGATCGGTCTGGTTGGCGCGCAGCCGTTCGACGATGGCGTCCAGGGCGCGGTCGAACAGCGGCAGCTCCTCCAGCAAGACGGTCTTGCCAGAGGCCAGCTCGGCGGCAAGCTGCTCGCGGGTCTTGTCGGCGACCTTCAGGCCGCGTCGATTGACGAACAGGTACTTGCCGCTGATCGGGCTGATCCAGGAAAGTTTCGCACGTTCGGGACGTTCGCCGTCAGCGGAAAATTCGACCCAGTTACCGACCTTCATGTTGCGCACGCGCTCGAGATCCGGGCTCTCCCCGGTTGCGTTGCGGGCTGCCGGCGGAACCGGGCCGGCCTCCTCGAGTGTCTCCGGGCTGGCGATGACCTCCATGCTTTCCGGAATCGGAACCGGCGCGTCCACGTCGGCTGCAGCCGGGGCGGCAGAGTCGGCTTGCATGCCCAGTTGTGCATCGTAAAGGGCATTGAGCTGGCGCATCAGGGTTTCGACATCCGAATCCTGGAACGCGACCGTGGCCAGGCCGTGGCGAAGGGACTTTTCGAGCAGTGGCATCAGCTGTTCGAGCCGTTGACGCTCGGCCGCGCTGTGCAGTGGTCCCACGCTCCAGACGAAATCATCGACGAAGCGCAGGCCGGTGCGGAATTCGCTCGAATCCTCACCATGTCGCAACAGGGTCAGCACCAGATAGTTGGCCCATGCGCGGGTAAGGATGCCGTTGACGAGCGCAGGCAGGTCGCGCCCCTCGATGCGGGAAAGGATTTCCTGTGCCGCGCGGCGACGGGCCTGCTGCAGCTTCTCGCGCCCACGCGTGGCCTCGGCGGCGCGTTGCTCGGCAAGTTGCGCCCTGCGGTTGCTGCTGTCGAGGAACTTGCGGAAATCCTCGAGCTGGCGGTTGAATACATCGATGTCGTCGTCGAATTCGGCCAGCAGGGTCTCGACGACACTGCGGACCTTTTTCAGCAAGGCCTGGTCGCGGTCGGATTCGGCAGACCAGCCCTTGGCGGCATCGGCCAGTTCGTCCAGCAGTCGGCGGGCAGGGTGGTTGCCTTGCGCGAACAGGCGGCGATCGAGGATGGCGACCTTCAGGTAGGGAATCTGCAGGCGGGCCAGCAGGACCTGCATTTCCATCGGCAGGTTGTGGTCCTGCAGGATGTATTCGAACAACATGCTGACGAGGTCGATGGTGTCCTCGTCGGCTCCGGAAACGTGGGTACGGGCTTCACCGCGCAGGCGCTGGATCTGGCCGACCAGTTGTTCCTTGAGCACGCGGACGTCATCGGTCGACAGCGAGGCGGGGTCGACCACGTCCGAAGGCATGGCAACCGTATTGCGCGAGACTTCGTCCTGCAGCACGGACAATGCGCCAAGCAGCTCGGCCGGACTCAGTGATGGGCCGGTTGCGGCATGCGTGTAGGCATGGCCCTGGCGCCGCTCGGCCAACAGCGACTGCAGGGTTTCCACCAGTTGACCACGAAATGCGGACTGCTGGTCCTGCCCGTCCTCCCCGGTCGATGCGTCCAGTGAAGGGGCGGTGCGCGTACCACTGCCTGCCGCATGCCGCTGACTGCGGGCCAGGCGCAGATTTGGCAGTACACCGGCTTGTGCCAGGAGGTGGTTGACCTCGTTGTAGAGCGGGTCGAGCGCGCTCAGGACATAGCGCTCGAAGAGCTTGTAGACGATGAGCTTGACGCGAACCTCGACGTCCAGCTCGCCCAGCGACCGGCCAAAGGCGCGAGCAAGTGCATCCGGGCCGACGGGATTGTCCGGATTGTCAACGCGTGTGCCACCGCAGATCACGGCCAGACGCTGATTGACGGCAAGCAGGTTGCCCGCGAGACGGGTTTCGGCCTTGGCCGTCATGCTGGTGACCGCCAGCGATTCCTCCAAGTCCTGTTCCTCGACCAGGGACAGTTCCGGCGGATTGGCGGCTAGGGACCGGTTCTCGGACTCGGCCTTGCCGCGGGCATGGCGGCGCCCTGCAGCCAGTTGCGCGAAATTCTCGGCGATCGCCTCGGAGAAATGGCGCTCGACATGCGGTCGCTGTTTGCGCACGCTGCGCATGCCGTCGAAATACTGCGTCTGCACGGCGTTGTTTTCCGCCTTTTCGGCGAGATCGAACAGCGCATCGTCAACGTTGTCGAACATGCCTCCCACCAGCGCCATCACATGCCGCCTGGCAAGGTCCTGCACAGTGGACAGCAAGGTGCCCACGTGCTCGCTGCGTGGGTCGGCGTGACTTGCGTCGGTGCCGGACTGTCGCTTGTGGAGTTCGACGATCCTGGAGCGGTCGTTGGTGTTGTTCATGGCAGGTCCCCGGCGGCCACCCGTGCGGATGCCGGATAATCATTGTCGCCGATCCACCACGGCAAACCGTGCGACCGGTCACGTTGCAGGCTCATGCCGACCCCGCATGGGGCCCGAGGCCCTCGGCAAGCTGGGTCGTGCCAATGCCCTCTTCGGGCAGCATGACGGGAATGTCGTCGCGTACCGGGTACACCACACGCATGTCGGTGGTGACCAGGCCGGCCTTCAGGGGGGAGCCTACACGCACGCCTTCCACGGTTTCGACCTCACCGCGGGAGATGGCCTGGTTCAGGCGCTCCAGTTCGGCCTTCTGCAACGGCCGGACGGGGGTCTTGCTGACCGGGCAGCAGAGAATATCGAGCAGGTGTTTGTCCATGCCTTTACAATAGCCTCTTTTGGATGGATCAACCATGAATTCGAACCCCTCCGTGCCGCGCGTGGGTGTGGTCATGGGCTCGCGCTCGGACTGGGAAACCATGCAGCATGCCGCCGAGCAGCTGGTGCAGCTGCAGATTGCACACGAAGTGCGCGTGGTGTCCGCACACCGCACGCCCGATCAGCTGTTTGCATATGCCGAAGAGGCGGTCGGGCGGGGCATCCAGGTGATCATTGCCGGTGCTGGCGGTGCGGCGCACCTGCCGGGCATGCTGGCGGCCAAGACGCGCTTGCCGGTGTTCGGGGTTCCCGTGCAGTCGAAGGCGCTGCGTGGCATGGACTCACTGCTCTCGATGGTGCAGATGCCTGCAGGGGTGCCGGTCGGCACCCTGGCCATCGGCCGTGCCGGAGCGATAAATGCGGCCCTGCTGGCGGCCGCTGTGCTGGCTCTGGCCGACCCTGGGCTGGCCGAAGTCCTGGACCGGTTCCGGGCCAGCCAGACGCAGACGGTGCTCGATCACCCCGACCCGAGGCAGGCTTGAGCATGGGCCGCGAAAACACCGTTGGCATCCTCGGTGGCGGGCAGCTGGCGCGCATGATGATTCTGGAAGGTGCACCACTGGGTGTGCAGTTCCGTATTCTCGACACGGCCGAGGCGCCCTGCGCATCGACACTGGCGCCCAGCCAGTGTGCCGACTGGCGTGACGAGTCCGCACTGGCACAGTTTGCCGAAACGGTCGATGTGGCCACCTTTGATTTCGAGAACGTGCCGGCCGAAACCGCGCAGTGGCTTGCCGGGCGCGTGACGGTGCATCCGCAGCCGCGGGCCCTGGCCGTGGCCCAGGACCGTCTGGCCGAAAAGACCCTGTTCCGCGACATCGGGCTGGATACCGCCCGGTTTGTCACCGTGGATACCCGCGAGGACCTTGAGCGCGCCGTGCGCGAGATCGGCCTGCCGGCCATTCTCAAGACCCGCCGGCTGGGTTATGACGGCAAGGGCCAGTTTCGCCTGCGCCGTCCCGGCGACGCCGATGCAGCCTGGCAGGCGCTCGGTGCGCAGGCAGCGCGGCATGGACTGATCCTGGAAGCGTTCGTTCCGTTCGAAGAGGAAGTGTCGGTGCTTGCAGTACGTGGCCGTGACGGGGATTTCCGCACCTGGCCACTGACGCGCAACTGGCATGCCGACGGCATCCTTTCGCTCAGCCTGGCGCCGGCACCTGTGTCCGACGCGATTACCGGGCAGGCGTGTGACCATGCGCGCACACTTGCCGAACGGCTGGAATATGTGGGCGTGTTTGCACTGGAGCTGTTTGTCAGGGACGGCCGTGTACTGGGCAACGAGATGGCGCCACGGGTGCACAATTCAGGACACTGGACCTACGACGGTGCCGTCACCAGCCAGTTTCAGAACCACGTCCGCGCCGTGCTGGGCCTGCCTCTGGGCGATGTGTCCGCACGCGGCCCCAGCCTGATGTTCAACTGGATCGGGTCCATGCCCGATCGCGAGGCGGCTCTTGTGGTGCCGGACCTGCATTGGCATGACTATGGCAAATCGCCACGTCCGGGGCGCAAGGTCGGTCATGCCACGCTATGCGCCCCGGACATGGAAACCCTCCGCGAACGGGCCTGCGCAGTGGCTGCGGCACTGGGGCGTGAGGACCAGCTTGCCCCGATGCTGGCAATGTCCGACGCACCCGCGTGCCCGTGACGGCGTGAAGGCCTGTGTTCGGGCTGCTTTCGAACATCTTCGATATGCTCGTGCAAGCCATGGGCGCCCCTCCCCGGGAAGCTTGCATCGGGGGAGGGGCCTTGCCGTGACTGGCTTGCGCAGCAGGCTTCTCGGGCATGCATTGCGGTGCACAGACACGGTCATGGCGAATTTCACGCCATGTTCGATGCCGCAAAGTCCCAGTTCACCAGGTTCCAGTAGGCCTCGATGTATTTCGGCCGTGCGTTGCGGTAATCGATGTAGTAGGCGTGTTCCCACACATCGATGGTCAGCAGCGGCGTGTCGTCGCCGGTGATCGGGGTGGCGGCGTTGGAGGTGTTGACGATCGCCAGTGAACCGTCGGGGCGCTGCACCAGCCAGGTCCAGCCGGAGCCGAAATTGCCGGCTGCCGAGTTGCCGAACTGTTCACGGAACGCATCCACCGAACCAAAGGCCTTGCCCAGGGCATCGGCCAGCTTGCCGCTCGGTTCACCGCCGCCATCGGGGCTGAGCGATTGCCAGTAGAAGCTGTGGTTCCAGGTCTGTGCGGCATTGTTGAATGTGCCGCCGGAAGCCTTGCGGATGATGTCTTCGAGTGGCATGTCGGCAAACTCGGTGCCTTCGATCAGCCCGTTGAGCTTGTTGACGTAGGCCTGATGGTGCTTGCCGTAGTGATACTCCAGCGTTTCCGCCGAAATGTGTGGTTCAAGGGCATTTTTTGCATACGGTAGCGGGGGAAGTGCAATAGCCATGCGGATACTCCTTTTGGCTGCTTGGGGTGAGTGAGGGCCCGGATGCGCAGGTGGCATGCGGGCGCGGTAAACTCTCTGGCCGGGGCGCCGCGCGCCTGCCTCTCGACCATTGTAAGGCTAACAAACCTATGGACGTTCTCGAGCGCATCAAGGCCATCGTCACTGCACACCCCTTCGTGCTGTTCATGAAAGGCACTCCCGAGTACCCCATGTGCAATTTCTCCAGCCGCGCGGTGAAGGCGCTGGAAGGTGCCGCTGCGCCGCTGCATCCCGTCAATGTACTGGAAGACCCTGCGCTGCGGGCCAGCCTGCCGCAGTTCGGCAACTGGCCGACCTTCCCGCAGTTGTATGTCCAGGGCGAATTGATCGGCGGTTGCGACATCATCGAGGACCTGCATGCATCCGGACAGCTGGCGCGCATGGTGTCCGACCTGGCCATGGATGCGGATGTGACGGCATGATGCCGTCCGCGGCCTTGCCGCGCGCCTGGGAACCGTCAGGACACGATCTGGATGGCCGCGTGATCGCCATCGCCGGCGCCAGCGGTGGCTTGGGTAGTGCGACTGCTCAGGCGGTGGCTGAGGCAGGAGCGACGGCGGTATTGATCGGCCGGCGCAAGAAGGCGCTCGAAGCGTGTTATGACGCCGTGCGGGCATCCGGCGGACCCGAGCCGTTGATTGTCACCCTGGATCTGGAAACCGCCACCCCCGATACCTGCGCCGCCATGATCGAGGCCTTGCGCGGGGAACTGGGCCGGCTCGACGGCCTGGTGCATGCCGCGGCGATGTTCGAGGGCCTGACCCCGTTGGCGGTGCACGCGCCGGATGAATGGCTGCGTGTCATGCAGGTCAATTTGTCGGCGCCGTTTGCGCTTACCCAGGCAGCCCTGCCGCTGTTGCAGGAAGCCGCAGATGGGGTCGTGGTGTTTGTCACCGACGATCCTGAGCGCCTGGCCCGCGCGCACTGGGGCGCCTACGGGGTAAGCAAGGCGGGTGTCGAGCGCATGGCGGCGATCCTGCACGAGGAAACGCTCGATTCCAGTGTGCGCGTGCATGTGCTGTTGCCGGGGCCGATGCGCACGCCGCTGCGGCGCATGGCGTGGTTTGGCGAGGACACGCTGAAGCAGCCCACGCCGCAGGCCGCGGCGCAGTCCCTCGTGTACCTGCTGGGTCGCCAAGGCGCTGCCGCGCGGGGCCACACACTGGACTTGCGGCCGCCGGGCTCCAGCCGCCGGAATCCGGCCCGCTGACGGTTGCCGCGGCAGACGCGTCGGCGCATCTGCCGTATCCTGCGCGCATGCCGCGTCGGCATGTCCGTCCATTGCAGCGCCGATCCCCATGCATGCCAACATGACCCCCTTGTCCGCCGGCCTCCTGCTGTTCCTGATCATGGATCCGCTGGGCAACATCCCGTTCTTTCTCAGCCTGCTCAAGCATGTGCCGCCGCAGCGCCGTCGCTGGGTGGTGGTGCGCGAGCTGCTGATCGCGCTGGCTGTCCTGGCGGGATTTCTGGTTGCGGGCAAGTACATCCTGCGCCTGCTCCAGCTCAAGCAGGAAGCAGTCAGCATCGGCGGCGGCATCGTGTTGTTCCTGATCGGCATCCGCATGGTGTTTCCACCCGCCGACGGAGGTATCTTCGGCAAACCGGGCGAAGGTGAGCCGTTCATCGTGCCCATGGCCATACCCGGCGTGGCCGGACCCTCCGCCATGGCGGCCTTGCTGTTGCTGGCCAGCAATCAGCCGGGGAGGTTGGTCGAATGGGGGCTGGCACTGTTTCTGGCCTGGCTGGCCACGGCTGCCATCCTGCTCAGCGCCACCTACCTGTTCAAGTGGCTGGGCGAGAGCGTGCTGACTGCGCTGGAACGGCTGATGGGCATGTTGCTGATCGCATTGTCGGTGCAGATGTTCCTGGCTGGCCTTGCGGCCTATTTCAAGGCGGCCGGGTTCTGAGGCAGCATGAAGCCGGGCATGGACAATGCCATTTTGCACAGCGATATCCTGCATGAGTCGCACGGGGGCTGGGCACACGCAAGCTTCCCGCGGAGGTCCGAACCCGGTGACTTGAGCCCGCTGGATGGCCCTTCGGACTGAATTGCGACATCCGTGCGGATGGCGGTGGCTGAATGCCCACGATGCGATTCGATGGCTGCCTGTCGAGCTCCACCTTTGTCGATATCCTGTAACAATCGGTGGCCACAGTGTGCTTGCAGACCGGGAGGTAGCATCATGCTCAGTGTCGATGAATCCCTTAAATCGCGCGTGCCATGGCTGGCCGACGTACCGCGCATCCGTAAGCCGGTGGCGAACCTGCTGAGCAGGCTGGCGGCCGAGCACGATTTCAACCATACGCTGGTCCAGCTCGAAGGTCTGGAAGGCTTCGATTTCGTCGAGCGTGGCCTGACGTTGCTCGGGGCCGATGTGCAACTTGCCCCGCGCGACCTGGAAAACATTCCCGTCGAGGGTCCGCTTCTGGTGGTGGCCAATCACCCGCTGGGCATGATCGATGCACTGGCCCTGCTGCAACTTGTCGGCACCGTGCGCAAGGATGTGCGTATTCTGGCCAATGACGTGCTGTCCATGATTCCCGCCTTGCAACCCCTGCTGCTGCCGGTGGATGTGTTCGGCAAGGGTGCGGCATCGCGTTTGCGCGGCGTGTATCGTGCCCTGGATGCCGGACAGGCCCTGATCACCTTTCCTTCCGGCGAGGTCTCCCGCATGGGGCCTGCCGGTGTGCGCGACAGGGGCTGGTCCGACGGGTTCGTCAGGATGGCCATGCGCAGCGGCGCGCCCGTGTTGCCGGTGCATATTGCCGCGCGCAACTCGGCAACGTTCTACGGTGTATCGATGCTGGCCAAGTCGCTGGCCACGGTGATGCTGCCACGCGAGGCGATCCATCCACGTCAACGCGTCCGCTTCAGCTTGGGCAGGCCGGTGGCGGCGGACGAACTTGGTCAGCGCAGTGAGGGCGATCACCATCGTGCCGCGCGCCTGATGCGACGGCATGTCTATCGCCTGGCACACGGGCGAGGTCTGGTCTTCGGCGGCCAGGCGCCGCTGGCGCCAGCCGAACCGGCCGAAGCGGTGTGGGAGGAACTGCAGCGCCGGGGCGAGTTGTTGTCCGAGCTGGCCGACGGCAAGCAGGCCTGGCTGCTCAAGGGCGGGACCGATAGCGCCGTGCTGCGCGAGATCGGGCGCCTGCGCGAACATACCTTTCGCCGTGTCGGTGAGGGCACCGGGCAACGCAGCGATCTGGACCGATACGACACGTGGTACGAGCATCTGGTGCTGTGGGACCCCGAGGCCGCCCGTATCGTCGGTGCCTACCGTTTTGGCCATGCCGGTCGGATCCTCGGGGAGCGCGGTATCGACGGCCTGTACAGTGCCAGTCTGTTCGATTACAGCAAGCACAGCCTGGCTGCCCTCGCGCGGGGCCTGGAGCTGGGCCGCAGCTTCATTGCTCCGGCCTACTGGCGATCGCGGGCGCTGGATCAGCTGTGGCGGGGCATCGGCCTGTACCTGAGGCGTCACCCGGAGCTGCGCTTCCTGTTCGGGCCGGTAAGCCTTTCGGTAAACCTGCCGCGCGAGGCGCGCGAGTGGATCGTGGCCGCCCATCGGCATTATTTCGGGCGTGAAGGCCTGGCCAGTGCGCGGCGGCCGTTCCAGGTATCGCCCCGGGTGCTGGAAGTCGTGCGCAAGGAGCTGCAGGGGCTCGAACCCACGCATGGGCTGGGCCACTTGCGCGAGCGCCTGGACGCATTGGGCGTCACCTTGCCAGTGCTGTATCGCCAATACGTGGATCTGGTGGATCCGCGCGGCGTGCAATTTCTCGATTTCGGCGAGGATCCTGGGTTTTCCGGTTGTGTCGACGGCCTGGTCATGCTCGATCTGGAGCACCTCAAGCCGGCCAAACGCGCACGTTACCTGGGGCACGACGGATCGCCCCCTGGCCGGAAGCACGATGACACCGAAATGTCATGAATTCGGTGTTAAAGTATTATTAACCCGCGCGCGCTCGATCACGGCCTGCGCCGGTTGGATCACGAGGGCAAAGTACAGCTGCAGCGCGCGGATCGGATGCGATGATGCCGCCGGGTTGCGCATTGCGGCATGAATTGAACAACGAGTTGGGGACAATAACCATGACGAGAAACATCAAAGCGCGCATATTGCCGCTGGCGATTGCATCACTGTTGGCGACCGCGCCGGCGCTGGCCCAGAACGTCACCTCTTCCGGTGTCAGTGGCCGTGTGCTCGATGCACAGGGCAAGCCGGTGGCCGGCGCCACGGTGCAGATTGTGAACGAGCCTACGGGAACCACCCGCGTGGTGACCACCAATGCGGACGGCCGCTACAACGCGCAGGGTCTGCGCGTGGGTGGTCCATATGACATCACCGTATCCAAGTCGGGCATGGCCCAGTCCGAGCGCGGCAACATCCATCTTCGCCTGGGCCAGGTCGCATCCGTCAACCTGACCCTTGGCGCGGGTGTGAGCAATGCGCAGAGCCTGGGGGCTGTCACCGTCACCTCCACGGCGCTGACCGACATGTTCAACCCCGACAACAAGGGTCTGTCGATGACGGTCTCGCAGCGCGAACTGCAGGCCTCTCCGGAAGCCAACCGTTCCATTGACGATATCGCACGCCTGGATCCACGCATCAACGTCACCGACCAGGGCAACGGCTCGATCACCCTGGCCGGCTTGCCGAACCGTTACAACAGCATCCAGGTGGACGGTGTTTCCGTGGGCGACCCGTTCGGTCTCAACGCCAACGGTCTGCCGTACCAGAACACGCCGATTTCGGTCGACACCATCGCCCAGTACAACATTGCCACTTCCGACTATGACGTGGCTTCGGACACCGTGGGTGCCGCCATCAACGCGGTCACCAAGTCGGGCACCAACCAGTTCCATGGCTCGGTGTACTACGTCTACCAGAACGCCAAGAGCATGGTGGGTGATGCCGGCTGGCTCGATCCGAGCAACCCGGGCTACAAGTACAACGGCTTCAAGAAGAACACCACCACCGGCTTTACCCTGGGCGGCCCAATCATCAAGGACAAGCTGTTCTTCTTCCTGGCTGCCGAAAAGCAGAAGGTCACCGGCATCGGCGCCGACTCGGCCAACGGCCTGGATTACGCGCTGGGTAATGGCCCGTCGACGTCCAACAAGCTGTCGCCGGGTGACGTGCAGCAGATCATCAACATCGCCAACAACTACGGCATCAAGACCGGCGGCTTCGGCGGTTCCAGCGCGGTGACGCTGGAGGACAAGCGCTACCTCGGCAAGATCGACTGGAACATCAACGACAGCCACCGCGCCACGCTGGCGTTCAACAAGACGCATGAAACGCTGCCGAACCTGCTGGGCAATTCGTCCCGCTCGATCGGCACCAACAACTTCATGTACGTCAAGGACATCAAGACCACCAACCTGTCCCTGGAGTTGTACGACGACTGGAGCGACAGTTTCTCCACCCAGACCAAGGTCGGCTACCAGCACTACGTGCAGAACACCAACGTGCCGACCCAGGCGCCGCAGATCCAGGTGTACATCAACGGCTACCGCAGTCCGTACGTCTACACCGGTGAAGAGCAGTACCGCCATTACAACAAGATCGACACCAAGAAGATGACCTTCTTCTGGGCCGGTACCTACTACGTCGGCGATCACACCATCAAGGGCGGCATCTACGCCGAGCGCAACAAGATCTACAACCTGTTCGGTCGCACCGAATTCGGCGCCTACATCTTCAATTCCATCGCCGACTTCCAGTCCGGGAACTACTACCGTTACGACCTGTACCAGCCGGCTCCGGGTTACACCATCAATGACGTGGCCGCGAAGTGGACCTACTCGCAGTACAGCCCGTTCATCCAGGACACCTGGCAGGTCAACGACAACCTGTCGGTGCAGTACGGCGTGCGCGTGGACATTCCCAAGGCGAACAAGAAGCCGCCTTACAATGCGGCCTTCCAGCAGGCGTTCGGTTATCCCAACAACAGCTCGCTGGGCTTCAGGAACAAGGTGATCGAGCCGCGCTTCTCGTTCAACTACACCTTCGACACCGAGAAGCTGACCCAGTTGCGCGGTGGTTTCGGTCTGTTCCAGACCTTCCCGCCGGCGGTGTGGATGACCAACCCGTACCAGAACAACGGCCTGACCCAGGCATCCTACCGTTCGTACAGCCCCTCTTCGGCACCATTCAGCCCGGATCCGTTCGCGCAGAACATCCCCACGGGCGGCGGATCCTCGCTGATGAAGGTCGACGCCATCACGCCCAACTTCAAGCTGCCGACCGTCTGGAAGTTCAGCCTGGCGCTGGATCGTGAACTGCCGTGGTGGGGCATGATCGGATCGATCGAGTACCTGCACACCCAGGCCAAGGACGCCATCCTCTACCTGGCGCCCAACATCGGCACCCCGTCGGGCATGCTGCCGGACGGTCGCTACCAGTACTGGGCCAATCCGGTGACCGGATCGGGTCGTCCCAACAGCGGTTCGAACCCGAGCTTCACCTACGACTCGACCATCCTGGCCAACACCAGCAAGGGCAAGACCGACAGCATCACCTTTGCCCTGGATAAGCCCTTCGCCAATGGCTGGTCGGCCAACGCGGCCTTCACGCTGAACCATGCCACGGAAGTCAACCCGGGTAACAGCTCGCAGGCCTCGTCTGGTTACAAGTACGTCGCGCGCGTGAACCCGAACACCAACGTGGCCACCACGGCGGACCGCCAGATCGCCAAGAGCATCAAGCTGGGCGTGACCTGGAGCCATGCCTTCTTCGGCAGCTACAACACCATGGTGTCGGCCTTCTACAGCGGACATACCGGTCTGCCGTACACCTGGATCTTCTCCGGCGACGTCAATGGCGACGGCATCCGCTACGAGGACCCGGTCTACATCCCGAAGGTGAACGATCCGATCGTGTCCTACGGTTCGGCCAATGCCCAGGTGATCCAGCAGTTCCAGGATTTCATCAACTCCGACGCCTACCTGCGCAAGCATCGCGGCCAGATTGCCGGCCGCAACGCCGCGCACTATCCGTGGGTCAACACCCTGAACCTGACGCTGCAGCAGGAAGTGCCCGGCTTCTTCAAGGGCAACAAGGGCATTGTCCGCCTGGACATCTACAATTTCCTGAACCTGCTCAACAAGAACTGGGGCTGGACGCGGAACCTTCGGTACAACACCCGCACGCTTGCCGGGTACAGCGGCATCAACGCCCAGGGCCAGTACGTGTATTACCTGCCCACGGACCAGTACGGCAACTACCAGGCCAACCCGCTGCAACAGCAGGATGCCGGCAGCAACCCCACCCGTGTGGTCTCGCGCTGGTCGGCCATGCTGACCCTGAAGTACACCTTCTGATTCTCGCCATCAGGAGCCATGCCGCCGGCGTCCGCAAGGGCGCCGGCTTTTTTGTGGATGCGGCGTGCACGTAATCCGTCACACGGCCGGGTCGGCTTGACCCGGTGATGCAATACCGCAAAGCTTGTCGGGCCAGTGCGGGCATTCCAGCAGCCCGGCTGGTCGTTCAAGGAGACCATGCAGTGAGAAATCCCCAGGCCGGCCCGGCCGGTGCCCCCGTCAATGCCCGGATCTCGCCTGCCGGCGGGCTGGACATACTTTCACGCAGCGAAGTGGCAAGACTGCGCGATGCCAGCAGTTCCGGCCTGCACGGCTTGCTGAGACGCTGCGCGCTGGCCGTGCTGACCTCGGGGACGGTCAGCGACGATCCCCGCGGCATGCTGGCGAAATACCCTGACTTCGACATTCAGGTGCTGCAGCAGGAACGCGGCATCAAGATCGAACTGACCCAGGCCCCGGCGCAGGCTTTCGTTGATGGCGAAATCATACGTGGCATCAACGAGCTGCTGGTCGCGGTGGTGCGCGACATCGTCTATGTCGCCACCCAGATCGAGCCGCGGCGGTTCACCGAATCCGGGTCGGAAGGGCTGACCCAGATCGTGTTCGAGATCCTGCGCAATGCGCGGATCCTGCGCACCCATGTCGACCCGAACCTGATCGTGTGCTGGGGCGGGCATTCCATTTCACGCGAGGAATACGATTACACCAAGGCGGTTGGTTACCAGCTGGGCCTGCGCATGCTCGATATCTGCACCGGTTGCGGCCCGGGTGCCATGAAGGGACCGATGAAGGGCGCGGCCATCGCCCATGCCAAGCAGCGTCGCCGGCGCAACCGCTACATCGGCGTGACCGAGCCGGGCATCATCGCCGCCGAGTCCCCGAACCCGATCGTCAACCACCTGGTCATCATGCCGGACATCGAAAAGCGCCTTGAAGCCTTCGTGCGCATGGGGCACGGGATCATCGTGTTTCCCGGCGGCGTGGGCACGGCCGAGGAAATCCTCTATCTGCTCGGGATCCTGCTGCATCCGGACAACCGGGGCATCCCGTTCCCACTGGTGTTCAGCGGACCGGCCGGATCGGCGGACTATTTCACCCAGATCGACCGGTTCCTGCGCCTTTCGCTGGGTGATGACATCGCCGAACGCTACGAGATCATCATCGATGATCCTGCAGCCGTCGCACGCAGCATGATGCGCGGCCTGGATCGCGTGCTCAATTACCGCCTGGACACCAAGGATGCCTTCTTCTTCAACTGGTCGCTGGCTGTCCCCTATGCTTTCCAGCAGCCGTTTGAGCCGACGCACCAGGCCATGGCCGCCCTGCGGATCCACCGTGACCGCCCGCACCACGAGCTGGCGGCGGACCTGCGTCGTGCCTTTTCCGGTATCGTCGCCGGCAATGTCAAGGAAGAGGGCATGCGCGCCATCGAACGTGACGGCCCGTTCCACATCGACGGCGACCCCGAGATCATGCAGGCGCTCGACGCCCTGCTTCAGGCTTTCGTCGACCAGCAGCGCATGAAGTTGCCCGGAGGCAGCGATTACCAGCCCTGCTACCGTGTGGCAGGCGCGGGTGCCGCACGCCCGGCTTGACACGATTGCGCAACGCGGCAAAAATGCCCAGCTCGCTGCCCGAACAGCTCAGCTGGTCGAGCATTCGGTGCTTGCGACAGTCCGGTGGACTGTCGCACCGAAAGCGAGGGTGAGGCATGGATGCCGAACGGGATTTGCTCCATGGACGGATACAACGCGCATTTTGCAGATATGCCCGAATAGCTCAGCTGGTCGAGCATTCGGTGCTTGCGACAGTCCGGTGGACTGTCGCACCGAAGGCGAGGGTGAGGCATGGAAGCCGAACGGGATTTGCTCCATGGATGGATACAACGCGCATTTTGCAGATATGCCCGAATAGCTCAGCTGGTTAGAGCACCTGACTGTTAATCAGGGAGTCGTAGGTTCGAGTCCTACTTCGGGCGCCATATAAATCAAGGCCTTGCGCGGTGCGCATGGCCTTTCTTTTCGCTATGCGGAAAAAGGTGCGGAAAAGTCATCCATTTGTGGATTCGGTGGAATCTGCGTGAAGATAGGTCCAGTAACGGAAGACCATGACCTCCCATTCGTCTAGAATGAACGCCTCCATGCGGCGCGAGCCAGTTGTGCATATAGGTTCGCCGTGCTGGACGAAGAACCGCTCTTCACCATCGATCCACTCCACCCATCCGCGCACAGCCTCGACGCCACAGTTGGGGCACGGTGCCGGGCGATAAGGCATGGGACGATCCAGCGGTTGGTAGATCTTCACTCCGCCGCACCGATTGCGCCACACCCGCTGCATCCAAGCCAGCTTCCCTGAGCCTAATGCTCCAAGACGGACCGGGAACCATGCGAACCAAATGTCGGTGATTGGCGGACGCTGCATGGCGCGCAGGGTTATCTTGTCCATTTCAAAATCCTCAGTCGATGCCGGCCGGCTTCACCAGCGGCAGTTCGTGGTCGTAGACGTCGAGCATGCGGGCTTCCTTGTGGCCTGACGCCTGCTGCTTGACGTCTCTGGTGCCGGCGGTGTCGCTGACGCCGCGGTGCTTCATGGCATGCATGCCGAAGCGCTTTTGCAGCACGCCCTCGGCCAGGGCCAGGCGCACGCCGCGATCCCACGCACTTTTGAGCGCCTCACGCTGCAATGGCTGACCGGCCTGGTTGACTACCAGCACGCGCCGGGATGCTTGAATCGGGATCACGAAGCCCGGGATCCGGGCCCATACCTCGCGCCGCCATTCGTGCAGCGCATCCCACGCCTCCCGTAGTTCCGGACACCAGGCAACGATGTTGTCCCGGCTGCCCTTGCGCCGCTCCGTGCGCAGTCCCTCCTTGGTTTCCAGATCATCGGTCAGGTTGACCACTTCAACACCGCGTAGCCGGCACCGGTAGGCGATCTCCGTCAGCGCCCACAGATAGGGTGGAAGACTTCCCTTGCGTCGGGTTTGAATCGCGCCATGCGCGCGCAGGAACGTGATGTAGCCCCGCATGGTGGCCTTGTCCGGTATGGTTGGTGCGCGGAGCTCCTTGGGCGCGTCGACGGCCGCGGCCGGGTTCTCGCGCTCCGCGCACTCGCCATGCTGCATGCCCCACTTGATCAGGCGCCGCAGGTAGCGCAGCACGTGCGCGGCCTTCGAAGGGTGCTCCGCGCCGATCAGGCTGACCAGGCGCTGGATCAGCACACGGGACAGCCGGTCGACCTCCAGCGCAGCTACGGGCTGCCCGTGGCGTGTTTTCTGGCGCTCCAGGACCTGCAGGCAGTAGTCGTAGTCGTCCTGCGTGGACTTGGATAGGTGCTTCCAGACGTCGGAGCCGCAGAACTTCGCGTGCAGTGACCGTATGGTGCCGGCATCACCGTTGCGCCGAAGCTCGATCAGGCGATGCAGGTCGGCCAGGCTTGCCTTCGGGCCGGCGAGACGGCGTGGCTGCGAGAGGCGGTTGTACCAGATGCGATCGCGCGCGTCCCAATAGACCCCGTCTGGGATCTTGCGCTGGTCGATGTGAGCGGGGATGGTGTCGTCGTATTTGCGTGGCCGGCCGCGCTTCACAGGATAGTCGCTCCGTACATCTCGCCTGCATCGTTCCCGGCCGGTCGCAGGCCACCGGCGGCTTCGATCAGTCCGATCGTCGTCCAAGGTCCATCCCTCCCCTCGAAAAACCGCACTCCCTGGCGCTGCAGGCAGCTCGCGAGATCGGCTGGCCGCTTGTAGCCAGTCGCCTTCAGGAGCTCAGCGGTAGAAAGGATCCCTTGTGCCATGGATAGCGATGCCTCAGCAATCCTCGGCCATGGCGACCGCAGCCATGACGATCGCTTTGCGGGTGGCGGCGTACCGATCTGTTCCGTGCAGTTCCTCCGTCGGACTCGATTCGAAGCTGAGATTCAGCATCACCGCCAGGCGCAGCGCGTCGCCGTCATCTTCGAGGGGATTCCAATACCGCTCGATCGCGGGAATCCATAAAGCGGTATGCAGTCCGTACCGCATCACCAGCCAACCGCCGTCTTCATAGCCTTCGGATTCGTACCCCGCAACTTTGGCCGCGAGCTCGATAAGATTCCTGTCTTCCCAAGCGGGCGGCTGTTGCATTCCGACTTTCGTCAGCGCCGCCGCAAGCGTCGTCTTGCCGTGGTCAACATGACCGATCGTTCCGATCTCGTCCCGGTCGGCCGTGACCATACATGTCAGATCATCGGATCCGTGGTCGACGCCTACGAAGCGCTTGGTCAAGGGCTGGAAGCTGGCCAGCATGTCCAAGGACGGAAACGTGCCGTCGAACAGCAGCGCGCGATCGTCGATGCTGACCGTAGCCGGCGGCTTGTGCTTGGCCCACAGGATTTCCCGGCACACGTTCTTTGCCGCCCAGATCACCTCTTCGGACCACGGATCCGCGAAGGCCGTGCGCGCGACACGCCGGTACCACCAGTCCGGGGCCTCCTGCGGGGTGTTAGGCGACAGGTCGATCAGGTGCTTGAGCAGCCACGCCCGCATGGCCTGGCGTCCGAACCAGGTCCGGGACCGGCTCGAGTAGATGGCCACCTGGAACCGGTCCAGCGCGGCCACGATGAACTGCAGCGCGCCAGGGACCGGGGGGTCGGGAATGCGAGTAACACCTTTCCAGCCGCTCGTGTAGGCGTGGATGACGCCGTCGAAGTCGAGGCACAGGATGGGTTTGCGGTCAGTCATCGTCTAAAACTCCAAGAATGCGGTAGACGGAATGCATCAATGCTCCGATGGCGATCAGATTGTTGGGTGCAGTCGCGGTTTGGAAAAGTTGTGGTTTTCGTCCGTCGTTATGGATTACGACCATGAGCACCGAATCAGGGAGATCGATTTCGCCTGAGTCGATCCCAGTGGCCCAAATACGAAGCATGTCAGCGTGTGAATCGAGATAACGGATCGGTCTGATTTTGGGATCGTGAGCCTGTGGCGATATACGGGACTGAAGGCGTTCGATCTCGGCGGCCATGGTCCGAAGAGCTTCCTTGGCGATCCATGAAGCCGGGCTGTCTTGTTCTGCGATGGAAAAAGCTTTGGTCAAATCCATCAGTTGCATCCCCGTCCGATCGCGCCGCGGTCGCCATCATTCACGGCAGTGAAAACACGCCATGGCACCCAGCCACGGTCGGGGCAGTGGAAACCCCAGTGGCGCCAACGCCAGCCAGTGAAGAACAGGCTCATGCAAGGCGCGCGATTGATCAGTTCCACGCGGTGCGCAGTTCTGGCGAAGCGGAACTTCACCGATCCGCGCGGGCGAAGCGTGCGGACATGGATGCCGCCGGCGCGGATGGTGTGTTCGATGTAGCTGCCCAGGAGCACCCAACTCACGTTGTTCCATGGATGATCGTGCAGCGCGCGATCGTCGTCGTCGCGCAGGAAGACGTGCAGGTAGATCGCCGGCAGCCGCGCGACCAGGCGAAACCACCAACTGCGGTCCTTATCCGGGACGTCCCGGCGCCAGGCGGTCCACGGCGTGATGTACCAGCGCAACAGATAGGCGTCGTCGAGACCTCCGATGATGAAATCGGGCATTCGGGTCTGGACGTAGTGGAGCTGGAAATACAGGGCCAGCTTGCGCTGGATCGCTTCCTTGATCATGGGTCCTCCGGGAAAAGGATGTCGTTCGCATAGCAGATGCTGTCCCGATCCGTGATGAGGCCGTTGCGGCGAAGATCGGACAGGTACGTGTTGAACGTGCCCCCGCTGGCCGTCATGTCGACGGCCAGGGCCAAGTCCTGGCGGCTGATACCCGCCGGACCCGCGGCAACGATGCTGTGCAGGATCCGGAACGCGCCGGCACGCAGCGCGCGCTGCCACTGCGCCATGACGTCGTCGTGGCTCTTCGGCGCGATCGGCACATCGGCGCCCAGCGCTTGGATGCCGTACACCGAGGCAAACAGCAGGCCGTCATGCTCGTCCAGGAAGCCACTTCGTCGGAGATCCGACAGGTAAGTGTTGAACGTGCCTCCCTTGTGGCTGAAACGCGTCAGAGCGCCTACTTGGGGCTTGCTGTAGCCGGCTGGCGCGCGCGCGGCGTCCATGTAAGGGTCTGTGAGTAGGTCACACATCGTCAATCTCCTGTGGCCGCGCCGGTTAAGGCGGCGTTAGGTGCTAAGGCCGGTATGAACCATTACCACTATTCAGCGCCTCGCATATCGGGTCAGGGTATTCGCGCACCCCTGCATCACGCAGCATCCGCGCAAGATGCTCGTCATCGGTGTCAAGCCAGTCGCGTATTGCTTTCGCGCAATCCGCCGCCGTCTGTGCCTCGGCGGTGTAATCATCGGCGTTCATTCTGTCGCTCTCGCGCACACAGATATTATTCGCCAGCGTTAGCGCCATGCGCCATATTCCGCGTTCCCGTTCAGTCAGTTTCGGTTCGTATCCCATTATTTTCTCCCGGCAGGAAATACCCGCGCTCTTTGCACCAGGGGCATGGCTCAATCCATGCTTTCCGCTGGTCGTCTGGTATTCGCTCATTCTGTCCAGTACCGCCACAGGCCGAGCATTCAATCAAGTCGTTTATTCGTGCCCAGTCAATCATCGCACCTAACCAGCTAATTAAGCCGACCGCAAAAAGCGCGGCGGCTTATCGCAATCGTTATGCGTCACTTGTAGCGTTCGGCGTAGGTGCCGTCTTCGAGCCATTTCAGTCGTTGTTGTGCCCTGCGCAATGCGGCTCCAGGTGTTTTGCATTTGTTTGGCGCCCCGCAAAACTCGTGCCTCTTGCCTTTGTGGGTGATCGCGAAGCGCCACGGGTACGGGTGCACAAAATCGTCGTAGTCGTCGCGTATCAGTTCGATGGATGTTGCACGGTCATCTTTCATTTCGTTTTCCGGTAGGTGGCGCATAACACTGCGTCCGAGATCGTTAGAGGGCTTGCAAGTCAACGCGGATTAAAGCGTCCATTGCGTCGCCATCGCAGCGGCCAAGGCCGGCGACAATGATGGTCGGTTTCATTCGATATCCTCGCGAAGGGCATCGATGGCGTATTGCGGTACCCGGTAGCCGAGCGCCTTGAGCTGCTCTAGGCGGTCAGCGCATGCCGCAGGTGTCGGTTCGTTGAAGGTCTCGCCGTCGTGCGGAAGGTCGATCGTCTCTAGCGCGGCCACATTGGTCATCTCGCGCACGCGCTCATGCCAGGCAAACCATTCCTTGAAGTTTCTCTTTGTGTAGAGGACGGGATCAGGAAGCGGATCCTTGAAGACGTAGCGCGAGGCGGCCACATGCACCATGAAACCGCTCATACCGCCCTCGTAGACGTAGACGTCGCAGTCGGTGGACCAGCGGCAGTAGCTCATGGCTGGACTACCCTGGGTCGGCGCGCGCGTCGAGCGCTCGCCAGGCCATTCCAGTCGCCATGCTTTCGCGCCAGTTGACGATCTCGCTCGTAGGCGGAGTTTGCTGACCGGCACGCATCACACCGGCAGCCACCGACGTATTTCAGGCGCGTACCGTGCGGCCGGACTTTGGCCAACTCGGCCGCCGGCTTAAGGCCACGTGAAGGTAGCCCACGGGCACCCATTTCAAGCGCCTGCAGCATCACGGTCTGCCTCCTCTTGGTCATTGGCTGCGGCGGCCTTACCGCCGGTGACATTCTTGCGGCGCGGCTTCTCCTTCTCGCGCAGGGCCGGTGGCAGCCAGCCAGCAGGGCGGGCTTGGAAATCGTGGCCAGCCAGTCCTCGGTAACCTTCCATTCTGCGGCCAGGTCGGCGCCGGTGGCTTTGGCCAGCGCGACGATGTCGTCCTTCTGACCGGCGCTGACGTCGACGGCCTCGATCTCGTGAGCGCCGCGTGAGCCTCGGTGCCGATGAAGGTCTCGAGCTGGCGCACGCGCGCGCCGAGATCGTCGGCGATGGTCTCGGCGCCGCTGGTGTCGAGCTGGTCCTCCACCACGTCGAAGAGCTTGAGCTTGCGCACGGTCAGGGCCTCGTCCAAGACAAAGCCGAGGCGCTCGTCGAATTCGAGGCCCAGCTGGTAGACCTGCTTTCCGGCGCGCAGGTGCTCGCGGATCTCGTCCGACTCCAGCTCCTGATGCCGGCTGCGGGTGACCGCGCCGCCGGCGTTGGCCGCGTCGCGCAGCTCGCATTCATCGCCCAGCACAAGGCCGGGCGGCAGGTCGCCGGTCTGCAGCCAGTGGGTCAGCACCTGGCGCACGGAGCGCTCGGGCGCCAGTGGCACCGCCGGGAAGCTGCCCAGGGCCTCGCGCACCATGCTGATTGCCGATTCGGCGGCCTTGCGGCTGCTGGTATCGATCGCGGCCCATCCGTTGGTGAGGTCCAGCCAGACCTGCAGACTGGAAGGCTGGGAGAATGCGCGAGGCATGAGCTCGTCGAAGACGGCTTGCTTGATGCGCTTGCGCTCGCGGCTGCCGACGCGCCGGCCCTCGGCCTCGGCGATCTTGCGGACCTTGTCGGCCACGCCTGCGTTGACGACCGACGCCGGAAGGATCTTGTGGTTGCCGCCGGCACGATCGCCGCGGAGGACGGCTAAGCGCACGTCGATCCATGGGCTTTTGTGCGCGCTTCGGACATCGATTTCCGATAACCCGAACTGGTGCAGATCGTCTGGGTCAAGCATGTCGATCACGTCAGACACATCGACGTCGACTTCGACTGAAATGGACTTGTACATGGGCCTTTCCTTGCGGTGGTGAGGTTCCGGCTATGCAGTCGGCTGCCGGTGCCGGCGAGGGACGGCCCTGATCGCCCTCACATGCATGCTGCATTCATCGACTGCCCATTCGTCGGGGGGGGGGTTCGCTGGGCAACCGCAACCACGGGAGGTATGGCTGGCGTGAAAAAAAGGTGTTGTCCGACGCGGCATGTCATCCGCATGGACCGGGCCCATGCCGGGCGCGGGGCCCGGGAAGGCAGCATTCGTGTGGTGGTCGTGCATCCCCGGGTACCAAACGAGTAGTCGTCGCTGAGCACTGAATCGGCCACGTCCATCGCATGCATCCAGCGTTGAGGGTGCGCCCGCCAAGGCGGCGTATCGTCCAGGTAAGCCGCTATGCCGGGCACGAGGCCTGGCTGACGGATCGCTTGACATGGGGATGCTTGATGGTGGGCGCGCGCGGCATTGATGACGGTGGATGCGATGGTGGCCTGTTCCAGCCATCCCGCATGCGGTGCTTCGACGTACACAGCCAGCGCAACGCAAGCGCGACCCATCAGCACGGGTGCGCTGCGCGTGGCGGCAAGCGGGAGCCCAGCCACGGCCGGCTGTGGGTGCGCGCGCAGGGATGGTGCCGCCGGTGCGGGCAAGGAAAGCGGCGTCTGCATCGTGCGCGGGTGTGGCCACAGATCCACACCCATCATGACAAACAGGACGGAAAGGAAGATACCGAACGCGGTCCTGTTCACCATGCTGTGCTTCTTGGCTGTATTCATGCCTCTTCCTCCCGTAACAAGGCCTCGTACGCACCCGTGAGGTCGCGCAACAAAAGTTCCTGATATTTGGCGGTTTCGTTGAGCTGCAGGTTCGGCCAGGTGCGCAGGGCGCGGCCGTGCAGGTCGTTCAGATCCCCTTGCGACAACGTGCCTGCACGCAGCCGCACCAGCTGACCCATGGCACGCCGGAATTCGCTCTTGGCGCGTGCCACAGAGCGGGCGTGTGCGGCATGGCATACCGCGTCGGCAGTGGTCATTGGTGCAATCATGATGCTCGTCGGTTGGTGTTGTTCTGTGGCCAGCATGGGTAGCCCTCCCGTCTTATCGAGCACATTAGTGTTCGATACGGACGGTGTCAAGCACAAATGTGCTCAAGCCAAGCGAGATACTGCACAGATCGGATGTGAAGGGAGCAGATCATGACGATCAGAGCGGTTTGCGCGGTCCTGGCGCTGCTGACAGCAGGCGCTCATGCCGGCAACATCTACCAGTGCAAGGGCAAGGATGGCGTCCCTGTGTACCAGAACATCCCCTGCAAAAACCCACGTGCCCAGGTGTCACACAAGACCTTTCGCGATGGCGAAACATCAACCGAAAGCTCGTGGAAGCGCGCTGTCGAGGGATTTGCACAGGTCCACCCAGAGATCCTGATGGGATCGAATCTGGGACTGCTGCAAAAAGAAATCCACGCAGTCGCGAGACCGGATCTTGGTGATTGGGAAGTGCTGCGCATCGCCTATGATCGTGCGCGCGCGAGACCAGATTGGCAGACACGAAAGGTAGCCGCCCGCTCTCGTCGGCCGGCGATCGGCAAATCAGGATCAGTGTTGCCGCATGACCCGGGTCTGGGCGCATCGGCGTATGCGCGCGGCGAGATCGTCGGGATGCGGTGCACGCGGCCGTCCGGAGCGGTCTACTACGCGGAGGGTGAGTGCTGGACGAGCACGGTGCCGACCGGGAAGTTGATCGCTTACGACGCGCAGACAGGGCGCGAGATCCGCGAGAATCTTCCAGACCGCGGCGCTCAGGTGTTCGACCCGGTGCAGGGGCGCTACCGGGATCCGTCGGAAATCCGGTGGGAGAGGCAGTACAGGGTGGTCCGTGACCACGGCGTTAGCGTCAGCGCGGATGCCGCCTGTGATGGCGCCCAGGCCTTTGCCGAAAAACATAACAGCGCGCGCGCGCGTAGGGCGGTGGAGCGATTATGCGAGCAGGGTCGCTCGCTTCAAGAGACCAGACCGAGTCGGGGCAGCCTGTATTACACCCCATCCCAAGGAAAATAAGGCCTGCCCCCGAACCTGGCCGTCCCTGGCTATCCTGCTTTCCTAACTGAACCGTCACCGGTATTCAGTCCTTTTTGCAAGGTGGCAGACCGCACCTCAACCTCCGTAATGCGATCGACAGCCTCTCTTCCCTCTGGTCCTACCTGCATGTAATCCATGGTGTGCTTTTCGAGCTGCTGTGACAAAAGCAGCTCGAGTGGGGCATCGGGAATCATGAGTTGCCAGGCTCGAATGGAAAAGGCCTTGGCTATTGCCTCGACCGTCGAAGTGGTGGGATGTCGATCGTTCATGTCCGAATAGCGCAGAAGGAAACCGACTGCGCTCTGTGAGATCCCCGCCTCCTTCGCAAGTTCGCGCTGCGACATCCCCCTGTAATCCATGAGTCGCCTGACGTTGTCGCGGAGCGCGAGAGTGGTATCACTTGCCATCAGCGAAGCGTAATTCTCTTGGTGAGTACAGTTGTGTTGCCAAGATGAGCACAAATGTGCTCCAATCTCGTGCATGCCCAACGACATCGCCATCCTTCGTTCCCGCCTCCGCTGCTTCAGGGGCCGATATCCGGAAGTGAGCCAGGTATCGGGCTTGAGCACCTCGTGGATCAGCAAGTTCGCCAACGAGAAACGCGGGAAGCGTCCCAGCTTCACGACTGTCAACGCCCTCGAGAAGGCCATCATGGAACTGGAGTGCTCGGCCACGCCTGCAAAAAAGGCGCTTGATACGAAGCGTGAGGTCGGCTCCGTTCCATCGCAATCCTTGGGTCCAGCACCCGAGAGGACAGATCACGAGGAGGTTTGACGCATGTGGCTTGACAATTCCTGGATGCAGGCCGGCCTGGAAGCACTGCGCGATACCCTCGCTGTAGATCCACGCCTGCGCAAGCAGATGATCGAGTTCCTGCTGGAAGAAGGGTTGTGGGACGAGGAAAAACTGACCTGGGACGCGGCGATCGCACGCTGGAATGCCTGTCTGAACCCACGCCGTCCGGAGTTCTTCAAGATCGTCGAGATCTGGGCCCTGATGAAGCGCTTCCATCGCTTCGGTTTGTTCGAGGCCATGGCCCTGGATCTCGGCTTCCGCGCCACTGCGATACCGACCGAGGAACGCCTCCAGTACATCCTCGAGCGCATCGCTGAGGCCCATGAGCGCTCGGCGGCCGTGATCGAGGCGCTGGGCCATGAGCTGTCGCGTCTGGATGACGGCGCGCCGCCGCGCCACCTAGGCCCGGCGCCGGACGGATATCCCGCCGTGCGCTTCCGGCTGGAAGGCGTCGATGACGTACAAGGCGGCGGATTCTGATGCCTCTGCTGGTGATCCTCACGGTAGTGATCGTGCTGGCAGCTGTCGCCGGCACGATCGCGCATTGGCGGGAACATCGACGCGAGCATTCCACGGAGAGCATCCGCCAGGCGCTGCTGTTCTACGCCGACCGCAGCCACTGGACGCGCAATCACTATCACGGCCGACGCTGGAGCTTGCCGGCCGCAGTCAAGGATCGTGGCGCGCGCGCGCGCCGGGCACTGGAAGGCCTGCCGATACCTCGTCATACGCATAGGGAAGATTCCTGATGGCTCGATCGCGTGCGCGCTTTTACCAGACCCCTGCGGTGGAAGTGGCCTATTGGATGGGCTCACTCAGGTATATACCGAGCGTTGGCGAAATCAGGGCCAGGACCGGATGCAGTCGGGCAACTGCCTACCGGTGGCGAGCCTTTGCCGAGAACAAAGGGCGTGGACATGTGTGCCCAGTCAAAGACCTGGGAAGTCAAGAGAAAGTGGAGGTGACATGAAAAAGTGCAAATTTCCGCGTGGCAGCGTGTTGTATTGGCTGGTTTTCGACCCGGATACGGGAGAGCCGGCCATGAAGTGCAAATCACGTTCAGAAGCTCGACGCATCGCCAGCCAGTGCAACGCGAAAATAGCTCGTGTGGTGGTCAGCGACTGATGAACTTCTACCCGCGTTACCCGGCCCACTACCTGGTCAAGACCGCGCACCTGACGATGGAGCAGGACGGCGCCTACGGTCGGCTGATCGACTGGTACTACGGGAACGAGCGGGCAATCCCGCATGCCCAGCGATACATCATTGCCAGGGCGACGAAAGCGAGCGAAAAACGGGCCGTGGATTTCGTCCTGAACGAGTTCTTTTCGCACACCGAATGTGAAGGGAAAAACGGTTCCAGTTCTGAATGGGTAAATGAGCGCTGCGAGGCCGAGATTGAGAAGGCCAAGCCGAGGCTAGATGCCGCGCGCGCCAACGGCTCCAAGGGTGGAAGGCCGAAGAAAAAGCCGGCGAATCAAAAACCCAACGGGAAACCCAGTGGGTTTACAGAAGAAACCCAGCAAGGAACCCAGAACGAACCCGGAACGAAACCTCCCCAATCCCCAAGAGCCAATGAACTAGGAGAACCTACTGCGAGCCCGCAATGTACGGGAGGCGATGCGACCGCGCCGCCCGGCGCGCAGGATCCACCTGCCGAAGCCTTGAGCCACGAGCAAGTGGACCAGACCCACACGGCGGCCGTGAGCGCCGCCAAGGCGCTGCGCGAGCTGGGCATGGTCGACGTGCACCCCAGCCGGGTCGAGCTGCTCGATGCCCTCGGCGAAGGGTTCACGGTGCGCCAGCTCACCGACACCGCGAAGGAACTGACCAGCCGGAAAAAGGGCCGGCCACCGAATCTGCGCTACCTGCTCAGCACGCTGCAGGGCCGGCGGCGTGACAACGCCACGGTCGGAAACCTTGCCGCAGACGCGTCCGGACAGATGCGATCGGACTACTACGGAACCACCTACCAGGGCACCAACGATGACCAGCTACCCCAAGCACTGCGCTGACGAATTGACACCGCAGATGACCGGAGAAGCCCTGATCGAGGCTCGCAGACGCGAGGATGAGGAGGCGATCCATCGACGCGATGCCGAGCACAAGCGCCAGCTGCGCGCCCGGGAGCTCGAGAAGCGAATCGGGTCGTCGCTGATGCCGGCCCGCTTCCGCGAGTACAGCTTCGATAGTTTCCCCATCCATGCGATCGATGACCCCGAAGACCGTGAGCGCGCGCGCCTTGCCAGGCAGCGCTGCGAGCGCTACGCGGAGAACTGGCCCAGGATCGAGAAGCGCGGGACGAACCTGTTGCTGGTAGGACCGATGGGTTCTGGAAAGACCGGCCTGGCCTGCTCGATAGGGGATGTCCTGATCCGCACTCACAACCGCACCGTCCTGTTCATGACCGCATACGCGGCCATCCGGCACCAGCGCGATACCTGGAAACGCAGAGACAAGACCGAGACCGACGCGCTGCGCGACCTGATCGACGTGGATCTGCTCATTCTGGACGACGTCGGAGCTCACCGCGGCAACGAGGGCGAGATCCTGATGCTGTTTGAGGCGCTGAACGGACGCTACGCGGCACGCAAGCCGACGGTCCTAATTTCAAACCTGCCTGCGCACGCCAGCAAGCAGGAAGACGGAACTCAGGTGGATGGCCTGGACACGTTCCTCGGGGGACGAATCTGGGACCGCCTGACCGACGACCAGAGCGTGGTGATCGCCTGTGACTGGCCGAGCCTGCGCCGCAAAGGGGGTTCGGCATGAGATCGGAGAAGCTCAATCAGATCGTGCTGGCCGCGCTGCACCGGTCAGGAAGGCCGTCCACCAGCGAGGCGCTGGAGGACATCGCACAGGGACTGGCTGCGGGGCATGGTTGGCCAGCTGGGGTGATCGAACAGCTCAGCAGGATGTCGATCGCAGCGCGGCTGCGGCACATGAGCAAGACCGGACTGGTCGAGGTTGTCGGGGGCAAGAAAGATACGCACGGGCGCCAGGCATCCGCCTTCAGACCGGTGGGCGGGTTCGATGCCCGCTTTGAAATGCCTGAACCGCATATCCGGGCCCAGGACAGTACCTATGCCGACCTGAACCGCGAGCAGCTGGTGGTGATCCTGCGCGTACAGGATGAGATATTGAGCGAGACATCACGCTTCATCGAGGCCATGCAAGGCCTGACAGCGCGTGCGCGTGAGCAACTTGCTACCGCAGGACTGGAGGTGCCCAAGTGAGCCGGGGCCTGCGTTACAGAAGCCTGGATGCGATGCCGCCGGAGATGCGCAGGCGCTTGCAGGAGGGTGAAGACCACAAACAGCAGAAGATGGGCAAGAGCGCCGATGGAGATCAGGGATTTTTGATGCAGCCTGGCCATGTCGGCGGCAAGAAGGCAACCAACGCAACGGCCCGACGGCAAGAGGAAGAGCACGAACAGCAGGTGATGTTCTTCGCGAGGATCTACGACCTGTCCTGCACCGACCCGGACCGCTACAAGATACCGGCAGAGCGCACCTACGCCATTCCCAATGGGGGCAGGCGTGGCAAACGCGAGGCCTGGCATTTCCAGCAGGAGGGTGTGAAAGCCGGCGTGTCAGACATTCACTGCGCGATCGCGCGCGGGGGCAAGCATGGCCTCTACATCGAGATGAAGTCTCGAGTCGGCAAGGCCAGTCAGGCCCAGGTGAAGTGGCTGCTCGATTCCGAGCGTGAAGGCTATGAGGCACATTGCTGCAGCTCGTGCGACGAAGCGCTCGAGGTCTGGAAGGCCTATGTGGACAAGGCATGACGAAGGCGTTTACCCAACCTGAGCGATTCACGGCACGCGGGCAGGGCCTGACACAACGCAAGCGTGTCATTCGGGATGGTGGATGCAACTACTGCACACGTCGCGCGCACATCTTCGCTACTGTGGGTCGGCGCGCGGTGTGTGGTCTGCAGCCGCCAAAGGCTTTCCCGGCGTGCGTGAGCCAGAGCCGCGGATTCGTCTTCGACGAAGAGGCGTACCGAGAAGCTGTAGGGGAGAAAGCTGATGCGCCAGAGCAATGATCTTTGGGGGCGCGCGCGCCTGGAGCCTGCCGAGATTCTCGAACGCCTGGCCGGCCGTGGTTGCTATGTCGTGCCGCATGGCGGGCGCGGTGGCAAGCCGTCGCCAGCAGGTACGCCGGCGGACATCGCCCACGCGCTGGCCAGTTCGCAGCACACGATTGGCAAGATGGTCGCGCTGGCTATCGTATTTCAGAGTTCAGCGAGCTTTCAGAGCATTATCGATCAGACGTATGCCGAACACCTGCGGGCACTGCAGCACGCGCCACAGTACGCGAAGATGCTCGAAGGGCCCCGATGCGCACGATTGCGCCTGGTCATCCAGTTCGTGATGAATGATTTGGTCTGGCCCAAGCGTGCCGAGCGCAATGCGACCCGGGCCAAGGCCATGAAGATGCGCAAAGGGGACTTCGGCCAGATTTACCGATATGTGGTCTCCTATCTGGAAGCCGAAGCGAAGAATGCCGCCAGCGATGCGCGTGACTTTCTCTACGGGGACTGAGGACCGCACTTGACCCGCAAGTAAGCCGCAGTTGACCCGCAGTTGACATTGGGAACCGGAGAGGTCTGAATGTTCGCGTGCGTGTCTGGGATTGCCTCCCAAGCAAGTACATCGTGATTTCATCTCCCCTGTTGGTAAGCTCATGAAAGAGCCGGCATCCGCCGGCTTTTTCATGCGCGGGACACGGGCGCCATTGACCCGGTTCCATTCCAGACTGCGCGGCAATAAGGACATCCCATGAATCTACCCATCGATTTACCCCGGCGCCTGCGCGCTTCGGGCTGGCTGGCGCTGGCCGTCATCGGCGCGTTGCTTGTCGGACTGCTGTTCGGCGGTGTGCAGTATCTCGTGGCCTGGGCCGGAGCCTGCGCGAAGGTTGCCAGCGGCGCATGGGGTGGTTACTGGATCTCGCGCAACGTTGCAAGAACCGACCCATCAGAACGTGCGACAGCGCTCGAACGCTCGGTGGACAAACTGACACTCGGGGTCATCGTGGCCGCCACCATAATCGGCGTGAGCCTGGCGGTATGAATCGGCGGTTCCTTCGCCTACTGGGTGCGCTGGCGCTTGCGCTGCCGGTGGTGGTGTTGGCGGTGACACCTCCATCCGGCGCGCAGCGCTGGCGCCGTACGGTGGTCACCGTAGCGCATCAGCAATTTGGTCTGAACGCGCCGATTGCCACGCTTGCAGCGCAGTTGCATCAGGAAAGTGCCTGGAAACCCGATGCGCGATCACATGCCGGTGCGCTTGGCATGGCCCAGTTCATGCCGGCGACCGCCCGCGACATGGCCCGACTGCATCCGACCGCCTGCGCTCCAGCACAACCGTTCGATCCTCGATGGGCAATACGGTGCGCGGCGCGGTACGACGCGGATCTGTACCGCGCGATTCGAGCACAAACACTATGCGACCGGTGGGCCATGACGCTATCTGCATACAACGGCGGCTTGGGGTGGGTGTACCGGGATCAACGGACTGCACGCGATGTGCAGCTCAATCCTGGTAGATGGTGGGGCAATACTGAAGTGGTCAATGCCGGACGATCAATCTCGGCTTGGCTTGAGAATCGTGGATACCCACGAAGGATTTTGCATACCCTGGCACCGCGTTATGTACAAGCAGGATGGGGCAAGTCTGCTTGTCCATGCACCGCGGGAGTGGTTAATGAGCATGGATATTGAACGCCACGATGATGGCCATTGGCACTTCAAGCTGGGGCCGATCGAAAAGTGGGTCGTAGCTGCCGCAGGCACCACTCTGATGGGACTTGCATATCTGACATACCAAGGCATCTCCGACACACAGCTCAGACAGGGCAGTGATCTGCAGGACATCAAAACCCAGCAGGCAGTGACCAATGCCCAGCTCTCTGCCCTGAGCAAGCAGCTTTCCGATGTTCCGGTCATGCGACAGACCACGGCAGAGATCAAGGTCCAGGTGCTGAGAAATACCCAAGACATTCGCGATCTTCAACACACGAACAGCACCAAGAAATGAATATGCGTACCGATGGTGTCCCGGAGAAATGCTACGGCGTCGTGGTCGACAAGAGTGGCGTGCGGCCGGCATACCTTTGCCGTACACGTCGAGAGGCCGATCGGCTGGCCATCGAGCATGTGCAAGCGCATGGCGGGAGTGCGGGTGTGAAGCAGTTGTCCATTGCCATCACCATCGTTGATCCGCAATGACCCTGGCCAGGAAAATTGTCATCGCGATGGCCGTGTTTGTGCTCGGGTTCGTCGTGGGTTGGAAGGTGTGCGGTTGGAAGCACGGCAGCGATACGCGCCGACAGGCGCAGCAGCAAACGCAGGAAATTGCACATCGCGCCGGGTTACAGATCAAGCAGCGTGCCAAGGAAGAGAAACGCGAGCAGGGTCTGTCTGCGAATCTGCTGGACATGCATCACACAATCGACACGCAGGGTGATGCCCTGCAGGAGCAGATCCAGAATGTTCATTTCCATCTGCCAAAGATGCAGCCGGTATCGGCTGTTCCTGATCTGCGTGGCACTGATCCTGCTGGTACTCGCCAGTTCATGCAGCTCTATGACGAAGCCGCCCGCGGTGGCGCCCCAGCAGCTGCCGCAACCGCCCAAAGTCAAACCCGCTGAATGCATGCCCAAGGCCTTCGAGCGCTTTGAGAAGTGGCTCAGCCAGTTGCCCGCCAATTACATCAGCCTGTCGCAGGACGAGCGGGCAAAGGTCCTGCTCCAGCTCAAGGGCACCGACGCAAGGGAGTATCGAAAGCTGCGCGCGCAGGCGATCCGGTGCGCGCAGTGATCCTGAACATTTCCGAACATGGCCACCAAAAAAACTACCGCCAAGAAAACCGCCAAGGCCGTCAAATCGAGTAGGGCCAAGGGTGCACGTCCTGCACCGGTGAAGAAGCGGCCTGCGGCCAAGCGTTCGCCGGCCAAGAAGACCGCCAACCACACTGCCAAAACCACAGGAAAGCAGAAGCAGCGAGGCATCTCCAGGGTCGAGGTCTTCGTGCAGCGCTACCTGGTGCACCACAATGGGCGTCAGGCTGCGATCGAGGCCGGGTACAGCCCGCGCAGCGCCCGAACCCAGGCATCGGACCTGCTTGCTCTTCCGGAGGTCCAGTCGAAGATTCAGGAAGGCATGCATGACATCGCACAGCGCAACGGTATGGAGGCAGATGATGTCGCCGCCAGGCTGGTGGCCATCGCCACGGCCGATGCACGTGAGCTGACTGAAGTATGGCGCTGCTGCTGCAGGTACTGCTGGGGCGATGGTCATCGGTTCCAGCGCACGCCACAGGAGATGGTCGAGGCCAGGAAGAACTGGGAGAAAGAACTGAAGGAAGCCTGCAAGAACCCGTCAAAACATCAGAAGGAAGCCTGCAAGAACCCGTCAAAACATCAGTTCGATGAAGAGGGGGGAACCGGATTCAACCCGTATCACGACCCGAACCCAGACTGCCCGGAGTGCTTTGGCAGGGGTATCGAGGCGGTCCTGATCAAGGACACTCGCGATCTTGGCCCTGAAGCCAAGCTGCTGTTCGCCGGCGTGAAAATGACCCAGCACGGTATCCAGGTGCTGACGCACGATCAGAAGGGTGCGTTGATCGACTACGGCAAACATATCGGCATGTTCACGCGTCGGTTCGAGGGTAAGGTAGACCACAACCATCGAGCGCTGGAAGACATGCTAAGTGCCATCGACGGGGCCGGAACCGGGATCCCTGGCGATGCGACCGAGTAGCCATGAGATAGATCAGGCAAAGATCGATCGTCTCAAGCGGCTGTTGCAGGATCGGGAATGGCGCCTGTCGAACCTGTACAAGATTCTGGACAAGCATGGGCGTGAGATCGTCTTCAAGCCCAACCATGTGCAGAGCGAGTTTCTCGCCAACATGCACATACGCAATATCAAGCTCAAGTCCCGCCAGCATGGCATGACCACGCTGGGTTCGATCCTTGCGCTGGATACCGCGTTATTTCGATCCAACACCGCATGCGGCATCGTGATGCACCAGGCTTCGGAGGCCGAGAAGGTTTTCCGCACCAAGGTGCTGTTTGCCTACGACCGGTTGCCAGGGTGGCTCAGGGACGTGCGTACGCTGGTCAGGCGCGATATGACCGGTGAGATCGAATTGTCGAATGGAAGCCGAATCACCGTCGGTCTCAGCCATCGTGGTGGCACCCTGCAGTTTCTCTGGGTGTCCGAATACGGGCCGATGGGAGCGTTCTGGCCGCTGCGCGCCGGCGAGGTCAAAACAGGTGCACTGAACACGCTTCCCCCGGACTGCCTGTGCACGATCGAGAGCACGGCCCATGGAAGGCTGGGCGATTTCTACCGGATGTGCACGCGTGCACAGAAGCTGCAAGCCATGGTCGAGGCCGGAACGGCCAAGCTGAGCAGCATGGATTACCGGTTCAGCTTTTCCGCGTGGTTTGAGGATCCCGTCAATGTGCTGGACCCCGACGGAGTGCCCATTCCGAGCGAGCTTGAAGCCTACTTCGAGACCTTGGCCGCTGATCACGGCATCGCGCTCAGCGCGCGACAAAAAGCATGGTACGTCAAAAAGTCTGAAGAGCAGGGCGACAAGATGAAGCAGGAGCACCCTTCCACGCCTGAAGAAGCGTTTGCGGTGCACGTGGAGGGGGCGTACTACGGCAAGCAGCTGACCAAGGCGTACAAGGATGGTCGGGTCTGCGATCTACCGGTCATCCCGGGCGTGCCAGTAAACACGTTCTGGGACATCGGCATGAACGACACGACGGCGATCTGGTTCCACCAGCAGGTCGGTCCCTGGCATCACTTCATCGACTACTACGAAAACAGCGGCGAACAAGCCGCTTTCTACGCCCGCAAGCTACAAGAGCTCGGCTATCACTACGGCCGCCATTATCTGCCTCATGACGGGGTCAATACCGACTGGGCAGCCGAAGGCAACATGACGCGCCTGCAGGTCCTGGAAAGCCTCGGGGTCAGGCCAACAGTGATGGTGCCGCGCATCGAGAACATCAACGATGGCATCGACATGGTGCGCCAGGTGTTCGGACGGTGTCGATTTGATGCTACCCGGTGCGGAGAGATCATCCCCGGGGAAGGCAGGGGTGGACTGCTGGCGCTGGCAGCCTACCAGCACAAGTGGAATGACACGGTGCAGGCCTGGCACGACTATCCGCTGCACAACTGGGCCTCGAACGGTGCGGATGCTTTCCGCCAGTTTGCACAGGGCTATCCGCTGCAGGGTGTCAATGACCAGTCCACAACAAGCCGGCGCCGAGAGCGCCATCGAGGATGGAAGACCGCATGAAACAGGAGACCCACACGATACCCATGCACAGGATCCTCGCCATTGCTATTCGAGGTGCGTTGTACGGCCATGGATCACAGGTTGTAGCTCGAATGATTCAGCACAATGCCTGGGTTCGCACCGCGCGAGAGGGTGAGCAAAAATCATGAGTGCCATCATTGTCCCATCGCATCTCGCCGAGGAACAGCATGCCGGAAGTGTGTCTCGCAGGTACTCGTTCGTGGGGGGCAAGGGCGACCTGGTCATCGAGCTGCATTACGGCGATTTCGGCACACCAAATCATCGTCACGAAGCAGCCTTGTGGTTGTGCCGACGCGGAAATCCACAAGCCGGGGTCTATGTGAAGCTGGGGGACATGTGGCGATTCGCTGAGCGCGATGCGCTGAGCGAGATGGTGCCACCACTGGCTCGTCAGATATGGGGGTTTGTGACCAAGGATGACTGTTTTCGGCTACTCGACGCGATCATGGATTTCATGGAAGACCTGAAGAATTCTCCGCCGGATCCAGACATGTTCAAGGACCGGAGCTTGGATGCATTCATGGAGCGCTGTGCCCAGGACGGTCTCGATTTCTTTGTTGAGCGCGGCGGCAAGCGCGTGGTTGGCTGATATGGACATCAACCTGATCCAGTCCAAGGATGCGTTCTCCGAGCATGGGGGAGGCATCACGCTCGACTCGCTGACCACGCACAGGTACGACGCGCAGCCCTATCGAGAACATCTTGCCCAGTTCGAAGCGTGGTGGGCCGAAGCGCTGAATGGCCATGCCGACAACCGGGCTGAAATGTGGAAGGATCACGACTACTACGATGTCGAACAATGGTCCCCGGAGGACGCCAAGGTCCTGGAGGATCGCGGCCAAGCACCCCTGACATTCCCCATCATCACGATGATGGTGGATTGGGTGGCCGGAACGGAACGGCGCACGCGTATCGACTGGGATGTGCTCCCGCGCGAAGACGACGACGTGAAGGGTGCGCAGGTCAAAAAGGAGGTCCTGAAGTTCGTTTCAGATCAGAACGGCGCAGGATGGGAGCGCAGCCGTGCCTTCACGGATGCTGCCATCGTCGGCGTGGGATGGATGGAGGAATACTACCGATCCGACAAGTTCGATTTCCCGGTGGGTTTGCGCCACGTGGACTGGAAATCGATGTGGTGGGACCCATTTTCCGTCCGCAATGATCTGAAGGATTGCCGTTACATCCATCGACCAAAGTGGCTGGATCTTGACTACGCCACCGCGCTGTTCCCGGATCGTGAGCAGGCGCTGCGCAATCAGACCGTGGCGATGTACGGGCTCGAACAGGAGCAGATGGAGCTGGACGGGACCATGCCCCAGATGTTTTACGGTCGTGGCTCCCGGATCATCACCCACGGCAGCATGATCAACGGCCTGGCTATCCAGGGCGCGCGACAGCGGGTGCTGGTCATCGAGACGTGGTACCGCAAGATCAAGCCGACCAAGACCATGGTGGCCTATGGGGAAGATGACTACCACGGCAAGACCTATGACCCGGAAGATCGGGACATGGCCGAGGCCGTCAGCACGGGTGTGGTCAGTCTGGTCGACAGCGTGGCGGAAGAAGTGTGGGTGGCGTTCTGGACGCCCGGAGCATTGCTCAAGGTCCAGAAAAGCCCATACAAGCATGGCGAGTTCCCGTTCACCGCAGTGTGGTGCAAGCGCCGGCACCGGGATGGCATGCCGTACGGACTGGTGCGGCCTGCTCGTGATGCGCAGGACGAATACAACAAGAGGCGCTCGAAGATCCTGTTTGATCTGAGCACCCAGCAGGTGATGTATGAGTCCGATGCTGTCGATGAGGACTCAGAAGAAACTGTGCTGGATGAGGCGCATCGCTCCGATGGCGAGATGCGGCTCAAGCCAGGGGCCCTGAGTTCCGGGAAATTCGTGATCCGCACGAATGAGGCCAAGGCCAATGGCCAGATGGAGATGTTGGCCGAGGCCAAGAACAACATCTTCGAAGCCAGTGGGGTAACGCGCGAGAACACGGGCCAGAGTGTAGGCGACCAATCCGGGCGCGCGATCTTGGCCAAGCAACAGCAGGGCGCCGTGACCACGGCCGCGCTTTTCGACAATTACCGCCAATCCATCCAGATCAGTGGGCAGAAGACCGTCAGCCTGACGGAGCAATTCATGACGCTCCCCCAGGTCATCCGCATCTCTGGGCCTGATGGCGGCCTGGAATGGATCAAGATCAACCAGCCCAAGCTGGATCCGGTAACAGGGGAGGTCGTGTTTGAAAACGACATCGCCCGGCAGCAGGCCGATTTCATCGTCGACCAGATGGACTATCGCGAGACCATCCGCATGGCCCTGGCCGAATCTCTGTTCGAGTTGATTGGGCGCCTGCCAGGCGATGTGGCTGTCCAGCTTCTGGATATCGCCATCGACATCACGGACCTGCCGAACAAGAACGAGCTGGCGGCGCGCATACGCAAGATCAATGGTCAGGTGGCACTGGGCAAGGAAAATTCGCCCGAAGTGAAGCAAGCTGAAGAGCAGAAGGCAAAAGAAGCGGCGCGCCAGCAGGGCCTGCAAGATGCCAGCCTCAATGCCGAGGTCAATCTCAAGATGGCACGCGCCGGAGAAGCGGCTGCACGTGCACGGCAGATCACGGTCGCTGGCAAACGTGACGCCATTGATACCGCATCGATCCTTTCACGTGTTCTACCACTCGCACCAGCCGCTGATCGGCTATTCCACGGGCCGGCCGTGCAGACCACGGATGCCCACAAACCGCAACTACCGGACATGTCGGAGACACCATGAGCACCGAAAACAACCGCGACGAAAACGACATCGAAGACGACGTCAACAATGGCTTGGAGCCTTTGGAAGAAGAATCCAGACTGGCCGGCGAGATTGATCAGGACGACAAGGGTGAGGCCGAAGCAGGCCACGCGGACGATGCCGATGGGTCGGAGACCGAAAAGGACGCCAATGCGGACGCGAGCGGCGCGCAGGATGGCGGGGACGATGGTGCGGATACAGCAGGTGATGACTCGTCTGGCAAACCCGATGCCGGTGACGAGGACCAGGACCAGGGCAAACCCGCGGGTGATGATGCCGATGCTGCCGATGAGACGAGAACCGCGCGCGCGGCGGAGCCCGAACCCACTGCACCAAAGGATTTCGATGCCGAATTCAAGTCGCTGGCTGAAAAGTACGATAACGGCGATCTTGACACGTTCGAGTATCAGCAGCAGCTGCGCGAGCTCAACCGCGAAGAATCCCGCTACGTGGCGAGGCATGAGGCGTGGGAGAGTGCTCAGAGCGAACAAGCGGCAGAGGCACAGAGCAATTTCGAGGCCGAAGCCAAGCAGTGGGAATCCAAGAACCAGCATTTCATGGCCAATCCCATCCGTGCGCAGGCCATGCAGAACGCCATCGCGCTCATTGATCAGCAGACCAATGGCACGTTGACTCCCGCTGCCCTGATCAGGCGCGCCGAAGAGACGGCTTTCGAGGCCCTCAACTACCAACAGCCAGGTGCCGGACAGTCACCGGCGCCAGCGCGCAAGCATGAGGATTCGCGCAAAATCACTGAGGCGGTCAGCAAGCGGCAGGACAAGAGTGAGAAAACACCCGACCTGGAACGCGCGCCCGCCGCTGCCGACGTGGATTCCCGCGGCAACGCGACCTATTCCCAACTCGACAATGCCGACATCAGCGACCTGGAAGATGCCATGGCCAACATGAGCGAATCCGAGCGCGAGCGGTATCTGTCGAGCAGCCCGGGCTCGGATATCCGAGGCCAGTAACCGATGGCGTTGAAGCTTGATCTTGCCCCGGGCGATGCCGTCCGGATCGGAGACTCGGTGATCAAGCTCGAGGAAAAATCCGGGAAGCGGGCGCGGATCAGCATTGACAGTAACGAGGATATTCAGGCGTACAAGGCAGGTGCGAAGATCCCTTCGAGCAAGGCCCTGTCGCGCGTTTATCCGACGGAAAGAAGCGAGAAGCCGCACGCCGGGCGACCAGTCCTGCAGCGCACACCAATCACGGCCTGACCTGGCCGAACCCGCGGGCGCATGAGCACCCGCGTTCCATCATCAGGCGCATGAGTGCCGAACCCCTGAAAATCAAGAGGAAAGACTCATGCAGACGATTGTGGGTATCAATGATCCAGTCGCAGTCAAGCGCTGGTCGGCCGCCCTGTTTGTGGACATGGCGCGCGAAAGTTACTTCGGCGCACGTTTCTCGAGCAAGGCAGTCGATGCGCCGACACCGATCCAGGTGCTGACCGAACTCGAATCCGAAGCCGGTGACTCCATCACCGTCACGCTGTTCGGTCAGTTGACCCAGAAGCCGACGTACGGCGATGCCGTGCTGCGCGGCAAGGAAGAGGCATTGCAGCCGTTCACGGACAAGGTCAACGTCGACCAGATCCGCTGTGGCGTCAATGCCGGTGGCCGGATGTCGCGCAAGCGCACCCTGCACAACCTGCGCACCGTGGCCCGGGCACGCATGGCCGAATGGTGGGCGCGCTGGGACGACGAATGCCAGATGATCTACCTGGCAGGCGCCCGCGGCATCAACGATGACTTCATCGAGGATCCCGGATATACCGGATATGCGGGCAACCCGCTCCAGGCTCCCGACACCGGTCATATCGTGTACGGCGGCAATGCCACGGCCTTCAACAACATCGGTGCCGATGACGCCATGGATCTGCGTGTCGTCGATCGCTGTGTGACCAAGGCCCAGACCAGTGGTGGTGGCGCATCGGGCAAGATCCGTATCCGGCCGATTCGCATCAACGGCGAGAACAAGTACGTGATGTGCATGCATCCGTTCCAGGAGCATGCCCTGCGTACGAACACGACGACGGGTCAGTGGCTGGACATCCAGAAGATTGCCAGCCAACGCGGCAAATCCAACCCGATCTATACCGGCTCCATGGGCGAGTACCGCGGCGTGGTGTTGCATAGCCACCAGGCGATCATCCGGTTCAACGATGCCGGCGTCGATTCGCTGCAGCCTGCCGCACGCGCCGCATTCATGGGCCGGCAGGCGCTGCTCAACGCCTATGGTTCACCCGGCCAGGGTCTTCGTTTCGACTGGTTCGAGGAGACCGAGGATCGCGGCAACCAGGTGGTAATCACGTCGTCCACGATCAAGGGCACCAAGGCCGCGTGGTTCAAGGGCGCGCGCTTCGGCGCCTATTCGGTCGACACGTACGCGCTCGATCCGAACTGATACATCAGACCGGTGAACTGACCCTGCCGGCATGAGCCGGCAGGGCATTTGCCATTCAGTGCAGTTCCATCTTCCAAGAGGTACCTTCTCATGCAGTACGACAATGCCAAGCAGAAGCCACGGGTCACCCCGGAGACTTCCGGTGCCGTGTACGTCGATCGTCAATCTATCGATTTGTCTGGCGCGCCGGCGTACCTGAACGGTGATGTGATCCAGGTCGGCGTAGTGCCGGCAGGCAGCAAGCTCATCCCACACCTGACGCGGTTGAGTTTCCCGGTGCTGGATTCCAATGCCACCCCAACCGGCACCTACAACGTCGGCACGTTGGTCACGCCAACCGCACTGGCCACCGGCCTGACAGCAGGGACGGCCGTTACCCGCAACGTGGGTTCGCTTCCGGATGTGGCCATCGGCGATCCCGACGTGGAAGTGCCGATCTATCTGACCTTGACCGCCGCGCTGGCCACACAGGCTGCCGCCGGCAAGGTGCAGCTGGACCTGGCCGTGCGTGCCTGGGATCACGCTGTCGACTGATCCATGGTCGAGGTAAGCAGACCATAGGATCGACCCAACCCCCGGCGTGATGCCGGGGGTTTTCATTACCGTCACGGGAAATCAAAGATGAAACTTGTAAGTGCGATCAAGCCAAAGAATGTTGATGTGCGCAACGTCGATTACTTCGGATCGCGCTACGTCTTCAAGCGTGACAAAAATGGCGAATTTGTCAGTGAAGTACCGGACAAGGATGCCAAGGGGCTGATCGAGACCGGACACTTCTACCCCGCGGGCGCAAAGTTGCAGCGCAATCCGCCACCGCTGCCGAATGATCAAGACGAAGACGAAGACGATGACAGTCTGGGCCTGGCCAGTTTTGCGCAGGAAGTGCGTGATGAAGCCGAATCACTTATTTCGGGAACCGCCGAGGAAATCAAGGGCTTGCTTCGCGCGGTCAGCAGCATCGAAGTGGTCAAGTGTGCCCATGCCCTGGAGCAGACCAAGGATAGCCCGCGCAAAGGGGTTTCCGATCATCTGGCCACGGTCATCGAGCACGCCAAGGTGGCCGGACAGGGTTGATCATTCATGATCCTCGCAGAACTTCTGTCCGCCACGCGCAGCACGCTTGACGATACGGTTCAGCCCTACTTGTGGGGCGACGATGAGCTGACGCGATGGATGAATAATGCCGTTCGCGAAGTCTGCATTCGGGGCCGAATGCTGAAGGTGGATGCCGTCAGCGATCCAAAACGCTGTCTTCTCCCTCTGCAGGCCGGTGTGGCATCCATCTCTCTGGATGCGAGCATCCTGGTGCCAGGCTCGGGCATGCTCACCGGGCAGGACAAAAAGCTGCATGCGGTGACCGCGGCATCGATGGACAAGATCAATGATGCCTGGGACAACGGGAACCAGACGCCAGCCACGCCTGAATACATGATTATGGATCTGGCGCAAAAGAGCATCCGGCTTCATCCGGTGCCGGATGTGGCCTACGAACTGCGGCTTCGATGCTGGCGTGTGCCTGTCGAGCTCGAAGAAATGGAAACCTCTCAGGACGAGCCGATAATCCACCTTTCCAATGCTGAAGACCTCAAGCACTGGGCCTGTTATGAGGCCTATCTGAAGCAGGGTTCAGAAACCTACGACACGGCTAAGGCCGAGACGCAGCTGGCGATCTTCGAATCACGATTCGGATCGCGGCCCACCTTCCACGACATGGCGCGCTGGGCCGACAGCCCACCGCGCGTGCGCAGGGCACACATGTACTGATGGCCAGACAATTCGGAAACTACAGCCCGGCTGTCCCGCTTGGCGTGACGTGGGAAGAATCACTGCAGATCCTCGATGACGCCAATCTCCCCGTGGATCTCACGGGGTATGCCGTTCGAGCCCAGCTTCGCGAGAGTGCACCGCTTGTTGATGCTGTATCTGGCACACCTATCTCCGACCCCATTTTCGAAATCACCAGCACCGGCTTCTATGCCGTGAGTCCGGTATGGCCGGTTGTGGAGGGATTCAGCGTTCCAGTGCCGTCCAACGGCACCATCCTGTTGTCCGTGGCGGGTGCAGATACCTGGAAAGGCAGTCCCACCAACATCAAGACCAAGTTGCGCTGGAGCTTGGTGCTGGTCAATCCGGTTACCAAGTATGCAATTCCGGTGGTGTCCGGAAAGGTAGCTTTTCTGCCTGCGGATACGGTGTGATGAAAGTGAATGTGGTCACCAGAGACCGCGTGCACACGAAGGTATCAATACCCAACATCAAGCCCAGAGCAATACCCATCGGACGCGATACCAAGGCCTTGATCGATCACCATCGACCCAAGAACTCAGGCCAAAACGTTCGCCAGGGCAGAGGATAGTACGGTGGCCGGTATATCTGAAAAGAATCTGCGCCGTCGATCCGGATGGCCAGCGGGCATCGACAACCAGCACCAGCCGCACGAACTTACCATCAACGACAACGGGAACGCGCAAGCAGCGCTGCTGCAGGCAGAGAACGTGGATCTGGCCACCGGCGCGGGGAAGCCGCACCGTCGCAAGGGATACACCCTGCAGCACGCCGGCACGCGCATGCATTCGCTCTGGAAGGCACCGTCCATGTCCTTCGCGCTGTTCGTGGAGAACGGTACGTTGCGCGCGCTCGATCCCGATGGCAGCGTGTTCGACGTGCAGGCCGGCCTGGAGCCGCGCAAGCGTGTCAGTTACGAGATCATCGGGGATCGCATTTTCTGGTCCAATGGCGTGCGCAAGGGCGCGGTGCTGGTGGATGGTACGCCGGCGCCATGGGGCTGCCCGAACCCCGCCGGCCAGCCGCAGCTGGTCGCCGCGGATGGTTCGCTGGCGCAGGGCACCTACCAGGTGGCCATCACATACACGCTGGCCACCGGCGAAGAATCGGGCACCGGCCTGGCCGCGACGATCGATCTGCCGAACGGCGGCGGCATCACGCTGGCCAAGATCCCGCAGCCGGCATCAACGGACGTGACCGGGGTTCGGGTCTACCTGTCGCCTGCGGACGGCGAGACGTTGAAGCGCTCGATCGACGTCCCGGTGGGCCTGCAGACAGCCTATATCGGCGGTGGCCGGCATGGCCGCCCGCTCGACACCCAGTTCCTGGAGCCGATGCCGCCCGGCCGCTACATCTGCCTGCACACCGGCCGCCTGTTCGTGCTGCAGGCCGATGGCACGCTGGTATGGTCCGAGCCGCTCCGCTACGGGTTGCACCATCCGCGCGACAGCCGTTTGCGCCTGTCAGGGTCTGGCGACCTTCTGGCCTCAGTGGGCCAGGGAACAGCCGGTGCGGGCCTGTTTGTCGCCAGTGGGAATCGCACCTACTTCCTATCCGGGGATCCATCCCAGTTCTCGCCTCGCATTGTCTACCCGTATGGCGCTGTGCCAGGCACTTTGGCGCGCATGCCCGGGAGTGTTTTCGGCATGCAGGATGCCGAGGAAGTGGCCTACTGGATGGCCAGCAACGGCATCGGGGTTATCGGCGTCCCCGGGGGCGGCGTTCTTCCGCTACGGGAAAAGCAGACGGTGGCGCCCACCGCAACAACCGGTGCATCTATGTTCCGCCAGCACGATGGCCTGCATCAGGTGGTAACCACGCTCGCCGGCGGCGGCCAGGCGCGAGGCCTGGCGATTCAAGATGTAGCCAAAGTCACCGTCATCAGGCACGACCAATGAAAAATCTTCTTGAGAAGGTCACCCCGGACGTGCGTGAAAAACGCCTCGGGATCTGCAGGGAGTGTCCGCACAAGCGGATTCAGCCCATCACGTCTTTGGAACTGTGCGGCAAGTGCGGTTGCCCCGTGCTGTCCAAGACACGTTTCCAACGGGCCGCGTGCCCAATCGGCAAATGGTAGGAGCCCGACATCATGTTGAACCCATCACTTCGCAATGATCTGGCGCGCGCGCTGCGCACTCACCGATATGAACCGTCTGGCGATGGCAGGATCCTGCTGCCCGCCGCAGGCGCGTTCGTGGGGGGTGCCTTCAAGTCCTCACTCAATGGTGAAGATGCACGCATTTCACCAAACGTTCTGGTCGATCAGGGCCTGATCGACATCCTCAAGGTGTATCTGGCCCAGGGCGCCCAGCGCACCGCTTTCTACATCGCGCCATTCGCAGGCAACGTGGTGCCGGACGGTACGGCGCTGACCGCGGCCAACTTCGATGCCACACAGACCGAGTTCGTCGACTACAGCGAAACCACACGACCGGCATGGACACCGGATGCCATTGCCACCAAAACGGCAGCCAATGCGGCAACCCCGGCCACATTTACCATTTCGGTGATCAACAGCACCGTCTGGGGATTTGCCATGCTGACCGCGTCGGCGAAGAACGCCACGACCGGCGTCCTTTTGTGCTGTTCGAAAGACGCGGCCGCGCGGTCAAATCTCCAGATCGGTGACAAGCTCAACGTCGAGTACGACATCACAGCCCAGGACGTGCCCTGATCGATGCGGTTCACGGGATGGATGCGCCGGCGCCGGTCGGCGCAGACCACGCAGGAAATGGCCGATCTGCATGCCGATACGGCACGCAAGCTGCTCGGCACGCTGATGCGGCAACTGGAACTGAGCGGCAATCGACAGGGACGCATGCAACGCACATTGCCCGATGGCACGGTCATCATCGCGCGATACGACGGGACGACACCCATTGTAGAGGTGGACCGGGAAGCCGCGCGCGACTGGGTACACACAGGCAGAGCGGCGATTTGGGCGCCACGCGGCTTCGTCGTGCGACCGGCAGATGTATCGGCCACGCACGGCCGAGGACTGCCGATCGTGCCGGTGGGCACCAACCCGTACAGCGCCGGAAACCTTCGGCCTGGACTCGACCCGACGCGGTGGACGCCCGGCGGTGCCTGGAACCAGGCCTTGATGACGCCCGATCGCGCGGCCGGCTATCCCCCGGAAGATGCCACGGTTGCGCCTATGTTCTACAGCAATCTTGGACCGCGGCCATTTCTCAGTCCGAGGCATGATGCTCGGCCTACGGGGCCCACGTGGGGAGGATACCGGCCCGAATTCGTTGACTTTCGACCGCGCAGCGAAGCCGACAACATCGGCGCCAGACGCACGGTATTTGCGCAGGTCAATGCCTATCGGATTGCATCCGGGCTTGATGGCGCCTATTTGATGCCGCGGGGGTATTACAGGCCCGCGCAGGAACTGGCCATTTTGCTTGCCCAATTTGGCGCGCGCCAGACCAGCTTCCCGAGAGGTTACACCACGGCCGTCGAGCGCCGTTCCAAGGACGGGAACGGGTACAGCGCATCCGGGCCGTACACGGAATTGGTAGCGGTAGGCGGTTCGGTGACCTGGGTGATGAATGCCTGGACCACACAACATAGCGCCGAGCTCCAGATCACGGCAGGCAAGACGCCACTTTTTGCCGATGTTGGTTCGCATGAGGCCCGTACGACGCTCACCATCGAGCCGCGCGAGGACTGGATACTGGCGGGCCGGCGCACGTTTCAATCGGCGGACGGCGGCCTGCCGCCGATCAGCTGGGACGGGCCGCCGAGCCAGAACATCGGGTTCCTGACCTGGCCGATCACCTACCACAACCATACGGTGTACGCGCCGCTCAGCCTGTACGACAGCAATGGTGAGTTCTACGTCCGGTTTGCCACGGGCACCTACGGCACACGGCCGGCGCTGGGTCCACATGTGTATTGCCGGGGCCGGTTGCTGGGCACGGTACCGGATGGCCTGGTGCTGGGCGCCGGGATTCAGGTACTACCAGATCGCGATCGGCTGATCGTTCTTGCCCATCAACCTTCAGACAATGTCGGTTTGACGTCAGCAACCCAGGGGCTGACGGCCGTAGCGCATGTCTGGTACGCAGATTTCAAGAACAAACCGAAGCTGCGGCTGCATGCCGAGCAACCGGTTACGGTGTGGAAGGATGCCGGGACGATCTCTGTGCCAGGCATTCATTACCTGAGTCTGTGGTCATTCGCACCAGATGGCTCCAAGGCCTGTGCATTGCGCGATTATGCTGATGCGCAGGCAGTCGCTGATGCCATGGCCTCTCGCTATGCGAGCGCACAGGCCGCAGGCAACGGCTTTTGGACCTGGTGCACCAATGACAACCTGGCCGGTGATGTACGCGCGCTGGAGGTGTTCATCGATGCCGCTGTGACCGTCACGGTGCAGGCCACAGCGCTGGGGTATTCGAGCGCGGTCGTGTATTCCGATGAGCAGCTTGCCCATCACCCTTCGGGTTTTCCAGCGGGTGTGCCGGTCGTGCACAACGGTCTGGTGCCTCTGGCTGCTGACTACAACGCCCATGGTTCGATACGCATTGCCTATGCGGCCTTTGCCGTGGCCAATGTGCGTATCGGCCAGCAACCGGGCTATGCCGACACGTGGCAGTACCTCTACGACGGCATGGCCTATCAATACGTCGGCATCGGCGGGATGGGTGCGCAGTTCGAACGCGATCTGGAAGAGCTGGCGCTTTACTACACCGACAATGCCGTTCCGGAGCTCGATTTCAAGGCAGCTGGGGTTCAGGTGCTGGATGTGTCGTCCGCGACCTTTGTCGTCAGTGGCGCCCGCAACGTGCGCGCGATCGATTACGCCCAGATGTATCAATTCGGGAGCTACCCTGGCGCCCCATGGCGCGCACCTTTCACATTCTCTGCTGCGCGACCTGGATGCCTTCTCAGCACGGGTGAGGCATCCCATCGGGTACGAGTGTATCGCAAGGGCGCGCTCATTGATGAATCGGCCTGGCCGCATCCATACAACGATGTGTGGCATTTCTACTACATGTGCACGTACACGGCACCGCCAGCCGTGGCGACACCTCAAGGCTCAGACATCCTGGCCCAGTTTCCTGTGGTCATGGATCAGTTTGTACAACCCTTCTATGCCGAGCGATTCGGAGCCGTCATCTATGGCTACCAGGTCGGTCGCTATGCAGCCGGAACCGGCTACAACACCGGAAAATGCATGCCTGGACCCAATGACTACATCGCAGCAATCAATGCAGGGTCGACGGCCATCACAACGCAGGAAGGGCGGCCCGTGGTCGGCGGTAAATGGTGGTCAGATGCATCGCTCCCCAAACTGCATGCAGACTGGCTGGCTGAGGCGGTAGCGGTATGAGCGGAAACTGTTTCTGGACCGATCTGGTGCGCTGCCGTGAGGACTGTACACTGCCGGTGCTGGCGCCAGCACTCAATCTGCTGGCACTGGGAGACCCGGCCAATCCAACCCGAACGGTGGCATACCCCACGAGCTCTGACCTGGATGCCAATGGCGACCATTATGTGGGATCGGTGGATGTGGTGGCTTCGATCGGCCCGGGTCAGCCGGCCATCGTGGTGTCTTTGCCGGCTGATGCGATCTTGCGTACACCGGCTGCCAACGCCTGCAGTTTCTGTGGTCTCGGGCCGCACAGCGGAATAGCACGGCTACGCATTACCAAGCCTTCGCCGGTGCCGTCCTGGGTAAGCTCCGAAGTGATCAATGTATCGGGGTCGGTCTACAGCATTCCATTCGATATCACACATGTCACCCTGCGCGACGCGGGCGGTGCCGTACTGAAAGACGCCAACACCGGCCTGACCTACCCGAGCGGTGGCGGCAGTGTCGATGAAACTGCAGATCCTTGGATATACCTGCTGCAACCAGTGGATTTTGACTCGGCATTCAGCACAGGTACCGGCTGGGTCGACATGACAGGCGGAAGCATCGAGCTGACGCTCAGCTACGACGGCAGCACGCCCAGCGGCACGCCCCTGCAGTTGCAGGGTGTTGATTTGATTTCCGGCATTCAGTGCTACTGCTGAGGACACAGCATGCTCATCGTTTCATCCGGATACAAGCGATCGATTCTCGGGACGAAAAGTTTCGCCGATCTTTTCGATGGTGGAGAAATCCGTCTGTTCAGTGGCCCCAGGCCGGCTAGTTCCGACATGGGGGAGCCTGCGGCACCGATGGCCAGGATCAACACTGTCGGTCTTGCCAGTCCTGGATTGCGTTTCGTGCTGGCCGACACGTACGTGGTCAAACCACTCAATGAGGTATGGAATCTTTTCGCCAACAAGCCCGGGCAGGTGCTGTGGTGGCGCCTTGTAGGGCCTGTGGACGATGGGCTTGATTCGATCACTGCGGCGCGGATTGACGGCGATGTCGGATCGACCGCATCACCCTCTGACCTGACGCTGACCAAGACCACATTCAATGCAGGAGACATCCTGCAGATTGACAGTTTTCTCTACACCCTGCCTCCAGTAGGGATCTGACGCTATGAGGATAGTGACATGCTGAAATTGTCCACCGAACTTCTGAACGCGATGCTGGCCACCGGCAGCCTGAAATCATTGCTCGATACCGGAAAGATTTACATCTACTCCGGACCCACACCGGCCTCGGCCGATGCGGCTATCGATCCAAGCAGCACGCTTCTGGTGACCATTACCAACAACGGCACATCGACGGGCCTAACTTTCGATGGCGCGGTAGCCAATGGCGTGATCAAGAAAACGGGCACGGAAACCTGGTCGGGCACGATCGGCACATCAGGGACGGCTGTCTTCTACCGGTACTGCGTCGGCACCGATAACGGATCTGCAGCAGCGGTGGCCGGTGATTATCGGGTGCAGGGCACCATTGGTCTGGATGCTTCCTACGACCTGCAGCTGTCCAGTGTCAGCCTGGTGGCGGCCAACGTGCAGCCGATCGACAGCTTCCAGCTGTACATGCAGCAGTAATGAGCCTGATCAAGCTGCCGGTAGTCCGGCAGATACCAGGGCAACCTGCCCAGCCGGCGCAAGCCTACAGCCGCACGTGCCCGCAGCCCCCTGTAAGCGGTGCGCCGGCCAGTTCGGGAGGCGCTGCAGGTTGCCATCAGGTTCCTGTTTACGGCTGGCAGTTTGTGGCCAGCACGAGTGCATCATCCAACCTTGGATCGGGTACGCCAAGCAGCTACACCCCAGGAGGCACCTTCGTGTACACGATTTTGCGTTATAAAACGGTGTGCTTCGGATGAGCCGTGGGTGCTATTTCGACAGCGCGGGGTGCTATGTCTGTCCGCAGTATCCTGCTACTCCCTACATTGCGCCTCACACCCAGGTGGATCCAGATATCGGATGGACGGCCGGTGCCGACAGCATCATTGAATTGCCGGGTGACGTGCGACTGGCTTGGAGTCTGGATACCTTGCCCGTCGGGATCATCGTGGGCCTGCGCGCGAATCGAGCACAGCCACTGTTTCCTAGCACCATCCTGCACGGCTGGTACGTCTATTCGCAAGCAGATATGGGGTATGCCCAACAGCTCGAGAAAGGCGTGTTGGTCGGCTCACCGGTGTCCTACGGCGTAGGCCAGTTGCTTGAGGTGCGCCGGCTCGGTACGCAGGTGCAGTATTGGCTGCAGGGTCAGCTGATGGCCACCCGACCCGCGCTGCACAGTGGCGTGGTATTTGCCGGCAGCTGTCTGTATGCCGCCGGTGACAGCGTACCGAGCGCGGCCTGACCATGGCATCCATCCAATTCACCAATTACCGATCAGCCTCGGGATCAGCGGCGCTACCGGTACTTCGTGGGCGCGGCATGGATGCACCACAGTCGGCCGTGGGTATCGGAAAGCTGCCCGTTTTTGCTGGGTCGGGTCGTTCCGGCGCCGCGGGAAGAGGGCAGCTGCCGCAGATTCGTGGTCTGGGCGGTGTACTTGGCAGCGCGTCAGGACTTGGGCAGCTGCCCATGCTGCGCGGTCGTGCCGGGATCCTCTCGCATGGTAACGGGGCACTGCCACCGTTGCGGGCGCGGGCATGGACCGGAAGCCAGTCCGTCATGTACGGGCAATTGCCGATCCTGGCCGGGCTGGCCTATCAAACGACCATCACGCCACCCGCCAGCATCGGCTCGGGTGCGTTGCCGCTCCTGCAATCATCGGGGTTCAGCTATTCGATTGGATCGGGTGCAGCCAGCGGAAAATTGCCGTCCCTGCTGGGCATTGGACATGACGTACCGCGCTCCTGGGCTCGGGGAATACTCCCGCCGCTATCAGGCTTTGCTTTTGCCTCCGGGCCCATCGACAACCTGCTGTATGCGGTGCAATCGCCTGGCTTTCTTCAGATCCGCGCAGTGGGCGCCGTCGGGACCAGGTATGTGCAAGGACTTGGGCTGACCGGGTTGGCGCAGCCGGACTGGGTCATGCTGCGCAAAGCGGTACTCGGTCTGGTGTCAACGCCGCCGACCACACTGCTCGATGGTCTTCAGCACGCCGCGGAAAAACTCGGTTTTGCCGATGTTGTCGGGATCGTGCTGCGCCTGCTGATGTCCGAAAAGATCGGCGTCAAAGGCACACCCAGTGCCTGGGGCTCGTTGTTACTTGAAGTGCGTGATGTCCTGGGCCTGCTGGCAGGGCCAGGATCCCTGCTTGATGCGCGCAATGCACTGGTGTCAGCGCTTGGACTGGCCGACCAGACCGGGTTTGTCTGGCCAGCCACGGTGCTGGCCAAGCTGGGAGTGAAGGCATCCGATGCCAATCACCTGACGGGCTATCAGGCCCTGATGGATACTCTCGGCGCGCATGCGGTTCCGTACGGCAGAGCCACCTTCACGGCCCTGGTCGATGACACCATGGGCTTGCATGACGGACCGCTCACCCGTGCCGACCTGTTCACGTTGATACGTGATGGTCTGGGCGTGCTGGCTACCTTCCACCTCCCCGACGGCGTGCACACGGCTTGGGTGCTGCATGCCGAAACGCAGGCATTCACCAGCTACACCAACTTCCCGTTCAATTCGTTCGCGCGGTTCGGTGACCGGTATTTTGGATGCAGCGATACCGGCATCTACCTGCTCGAAGGCCCAGATGACGCCGGTGTACCCATTGAGGCGCGGGTCCGTCTCGGCCTTGAAGACTATGGCACCAGCGCGCTCAAGGGCGCCGAATCGATGTATCTGGGCTATCGCGCTGATGGCGGCATGCTGCTCAAGGTCATTGTCACCAATGATGCCGGTGACCTCGAGGAACATTGGTATGCGCTCGAATCTCGGCCGGCGCAGGAAATTACGTATGGCAGGGCGAAGATCGGGCGCGGTCTGCGAAGCGCGTACTGGGGCTTTGAAATAGCCAACGTTGCCGGGGCTGATTTCAGCCTGGACGGCTTCCGGTGGTTGCCGCTCGTCAAGGATCGGAGAATCAAGTAATGGCACCGAACATCACGCAAACAGGGTGTGCGATCCAACTGGGCGACCCGGCCGTGAATATGGTCGCTCTGGCGTATGACAAATACACCCAGTTCGCCACCGAAGCCTACAAGCTGGCACGAGATGAAATATCCAGCCTGGATGGATTTCAAATTACACCTGTGAAGTTCAATGTCGGGTTCAATTTCAATGAGGACCTGTTCTCGATCAAACTGCCGCCAGCTCCGGCTGAGCCCAAAGACCTGACATTCAGGGATCCTGGCACACTGCCCGATGCCCCTTCCATCGCCCTGACACCCTTTGCGTTTGACCCGGTCCCAACAGCTCCGGTCAATCCGTTGCCGGCGCTGAGGAACTACACTGAGCCGGCGCCATTGAGCGCGCAGCCACCTTCGGACACGGTGGCTTTGGCGCCTGTACCCACGTCGGTTCGACCTACACTGGTACTGCCGGATGTCCCGGTGTTGGACAGCCTCAATCTTCCAACCCTTCCAACCATCACATTCGAACCCTTCACGGCGAAAAAGCCGGATATATCAAGCATTGAGGCACCGCTTGAGACCTTCGCTTTCACGCCGGAGAAGTACACCTCCGACCTGCTCAACCGCGTGAAAACGCGAGTTGGTAGCATGCTCGATGGGGGTACAGGCTTGCCGGCGAATGTTGCGCAGGCTCTGCGCGACCGTGCTTTTTCGGCGGTCGATGCCGAAGAAGAGCGTGCCACCCAACAGGCGGTCGACGAGTACGCGGCGCGCGGATTCTCCGAGCCAAGTGGGCTCCTGAACAAGCGCTTGAGCATGGTGCGCCAGAACAGCCAGAACGAGCGCAACAAACTGTCGCGTGACATCCATATCCAGGACCAGCAGATTGCGATCGAGAACCTTCGGTTTGCGGTTACCGAAGGTGTGGCGCTTGAGTCAAGGATGATGGAAGACCACGCCGAGTTCATGCGTGTCAGCCTGGCCACAGCGCAGGCGGTACAGGATGTGCGCATCCGGATCTTTGATGCACGCGTTTCCCTGGCGACCCTGGACCTGCAGGCCTACCAGACCGAGGCACAGGTATGGCGTGAGCAGCTGCAGGGGAAATTGCTTGAACTGGAGAAATACCGCGCGCAACTGGAAGGTGAACGTCTGAAAGGGACGCTCAATGAACAGAAGGTGCGTGTCTACAATGCCCAGTTGGCCGGCGTCCAGTCGCTGATTGACATGTACAAGGCGGACGTTCAGGCCGCCAGTGCGGTGATTGAGCAGAACAATTCCCAGATCCAGCTCCAGCGCTCCCGGATCGAAGCCTATGCCGAGCGTGTCAACGCCTACAAAACCGAATGGGATGCCTTCCGCAGCAAGCTGGAGAGCAACAACACCCGTGCCCAGCTGTACGGGCTGGTCGAGCAGGGCTACGCCACGCGCATTCAGGCATGGGGGAATGCCCAGGATCAGAAAGTGCGGCGATCGCAGCTGGAGATCGATCAGAACAAGCTGCGCCTGGATAGCTGGCAAACACAGCGCGACAAGCTGCTGGCAGACCTTGAAGCAGAGAAAACGCGTCTGACGGCGACGGCCGACATCTACCGCACCCGGCTCGGTGTGTATGAGACCTCAGCCCGGGTTCAGGGTATTGCCAGTGATGCCAACCTGCGCAAGGTGAGTGTTGGCCTGGAAGCCGAGCGCGCGCGGGTGGACACGCAGCTGAAAAATACCGAGCTGGCGATCAATCAAGTCGTGGAACTGGGCCGGGTCATCGTGGCCAAACTGCAAGGTATCGCCCAGACCTCCACGCAGCTGGCCGCTTCGAGCATGAGCGCCGTGAACTTCTCTGCCGGCGTGCACTCGGGACGCAGCGAGTCGTCCTCGTGCGGCACAAGTTTCAGCTATTCCGGCTCGCTCGATGACACGACACCCCTGGTGTAACGGAGAACGCAGATGGCACTGGTACTTCCCGATGACACGCGCAGCGATCCGAAAAAGATGCGCGAGGCATCCAAGCTGACCCGTCCTGCACCGGCGCCCGCGCCACGGCAAGTCAACACCGACCCGAACATGGGTACCGTGGGTCTGCCAAAGGACGATATGGCCGCGGTCAAGGCCAACATCCGCGCACGTTATGGCGAACCCATGCAGGGAGCGCGCGATTTTCTCAACCTATCGCACCGGGTACAGGGGTGGGCACAAGGCAAACCCACGCTCGACGTCAATGGGCGTGTCGTGTTTCCCACCTTCAATCCCACAACGTCTGATCTGGAAAATGCCGGTGTCCTCAAACCAGAACAGGCCCCACAAGCCACAGGCACGCCGCCACCGACGGCCATGGTGGTGCACCCGGGTCAGGATACGAATGCATCCCCACCCCAAACGGTCGACCCATCCAAGGTAGTCGGCAGCCCGGCGTACCAAAAATTGGCCGGTGATATCAGCAAACAAACCGATACATATCTGCACCGAAACCTTGCACCCGTGCAGCAAACCAATGCCGACGGTACACCGGTGGCTGTGTTCAGCGATGGAAGTGCCGGCATCAAGCGCACCCTTACACAGCAAGACATTGCCGATGCCGCGAAGCAGTTGAATGTGGCTCCGGCTTCCAACCTGATGCGGCCGCTGGCCAGCGACGTATATGGAGGCACGCAGTCAAGCAGCGACATGGCCGATCGCATCCTTCGCGCAAGACAGGGACCGATGTTCGACAACACCAGCCCGGCCTGGCAACGCAAGCTGGATCAGTCCGATGCCGTGTCGATAGCCAACCAGGATTGGAGATCTCCACTGGGAACGGCAGCGCACAACCTTGGCGTGGAAATGGACGCAGGAACCGTACGCCAGCGCCGGTCGGCTGAAAAAGGGCTGGCGCAGCTCGCACGAAACCAGGCTGCATCGGCCCGTCAACATGCTGCCGATACGTCTGCCAGTGCGCGCCAGAGTGCTTCGGATGAGAGTGCCCTGCAGCGTGAAATGGTGCGCGCCGAAGGCAATCAAAGCCGCGCACTGCTGTCACGCCAACCCAAGGAAGTCACACTCGATGATGGCTCTCTGGGCCTGATTGGTCCCAATGGCACCGTACGCCGTGCGCTGGGCGCTGATGGTAAGCCGGTACGCTTGCGGATCACCAAGGACTCGCCGGGGCAAAAGCGAGCGCAGACGGTTCTCGACAATATCACCAAGTATGCCAATGATGCCGTGAAGAATGCAGCGCTGTCTGGAAAACCGATGGCGATTGCCGATGCCAGGCTGCAGTCGGCACAGCTGATGGGCCTGCCCGTGGCCGCCGACAAGCAGGGGCATCGAATCGTCAACGTCAATGGACAATGGATACCGCTGTGACTGACCTCCTTGCTCCGCCATCCGGGTTTCGTGTCCTCGATCCCGTACAGCAAGACAACACTGATACCAGCGCCCGCACTTCGAAGCCTTCTGCATCGTCGCCACCTACGCTCAAGCGTCCTACGCCACCTCAAGGTTTCACGATGCTGGAGTCGGGCTCGCCTGCATCACCATCGGTCGATGAGTCGCGCTCGAGTGGGTTCGGGACATCCTTCAAGCGCGGGTTGCAGCAAACCATTCCACAGGACCAGGAATTGCTGGGTGCGGCCGGTATCGCGGCCGGCCAGCTGATTGATAGCCCCAAGCTCACCCGCTACGGCGCGAGTCTGTACCGGTACGGGAAAAAGCAAGGCGAGCCATTGGCTGGCCCCAGCCTGGAAGATGTGTTCAAGGGCAAAGCAAAATTCGGTGACTGGGCCGGATCGACGCTTGGCAACCTTTCCGGTCAGGCCCTACAGTCAGCTATTACGGCGCTTGGAGGAGCAGCCATCGGAGGCACAGTTGGGTCGGGTGTGCCAGGGGCGGGGAATGTCGCCGGCGCCATCACTGGCGGAGCTGCGGGTCTGGTCGGGAAAAAGGCTCTTTTGCATGAGGCCAGGCAACTTGCCGAACGCTATGTCGAGAATCAACTGGCCAAGGGTGTCAGCAAGGATGTGGCAGAGGCAGGAGCCGCAAAGCTCATCCGCGATGCCGGAACCGCCGAGGCTCGAAAGCTGGGCGGTGTGCTTGGCGCTACCGGACTCAATTCAGCGCTGGAAACGGGTCAGGCGGTGGAAAATCGTCTCGATCAGGGTGTGAACCCGCAAGACATATCGCGCGGCCAGGCCGCGCAGGCAGTCGGGGCTGGCATTGTTGCGGGCTCCATTGATACCGCTGCCGAAGCCATCAATCTCGGGCGCTTTCTGCATGCCAGCCCGAAGGGCGGCAGCGTCTTGCGACGTGTGGCGCGCGAGGCACTTGGCGGCGCTGCGCGTGAGGGCAGTACGGAGGTGGCCCAGTCGTACCTTGAGCGTGTGGGCGGCGGTGCACCAACCACGGGCCCGGATGCCTGGCGCGATTACTTCGAAAGTGGCGCAGCCGGTGCGCTGGGTGGTGGTGTCTTCGATGCGCCGGCAGGTGTTTTGCATCGCACTTCGCACACCCAAGATCATGCCGGTGAACCCGTTGTTGAACGCTTCCCTGGCGCCGCACCGGGCAGTATCAGCGATGTGGCCAATCAAATCGATCCACTGGCCGAAGCAGCCTCAAAGACAGCAGCTGAGGGTGCAAAGGTGACGGGCACGGTGGCCGGCCCAGACAATCAGGCTGGCGAAACAACCCGCCCCGCAGCAAATTCAGTCAAAGCTGAGAAGCCGGCCCTGGTAGAGCCGCTACCGGCCGCATGGATCGATCAAGACACCGGAGAAGCCCATGCTCCGCATCCAGGCCAGCTGGTGCGGCAGCTGGCCCACCAAATCGATGCGCAGTGGCGCGCGCATCGGTCCACCCGCATCAACGTGCCCGAGCTGGCCAAGGCATGGGGCGTATCCGAATCCGAAATCAAGAAAGCCCGTCGCCCGGCAAGTCGCATGATGGGGGAGGCCTTGCAAGCAAACCGTCCGCTTGAGCCGGCGACACGGAACTTCGACGAGATGCAGGCAGATTTGCAGTCCTCGCCCGATACCGCCACGGCGGCCACCAAGGCCGAGCAGTCACAGGCGGTAGCCGCAGGCACAGAACAGAGCGCGGCGCCGGAGGGAGCCACGCTGCAGAACCGTGACCGATCGAGGGCAGCCAGCGTCGTCCAGATGCAGGAAATCGCCAAGAACCCGGACCCGACGCGTCTGTCGTTCTCGCGCGACGCCAACTCGGGCGCGCCGATGGTAGCGTCGAAGACGCCTGACGAGGCCGTGCCGGCCGAGGACAGAGGCAAGACCGACCAGGTGAGGCTGGCTGATGGCCGATCCATTCCGGTGCAGTACGCGGTCGTCGACGCCAACACTGTGGCCGCATCCCATCACGCAGATGGCACCGTCAACAGCGATTACGCCAATGCTCCACTGCAGGCCCTGAACAACGGCCGCACCGCAGGCATCCAGGCCGCGTGGAAGCGCGGAAACGGCAAGGACTACAAGCAGGGCCTGATCGACGATACGCAAATGCTTGGCATTTCGCCGTCCGCGATCCAGTCCAAGGAACGGCCGATGGTCGTGCGTCTGTACGACGCCAAGCACAACCAGGGCGACATGGGTGCGGCATCGAATGCCTCGACGAGCCTGGGACTTTCCCCTACCGAACAAGCGCAGACCGATGCGCGCGCGCTCCCAGACCTGGCCGACCTGCCGCTGACAGCCGATGGTGGAATCTCCACCAACATGAGCGCCACCTTCCACCGCAAGTTCCTGAACGCGCTTGGCCCGGCCGAGCGCGGACAACTGGTCACGGCCGACGGCGCGGCCAACAAGGCGTACTTCGACCGGCTCCGCGCCGCGATCTTCGCCAAGGCGTACGGGGATCCGAAGCTGATCGCCGCGCAGGCCGAGGAAACGAACCCCGATGCCAGGAACGCACTCAACGCACTGGTCATCGCCGCGCCGACGTGGGCGAAAATCGACCCGAAGGGGCCGATGGGCGATTACGCGCAGCGCTTCGCTGCGGCGATGAACGTCATCCATCAGGCCCACAACAATGGCCAGAAGGTCGGGAAGCTGCTCGCGCAGGGCGATCTTGTCGGGCGCGACACGTCAGGCGATGCCTGGGCCGAGTTCTTCGCGGCGAACGCGCGATCGGCCAAGCGCATGGCCGAAGGCTTGCGGTATGCCGGAGAGATTGTGCAACGCCACCAGCAGCACGCCAGCAATGATGATATGTTCGGTGCACCGAAGCTCGCGGCCGCCGATGTCATCGACATGGTCCGCAGGGACCAGGAGAAACGGTATGGGAGCGAAGAAAGCGCCCCGAAGCAGGCAGGAACCCTCTTCAACGCGGCAGGCAAACCAAGCGAGCCCCGAGCTCGACAGGGCCATGATGCAGGCCGTGGTGTCGGCGGGGAACAAGCTCGACGTGCAGGAACCCAAGCTGGTTCTGCCGGCGGCGAGAAAGCCCGGGAAGTAGCCAAGCCCCCGATTCCGGAGAAAACGCCGACACCGGCGCCGGCGCCCGAGGAAGCCAAGACGCAGTCGTCCGAGAATGCCGCGCCTCAGTCCGCCGGCCAGTCGTTCAAGATCACGCAGAAGGGACCAAAGGGGCTGGTCGTGCACGGCGACCCGGCGGCGATTCGTGCCGCGCTCAGCAAGGCGGGATTCAAGAAGAAGGGCCGCGCGCTCAAGGCCGGAGGCCTGCGCTTCGATGCCAAGGACCATGCAGCTATTGAGAAGGCGCTCAATCCGGCCCAGCCTTCCCCTAAAGCGCAGGCTGCGCATGCCAGATACCAGGAACAACAGAAAAACCCGTCCCAGGCCAGCCAAGAGCTCAGCGCGCGCGCTGAGGCGCTGCGTCCGAAGGTGCAGGCGCTCAGCGATGAGCAGGCACGCATAGCGCTGAAAGCGATCGGTGAGACAAAACCGGCGCAGCTCAGGGATCCGCAATCCGTCCTGATGCAGCAGCACCCGGACGATATCGAACAGGGCCTGAAAGCTGTGCCGGAAACCGAGATCAAGGCACCGGCCAAGGAGAATGCCAAGCCAGCTGACACGGCCGCGAAGGTCGAATCGGCAGCCAAAGAAGCAGCCTCATCGCCGAATAACGAAGCGCCGGAGCCCACGGATGCCCAGAAGGATGCGGGCAACTACAAGAAAGGCCACGTCTCGGTGCAGGGTCTGGACATCAGCATCGAGAACCCGCGCGGATCCACGCGCAGCGGTGTGAGTGAGGACGGCAAGGCCTGGTCGAACACGATGAGCGATCACTACGGATACGTGAAACGCACCGTGGGAGCCGACAACGAACAGGTCGACGTCTACGTGGGCCCGAACCCGGACAGCGATCGCGTCTATGTGGTCGATCAGATCGACCAGAAGACTGGCAAGTTCGACGAGCACAAAGCCATGATCGGCTTTGACAGCGAGAAACAGGCCATAGCTGCGTACCTGTCCAACTTCGACAAGGGCTGGAAGGTCGGACCCGTGAACGACATGTCCATGGCCGAATTCAAGGACTGGTTGCACAACGGCGACACATCGAATCCGGTCAGCGAGCGCGCGCCGGATGCGAGCGCGGCCGACCCTTCGGCACAAACCGAGCTCGAACGGCACGAGATACCCAAGTACAACCCCATGCGTCCGGCGGACAAGGTCACCACGGACCTGTACCGGGAAACGAACGCGCATGGCGCCGTGGAGCTTATGGAAGGCATGCGCAGGAGCTCCGGCCCCGGGCTAAACGAGAAGTTTGCCGCCAGCACGCGGGATCTGGCTCTTGGCCAGGGACAGAACCGTGGTGTGATGCTGCACCTGGATCCGGCCGGATTTGATGCGCGGCTTAACCTTTCCATGCCCACCGCACGGCGCATGATCGAAACAAGCGGTCAGGCCGAGCTGTTGATCTTGCCAAGAGAAGGCGAGAATTCGGGCGATTTCGTCCGTTCTGTCATGCTCAAGAAGGGTTGGAAAGAGGGCAATAGCAAGGGCGATACAAATCGCCTGCTGTACGCGCTCAAGCGCCGGCAGGCCCAAGACGGATGGACGCGCGCCGAAACGCCCGATGGCATCATGTACTCGCGGCCGTCAGAGAAATACGAGAAGTCGCTCGACAACGCCACCGCCCCCGAGCATGTCCATGTCGGCGCCGACGATCGCGAGCTGGGCCAGATCGTTCAGGAGTTCAATCAGGCTCAGAAGAGCATGATGGAGGACGGCCAGGCGGTAACGAACATCTTCAAGCCGCCGGCAAAATCCGAGATTGAACGCCTCGACAAAAAGGCCAAGGTCTACACGGACGAGCACGGCTGGATGTCGGTCAAGGAAGCCAAGCAGAAGATCGCCAAGTGGCGAGCGCACGCCGCCGCGCAAGGCGCGGACACGGAAATACGCAACGAAAACAGCCAGAAGATCGTGCTGTCGCTGTTTGACCTGACAGGTCAGTGGTCAAAGCCGTGGGAGGAAGCCGGCTACCAGGTCTATCGCTTCGACATCCAGGACACCGGCACTTTCACGGATGCGAACGGCAAGGAACGCAAGGTCGGGGACATCCATAACTTCAGCGTGGATTTTTTCAACGAACTGTTCGGAAGCTTCGACGGCCTTGACGTGCACGCCATTCTTGCGGCATGCCCGTGCACGGACTTCGCCGTGTCCGGCGCCCGCCATTTTGCGGCGAAAGACGCTGACGGCCGCACCGTCTCAAGCGTCAAGCTGGTGCATCAGACCCTGCGGACCATCGAATACTTCAAGCCTGCGGTCTGGGCGATCGAGAACCCGGTCGGGCGCATCGAAAAGCTTGGCGGCCTGCCGCCGTGGCGCCTGTCGTTCAACCCTAACGATCTGGGCGACCCGTACACGAAGAAGACGTTGCTGTGGGGCCGCTTCAACGCGGATCTGCCGATCGCGCCCGTGGAGCCCACCGAAGGCTCCAAGATGCATCAGAAGTACGGCGGCAAGAGCCAGGCCACGAAGAACGCGCGCAGCGTGACCCCCGAGGGCTTTGCCTATTCGTTCTTCATGGCGAACAACGCGCACGACAACATGGCCATGACCCTGGCCAACAAGTACGACCGGCTTGACAGCAGCCTGATCGAGCGCGCCGTCGACGCCGGCGTCTCGGCGCAGCAGATCGCGGCAGCCGTCGACGACCTTTACTACATGCACATGGACGACAAGGCCGCGAACAAGGCGATCAATGCCCTGATCCCGGCCGGCAACAACAAGGCCGCGCCGCAGCAGACGGTGAAGGACCCCGGTACCGACAAGACAGCGACCGAAAAGGGCGAAAAGATCGAAGATTTCGGCCAGACCCTGCACGGCGCGCGCAAGCACTACGGCACCGAGTACGTCGATGCCTTGAAAAGGGCTGGCGAAGCAGACATTGCCGAAACGCCTCTCTCGGAGAGCTGGCCGGCTCCGAAATACGAGAAGTTGCTCGAGAACGGCGTCGATCCCGAGGTTGTGTCTTTCGTACACGCCATCCGCGACGAAATTCCGCGGAAGCCGCGCGGCTGGAAGCTCAGGGGATGGGTTGATTCAGTGAAGCTGCTGCGTGGGTTTGCCCAAGACCTTCTATCTGGCGATGTGTCGTGGGAGCGCGTGCGGGAGGAAATGAGCAAACCCGAACGCGAAGTCTTGAACCGTGGCATCCGAGGCCGAATGGAGCTGTACCAGGAAATCGGACACGACATATCGCTTCAGGGGGTGACCTTCCAACAGAACCATTACGCCCTATTCAGGGGGGAGGAGAACGTCTCGAAATGGTCCATCGAGAAGAAGGGACGCAGCAATGTCTTCGGCAACTGGCCCAACCAGATGGCCGTCGGAAACACGCGCGAAGAGGCCCTGGCGGAATTCAAGAAGAAGCTGCCGGAGCTGAAGCAGAAGAAGCAGAAGGCCAAGCGTCAGCCGCCACTGATCATCTACGCCAGACCGGGAAAGTTAGGATACTTCATCGGCCTGAAGATCCCGCGCGACGCGATCGACATGGAGCATTTCGACGATGCGGATAAGAGCGTAGCGCTGAAGAAGGCTCGCGCCTATCTGAACGAAAATCGCGAAGCTCTCATTGAGCGCGTGGCCAAGATGCGCGAGAAGCCGGCCGTGCGCCGCGCCGAAAACGAGACCCGCATCGGCATTGATCACCGCGATGGTGCTGACGTCACGCCGCAGCAGTTCAGCGACACCTTCGGTTTCCGTGGTGTCCAGTTCGGCAACTATGTGGAGTACGCGCGTAGGCAGCAGGACCTCAACAATGCCTACGACGCGCTGATGGATATGGCCGGTGTCTTGGAAATCCCCCCGGCCGCGCTCTCGCTGAATGGTGAGCTCGGTCTGGCCTTCGGGGCGCGCGGCAAGGGCGGAAAGAACCCAGCGGCGGCACATTTCGAGTCCCGTGCCGTGGTGATCAACCTCACCAAGCATGGCGGTCCGGGATCGCTGGCGCACGAATGGTGGCACGCCCTGGACAACCACTTCCAGAAGCGCCGAACCGATCGTCGATCCCCCGATGGATTCATGACGGAGTCCGGCCGCCAGTCTGTCCCGGGTGTGCGCGACGAGCTCACGCGCGCATTCGTGCGCATCAAGAACACGATCGCTGAAAGCGACGTGCGTCGGCGCTCCGAACGCCTGGACAAGATCAAGAGCAAGAAATACTGGTCGACCGGGCGCGAAATGTCGGCGCGGGCATTCGAATCGTACGTGATTGGCAAGCTCAAGGACCAGAACGCTGCCAATGACTACCTGGCAAACGTGGTAAGCGGAGAAGCATTCGATCGCAACGGTGATTACCCGTATCCCACGGCCGACGAAATCCCCGCGATCCGTGCGGCCTACGACGAATTCTTCAACACCATCGACAGCGAGAAGACGCCCGAAGGAAACGTGAAGCTGTTCTCGCTGAGTCGTGACAATCTCTCCGGGGTCGATGCGGAGGCACGCAATGCACGTGCCGCGCATGCCAGAAAGGTGCAGGACGTCGTCGCACAGCAGACGCGCGCGTGGGGCAATCAGCAGCCCAAGGTTCACGTGGTCGATGATGGCGAGGCACTTCCGGGCTCGGCGAAGACGGATCCGCGCTACAAAGGCGCCAAGGGCTTCTACGATGGACGCACGCTCTACCTGGTCGCATCCAACCTGTTCGACAAGGCCGACGTGCAGCGCACGCTGGCGCACGAGGCGGTCGGCCATTACGGAGTCGACCGTATCATCGATGACGAGCTGGGCGCTGGCGCATGGGACAGGGTCGCCACCTCGGTGCAGGGCATGCGCGATCGCGTGCTGCAGAAGCAGGAACAGAACGCTGCCGCCGGCAAGGACATCAATCGAGGTCTCAGCCGCATCGAGAGTGTGATCGCCGAGGTGCAGAGACGGTACGGTTCCAGCACAGGATCGTCTGAATTCGCCGCTGAAACACTGGCTGTTTTGGCCGAGTGGGGTGTGCGAAACGCCTGGCTGGATCGGGCAATTAGTGCCATTCACAAGTTCATCCGCAAGATCATGCCCAGCTGGAAGGTCGGGCGGGCCGAGCTCGAGCAGCTCCTTGTGCGCTCGAATCAGTACCTGCGCGCGCGCGATAGCTACCACACCCGGGTCTCCCGTATCCAGGCCATGACCTTCTCGCGTGATGTCCGAGCATCTGGTTTCCCCGACGCCACCACCACGCTACCCGCCGGAGGCGCATCCTATGGAAAGCTCAGCAAGGTACGGCAATCTGGTGTATCTGAATCTACCGCTCCGTCTGGACGGCGGGCCGGAAGCCCCGTACCTGGTCAGCTCGACCTATTCGCCCAGAGCGGAAACCCCGAGTCCGAGGCCGCAACCCGACGCGGAGCACTCGAGCTCACCCAGCACGTAAAGCAGGTCGCCACCGGCCAGTTCCGGTCGGGCATCAAGCGCATCACGCGCTGGGAAGATGCCGCGCACATCATCGCGCCCCTGCGCAAATCCCCCCAGGAACAGTTCCTGGCCGTCGTGGCCGATGCCGACGGCCGGCCCTTGGCTGTGCTCCGGCACACAATCGGAATCGCGGACGGCGCCACAGTCAATCCCGGCCTGGTCTTCGGTTCCGTGGCAGAGATTCCCGGTGCCACTGACGTCTGGTTCGCGCACAACCACCCCAGCGGAAATGTGGACCAGAGCCGCGCCGACAAGAACATCACGGACACGTTGATCGACTTGATGAAAGGAAGCGGGATCACTGCGCACGGTATGATTACCGTGGCGCCCGGGGAAACCGATGCGTCGTTCTATCAGGAAGGTGGCGCGGTGGGCGGCTTCCGGTCCAAGATCACGACTGCGGCGCGCACCGGGACCGTGCCGCGCCTGGAACGCCGATATCGCCGGATCACCAAGCAGTTCGGAGCGTTCAAGATCACGTCGCCCGAAGATGCGCCCCAAATTGCGCGCAAGTTCAAGGAACCCGGGGTCATCCTGCTGAACAACAGGCACAACGTCATCGGGTTCATGCCGGTGTCGATGAGTGAAATGGCGAAGCTCCGGACCGGCCGTACCGATTCGGGCAGCGCGCGGATTGCATCCATTCTGACGCAGGCGAATGCCAGCGCCGGCATCATCATGGCCGACAAACTCGAGCCCGCCCAGAATCTCGGTCGGTTGATCAATGACATGGGGATTCGTGCGCTGGACGTGTTTACCCCCGAAGACGGGAAGACCACGTCCACGACCAAATTCTTCAATTCCGCAGCTGCACGTGGCCAGCAGACAATGGCCGGTCACTTCTACAGCTTCCAGGAGCCCAGCGAGGCGCAACAGGTGGGTGTGGCTACGGCTCCGGTCGGATCGGACACCTACAAGCGCGCGCAAGCGGCGGTCGACAAGGTCACCGAGAAATGGCGCGGAGACATGCCGAAGGTGCACGTCCTGGAAAGCGCGCGCCAGCTCCCGGCCGATGCCAAGACGGATCCGCGTTGGCGTTCGGCCGAGGGCTTCTATGACGGCCGCACCATCTACCTGGTCGCGCCGAACTTGAAGAGCTCCGAGCGCGTGCACCAGGTACTCGCGCACGAGGCGATCGGCCACTATGGCATCGACCGCATCGTCGACGACGCGCTGGGCGCCGGCGCTTGGGACAAGATTGCGCAGTCCATCCAGGATCTTCGCGAGCAGGGCAAGGGAAGCAAGGCCATGCGGGACGTGCTGGCAGAGGTCAGCCGCAGGTATGGCGACGTCGACCCCGGCACCTTCGCGGAGGAAACCCTGGCGGTCATGGCTGAAAAGGGCGTGCGCAACGGCATAATGGACCGGGTCGTCGCGGCCGTGCACGCGTTCGTGCGCCGCTTCATGCCCTCACTGAAGCTGTCCGAGGATGAGCTGCGGCAACTGTTGGTGCGCTCGGAGCGCTTCCTACAGACCGGCGATACCATCGACTCGCGGCCGGTCGCCGGCGGGGGCGCCATTTCGTTCGCGCAGGCCGAGCCCACGTCGTCGCCGGCGTTCCGCAAGTTCTTCGACGGATCCAAGGTCACGACGCCAGACGGTCAGCCGAAGATGGTCTATCACGGCACATCCGAGGGCTTCTACACCTTCGATGACGCAAGCCTTGGCAACAATACCGGGCACATGACAGCGCCACTCGGGCATTTCTTTGCCGAAAAAAGGTCCAGTGCTCAGCGCTATGCTGAAACCGCAAGCCAAGGCGTACCGGCAGATGAGCGCGTGATTGACGCCTACTTGTCGATCAAGAAACCGAAGTCCATGACACTCGACGAATTGATGGCAATCGACAGCCAGAAAGAGGCGCGGGCGCTGAGAGACAAGCTTCAGTCCCAAGGCTATGACGGCATCCACATTCCCGAAGCCAGGCAGTGGGTGGCTTTCAAGGCCAATCAGATCAAGAGTGCAACGGAAAACCGCGGGACATTTGACTCCAATAATCCGGACATTCGATTCTCCCTGCCAGACCAGACCCGGTCCAAGGGCATCCCGGACGAGGCATCAGATCCGATAGCCCTGTGGCGGAACATGCAGCCACTCAAGCGAAACCCACACTATGCCGCTGCCAAAGCCGGCGATATGCAGGCAGCCGTGGACCTAGTAACTGAGGTGGCTGCACCGTTGGCCAAGCAGGCTGAGAAGTTTGGCTCAGATGCGATCTTCGTGGCGCCCCATGCCGAGGAAGCGACGGGCAAGAACGCCATACCCAGAACCCTGGCTGCCTACCTTGCAGAACACACAGGTGGCACCGATGACACGGAAATCGTCCAGACCAACAGGACGCTGCACACCGGTGCCAACGCCATGGAGCGAATGATTGCGCGTTCCACTTTCTCTGGTCCGGTGAAGGAAGGTGGCCGTTACGTGCTGGTGGATGACGTCACCACGATGGGCGGCACGCTGGCCGACCTGGCCAGCTACATTCAGGCCAATGGCGGAGAGGTCGTGGGTACCGCCGTGCTGACCAATGCCAGCCGATCCGGTACACTGCGGGCCGATGCCAAGCTGAAGCAGCAAATTGAAGGGAGGTACGGCGATGAAATCAGAAACCAGTTCCACGTCGACCCCGCCGCGCTCACAGCCGATGAGGCCCGCTACCTCATCGGCTTCCGATCAGCTGGCGAGCTCCGAAATCGAGCAGCTGCGGCAGCACGGTCGCGCAGTGAGCGCATACGCGCGAAAGGCCTTCGCAAAGAAGCGCCACAAGACATCCTGAGCACGACTACCGAGACCCCGCCGAATGGCGGGGTTTCTGGTTCTGGGCGCCGCAACTTCAGCCTACCCGATGCCAGCGTCAACACCATGTCCTCGGTGCTGGAGACGCCGGACCAGTCCGCCTGGGAGCGTGCGAAGGGTTGGCTGACGGGAAAATGGGAGGACATCAAGCCGGCCACCCTTGGTGCGCTGCAGTTGCGCCACGTCCTTGAGCTTGCCGAAGAGCACCCGGCGCTCAAAGGCGCCAGGCAATATGCCGACATCAACCAGCGCATGGATGCCGATCGCAATCAGTTGATGACCGGATCTCCTGATGCCAGCGAGCATCCGAACAGCATGCTGATGAAGGGCGTGGCGCCGATCGCCGACCAATGGCGAGGATGGGCCTTCCACAAGGGCATCAAGGGCATGCGTGGGGGTTTGACCGAACATGCCAAGCGCCTGAACAAACTGATGCATGACGCCACGATTCTTGGACTGGATCCGTCCGAGGAATACACGAGACTGTCGATGGAGGACAGCCGTGGTGAACTGTCCGAATGGACGCCGGAGAAGATCAAGGACCGCATTCGCGCCTTGCGCGGCCAGATGCGCGGTCGGCCGGGTGACGACAAGACCCTGATGATGGACGAGGTCAAGCGCCTGCGCGCCATCCCTGCGCGCGAGAAGCTGCGTGAAAAACGCTGGCCAACCTTGGTGGCGCGTTGGAATGCATTGCCTGAATCAGCCAGGGAAACATACCGTCAAGTACGCAATTGGTACCGCGAACATGCCGATGCCACCGAGCGCGCGTTACTGGAACGCATCGATGCCATGGATGTGCCGGAAACCTATCGACGCAGCATGAAGGACCGCATTCGCTTCCAGTTCGAATCGAACCGGCGCGAGGGTGTGTATTTCCCGCTCGATCGCAACGGAGATTACTGGTTGTCGGCAACCGATTCGAACAACCAGTACGCGTTCAAGATGTTCGAGTCGGCTGCGGAGCTGAAGGCCGCTGAAAGTAAGCTGCGCAAGGCCGGATTCACGATCGAGGCCACCGGCCGGCGTGACAGCTCGGCACGCGCCAAGGATGCACCATCAGGTACGTTCGTGAAGGACATCATCGGGATGCTGCAGAAGGCGCGAGTCTCGGAGAAGGTGCAGGACGATATCTATCAGATGTTCCTGAAGAGCCTGCCCGAGATGAGCATGCGCAAGCGCAGCATCCATCGGCGGTCTGTCCCTGGTTTCAGTGACGATGCGCTGCGCGCCTTCGCCAAGAACGGGTTCCATGGAGCGCACCAACTGGCGCGCCTGCGCTACAGCCAGCAGATGAGCACCGTCCTCGAGGCGATGCAGATCAGCCTGGACAACTACCGCCGGAGCAGCGAATTCGGCGAGAGCACGAAGGCCGAGGGCCTGTCCGCGGCCAAGGGCGACGCGCTGCTCACCGAACTGAAGCGCCGGCACGACTGGATCATGTCGCCCAAGGACAGCCAGCTTGCCAATATGGCCACTTCGATCGGATTCATGTACTACCTCGGCGCCAGCCCGGCCTCGGCCCTCGTGAACCTCACGCAGGGCGCCCAGGTGACGCTCCCGGTGCTGGCCGCCAAGCACGGCTGGGGCAAGGCCTCGCGCGAGCTTGGGCGCGCCACAGCGGCCGCGCTGCGGACCGGCGGCAACATCATGCGCACACTCAATGAGGAGGAGAAGCGTGCCTACAAGGTGCTGGAGCGCCGCGGCGACATCGACCGGACCAATGCGCACACCCTGGCCGGAACGGCCGAGGGCAACGTGCTGACGTCGAACCCTGGCTGGGCCAAGGTCATGAATGTCATGTCGTGGATGTTCCACAAGGCCGAGGTGGTCAACCGCGAGGCCGCCGGCGTGGCGGCGTTCCGCTTGGCTCGTGCCGACGGAAAGAGCTTCGATGAAGCGGTACGGCATGCCTCGGACACCATCAACGGGACGCATTTCGACTACAGCAATGCAAACCGGCCTCGGTTCATGCAAAACGGTGTATCGAAGGTGCTGCTGCAGTTCAAAAACTACTCGGTGGGCATGACCTGGCTGATGTACCGCAATCTGTATCAGGCGGTACGTGGCCAGTCACCGGAAGTCCGGCGCTTGGCCAGGCGCACCCTGACCGGCATGTTGGGGATGACGGCCTTGCTCGCAGGCACGGTAGGCCTACCCCTGTTCAATCTCATGAAGATGGTGGCCAATGCAGCACACGCCGCGGCCGGCGATGACGATGAGCCGTGGGATTTCGAGACCGAATTTCGGCAGTGGCTGGCTGAGCATTTCGGTCAAACTGGTGCTGACGTCATCGCCGATGGCGCGGTTGATCGTCTCGGACTGCATATTTCCAGTCGAGTTTCTCTGTCCAACCTCTGGTTCCGTGACGCAGATCGTCAGTTGGAAGGCAAGGATGCCTACTACAACATGCTCGAGTCGATTGCCGGACCCATGGGTGGCATGGTGAAAAACTGGTTTATCGGCCAGCAATATATAACCCAGGGGCATATTTGGCGTGGCGTTGAGCGCATGATCCCGACTGCAGCAAAGAGCGGCATGAAGGCACTCCGTTACGCGGCGCACGGAGTCAACACGTTGCGCGGCGACCCCATTCTGGAAGATCCGAGTGCTGAAAATGCTTTGGTCCAGGCCCTGGGATTCACACCGACCAACCTTGCTGACCAGTACCGCATAAACAGTGCGCTGTACAACTATTCGGACCAGATAAAGAACCGACGCACTTCTTTGATGAATGCTTTTGCCATGGCCGTGCATGAACACGATGACCAGGCACGACAGGTAGCTCTGAAAAAGATCCGGTCTTTCAACGCGAAAAATCCAGCGATTGCCATCACCACGAAGACCTTGGTTCAGTCCTTGCGGCAACGTGCGCGCCTCAGCGCACAAGCCGAACATGGCGTGGTCTTGAGTCAACGTGTGCGCCAGATGGCACAGCGAGAGGCCGGTATTTCGGTAGTGCATTAACTGACACCAAGTACGAAAATAGTTATCGGATAAAACAGATTTTGAATACTGGCCTAACGAACGATTTTGGAGTCCTATAAATGAGCTCAACAAGCGGATCCATCACCGTTGTTTCGAAACCGTCGCTTGTGAAAGTCAAGACGGGGTCAACGAAAGTAGAGGCAGGAACACCAGGGATTATGGGAAAGCCTGGTCCTGACGGTGCGCCAGGTTCTGCGCCTGACGTGTCTTTCCCAGCGGGTGCAACCGTGCTCGCCATGTACGTAGTCCGCGCATCGGGCGGCAATCTGTATCCAGTAGACACGTCGGTAAGCACCCACGCAGAGCAGGTAGTAGGCGTCGCCCTACAATCCACATCCACTGTAGGTGCAAGTGTCAGTGTGCGCCTAGGTGGCTCCGTGAATGACCCTGGTTGGAGTTTTTCCGAGGGTCCAGTCTTTTGTGCTGCCAGTGGAGCACTCACACAATCGCCACCGACTACCGGATGGCTTCTTCAGGTTGGCGTCGCGTTGAGCGCGACGACTGTTAACATCAATATCGAGCAACCCATCCACAGAGGATAACGATCATGGCAAACTATCTTGGTCTCATCGCAAACAAGATCAATGAAATTGCGGGTCTGGTGACAAGTGCAGGAGCGGCAGACGCCGGAAAGATTCCGGCACTTGACGCTAACGGAAAGCTGGATACCTCGTTGCTGCCAACTGGCGTAGGCGCGGACACGCAGGCCATTGTTGCAAGCGAGGCCCTTGCCGCAGGCGATTTCGTGAATGTCTATGACAATGCCAGCACTCCGAATTGCCGCAAGGCTAATGCTACAGACAGCACTAAACCTGCTCACGGCTTCGTACTGTCAGCGGTTGCGGCTGCGGGCACGGCTACCGTGTACTTCCGTGGCACAAACAACCAAGTAGCTGGGCTGACCGCCGGGACTTATGTGCTATCGGCCGCCACCGCAGGCGGCGCGGTGCCATTGGCCAGCGGGCCGACTGCTACCGGCAATATCCGTCAGATCCTCGGAGTGGCCACGGCTGCCGGCGCGCTAGAAGTGTCGATCGACGACCCCATCACCCGCGCATAATGGCTATCGGCATCCTCTCGTCGGGCAAGCTCGGCCAGGTATCGAGTGGCAACGTGCTTGGCATCGACAGCACAAATCGCATTGTCGAGGTGCCAAGCACGAACCCGTATGTACTCGATATTCTGCCGTCTGGCATGATAGGCGAGGTATCCACCGCGCTTACGTCACTGTCAGGGACAGTGACATCCATATCGTACACAGGATCTCCTGGGGCGCGCGCAGCAAATTCACTGACCTACTTGAACGGAAAGGTCTACATGTATGGCGGCGCGAACGGTCCTACTGGCTCGGCTGCGCAGATGTGGGTCTACGACGTAGCGACACAAGCATGGACGCTGGAAGCTACCCGTACAGGGTACGAGCGTGTCGCGCATATACAGTTCACGGATGGATCCAAGATCTACATCATGGGCGGTAGGGATGGTGGAGGGTATTATGTATCCACCGTTTTTGCCTATGACCCTGTGGCGATGACATTCACTGATTTGGCCCCGATTCCATATGGGTACTCCCAAGCGGCTACGGGAGCCTATTGTGACGGCACGTGGGCATATGTGTGTCTCCCCCCGCCAGATAGCCTGACTACATTCCAGACATTCGCTTATAGACTTTCTGACGGAGCATACGGTGCCACAGGCAATAGTACAGGCGGGGTTTGGGGCGGGGCGCTAGCACGTACATCGGACGGGAATCTGTGGATAGTTGGCGGGAATGTACGTTCGGGCGGGACAAGTTATCAAGTGCAAAAATATAAATATACCAGCGGTGCAGCGCCCACATACGTTTACGTTTATCTTACCGAATTGCATGCTTTTGGGCAGAATGGTGCAGTCGCAATAGGCACTGATGTGTATTATTGGGGAGGTAAGGACGGAACGACCTATAATGATAGAATCATGAAGTACGATACCATAGCTGGCACATTTAGCTTGGTCGCATACTGGAATCCCTCATACATCTTCAACTTCGGGACCTGCCAGCTACCAGACAACTCAGCATTGACATACGGCGGGGAAGATAATTATGCGAACATTTCTTCCACTCTTTATCACATAACATGAAAAATAAGTCATATATTATGGCACTTCTGCTCGTCCCTGTTGGTAGCTCCGCTCAGGTGCGGCCTGTTGTTGGCGTCGGCTTTGCCCACGCGACCGCGCGCCACGATGGGACGTGGTATCAGCGCGCTTTCCCGCACAGCCTCAAGCTCAACCATCCCGAGGTTTCTCTGGGGCTTCGCTGGGATATCAACCAGCACTGGACGACAACCGGGAAGGCCATATGGTTCGGGCATTACAGTTCCGATGCCTACGCAGTCCCGGCGGACAGCAACTACGACCCTGCCACGCGCTCATGTGTCGGCCCGTGCCTGCCACGCGCCCACTACATGGGCAGAGGCTGGATCGGCGCGCTCGCGCTCACCGCAGGCTGGCACACATCGGGACCGTGGCAGTGGGGCGTGCGTGCAGGCCCCATCTACTACCGGCAGGCATGGCGGCTGCGCGTACCGGACTGGTATCTTCCCGTCCTGCAGCCGGACGGCAGTTACGTCGTCAAGTACCGTGTCCCCGTCAGCACGTCAGACCTGCGCTGGGCCTTCGGCTACACGGCAGGCACGTACATCCGCCACGGCCAGTGGTCCGTGTCGCTGGACTGGTACAGGGACGGCGGCGGCTTTCCCGGCCACGCTGGCGCGTGGCCTCCGATCTGGCGCTGGCATACCACGCTCGGTATCGGCAGATCCTTCTGAGTCACCCGGAAAAATAAGTATCATCGACGTTTCAAATCAAGCACTTAATTCAGGTCATGCGGAAAAAAATGTGCCATAGGTTTTTGTATTAAAAGCATAAATTACCTGACTGTTAATCAGGGAGTCGTAGGTTCGAGTCCTACTTCGGGCGCCATCTTTCAAAGGCCAGCAAGTTATTGCTGGCCTTTGTTTTTCTGGCGTCACCGGAATTGTCCGTGTGCCCGGGTCCGACTCTGTGATTTGCCCAGAGCTAGAGTTTCGGTACACCGCCGAGACTGGAGTGCCTCCTGGCAACGATTGTGCGAACGCCTTCGGACACGTGGAAGGCTGTCATCCGCAAGCAGGGATGGCCGACCACGGCCAAAACTTTCCGCACCCAGCGTGACGCCAAGGACTGGGCGCGCCGCATCGAGGGCGAAATGGTGCTTGGCGGGTCTCTGGGCGCTTGTCCCAGTTGCACCCCACCGAGGGAGCGGTCCTGAAACTCAGGTTTGCGGCGCTTCGAGCCGATTTGAATGGCTGCGGGTAGTTGACTCGGCGTGTTTGATGGGTTGCCGTACAGGGTTTGCATTTATTGATATATATATCAATAATATCGGTGTTCAAGCCGAAACTTGATGTAAATATCATATGCAGACCCTTGCAGAACTTGGTGAAGCTGCCGCCACCCGGCGCAAGGCGCTGGGCCTGAAGCAGGGTGTTGTCGCCAGCAAGGCAGGCGTCACGGCGGAGTCGTTGTCGCGGTTCGAGCGGGGACGCGCGGCAGAATTCGGTTCACGCAAGCTGCTGGCGGTACTGGCCGTGCTGGGCATGGAATTGCAGTTCACTGAGACGGGCACGTCCGGGTCGCTGGACGAGTTGCGCAAGGAGCGTGGTGGCGCATGAAGCTCTCAGTCTACGTGTTGGGTCGCGATGTCGCGGTGCTGGAGCCGATCGGTGATTTTCGTAGCGTGCTCAGCTATCACGCGGGCACTGCGCCGGACGATTTCGTTTCGTTGACCATGCCGGTGCGCACCGAGTCCTGGGCTTGGGACGATACGCTGCCACCGGTACTGCAGATGAACCTGCCCGAGGGCTATCTGCTGCAGGTGCTGCAGGAGCAGTTCGGGCCGCATGTCGGTGCGAGCCCGATGGCTTTGCTGTCCGTCGTGGGGCGCAACATGGTTGGTCGTCTGCAGGTAGCTGCACCTGGCGCCAAGCTGGATCAACTGGCCGAATCCGTCGAAGTGTCGGCACTGCTGCAGGGTGACAACTCTGAAGAGGCGTTCGCTGAACTGGTGCGTCGGCATGCGGCCAGTGGTGTATCGGGCGTGGTACCGAAATTTCTCGACGCTCAGGATGAGCGCGTCGCTCTGGGACCGCACAAGAAAGCTACGCTGCTGACCCGTCGACACATCATCAAAGGCTCCTCACGAGCGTTGCCATATGCAGCCTTGAACGAACACTTGTGCATGCAGGTAGCCTCCAAGGTATCTGCCACGGCGCGTACCGAGATTTCCAGTGACGGCCAGGCGCTGGTGGTGCATCGCTTCGACGTCGACGAGCAGGGGCAATCGCATTGGGGCATGGAGGATTTCTGCGCGCTGCTGGGCCTGCGCCCATCGGCGAAGTACGAGACCACGTGGGAGCGCATTGCCAAAGCCGTGCGCGACCACGTGCCGGGTGCGCGTCGGCTCGATACTTTCCGCCAGCTGGCGACCACACAGCTGCTGACCTACGCGCTGCGCAATGCCGATTGCCACGCCAAAAACATTGCGCTGCTCTATACCTCGCGTGCTGACGTCCACCTTGCGCCGGTGTACGACATGCTCACCACCAGCGCCTATGCCGGTTATCAGAACAATCCGCCCGGCATCGCCTTTATGGGCAAGAAGACCTGGATGCCTGGCAAGAGCCTGCAGAAATTCATCGCCGCCACCTTTGGCATCGCGGTGAAGGAGCAACTGGAAATCGTTGAAGCGATCGGGCAGGCCGTCAGCGAAGTGGCGCCGACCGTGCGCGCCGCCATGAACGAGCATCCGGGATTCTCCGATGTCGGCAAGCGCATGCTGCAGGCGTGGCAGGAAGGCGTCGATGGTCTGCGTGACAAGCGCGTTTATGCGCTGGGCGTATTGCCTCTGGGCAAGGCCTTCGGTGGCTTTTCCGATCCCCCAAATCTGGTGAACAAAAAAACCGTTGTTGGGCGATCTGAACTACTTGGATCAAGGAAGTGATGCAGTCATTCGCTGCCGATGTGCAACAACCCCTTGCATCGTAACTGACATGGCGCAATACACGAGGGGTTCGCCACCGATTTCACGGATGCTCGATGCGGCAAGAGTGGATGGGTTCGAAGACATCGAGCGACACCACAACCCAAGGATGCGGCGAAGGGCTGCCTGAGAGAATTTGAAGTTTTCCACCCTTTTACAACCGTCCGTGATTTCGGGGTAAAGCCCAAGCCGCTCTGGTGCGGTCAGGCGGATCATGGACAACGTGTTGCCTTGACCTGCGTCACGCGCACGCGCCCGGCGTTCGACACGATCAATGCATCGACGGTTGCCGAGGCCCGAACCGTCGGGCATACGCGCAAGCTGAGGTTGCTACCCGGCGCGCTGCCATCGGGATGGTAGACGATGCGCGTACGGCCCCGGCTGGAACGGATGAGCACACCGGAGAGCTTTGCCTGTATCAAGAGGGGTGTAGCGTCGGGCTGGCCGTCGTGGTTGCGGTCGATGCCGACGATCCAGCCCTGTTCCCACCGGGTTCCGCCGCTGCAGTGGCGCCCGTCCAGGCTGGGGCACAGCAGGGCACGGCGCTGGTGTCCGATCGACAACATGCGCGTGGCGTGGATTGCCTGGGACAGGGATTGCAAGGCGGCATTTGCCTGGTTGCGTAGCAGCATGCCCTGCAGGGAAGGGATGGCCAGCCCGGTGACAATGGCGAGTACGGTCAGGCTGATGATCAGCTCGACCAGCGTAAATCCGCGACAGTAGCGGGGCGACTTGTGCATGCAGGTATCCGCAAGGGTGTCCCGTTCATGCTGGCCCGGCTCGTCAGCCGGGTATATCGGGGCACGTATCGCGCCTGTGTAGGCTCTGGCGGACAGGGGCGTGGGCGTGAGGCCCGTATACTTGCCTTCTTTCCCCGCAGTTGCGCACGCATGAGCGAACGTTTCCAACTGGTTGCACCCTACCGGCCCGCCGGCGACCAGCCGCAGGCCATCGATCGCCTGGTGGCGAATTTCGAGGCCGGGCTGGCCGCGCAGACCCTGCTGGGCGTGACCGGCTCGGGCAAGACCTTCACCATCGCCAATGTCATCGAGAGGGTGCAGAAGCCGACCCTGGTGATGGCACCCAACAAGACCCTGGCCGCGCAGCTGTACGGTGAATTCAGGGAGTTCTTCCCGCACAACGCGGTGGAGTACTTCGTCAGCTATTACGACTACTACCAGCCCGAGGCCTATGTGCCGGCCTCGGACACCTACATTGAGAAAGACGCCTCGATCAACGACCACATCGAGCAGATGCGCCTGGCCGCGACCAAGGCGCTGCTGTCGCGCCCGGACGCGCTGATCGTGGCCACGGTGTCGGCCATCTACGGCCTGGGCGATCCCGAGGACTATCTCAGCCTGCGTCTGATCCTGTCGGTCGGCGAGCACATCGACCAGCGCAAGCTGCTGCGCCAGCTGACCGAACTGCAGTACACCCGCAACGAGATGGACCTGCGCCGTGGCACCTACCGCGTGCGTGGCGAGGTGATCGACGTTTTTCCCGCCGAATCGGAGATCGAGGCGTTGCGCATCGAGCTGTTCGACGGCGAGATCGAGAACCTGGCGCTGTTCGACCCGCTGACCGGCGAGGTACAGCGCAAGCTGCCGCGTTATACCGTCTACCCCAAGACCCACTACGCCAGCACCCGCGAAAGCGTGCTCAATGCCATCGAGACCATCAAGGTCGAGTTGAAGGACCACCTGGAGGCGCTGTACAAGGCCAACAAGCTGGTCGAGGCGCAGCGGCTTGAACAACGAACCCGCTTCGACATCGAGATGATGGCCGAGGTGGGGTATTGCCAGGGCATCGAAAACTACTCACGTCACCTGACCCGCCGCGCGCCGGGCGAGCCGCCGCCGACCCTGTTCGATTACCTGCCCCCCGATGCCCTGCTTGTGGTGGACGAATCGCATGTGACCATTCCGCAGATCGGCGCCATGTTCAAGGGCGACCGTTCGCGCAAGGAGACCCTGGTCGAGTTCGGGTTCCGCCTGCCCTCGGCGATGGACAACCGGCCACTTCGATTCGAGGAATGGGAGCAGCGTGCACCGCGCAAGATCTTCGTTTCAGCGACCCCGGGTCGCTACGAAGAACAGCATGCTCCCGATGCCGTCACCGAACTCGTCGTTCGCCCCACGGGGCTGGTCGATCCCGAGGTCGAGGTGAGGCCTGCGCGCACCCAGGTCGACGACCTGCTGGGTGAAATCCGTGAACGCACGGGCCTGGGCGACCGTGTGCTGGTGACGACGCTGACCAAGCGGATGGCCGAGAACCTGACCGATTTCCTGGCCGAGCACGAGGTGCGGGTGCGTTATCTGCATTCGGACATCGATACCGTCGAACGGGTGGAGATCATCCGCGACCTGCGCCTTGGCGTGTTCGATGTGCTGGTGGGCATCAACCTGTTGCGCGAGGGGCTGGACATGCCCGAGGTGTCCCTGGTGGCCATCCTCGATGCCGACAAGGAAGGGTTCCTGCGTTCCACCGGCTCGCTGATCCAGACCATAGGCCGCGCAGCGCGCAATGTGCGCGGCAAGGCGATCCTGTATGCCGACGAGGTGACGCGTTCGATGCAGGCGGCCATGGACGAGACCGCGCGACGCCGCGAAAGGCAGGAGGCCTACAACGCCGAGCACGGCATCACCCCGAAGACCATCGTGCGACGCATCGCCGACGTGATGGAGGGGGCGCATGGCGGCGAGGGTGGCGCACGCAAGCGCGGGCGCGACCGCGACGCGATGCGTCGTGTCGCCGAGTCTTCCCCGGATTATGCAGCCATGAGCGCATCGGAGCTGGCCGCCAAGCTGAAGGCGCTGGAGACAAGCATGTACCGGCATGCCCAGGACCTGGAATTCGAACAGGCCGCGAAGATCCGCGACCAGATTGCGCAGATCCGCAAGCAGGCGCTGGAATGAACGTGCCGGCGCCTCCCTTGTGACGCTTCGGGGGCTCGGCTACAATGCCCGGCCTTCGGGCGGTTAGCTCAGCGGTAGAGCACTTCCTTGACATGGAAGGGGTCACAAGTTCGATCCTTGTACCGCCCACCACCATTGCGTGAACCAGGCCCGGCTTTCAGCCGGGCCTTTCATTTGCTGCGCCTGCTGCATGCATCCGGAGCATCTGGATGAAGATGGCAGCGGACTGTCAGGCTCAGTGCCTGCCCTGGTCGCGATGACGGGCGCGGATGCAGTCCTGGATCCATTCCAGAAGTCGGCGTGCGGCGTGTTCGTCATCGGGTGCGGCATGCACGGCGGCATGCAGGCTTCTGGCCTTGCGGGCGTTGCCCTCGGCGTAGTGTTCGAGAACAGGCGTCAGGGGACAGGCTTCCAGGGTATCGGCATGCTTAGATCCATACCGCAGCGAGATCCACTGGTAGGCAAGGGCACCAAGCAGCGTGGCAGGGGCATGGGCCTGATCCGCAAGCCGGAACCCGCGTTGCCATGCGGGCAGGTCGGCGGCGGGCATGGGTCGGGCGATGGCGTAGCCCTGGCCCTGGCTGGCTCCGAGCAGGCGAGCGACTTCGATCATGCCGGCATCTTCCAGGCCCTCGGCGATGACCTCGCAGTCGAAATCGCGACCGATCTGGATCACTGCGCTGATCAGGCTGATGGAGCGCGCCGGATCCCGCAACAGGTGCGCAAACAGGTCCTGATCCACTTTCACGGTATGGAACGGAAGGCTGGCCAGTCGCCGCAGGCTGCTGTAGCCCGAACCCAGGTCGTCAATGGCCATGCGCACGCCGGCATCGAGCAATTGCTGCACGGTGTCGGTTCGGGCCATGTGTTCCAGGCGCTCGGTTTCCAGCATCTCGAGGATCAGCCGGTGCGGTTCGATGCCATGGTGTCGCAGGGCCTTGCGGACCCACCCGGGGCAGTTGCCATCTTCCAGCGTTTGGGGCGAAATGTTGACGGTCAGGCCGAGGTCGTGGCCGTCCTTGCCAAGGGCCACCAGGTCGCCAAGAGCCATGTCCAGCACGTGCTGGAACAGCAGCGCCATTTCCTGCCGTCGCAACAGCGGCAGGAAAACATCGGGTCCGATGAAGTCGCCCTGTTCGGTTTCCAGTCGCGCCAGCGCCTCGACCTTGCGTAGGCGACCATCATCGAGGTCGACGATGGGCTGCACAAGTATGCGCAGTCCGCCCTTGAACAGGCGCTGACGGAAGGCCACCGACTGTTCATACGGCATCGGCGCGGGTGGTCGCATGCTGTGTTGCCATATCTGGTTGCCGCGCAATTGCAGGTTGTGCAGGAATTGCTGCATGGGCCTGGACTTGAACTGATTGGGGAAACGGCCCAGCAGCAGGACCATCGCCGCCGGTCGTTGCGAGGCATCGAGGAGCGGGATGCATGCGCAGGTGCGTACACCGGCCTGGACCAGCCTGGGAGGCAAGCTCGCCTTGCCGTCCCGCGTGTCCGGATCCAGGGCGTGCTCGGTCTCGATCGTGGCCATGTTCCAGCTGCGGCTGATCAGGCTCGCTTCCCCGGGCGCCAGTGCCCGGCTGCCGGCAGCGGCGTAGTCCTCGCGCAGGATCGCGGCAACCCGGGCTGATCCGGTGCCGGCACTGTATTCGATGGCAAAGGCGTCCTCGGTACCCTGTCGCAGGATCATGACGCAGTGCATGCCCGGCAGGTGGGCTGCCCAGCGGATGCCGGCACGGATGATGTCATTCCAGTGCACATTCCGGTCCGGCACGAACTGGTTGGCAATGGCGGCATAATGTTCCTGCACGGCCAGATGTGCTTCCACCTGTGCCTTGAGGTCGTCGTGCAGGCGGTGTTCGAGCACCTGGACAAGTTGGTGCCGCGTCCATGCATCGAACTGCGGAAGACGGCACAGGGCGGTCAGGCTGTCATGGTAGACCGTCATCCAGCGGAACAACGTCACCGTGTCGATGCCGACTAGGGCATGCACACGACCGGCCCTTCGCCCGGCGTTCAGTACATCGTGTTCGTGCGTGGTGGCCGCGACAAGCAGCCCCGCATGGCGCAGCTGACGCTGCTTGAGCGCATCGATTTCCCCGGGCAGCAGGGCGGAGAGGACCTCACCCGTCTGCGGATTGCGTTGCAATAGCGCATAGAACGACTCGATCATGCCGGGAAGTTCCCTGACCATGTGCGCATGCACTGCGGCAAGCAGTGAAGCTGCCTGCTTGCCGTACGGGGTGGCTGCGGGTTCGGGCACGGTCTGGGTCGACTCGCCGTGGAGAATCCACCATCGGTCGCGTCGACGCTTGTGCTTCTTGGCCTCGAACAGCGCCGTATCGGCCAGGCGCAGCAGCTTGCCGCCCTCACTGGCATGCGAGGGGTAGAGGGACACGCCCATGCTGAGGCGGATGCGTACCGGGGCATCGATGCCGACGTCGACCGGTTCCTCGAATTGTTCGCCCAGCGCGTCGATGCGTTTGCGCAGGTGGTGTTCGATGCGCCAGCGCGAAGGCAACCCGAAGATGATGACGAACTCGTCGCCCCCGAGGCGGGCGAAAAAGTCGCCTTCCCCGATCACCGGCTGGATACGCTCGGCGACCTGACACAGCAGGTGGTCGCCGCATACATGGCCGTGGCGGTCATTGATGAGCTTGAAATCGTCCAGATCGAGGATGCATACGGCCAGCCTTTGCGACGAACTGCCATTGCCGTTGAGCGTGCTGCCGAAGTAGCGGTCCAGGGCGCGACGGTTGGGCAGGGCGGTCAACTCGTCGTGGAAGGCAAGGTATTCCATCCGCTCGGTGAGCCGCTGCATGTCGGTGATGTCCCGCTGCACGCCGACGAACTGGGTCAGCTTGCCCTCGGCATCATGCAGCGGGGTGATCGTCAGCAGGTTCCAGAATGTGCTGTGATCCTTGCGGTAATTGAGGATCCTGCCGTGGAACGCGCGTTCTTCATGCAGCGCCCGGCGCATGCTGTCCACGGTGTCCTGGTCGGTATCCGGTCCCTGCAGGATGCGGCAATTGCCATCGATAAGCTCCTCGTAGGCATAGCCGGTCATGTCGATGAAGGCATCGTTGGCATAGACGATGCGCTGGTGCGCATCGGTGATGACCACGCCTTCCTCGACGGTACCCAGGGCGTCAGCCAGCAGTGCGCGTGTACGTTCGGCAAGATGCCGGTCGGTGATGTCGATCAGGCTCCAGATTTCGTCGTAGTCATCATCCGAGAATGGTGCGCCTTCGATCCGCGCCCAGATCCTGCTGCCGTCGAGGCGATTCAATTCGACTTCGAGCACGGCGCGGTGAGCTTCCCGGTACTGTGCGCGAATGCTTTCGCCGGCATCGGCGTGTGCGGCATCGCTGCGATAGAACTTCCGGGTCGACTGGCCGATCAGTTCGTCGGGGCTTTGTGCGCCGAGGATATCCGCGGCACGCTGGTTGGCGAACTGGATGACGCGCTCGCGGGTCAGGGTGATGCCGACGCTGGTGCTCTGCAGCATGGCGTGGCTCAGGGACAGGCTGTCGTGCTCGCGGCGGGCAAGTTCGATGCGATCCAGGCCATGCGAGATATTGAGAGCCAGGGTTTCGAGCAATTGCCGCATCGCCGCATCAAAGGCATGCGTCTGGGGATGATAGACGCACAGTTCGCCCCACAGTTGCCCGTCGCGGTGGATTGGAAGCACCGCGATCGTGGCAAAGCCGTGGCGTCGCGCCAGATGTGCCCAGGGTTTCAGTTGCGGGGAGAACTCGAAGTTGTCGTCGAACCGGCTTGCCCCCTGGTTCCATACCAGGCCGCAGGGGCCGCGTCCCTCGGGGCGATCCTGCCGGCTGGAGATGCGAACCTGCTTGAGGTACTCCTTGCCGGGCCCCGCTGCAGCCAGGGGCTTGAACCATCCTGTCTGCGCATCGGGGCGGCCGATCCAGGCCAAGCGCAGTCCGGCATGGCGCACGGCCAGCTCACAGATTTCCTGCAGCAGGGGTTCGATTTCGCGATGGCTGGCCAGCGCGCGATCCACCTGTGCCAGCAGGGTATTGAAGGCCGAGAGCCGCTGCAGGTCGGTCAGGTCGACCAGCATGATGACGGCGCCGTCGCATAGGCCCTTGCCGTCCTTGCGTGGTGCGCAGCCGAGCTGCAGGGTTCGCTCGACCCCGCCCATGGTCAACTGCAATGTGCAGGTGAACGGCTCGCCACATGCGATGGCGCCGAGTGCAGCCGCGAGGGCGACATGATCGGACGGGACGCCCAGCGCGCCGCCCAGGGAATGGGGAAGGATCTGGCCGCGCGTCTTGCCCAGAAGCGCCAGTGCCGCGGCATTGGCATCCTCGATCATCCCGGAGGTATCAGTGAACAGCACGCCATGCGGACTGGTGTCGAAGGCCAGGGCCAGGCGTCGCATCTTGCGCTCGTCGCGCACACGTCCTGCTTCCTGGCGGGCCTGGTCGAACAGCAGCCCCGCGCACAGCGCGCCAAGGTCGAGCAGTTGTCTGTGCAGGGCGTCGGGAAGACGCACGTTGAGAGAGGTCAGGGCGAAGGTGCCGATGGTCTTGCCCTCGCGGTCGCGGATGGGCGACGACCAGCAGGCGCGCACACCGTAGTGTTCGGCAACGTCGCGCAGCGAGGCCCAATGCGGGTCGACCGAGGCGTCACCGACATAGGTGGCCTTGCCCGACCATGCCGCATGTGCGCACGAACCGTTGCCATCGCCCGGTTTGACATGATCGAGCACTTTCAGCAACGCCGTGGGCGCATGCGGTGCGCTGACGAAATGCAGGCGTTTGCGACTGGCATCGAGCCGCATGACGGTGGCCACCGTGCCATCCACGGTCTGTTCGAAGCGTTCGCACAGCCGATCCAGCCGCTCCTGCAAACGGCCGGGGCGGGCCACGATGGCCAGCAGATCCCGTTGCAGGACAAGCAACGAATCGATCTGACCCTGTGTTTCGGGATGTAGGTCGTGCTCCCTGGCCGACATCGGCGTTCCCCCGGCATTCCGGGCGACGATCCTGCAGCATCCGTGTGTGCGGAAATGCCTGATCGAACGTGTGTTTCATGCCATTCGGGGGCAGTATTCCACCCTGAAGGCATGCCGCGCAACGTTTACGGATGCGTCGCGTCGTCCAGCGCCCAGGTGAGGGATTTTCCGGCATGAAGCGGGACGCCGGGTACGCCGCCGAAATCCAGTTCGTTGGCCACGGTCCAGGTCTTGCGCTTCAGTGTGAGGGTGTCGCGGTTGCGCGGCAGACCGTAGAAATCAGCACCATGATGGCTGGCAAAGGCTTCCAGGTGCCCCAGTGCACCTGCCTGTTCGAAGGCTTCGGCGTAGAACTCGATGGCTGCATGGGCAGAGAAAATGCCCGCGCATCCGCACGCGCTTTCCTTGGCCTGGCGCGGATGCGGCGCGCTGTCGGTGCCGAGGAAGAAATGCGGATCGCCACCGGTTGCAGCCGCCAGCAAGGCCTTGCGATGCACCTCGCGCTTGAGCACCGGCAAGCAGTAGTGGTGCGGTCGCAGTCCGCCAATGAAAATCGCATTGCGGTTCATCAACAGGTGTTGCGGGGTGATGGTTGCGCCCACGTGGGACGGTGATTCGGCAATGAACTGGGCGGCCTCGCGCGTGGTGATGTGTTCGAGCACCATGCGCAAGGCCGGATAATCGCGCCGCAGGGCAGTCAGGTGACGGTCGATGAAGACCGCTTCGCGGTCGAACACATCGACCCCGGGGTCGGTGACCTCCCCGTGCATCAGCAGCGGCAGGCCGCGTTCCTGCATGGCTTCCAGTACCGGGTGGCAGCGCCGCAGGTCGCGTACCCCACTGTCGGCATTGGTGGTGGCGCCGGCGGGGTAGTACTTGACCGCATGCACGAAGCCGCTGTCGCAGGCGCGGGCAATCTCGTCGGGATGGGTGGATTCGGTCAGGTACAGGGTCATCAGCGGTTCGAAACGCATGCCTCCCGGCAATGCGTCCAGGATGCGCTGGCGGTAGGCGCCGGCCTGCTCCACGGTGGTGACCGGTGGCTTCAGGTTCGGCATGACGATGGCCCGCGCAAACCGGCGTGCCGTATGTGGCAGTACGGCGGCCATGAGGGCGTCGTCGCGAAGATGCAGGTGCCAGTCGTCGGGACGGGCAAGCGTGAGGCGGGATTCGTGCATCGGGCTAGTGTAGCCGGTTCCGGAACCGGACATGCCCGGGTGCAGGCAGGGCCGCGCCACGTACCGGGCGCGACCCTGCCGGGATCAGCGCTTCCTTGGATGAATCATTCACTTCCTTCTGCTGCACCGTCGCGATGACGTGCCCTGCACGAACGTCACCCGGTCGGGGTGCTGACGCACGATGGAGCTGTGCCTGTGCGTTCCACGTCGTGGTATTCGCGCATGACATGCCTCTGCACCAGCCCGCTACGAGCGCTGATGGTTCATGCAGGTCAGTGTCGTCCGACACGATGGGCGCGGTGTTCGAGCCGGCGTGCATGACGGTCGCCACGCCGGTCGACACGCGCTGCCCTGCGGTCGCCGCGATGCTCGACTCGCCTGGCCATCCGGTCGCCATGGTGTTCGACGCGCCGTGCCGCACGCGCATGGCCGCTTGCCGCAAGACGATGCGCCTTGCGGTCGCTGCGGCGATCGATCATGCGCGCGCGATGGTCGCTGCGGCGGTCGATCATGCGTGCCCGGTGGTCGCTGCGGCGGTCGATCATGCGTGCCCGGTGGTCGCTGCGGTGATCGATCCGATGGGCCTTGTGCTCCATGCGATGCGCGGCGCGCTCGCCGGTGTCCTGGGCCGCTGCGGTGCCGGCGGCAAACAGGCACAGCGTGGCCAGCATGGCCAGAGGCAGGATTTTCATGGTCGTTCCCTTGTCATGACCCGCGACAGCGGGCCTTCGGATGCAGAAACGCCGCAGCCGCAAGAAGGTTGACGCGATATGCATGCACCCGGATCCCCAGGCCAGGCCTGCCGCAGGAGGGGACCCGTGATAAGGCAGTGGTGGGTTCGTCGCGTTGTCGATTCGCGCCTGCCGGCGCTCCTGCAGCCAGGACGGGCCGCCGATTGCAGGAGCGGCGGAAGCCGCGATGAGGAGCCGCCATAAGGCGCGAATCACATGGAATACGACGGCGATCCAGCCAACCCGTTGCATTCACTCCCCATGCTTCATGCCGTGGCGAAGCTTTTGTCCAGCCAGGCAGGAACCGGAATGCCCTTTTCGCGCAGGAGGGACGGATTGAACAGCTTGCGCGGGTAGCGGGTGCCTGAATCGCACAGCATGGTGACGATTACACGGCCGGGTCCCAGCTCCCGGGCGAGACGGATGGCTCCGGCGATGTTGACGCCGCTCGATCCACCCAGGTTCAGGCCTTCCTCGATCAGCAGCCGGTGCAGCAGCGGTACCGACTCGTCGTCGGGTATCGACCATGCACGGTCGATGGGCGCGTCTGCGAAGTTGGCGGTGATGCGGCTCGATCCGATGCCTTCACTGATCGAATTGCCTTCGGATAAAAGTGTCCCGTGCTCGACGTAATGTGCGAGAGCGGAGCCGGCGGGATCGGCCAGCGCGATGCGGACCTTGCGGTTGTGCGACTTGAGCGCACGGCCCACACCGGCGAGGGTACCGCCGGTACCGCTGGCGCAGACGAAGCCGTCCACGCGGCCGTCGGTCTGGCTCCAGATCTCCCTGCCGGTGGTGGTTTCGTGCCAGTCGCGGTTGGCGGTGTTGTCGAACTGGTCGGCAAACCAGGCGCTGCCCGGATCTACATCGTTCATGGACTCGGCCAGCGCGCGCGCGCGGTGGGCGTAATGGCCCGGATCCTTGTACGGCACGGCAGGCACCAGGCGAACCTCGGCCCCGGTCATGCGCAATGCGGCAATCTTCTCCGGGCTTTGCGTTTCCGGCATCACGATGACCGTGCGGTAGCCACGGCTGTTGCCGACCAGGGCCAGGCCGATGCCGGTGTTCCCGGCTGTGCCTTCCACCAGTGTGCCGCCGGGCCGTATCTGGCCCTTCTGTTCGGCGTCCAGCAGCAGGCCCAGGGCGGTGCGGTCCTTGATCGATCCGCCCGGATTCATGAATTCGGCCTTGCCCAGGATCTCGCAACCGGTCAGCTCGCTGGCCCGGCGCAGCCGGATGAGCGGGGTATGGCCGATGGAGGATGCCAGGTCGGGGTGATGTCGGATTGCGGGGGCTGGCGCGGCCGTGTCGCGCAGGGTGCAGATGTTCATGGTTCACGTAAGTATGTGCCTGGCCGGCCGTTTTCAAGGCTGACGCGTGGAGGGTTGTCCAGTCTCGCGCCATGCGCGGGAGGATGGAAATGAATCGCGTTCCTGACGACATGCCTGTCAGGCATATGCATTCGTATGCATGCGTTTGGACAGATAGACGTCCAAACAAGGCTATGGACCGCTGCTGCCCATGCTGATATGTTCAAGATGCATAACCGGCATGGTGCCGGTTAATGGAGAGCCTGAACCATGAAACGAATCGCCAATTCCAAGCCCATGAATCCAAACACCTATTGCAATCTCAGCGGGTTCGTATGCGTGCATTTCCAATCCTCTAGGCCACCTCTGGAACGATCCTCATGACCCTGACCCAGCTTCGTTACCTCGTCTCCATCGCCGATTCCGGCCTCAACATCACGCTGGCCGCCGAACGCATTCATGCCACCCAGCCCGGCCTGAGCAAGCAACTGAAGCAGCTCGAAGGCGAGCTCGGCTTCCAGGTGTTTTCCCGCAAGGGCAAGAGCCTCGATTCCATCACCCCGGCCGGCCAGCAGGTCATCGCCCGCGCCCGCGCCATTCTCGAAGAAGCCCGCAGCATCCGCGCACTTGCAGCCAACCTGCGCGGAGATGCGCACGGTGAACTGACCGTGCTGACCACCCATACCCAGGCCCGTTTCGTGCTCCCCGCGGCGATGGCCGCTTTCGGGCGCATGCATCCACGCGTCAGTCTGCATCTGCGGCCGCACGGCGATGCGCAGATACAGGGTCTGTTCGCCGGCGGTCAGGCCGACCTGGCCATTGTAAGCAGCAGCGGTGCGCCACCCCCGGGCGGATTGGCAGTGCCGCTTTATCGCTGGCGGCGGGCTGTCATGGTGCCGCATCGCCATGCCCTGACCCGTCTGGGTCGTCCCCTGCGCCTGGGCGATCTGGCAGGACAGCCGCTGGTGGGGTATGACTCCTCGCTGCGTCCTGAGTCGTCCATGCAGCAGGCTTTCCAGAAGGCAGGACTGCGCCCGGTTTTTGCCTGCACTTCCAGCGATGCCGACCTGATCAAGACCTATGTTCGTGCCGGACTCGGCGTCGGCGTACTGGCCGAAATGGCCGTGCGACGCGAGGATGCGCGCGACCTGGCCGTGCTCGACGCCGCACACCTGCTGCCTGAATGCACGACCTGGCTGGTGCTGCGCCGGGACCGCGTATTGCGCAGCTACGTGATGGACCTGATCACGCAGATCGCGCCGCATCTCCATCCGCGCGACGTGCAGGCCGCGTTGGTCGGTGATGCCGAACCGTCATGGCCGATCCCGCCCGCGTGGGGCGAGGAACGGGCAGACGACATGCGGCGTCTGGCCGTGGCCTGAAGCGCTACGTGACCTGCCAGTGACGACGCCCGGCATGCCCGGGCGTCGTCGTGCAGGCGCGGCGTAAATTGATCGAAGTCAAGAACGGGTGCGGTAAGTGCCTGCTGCGACATCATGGCTCTGTAAGCAATACTTTGTGGCGGTACGATGGACTGGCTTCGGGTTTCGGCTGCCTTTTCGTCCAGCCGTCCCGCACAGTACCATGCCTGCCCATGTCTGCAAGGAGAACCGGCATGATCGATTCGACGGTTGTCGAACTTTCGCGCATCCAGTTTGCTTCCACGGCGCTGTACCACTTCCTGTTTGTCCCGTTGACCCTGGGGCTGAGCTTCATCCTCGCCACCATGGAGACGATCTATGTCACCACGGGCAAGACCATCTACAAGGAAATGGCGCAGTTCTGGGGCAAGCTGTTCCTGATCAATTTCGCCATCGGCGTGGCCACGGGCCTGACGATGGAGTTCGAATTCGGCACCAACTGGTCGTTCTATTCGAGCTTTGTCGGCGACATCTTCGGTGCCCCGCTGGCCATCGAGGGCCTGATGGCGTTCTTCATGGAATCGACTTTCGTCGGCATCATGGTGTTCGGCTGGGATCGCCTCAAGCGCGGCCAGCACCTCGCAGTCACCTACCTGGTAGCCCTGGGCTCGAACCTGTCGGCGCTGTGGATCCTGATCGCCAACAGTTTCATGCAGGATCCGCAGGGCGCCAGGTTCAACCCGCATACCATGCGCATGGAGCTGAGCAGTTTCACCGACCTCATCTTCAGCCCCGACGCGCAGGCCAAATTCGTGCATACCTCGATTGCCGGTTATGTGACGGCGGCGATCTTCGTGTGCGGCATCAGTGCTTTCTACCTGTTGCGCAAGCGACATGTGGAACTGGCCAATCGCTCGTTTCGCGTGGCCGCCGTCTTCGGTGTGCTTGCTACCTTGGGCGTGATCACGCTGGGTGACGCGCTGGGCTTTGTCGGCGGCCATGCGCAGCCCACCAAGCTGGCGGCGATGGAGGCCTTGTGGAAGAGCGAAAAAGGGCCCATGCCCTTCAGCGTAGTTGCCTTCCCCTCGCAGAAGGAGCAGAAAAACTACGCCGAAATCCAGGTGCCCTATGCCCTGTCGCTGCTGGTGACGCATACGCTTGACGGTTCTGTTCCCGGTGCCGACCAGCTTGAGGCCGAAGCCGCGCAGCGGATCCGCAACGGCATTCCTGCCGTGAAGGCCTTGCAGGCGTTGTCCAGGGATCCCGGGGACCAGAGCGCCCTGGCAACCTTCCGTGCGCATCAGAAGGATCTCGGCTACGGCTTCCTGGTGCAGGGCTTCCAGAAGGACCTGGACAAGGTCACCGATGCCGACATCCAGGCCGCGGCGCGCTACAGCATGCCGCCGGTGTGGCCGGTATTCTGGTCGTTCCGCGTGATGGTGGCGGCCGGGTTCACCATGCTGGCGTTCTTCGTGCTGGCGATGATCTTTTCGCTGCAGAACAGCGTGGACAAGCGGCGCTGGTTCCTGAAGATTGCGCTATGGATGATCCCGGTACCGTTCATCGCCAACGAGGTGGGCTGGCTGGTCGCGGAACTCGGCCGCCAGCCGTGGACGGTGTTCGGTGTGCTGCCCACCTGGATGTCCGCCTCCACCCACAGCGTGGCCTACATGGTGTTCTCGCTGGCCGGCTTCGTGCTGATCTACAGCAGCTTCATCGTGGTGGAAATGTTCCTGATGGTGCGTGCGATCCGTCAGGGTCCGGATGAGCCGCATGGGCCTGCTGCGCCGGCCCTGTCCACGTCACATGCGGAGGCTTGAGCAATGGATATCTATCTGACCCTGAAAGTGATCTGGTGGCTGCTGCTCGGCGTGCTGCTGATCGGACTGGCGGTGATGGTCGGCATGGACATGGGCGTGGGTACGATTCTTCGTTATGTCGGGCGTAACGATCTGGAGCGCCGCGTGGCCATGAACATCATCGGTCCGCACTGGGACGGCAACCAGGTGTGGTTCATTCTTGGTGGTGGCGCGGTGTTCGCGGCCTTCCCGCTGATCTATGCCACGGCCTTCTCGGGTCTCTACGTGGTCATGCTGGTCCTGCTGTGGAGCATGATCGTGCGGCCGCTTGGCTTCGAATACCGCAGCAAGCTGGCCTCGTCAGGCTGGCGCAATGTCTGGGACTGGTCACTGTTCGTCAGCGGCTTCGTGCCGATGCTGGTGTTCGGCGCGGCCATCGGCAACCTGCTGCAGGGCGTGCCATTCCACTTCAGCTGGAACCTCACCTCGTACTACACCGGCAGTTTCCTGGCGTTGTTCAACCCGTTCGCGATCCTGTGCGGCCTGCTGTCGGTGGCCATGTCGGTGCTGATGGGCTCGCTGACCCTGATGAACAAGTCCGAGGGCGCGATGTGGCAGCGCGCGCAACGTCTGGCCCTGATGGCCGCCGGCCTGGCGGTGGTGCTGTTCGCGATCGGCGGGTTCTGGGTGCATGCCCTGGAAGGCTACCGGCTGGTTGGCGGGCCTGCTGGTGGTATGGCGCAGACACCGTTGCAGCAGACTGTGCAGCGCAGTGCCGGTGCCTGGCTGGACAACTATGCCGTGCATCCGTTGCTGTGGCTGGTTCCGGCGCTGGGCTTTGCCGGCATGATCGGCGCGGCGCTGGCGGCACGTGCAGGCCGTTCCTTTTTTGGCTGGTGGCTGGGCGCGGCAGGATGGGCAGGCATGATCGGCAGCGTGGGCGCGGCGATGTTCCCGTTCATGATGCCCTCGAGCAGCAACCCGTCGCAAAGCCTCACGCTCTGGAATGCGGTGTCCAGTCAGGGCACGCTGACCTGGATGCTCGGTTTTGCCCTGGTCTTCGTGCCCCTGGTGGTCTGGTATACCAGCTGGGCGTTCTACGTGATGCGTGGCAAGGTTCGCCCCGAGCAGATCGCCCACGACGAGCACGCCTACTGAAGGAGGCACCTCCATGTTTCGAAGAATCATCATGTTTGCTCTGGTGATGGGGCTGGCGCTGCTTGTCCTGTTCCTGGCGATTGTTCTGGGTGACAGGGCGCCCTGGTATCTGGCCTGGGTGCTGGGTACGGGCACCATCGTGCTGGTTGCGGCCGCAGGCGGCGCCATGTATGACGCGCAGCAGGAAGAGGCTGCCAGTCGCAAGAGCCCGGACCGCGCCTGACCGGGGCGCATTGGCCGCAACTGCATGGCGCAGACGCAACAGGCACAAGTCTGGCTGGATGCAGCGGCTAGCAACGTGCGTCGCCGGTTGCGTCTGGCACTGGCGGCAGCCATTACCGGTACCGTACTGCTGTGCCTTCAGGCCGCCTTGCTGGCCTGGGCCCTGCAGCAGGCGATCTTCGAACAGGCCGGTGTGCAAGAGCTTGTGCCCGCTCTCGCAGCCTACCTGCTGCTGGCGGGATTGCGCTTCCTGCTGGCGGTGCGTGGACGCCGTGCAAGTTTCGAGGCGGGGCAGGAGGTCGTCGCCACGACCCGCAAGCGGATCCTCGATCACATGCGTCGCCTCGGGCCGGTTTGGCTGACGCATCAGTCCGGCGGTGCGCGCATCACCCAGGTGGTCGACGGTATCGATGCCCTGGCACCGTACTACGCGCGCTACCTGCCGCAGAAGGCGGCCTCGGCGCTGTTGCCGCTGGTGATCGTGGCCACGGTGTTTCCATTCGACTGGGTGTCCGCAACCGTCATGCTGGTGTCGGCACCGCTGGTACCGCTGTTCATGGTGTTGCTCGGTGATGCGGCCGAGCGGGCGAGCCAGCGGCGCTGGCTGAGTCTGACCCGGCTCGGCGAACAGTTTTTCGACAGTCTGCGGGGACTGGTCACCCTGCGCCTGTTCGGTGCCGGCCAGGTACGACGAAAACATCTGGCCAGGGCCAGCGACGCCTATCGCCGGGAAACCATGGCAGTGCTGCGCATGGCGTTTCTTTCCTCGCTGGTACTGGAGTTCTTCGCCACGGTCAGCATCGCCGTGGTGGCGGTGCTGGTCGGTTTTCGCCTGTTGTGGGGCGATCTGGATTTCTTCCGCGGCATGTATGCCCTGCTGCTGGCACCGGAATTCTTTCTGCCCCTGCGCGCGCTTGGTGCGTTGCGTCATGCGCGCATGGATGCGCTGTCGGTCGCGACCGACCTGGATTCCCTGCTGTCGCAGGCCCCGGGACCGTCGGTGCAGGCCGCAGGGCCGCGCTCCGAATCCTGCATGACGCATGCTGCAGTCGCCCTGGATCTCAAGGCCGTACGCTACCGGCATGAAGCGGATCGCGGCGGCGTTCTGGATTTCAGCCTGAGTGTGCCTGCCGGCGCGCACGTGGTGCTGGTTGGTGCCAGCGGTTCGGGCAAGAGTACGCTGCTGCAACTGCTGCTCGGGTTTCTTGCCCCGCAGGCGGGCAGCATCCGGGTTGATGGGGCGGATCTGTCCACGCTGGACCCGGCCGCATGGCGCCGGCGGCTGGCCTGGGTGCCACAGCGCCCGCACCTGTTCGCCGGGACCCTGCGCGATAACGTGCTGATGGCATGCCCGCAGGCGGACGATGCGCAACTGGAGAGGGTGGCGGCTCAGGTGGGCCTGGACAGCGTGTTGCAAGCACTGCCGGCCGGCTGGGATACCCGTCTGGGCGAATACGGCCATGGCCTGTCGGGCGGGCAGGCCCAGCGTGTCGCGCTGGCGCGCGCCTTGTTGCGCGATGCATCGCTGGTCCTGCTGGATGAGCCGACCCAGCAGCTCGATGCAGGCAGTGCGGCGACGATCCAGCGTGGACTGACAACCCTGCGCCGTGATCGTACGGTGATCGAAGCCGCACATCGACTGGCCAGAGCGCTGCAGGCCGATCTCGTGGTGGTGATGGAGCGGGGGAGGATCGTGGAAAGCGGTACGCCTGAAGTGCTGATGCATGCGGGTGGTGCTTTTCAGCATCTGCTCGAGGCGGAGGCGGCTGCATGAAGGCGCGGCGTGGCCCTATGTTGCGACTGGTGAATGTGCTGCGTCGCTATCGCGGCTGGATGCTGCTGGGCGCACTGATGGCCCTGCTCGGGGTGCTGGCGGGGATCGGCCTGCTGGCGGTGGCGGGACACTTCATCGCCGCCATGGGGCTGGCCGGGGTGGCCGGGGTGGCGCTCAATTACTTCACGCCTGCTGCGCTGATCCGCCTGTTCGCGATCGTGCGTACCGGCGGCCGTTATCTGGAGCGTCTGCTCACGCATGAGGCCACGCTGCGCACGCTGTCCGGCCTGCGCCTGTGGCTGTTCGACCGGCTGCTGCCACTGGCGCCGGCACGGACCGGTTTTCTTTCCCATGCCGACCTGTTTTCGCGCCTGCGCGCCGATGTCGACCGGCTAGAGCATGCCTTTCTCGGGGTGGGGGTGCCGGTGGTCGTGGCGGTACTTGCGGTGCCGGTGGTGCTGGTCGTGCAGGCGATCCATGTCTGGCCACTGGCGGTGTTCACGGCTGGTGTGTTGCTGGTGGTTGCCATCATGCTGCCCTGGTGGCTGGTGCATCGCGGCGAGGCGCCATCGGTCGCCATAGCCGAACGCGAGACGGCGTTGCGCGAGGGTGTGGACGATCTGGTGCGCGGTGCGCCGGAATTGATGCTGTATGACGCCTTCGAACGTCGTCAGCAGGAGGTGGAGGCCATTGCCGCGCGTCAGCATGAGGATCGCCGCACGCTGGATCGCCTGCAGGGCTGGAGCAGCGCGCTGGTGCCCTGGACAGCCCAGGCCGTGGCGATCGCCAGCATAGGCTGGGCGACGGTCGCCTATCGCGAACATGCCCTGCAGGCCGCCGATATCGCCATGCTGGCATTGCTTGCCCTGGCCGTGTTCGAAGTGGTGGCGGCGCTGCCGGAAGCGCTGGCGCAGTTGGGCGCCACCCGTCTTTCGGCACGCCGCGTGTTTGCCCTGGCCGACCAGCAGCCGGTCGTGCCCGATCCACTTCAGCCTGCGCCGTCGCCGCAGGGTTTCGATCTTGTCGTCAGGGGGCTGCGGGTTCGCCATGCGGGCATGTCCGAGCCCGTGCTGGATGGCCTGGATCTGGATCTCCCTGCCGGCGCGCGGGTTGCCATCACCGGCGTCTCCGGAAGCGGCAAGAGCACCCTGGTCAACGTGCTCACGCGCTTGCTTCCATGCGAGGCGGGCCAGGTGAGCCTGGACGGGCGACCCATCGAGGTCTATGCGGGTGACGCGGTGCGCGCGAAGATGGCCGTGGTCGAGCAACGCACCCAGCTTTTCCGTGCCAGCCTGCGCGAGAACCTGTGCATTGCTGCCCCCGATGCAAGCGAGGGAGCCATGCGCGATGCCTTGCGCATCGCCCAGCTCATGCCCTTTGTCGAGACCCTGGGTGATGGCCTGGACACCTGGCTGGGTGAATCCGGTGTGCAGCTTTCCGGTGGCGAGGCACGGCGTGTGGCCATTGCGCGCGCAGTCCTCGCCGACCGGCCGATCCTGTTGCTGGACGAACCCACCGAGGGTCTGGACGCGGATACCGCCGCAGCATTGATGCAGGCGCTGGGGGACTGGAGCCACGGGCGCAGCGTATTGCTCATCAGCCACCGTCTTGGCGCCGTCTCGCGCCTGGTCGATTGCGTTCTGCATCTGGAAGGCGGTCGGCTGCATCCATGGCGTGCGGGCGGGCCACCTGCGTGATGCCTGTCCTGCAACTGCTCAGGGTGATGGCACGTACTGCGTGAGTTTCATCCGGTCGGACTGTCCGCCTTGGCGGCGGGTGCGCCTGTCGCCGCTAACCAGCGTATGGCATGCACCTGGAACTGGCGCCCGGTGAGGCGGAGGGCGTCAGCGCATCAGGGCAGGCATGCCAGCCAATCGTCGTCGGAGCCATCGGGCACGCCTTCGAACAAGGCCGTGCTTAGGTAGCGCTCGCCGGTGTCAGGAAGCATGGCCAGCACGGCTGTTCCCGGCTCGGCGGACTGAGCGAGTCTGAGTGCCGCCGCAGCGGTTCCGCCGGCGGAAATGCCCACGAACAGTCCTTCCTCACGGGCCAGACGTCGCGCCATTGCAATGGCTTCCTCGTCGGTGACCGGCAAAATCTCGTCGGCCACCTCGCGGCGGAGCACCCCGGGAATGAAATCCGGCGCCCAGCCCTGGATCCTGTGTGATGCCCACGGTTTGCCGGCCAGCAACGAGGCGCCGGCCGGCTCGGTGGCCACGATGCGCACTTCAGGGCGGGCCGTCTTGAGCACTTCGCCGACACCGGTCAGGGTGCCACCAGTGCCCCAGCCGGAAACGAATGCATCCAGCCTGCGATTGGCGAAGTCGCGCAGGATTTCCGCTGCTGTGGTGCTTCGGTGGTAGGCCGGGTTGATCGGATTTTCGAACTGTCGCGCCAGGAACCAGCCATGCCTGTTCGCCAGTTCCTCGGCTTTTTCCACCATGCCGGTACCACGGGCGGAGGCTGGGGTCAGGATCATGCGCGCGCCATATGCGCGCATCAGCCTGCGCCGCTCGATCGAAAATGAATCGGACATTACCGCGACAAACGGATACCCGAGCGCGGCGCAGACCATGGCCAATGCGATACCGGTATTGCCGCTGGTGGCCTCGACCACGGTCTGGCCCGGCTTCAGCGTGCCGCGGCGTTCGGCATCGCGGATGATCGCCAGTGCCAGACGGTCCTTGACCGAGCCGCCGGGGTTGAAGGATTCGACCTTGACGAAAACTTCGCGGCCTTCGGGAGCAAGGCGATTCAGACGCACTATGGGCGTGTGGCCTATGGTGTGGAGGATGCTGTCGTGGATCATGAGGGTCGTTCTCCGGTAGTGGCGAGTTCGGGACTGCGCGACGGGACAACCATGCTGTAGATCGGGCGCGGGAAGAGGAAACAGCCGTTTGCCATGGCCATATGCTTTCCGGGCATGCATCATCGCAGGATTTGCGATGGTGTGCTGGCAACATACTGATTGCACCAAACTCCTGAATGGGAATCGCGCCACGGGGGCGGCATGTTCCACCTGCATTACGACACCCGGCTGGAAAGCCTGGCCGACGCGCTGGCCGATCTGCTCGCAGAGCGGGCCGGCGACGAACTGCTGCAGCCGCAGACCGTGCTGGTGCCGCAGCCGGGGCTGAGTCACTGGCTGGTGCAACGCATGGCGGCACGCCTTGGCATTGCCGCCAACCTTGAATTCATCGCTCCCGCGCAGATGGTCTGGCGGGTGCTGCGGGCCGAGCATCCGGAGTTGCCGGCGCAATCGCCGTTCGACCGCGAGCGACTGCGCTGGCGCATCCTGAACGAGTTGCGTGCCGACAACCTGCCTCCGGCGTTGCGCGAGCTGGCCGGCGACGACCCGCAGGGTGCCCGCGGCTTGGAACGTGCCGGTCACCTGGCGCAGCTGTACGAACGCTACCAGGGCTATCGACGCGAGATGCTGGAGGATTGGGCCAGGGGCGGGGATCCGCACGATCCCCAGGCCGAACTCTGGCGCCGACTGCTGCGTGCCGGCGACACATCACGCAGCCACCTGCTCGGCGCATTCCTGAAACGCCATGAGGACCCGGCGGCCCCACCACCGCCAGACCTGCCCGCGCGACTGTTCGCCTTCGGCGTGGTCAACGTCTCGCCCGACGTGCTGCGCGTGCTTGGCGTGCTGGGGCGTCATCTGGACCTGCATTTCTTCCTGCCCAGCCCGTGTCGCGAATACTGGGGCGATCTGCCGGACCGTCGCAACCGACTGGCCATGCTGGAGGCAGGGGAGAGTCTGTTTGACGAACCACCCAACCGCTTGCTGGTCTCGCTGGGCGGGGTGGGGCGCGACTTCGTGGAACGCCTGTTCGGCTACGACGAGGTGCAGCCGGATGCGGAGCACCTCGGCGACGATTCCCATGAACCGCCACGCGGTAGCCTGCTCCAGCGTGTGCAGGCCGATGTGATCGAACTGGCGGCTCCCGACCCGGGAGCGCGGCGCGACCTGCCCGACCCCGGCGACCGCTCGCTGCAGGTGCATGTGTGCCATTCGCCGCTGCGCGAGGTGCAGGTGCTGCACGACCAGTTGCTGGACCGCTTGCAGGCCGATGCGGACCTGGAGCCGCGCGACATCGCTGTGATGGTGCCGGACCTGGCGCGATATGCCCCATGCATCGAGGCCGTGTTCGGTTCACTGGGCATGGACGACCCCCGGCGCATCCCGTGGACCCTGTCCGATCGCCCGCAGGCCGCCAGGCATGCCCTGGTGACCCTGTTCCAGAATCTGCTGGACCTGCCGGTTTCGCGCCTGGGCGCGGACCAGGTGCTGGATATCATGGCGGTGACGGCGGTACGTCGCGGTTACGGTCTGGACGAGGATGCATTGCCGTTGCTGGCCGAACGCATCGAGCAGGCCGGCGTGCGCTGGGGCGAGGATGCCGCCGACCGCGCGGCCGAGGGATTGCCGGCATTCGAGGAGTACAGCTGGCGTTTTGGCCGGCGACGGCTGCTGCTGGGCTACATGAGTGGAGATCCCGCAGATGGCGTGCTGCTGGGCGGCATCGCCCCGCTGACCGACGTGGAGGCTGCCGACGGCGCATCCCTGGGCGCGCTGTTCGCCCTGCAGCGCCAGCTGCGCAACTGGCGCGGGGCGATGCGTGTACCGCATGCGCCGCAGGCCTGGCAGGCCTTGTTCAACCAGATGCTGGACCGCCTGGTGCCCGAGACCGAGGACCGCGAGGAGGAGCACGCGCTGGAAGTCGTGCGCGGTGTCCTGCGCGCACTGGCCGAAAACAGTGCCGCCGCCGGTTTCGATCAGCCGCTGGACTGGCGTACCGTGCGCGCCTTCCTGCGCGAGCAGCTGGACGAGGACCGTCCGCAGCATCATTTCCTTGCCGGTGGCGTCAGCGTGTGCGGCCTGGTGCCCTTGCGCAATGTGCCCTTCAAGCTGATCTGCGTACTGGGCCTGGATGCCGACGCCTTCCCGCGTCGCGAGCCGGCCGATGCACTCGACCGGATGCGGGCCGGACGGCGACTGCCGGGTGACCGTTCGGTGCGCGAGGACGACCGTTACCTGTTTCTGCAGACCCTGATGGCGGCCAAGCAGCAGCTGTACCTCAGCTACACCGGCATCGACATGCGCCGGGGTTCGGAGATCGAGCCTTCGGTGGTGCTCAGCGAATTGCTGGAGCATGTGTGCGAGGGCTACTTCACCGATCCCGTTGCGGCGCGCCAGGCGCTGGTCACGCAGCACCCGATGCAGCCGTTTGCCACGCGGCTGTTCCTGCCACGGGGCCACGAACTGGGCAGGCCCGAGGTGTTTACCTACCGCGAGGGCTGGCTGGAGGCGGCGCGCAGTGGCGTACGCAGCGCGAATCCTGTGCCTTTCGTGGATGCTCCGTGGCCGACGCCCGACGCGACCGAACCTGTCGAACTGGCGGAGCTGCGCCGCTTCCTGCGCAACCCGGCCGAGCATTTCCTGCGCTGGCGGGCAGGGCTGGTGCTGGATCAGGATGCGCCCGGAGTCGATGAGCGCGAACCGCTGGTGCTCTCGCCGCTGGAACAGGGACGGCTCGACCGCGCCATGGCTGCATGCGTCGATCCGCAAGGCCCGCCGGAATCCGCACTGGACGCCCTGCGCGCGCAGGCCCTGTTGCCGCCGCTGGACTGGGGGCGGTCCGTCTTCGAGAACACCCGCCGCGAACTTCGGCCGGGCCTGCGTCACATGCAATCCTGGCAGTCCACGCACCCGCCGCTGCCCACACGCGCGTTTCGTCTGGACCTGGGCGAAGGCCGCGTGCTGCAGGGCGTGCTCGATGGCCTGCACGAAGGTGGTTTCGGTACCTGGATCGGCAAAGCCCACAGCGCTTCCGGCTGGATGCAGTGGTGGCTGGGGGCGCTGGTGGCGGTGGCGCTTGAACACACGGACACATGCATCGCGTGGGGACGCGATACGGACAAGGCGCCCTGGTCGCTGCCCTGGCAGCCGGCCATGCCCGACCCGCAGCAGGCACGTGAATACCTCGGGAATCTCGTCGATATGCTTGCAGCCGGACAGCGCGAACCGCTGCCGCTGCCATTGCGTACCGCGTATGCCTGGGCCGAGGTGCAGGTGACGAAAGACGATGACGACGCGGCTTCGCAGGCGGCCTGGAAGGCCTGGCATGGCGGGTTCAAAGGCTATGCAGAGAAGAGCGACCCGTGGCTAGCCCTGGCATTCCGCGACCGTGACCTGATCGGGGACGCGAAGTTGCAATCGCGCTTCCGTGAATTGGCGAGCGTGGTTCACGTCCCGCTGTGCCGGGCCCTGCACGGAGGTTACGCGCCATGAGCGGCAAGTCGAGTGAGCGTGACCTGGCCCTGCAGGTGCTACTGGACGGCGTGCAGCTGATCGAGGCCAGCGCCGGTACCGGCAAGACATACACCATCGCAGGGCTCTACGTGCGGCTGCTGGTCGAGCGCGCGCTGGAGGTCGATCGCATCCTGGTGATGACCTTCACCAAGGCCGCCACCGAGGAATTGCGCCAGCGCCTGCGCGACCGGCTGCGGCTGTGCGCACGCATGGCGCGGGAGCCGTGGCTGGCCGGGGACGACGAGCCGCCCGCGGATCTGGCGCATGAGGCCGCGTGGTCGGCGGCCCTCCTGCGCCGCGCACTGCATTCGGGTGGGGAATCGCCCGGGGAACTGGCGCGGCGTCTCGAGCAGGCGCTCACGCGCATGGACCAGGCCGCCATCTTCACCATCCACGGGTTCTGCCAGCGCGTGATCGGCGAACATGCCGCCCTGATCGAGGGCGTCGATCAGGGCGCCGTACTCGAACCCAGCGACGACGACCTGCTGGAGGCCTTTGCCACCGATGCCTGGCTGCGCATGGGCGAGGGTGGCGATGCGCTACGGCGCGAGGCCCTCATGGCATTTGGAGACTCGCCACAGAAGCTGTCGCGCTGCCTCAGGGAACTGGTGAGCTTCGATGGCCGCATCGAACCCTTGGCCGACGGCTCCCCACAGGCATCGGATGTGCCCGATGTCGACGCGGCCCTGCGGGACCTGCGTGCGATCTGGGAGACCCAGGGCAATGCGGCGAGCGAGGTCTTCCGGCAGGTGTTCGATGCCGGTCATCTGAATGGTCGCAGCTACCGTGCCGACAGTCCGGACCTGCTCGCCCGTTTGCGTCGCGAGCTGGCTGGCGGCGGCCAGCCATCCGCCAGCCTGCTGGCGAAATTCGCCGGCTCCAGGTTGAAAGCCTCGATGAAGAAGCATGCGCCGGACTTCCCGGACCATGCGGCCTTCGACGCCATCGACGAGGTGCTGGCCTGCGAGCAGGCCTTCCTTGATGCCGTGCGGGCCCGAGTGCCGGTCGTGTTGCAGCGTCTGGTTGCCGAGGCACGTACCTGGCTGGCGGCGCGCAAACAGGATCTGGCACGCATGTCCTACACCGACCAGATCGCGTGGGTGCACCGGGGACTTGGTCCGGATTCGCGCGGCGAGCGACTCGCGCGAGCCTTGCGGCAGCAGTACCCGGTCGCGCTGGTGGACGAATTCCAGGACACCGACGCGCGCCAGTACGCCATCCTCGAACGCCTGTATGGCGAAACCGGCACGCTGTTCTGCATCGGCGACCCCAAGCAGGCCATCTACGGTTTTCGCGGCGGCGACGTGCATGCCTACCTCAGGGCGGCCAGACGAGCCGGAAAATCCTCGTCGCTAAGGCGCAACTTCCGGTCTTCGCTAGGCTGTATCGGTGCCTGCAATGCGCTTTTTGCCCAGCGCGGGGATGTCTTCGTCGAGCCGGGAATCGGATTCACACCGGCCGAGACGGGTGGCCGCGTGGCAGACGGCAAACTTCATCTGGGGACGGATCCGGTGGCGCCGATGACGCTGTGGCGTCTGCCCGATTCGCTGCCGGAAGGCGGCAAGGATGCCGCGCTGTCCCTGATGGCGGCATCCTGCGCCGAGACCATCGTGCAGCTGTTGGTGCCAGGCGCGGCAAGCCTGGACGGATATCCGCTGCAGCCCGGCAGCCTGGCCGTGCTGGTGGATACCAACGACCAGGCCATGCGCATGCAGGATGCGCTGGCCGTGCGTGGCGTGCCCGCGGTATGCCAGCGGCGCGAAAGCGTGTTTGCCTCCGAGGAGGCCATGGAGCTGTGCCGCATCCTCGACGCGCTGCTGGCGCCGCGGCACGCCGGCTACGCGCGTGCGGCCCTGTGCACGCGTCTGCTGGGCCGACGGCTCGGGGACATCGCGGCCATGGCCGAGGACCGGACACAGTGGCGCGAGGAACTCGATGACCTGCGCCAGTGCTGGAACGAGCGCGGCATCCTGGCGCTGCTCGAACGGCTCGGCGAACGCCATGCGCGGCGCCTGCTGGCGCAGGACCGGGGCGAGCGTCGGCTGAGCAACCTGATGCAGCTTGGGGATGCCCTGCAGGCCGAGGCGCGCCGGCTGTCCGGCCTGCGTGCGCAACGCGACTGGCTGGCGCGGCGCATCGAACTGGCCGATGAGCACAACGAGGAGGAACAGCTGCGCCTGGAGAGCGACGCCGAGCGCGTGCAGATCCTCACCATCCATGCCAGCAAGGGCCTGGAATACGACCTGGTCTTCCTGCCGTTCACGGCCTGGATGCAGGCCTCCCAGCAAGGGAAGGGGAAGTTCGCGCGGTTCCATGATGGCGACGATCTGGTCAAGCGCTACCTCGCTACCGGAAAGGATGATCGCGATCCCGGGGATCTGGCAGCGCAGCTTGCCGCGCAACGCGAGGACCTTGCCGAAGGCGTACGCAAGCTGTACGTCGGCGTGACCCGAGCGCGTCATGCCTGCTGGATGAGCATCGGTGCGCGTCATGCTCCCGACAAGGGGTTCGTGCTCGATCATGTGCTTCCCGACGACTTGTCCGCGATGATTGAAAGCGCGGCGGGTGCGATCCGTGAACAGGAGCTGCCGGCTACGTCGCCGCTGCGCCTGGAGGCGGCACGGCCGGCCGCCGTGCTCACTGCACGACGCTTCACGCGCAGTCTGGACCGCGATTGGCGCCGGCACAGCTTCACGCGACTGGCCGACGGCGGTCATGCCAGTGGATTTGAGCCGGTGCCCGACTCGCTGCCTGCAAGTGGGCCCGTGGTACCGGCACTGCCTTCGGGACTGCGTGGCAGCCGGTTCGGCTCGGCGGTGCACGACATCCTCGAGCACATCGATTTCGCCGCCTGGCGCGGGGGGGCTGCGACGCTGACGGATGTGCAACGCGATGTGGTGTCGCGCGCGCTGGCTGCGCAGGGCATTGCTGGCGCTACGGCGCAACGGGCGGTCGAAGGGCTGGTGGCACGCACCTTGCGCACGCCCGTGGTCGACGCACTGTGCCTGGCCGACCTCGCCCCCGCGGCGCGCCGCGCCGAGATGGCGTTCGATTTCGGCATCGCCGGCATCGACCCGCGCGCATGGCTCGATGGCATGCATGCGCATGGCTACCAGACCGGGAGGCAGTCATTCGCGCACATCGGCACACGCCTGGCCGGCTTGATGAATGGCCTGATCGACCTGGTGTTCGTGCACGAGGGCCGCTGGTGGATCGTCGACTACAAGACCAACCACCTGGGTGATCGTGTGACCGATTACGCGCCCGATGCCCTGCAACGGGCGGTGCGTGATAGTGACTACGACCTGCAATATCTGATTTACACCGTGGCCCTGCATCGCTGGCTTGGGCAGGTGCGTGGCGATGCCTACGACTATGCGCGTGACTTCGGTGGTGTTCGTTACCTGTTCCTGCGTGGCATGGGAGTCGGGCCATCGGGCAACGGCATATTCGTCGATCGTCCCGCACCGGAACTTGTGCGTGAACTGGATCACCTGCTGCATGCCCCGGGGGTGGCGACATGAATGATCGCGGCGAACTGCTGGTGCGTTTGCAGGCCCTCGGCGTGCTGCGTCCGCTCGATGCGGAAATCGGCCACTGCCTGCTGGACCTGGATGCGCAGGCCGACCCGGCGCTTGGTTTGCTCGCCGCGACCGCATCGCTGGCTGTCGCACACGGCCACAGCTGCCTTCCGGTTTCGCAGTTGGGCGCCGTACTCGGGGAAGCGTGTCCCGAGGATGTCCAACTGCCCGAATTGCCCGATGCCGGAACCCTGCATGCGGTGTTGCGGGCCAGTCGCTGGGCGGTGCCGGCGGAGGACGGTGCAGCCGAGCCTTTGCTGCACGATGGCGAAAGGGTATGGCTGGGGCGGTATTTTCATCACGAAGCCACGGTCGCGCGCGTGTTGCGCCGTCTGCTTGCATCTTCCCCGGAGTTGCCCGATGCAGCCGCGCTGCGTGCTGCGCTGTCGCCGTTTTTCCCTCTGGATCAGGGTCTGCCGGACCGACAGGCTCTGGCGGTACTGACCGGACTGGTCTCGTCCCTGACCGTCATCACCGGCGGTCCCGGCACCGGCAAGACCACCACGGTACTGTGGTTGCTGGCGGCATGGGCCGGCCTGCGCCTGGCCGCTGGCTTGCCGGCACCGTGCATTCATCTTGCGGCGCCGACCGGCAAGGCGGCAGCGAGGCTCGGCGATTCGCTGCGCGAGCGGGTGGCGCAGTTGCCCGTGAACGACGAGCTGCGTGCGGCGCTGCCCGCGTCGGCATCCACGATGCACCGTCTGCTGGGTGTTCGGCGGGGCAGTACAGGCTTTCGCCATCATGCCGGGTATCCGCTGGATACCGATCTGGTGGTGGTGGACGAGGTATCGATGGTCGACCTGCCCCTGATGGCGCGGCTCCTCGATGCCCTGCCTGAAGGCGCGCGCCTGGTGCTGCTTGGGGACCGGGACCAGCTGGCGTCGGTGGAAGCGGGCAACGTGCTGGCCGCCATATGCGCAGCGGCCGGCAACGGAGCGGTTTCGCCTGCCCGGGCGGCATGCATCGAGGCTGTCATCGGAGGGAAGGTCGAGGCGAACGTACAGGCACCGCCATTTGCCGATGCCGTGGTGGAACTGCATCGCTCGCATCGTTTCAGCGGGGAAAGCGGACTGGGCAAGGCGGCTGCCCTGATCCGGGCGGGCGATGCCGACGGGCTGTGCGACGGCCTTGCATCGGATGCCTTTACCGGGGTGCATCTGGACAACGAGGCGGCCCATCGGCCACACACAGCACTGGTGGAGCGGCACATCGAACGGCTTGCAGAGCTGCTGCGCTGCCAGGATCCGCGTCAGGCACTGGAAATGGCTTCGCGTCACCGCGTGCTGACTGCCCTGCGTGAAGGTCTGTGGGGAAGCCAGGCCATCAATGCTGCCTTCGAAAAGGTCCTGCGGCAACGCGCCGGGGTGGCGCCCGACCAACCCTGGTATTCCGGCCGGCTGCTGCTGGTGACCCGCAACGATTACGGGCTGGGTCTGTTCAATGGCGACATCGGCGTGGTGCTTGCCGACAGCGACGCAACGCTGCGTGCGTGGTTTCCTGCTGAGGATGGCAGTTTGCGTAACCTGGCACTGGCGGCGCTGCCCGAGTGCGAGAGCGCCTGGGCCATGACCATCCACAAGAGCCAGGGTTCGGAATTCGACGCCGTCGACATCGTGTTGCCCCCGCACGACACACGCGTCCTGGGTCGCGGGCTGCTGTATACGGCAGTCACCCGGGCGCGGTCCCGAGTGACGCTGGTGGCCACGGCGGACACCTTGCGTCGGGCGCTCGCACGCAGTACGCGCCGCTTCAGCGGCCTGGCCGATCGTCTGCGTGCACCGATGGCTTGAGGGGTATGTCACGGCATTGCGTTGACAGATTCATGGCGCCGGGCTAGCTTTTGTGAGTCATCCATCGATGCCAACAATGGTGGCCCGCAGGTAACTGCCGGTCGAGTGTGCGACATGGACACTACGAAGTTTCACGACTGAATCCACGCGCCGGGCTTGAACCCTGGGGCGCGATGCGCCCTTTTTTATTGCCTTTGCCATGCCGGTCGGGCTATCCGATACGGTTGCACCCTGGCGCCCCGCATACGATCCAAGCATTCACGGTTTGCCCGATCATGATTGAAATCACCCTTCCCGACGGCAGCAAGAAGCCGTTCGATCATCCCGTTTCCGTACACGACGTGGCTGCGTCCATCGGCCCCGGCCTGGCCAAGGCCACCCTGGCCGGCAAGGTTGATGGCCAACTGGTCGATGCCAGCTTCGCCATCGACCACGATGCACGCCTGGAGATCGTCACCGAAAAGAGTCCCGAGGCGCTGGAGATCCTCCGCCATTCCACCGCGCATCTGCTTGCGCAGGCCGTGCAGCGCCTGTATCCGGGCGCGCAGGTGACCATCGGCCCGGTGATCGAGGACGGTTTCTACTACGATTTCGCCTACGAGCGGCCCTTCACCCCGGAGGATCTGGAGAAGATCGAGGCGGAAATGCACCGGATCGTCAAGGAATCCCTGCCGCTGGAGCGCACGGTCAAGTCGCGCGACGAGGCGGTGAGGTTCTTCCGTGGCATGGGCGAGGAATACAAGGCCGAGATCATCGAGTCGATCCCGGCCGACGAGGAGCTTTCGCTGTACACCCAGGGCGAGTTCACTGACCTGTGCCGCGGCCCGCACGTGCCCGACACCGGCAAGCTGCGCGCGTTCAAGTTGATGAAGGTGGCCGGTGCCTACTGGCGTGGCGATTCGGACAACGCGATGCTCACGCGCATCTACGGCACGGCCTGGCTCAACGACAAGCAGCTCAAGGCCTATCTCACCCGGCTGGAAGAGGCCGAGAAACGCGATCACCGCAAGATCGGCAAGGCCCTGGACTTGTTCCACCAGCAGGAGGAGGGCCCGGGCATGGTGTTCTGGCACCCCAGGGGCTGGGCGCTGTGGCAGCAGGTCGAGCAGTACATGCGCCAGGTGTACCGTGCATCGGGCTACCAGGAGGTGCGCGGGCCGCAGATCCTCGATGTCTCGCTGTGGAAGAAATCCGGGCACTGGGACAACTACCAGGACAACATGTTCTTCACCGAGTCGGAAAAACACACCTACGCGGTCAAGCCGATGAACTGTCCCGGGCATGTGCAGATCTACAACGCCGGCCTGCACAGCTACCGCGACCTGCCGATCCGCTACGGTGAATTCGGCGCCTGTCATCGCAACGAGCCGTCCGGCGCGCTGCATGGCCTGATGCGCGTGCGTGCCTTCACCCAGGACGATGGCCATGTTTTCTGCACCCCCGAACAGGTCGAGGCGGAGGTCACGGCCTTCCATGCCCAGGCCATGAAGGTCTATGCCGATTTCGGGTTCGAAGACATTGCGCTGAAAATCGCCCTGCGTCCGGATGACCGGATCGGATCGGATGCCGTGTGGGATGCCTCGGAAGAGGCACTGCGCAATGCCTTGCGCAAGGCGGACGTGTCGTGGGAGGAACTGCCGGGCGAAGGCGCCTTCTATGGCCCGAAGATCGAATACCACATGCGCGACTCGATAGGCCGCGGCTGGCAGGTGGGCACCATGCAGGTGGATTTCTCCATGCCCGAACGACTGGGTGCCGAATACGTGGACGAGCACAGCCAGCGCCGCCACCCGGTCATGCTGCACCGGGCGATCGTGGGCTCGATGGAGCGTTTCATCGGCATCCTGATCGAGCATTACGCGGGAAATTTCCCGGTCTGGCTGGCACCGGTGCAGGCGGTGGTGATGAACATCACCGACGCGCAGGCGACGTATGCTTTGGAGGTGGCGCAAGTCCTTGTCGAGAAAGGGTTCCGTGTCGAGGCGGATTTGCGCAATGAAAAGGTCGGCTATAAAATCCGCGAGCATACACTGGCGAAGGTGCCCTACCTTCTGGTCGTGGGTGACCGCGAAAAGGAATCGGGCGCCGTCGCTGTGCGCGAGCGCGCGGGCGAGGACCTTGGCAGCATGTCGCTGCAGGCATTTACCGCACGAATGGAGACCGAGGCGCGGCGTTGAGCCGGACACGGTCGAAGATTGCCATCTACTGGAGGACGAAGTATCGCCACCCCCGACAACAAGCGTAACCGTCGCAATCACGAGATCCGCGTACCGAACGTGCGCGTGATCGACGCCGAAGGCGAACAGGTCGGTATCGTGAGCCGCGACGAGGCCCTGGCCATGGCCGAGGAAGCCGGACTGGATCTGGTCGAGATCCAGCCCAATGCCGAACCTCCCGTCTGCCGCATCATGGACTTCGGCAAGCACAAGTTCGAGCAGCAGAAAAAGGCCAACGCCGCGCGCAAGAAGACCAAGAAGATCGAGATCAAGGAAGTCAAGTTCCGTCCCAACACGGATGTGGGCGACTACCAGATCAAGCTGCGCAACATCCTGCGTTTCCTCGAAGGCGGCGACAAGGTCAAGGTGACCATCCGTTTTCGCGGGCGGGAGATGGCGCATCAGGAGCTGGGCCGCGATCTGGCCAGGCGCGTCCAGGAAGACGTGGGCGAGCAGGGTGTGGTCGAGCAGTTCCCGCGCCAGGAAGGCCGTCTGATGGTCATGATGCTGGCGCCGCCCAGGAACGCCTGAACGCGCTCGCAGGTCCTTGTTGTGTGCAAGTCTGTCCCTGTGCCCTGGGTGCAGGGCGTGGGGCGTGTCGCAGGACAGGCTTCCCCGGCAGGGGATGTTCATAGTAGAATTCGCGATTCGGCCCGATCTGGACGGGCCATGACAAGCCGATCCGGGCAGGACGGAAAGCACCGCAGCGCGGTCGCCGGGATCAGTCGAATACCACCATTCAAGGGACGCCATCATGCCCAAGATCAAGACCAACCGGGCCGCTGCCAAGCGGTTCCGCAAGACGGCGACCGGCAAGTTCAAGGCCGGCCATGCCTTCAAGTCGCACATCCTGACCAAGAAGTCGACCAAGCGTAAGCGTGGTCTGCGTGCACCCAACCATGTCAACGAGAGTGACCGCAAGTCGGTCGCCCGTATGTTGCCGTACGCGTAAGGATCAGGAGTAGACCACCATGGCACGAGTCAAGCGGGGCGTCATCGCCCGTCGTCGTCACAAGAAGATCATTGGCCGCGCGAAGGGTTACTACAATGCCCGCCGCAAGGTTTATCGCGTCGCCAACCAGGCTGTCATCAAGGCCGGCCAGTACGCCTACATCGGCCGCAAGCAGAAGAAGCGCCAGTTCCGTTCGTTGTGGATCACGCGCATCAATGCCGCGGCCCGCATGTTCGACCTGTCCTACAGCCGTCTCATCAATGGCCTGAACAAGGCCGGCATCGAGGTCGACCGCAAGGTCCTGGCCGACATCGCCGTGCATGACATCAAGGCCTTCGGTGTCATTGCCGCGCAGGCCAGGGCCGCGCTGGAAGGCAAGGCCGCACCCAGGTCGTCGGCCAAGTCCGCCCCCAGCCCGGCCGCGGGCAAGACGCCTGCACCGAAGAAGGCTGCTGCCAAGGGCGATGACCTGACCAGCATCGAGGGCATCGGCCCGAAAATCGGCGAACTGCTGGCCGGCAACGGCATTGGCACCTTTGCCGAGTTGGCCGCCGCATCAGTCGACAAGCTCAGCGGGATCCTGCACGAAGCGGGCAGCCGCTACGCCTCGCACGACCCGGGCACGTGGCCGCAGCAGGCCGAGCTGGCCGCCGCGGGCAAGTTCGACGAGCTCAAGGCACTGCAGGACAAGCTCAAGGGCGGTCGCGTCGCCTGAAGAAGCCATCTTCGCCGTCGGTGCGCGGCGATGACGCAGTATCCTCATGCGGGGAAGGGCGCGAGTCCTTCCCCGCATGCGTTTTGAGGGGGTGCCTTGATCCTTCCGGGGCACGCGGGCGTCAAGGCGCCCGGCAATGAACTACAGGCTGCAGATCGATGAGCGATATCGAAACCCAGATCCGCGACGCCCTCGCGGACATACAACAAACCGACAGTCTGGATGCACTGCAGGCGCTGCGCGTGTCGCTGCTTGGCAAGTCCGGGAGCATCACCGCGCAGTTGAAAAGCCTGGGCAAGCTGGCACCGGAGGAGCGCAAGGCAGCCGGCGCCGCCATCAACCAGGGCAAGGTGCGTATTGCACAGGCGCTGGATGAGCGGCGCGGGGCCCTTGCGGACAAGGTGCTCGAACAGCGGCTGGCATCGGAGCGCGTGGATGTCACCTTGCCCGGGCGCGATGGCGCACGTGGCGGCATCCATCCGATCCAGCGCGTCCTGGAACGCATTGCCTACATCTTCGAACGGCTCGGTTACCAGCGCGCCGAAGGCCCGGAAATCGAGGACGACTGGCACAATTTCGAAGCCCTGAATTTCCCGCCGCATCATCCAGCCAGGGCCATGCATGACACGTTTTATTTCCCCGACGGGCGGTTGCTGCGAACGCATACCTCGCCGGTGCAGATCCGCGCCCTGATGGGCCGCACGCCGCCGGTGCGCATCATTGCCCCGGGCAAGGTCTACCGCAGCGATTCGGACCAGACCCATTCGCCGATGTTCCACCAGATCGAAGGCCTGCTGGTCGATGAAACCTCAAGTTTCGCCGACCTCAAGGGCACCCTCGCTGCCTTCGTGCGTGCGTTTTTCGAACGTGATTTCGAGATGCGTTTCCGGCCGAGTTTCTTTCCGTTCACGGAACCCTCGGCCGAGCTGGATATTCGCTGGGATACCGGGGACGGCAGCGAGCGCTGGATGGAGGTTCTCGGTTGCGGCATGGTGCATCCGAAGGTTCTCGAGCATTGCGGTATCGATCCCGAGCGTTACACCGGGTTTGCGTTTGGCCTCGGCGTGGAGCGCTTTGCCATGCTGCGCTACGGGGTCGGCGACCTGCGGGTGTTCTTCGAAAACGATATGCGCTTCCTCCGCCAGTTTGCCTGAGTGCGGGGAATGGGCAGCAGGGCATCTGGCTTTGCAAGTGCAGCGTCAGCAAACTTGCGAAATCGTTCATGGCCTGCCCCCGATTTCCGATTTCCGATTTCCGGCTTTTAAACCATGAAATTTTCCGAAAACTGGCTGCGACAACTCGTCGAAATCGATGCCGACCACGAGGCCCTGGTACAGCGCCTGACCATGGCCGGACTGGAAGTCGAAGACGTCCAGTTGCTCGGTCAGGCACTCGATGGCGTGGTGGTGGGCGAGATTGTCGCTGCACGGCCGCATCCGGATGCAGATCGCCTGAAGGTGTGCACGGTCGAGATGGGGTCAGGCGAGCCGTTGCAGATCGTATGCGGAGCGCCCAATGCACGTGTCGGCCTGAAAGCGCCGTTGGCTACTGTCGGCACCCGGCTGCCGGGTGGTGTCCGGATCGACAAGGCCAGGCTGCGCGGGGTGGAATCGTCGGGCATGCTCTGTTCGGGCAAGGAACTGGGCGTGGATGCCGATGCTTCCGGCCTGCTGGAATTGCCAGCCGAAGCAAAACCCGGACAACCACTGGCTGCGGTGCTGGGATTGCCGGATGCAGCCATCGAGATCGGCCTGACGCCCAACCGTTCGGACTGCCTGGGCATGTGGGGGCTGGCGCGTGATGTAGCCGCACAGTGGCAGGGGCGTCTGAAGATCGAGACACCGGCCACATGCACGGCAACCGTACGGACGCAGCGCGAGGTACGTCTCGAGGCCGATTCCGACTGCCCGCGTTATCTCGGTCGGGTCATCGAGGGCATCGATCCGACGGCGGCCTCGCCGACCTGGCTCACCCAGCGTCTGCGGCGCGCCGGCCTGCGGCCCCTCAACGTGGTAGTGGACATCACCAACTACGTGATGCTGGAAACCGGCCAGCCACTGCACGCCTTCGACAACGACAGGCTCGAAGGCGCGGTTTGCGTGCGCCGTGCCCGTGAAGGCGAATCCCTGAAGCTGCTGGACGGCACTCCGGTTGCGCTGACACCCCACTTCCTGATGATCGCCGATGAGGCGGCGCCCCTGGCTGTGGCCGGCATCATGGGCGGGCAGGCATCGAGCGTCACGGATGCCACGCGCAATGTGTTCCTCGAGAGTGCGCATTTCGCTCCGGCCGTCATCAGCGGGCGTGCGCGCAAGCTCGGCTTGCATACGGATGCATCGCACCGCTTCGAACGCGGGGTCGACCCGGAGCTGGCCCCGCTGGCGCTGGAACGTGCCACGGCACTTGTGCTGGAGCTGGCCGGTGGCAGGGCCGGGCCCCGGAGCACGGCCGAGCGGCCCGAGGATTTGCCGCAGAACAAGCTCGTGGACCTGCGCCGGGCGCGCATGAGCCGCGTGCTGGGCATGCAGGTGCCTGATGCGGAGGTCGTGCGCATACTCCAGTCGCTTGGTTGCCGGGTGGAAGACACCGCCGCGGGCTGGAGCGTGCTGCCACCATCGCACCGGTTCGATATCGATCGCGAGGAAGACCTGATCGAGGAAGTGATTCGCATCCACGGCTACGACAACGTGCCCGTTCGCCCCCCATCCGGTGAACTGGCACTCCAGCCCGACCCGGAAGAGCGTCTCAAGCCCCGCGACCTGGCTGCGCAGCTGGCCGCGAGGGACTACCAGGAAGCCATCTGCATGGCCTTCGTCGGCGAGTCCCAGTTGCAGGACTGGGGATTGCACGAGGGGCAGGTGGCACTCGCCAACCCGTTGTCGGCGGACCTGGCCGTCATGCGGCCTTCGCTGCTGCCTGGCCTGGTCGAGGCGCTGCGACGCAATCGCGCACGCCAGCAGGACAGGGTGCGGTTGTTCGAGATCGGCCGCGTTTTCGGTGCCGGTGACAAGGCGCCGCAGGAAGCCGATCAACTGGCACTGGTGGCCTGCGGCAGCGCACACGCCGAACAGTGGGGACGGGATACCCGCGGCGTGGATTATCACGACGTCAAGGGTGACCTGGAATCCTTGCTGGCCATGACCGCCATGCCTGACGCGTGGCGCTTCAGCAACCAGTCTCTGCCGCATTGGCTGCATCCGGGTCGCAGCGCCAGCATCATGCGCGACGGGCGCGTGGTCGGTCACCTTGGAGTCCTGCATCCACGCCTGACGGCCGCCCTGGATTGCAACGATGACATCGTAGTGGCGCAACTGGACCTCCAGGCCATCCTTGCACGCCGCCTGCCGCGTGCGCAGCCGGTATCCCGATACCCGGCGGTGCGGCGCGACCTGGCAGTGGAGGTGCCGGAGGACATCGCGTGGAGCAAAGTCGAGGCTGCCGTTCGTGACACGTTGGGAGCACGATTGGGACAAATCCTGCTTTTTGACCGTTATAGCGGCAAAGGTTTGCAGGAAGGTCGCAAAAGTCTCGCTATGGGCTTGATTTTGCAGGACGCTTCGCGCACTCTTACCGACAAGGACGCTGACCGTTGCGTGGCCGAAGCTCTGGCTGCGCTGGAACGCGAGTGCATGGCGCGATTGCGAGGGTGAAATGGCGCTGACCAAGGCAGACATGGCCGAGCAGCTGTTTCTTGAAGTCGGCTTGAACAAGCGGGAAGCGAAGGAATTCGTGGACGCCTTTTTCGAGACGCTTCGCGAAGCGCTGGAACAGGGGGAGCAGGTGAAGCTGTCGGGTTTCGGCAATTTCGACCTGCGCCAGAAGAATCAGCGCCCGGGGCGCAATCCCAAGACAGGTGAGGAGATACCCATTTCCGCCCGTCGCGTGGTTACTTTCCGTCCGGGCCAGAAGCTCAAGGTGCGAGTCGAAGGCTATGCTGGACCCAGGCAGTAACTCAGAACTACCTGTCATCCCGGCCAAACGCTATTTCACCATCGGTGAAGTCAGCGAACTGTGCGCGGTCAAGCCCCATGTATTGCGCTACTGGGAACAGGAATTTCCGGCACTCAAGCCGGTCAAGCGTCGTGGCAACCGGCGCTACTACCAGCGCCATGACGTACTGATGATCCGCCAGATCCGTTCGCTGCTCTACGAGCAGGGCTTCACCATCACCGGGGCCCGTGCCCGCCTGGAAGGTGGCGATGCCCAGGTCGAATCCAGCATGTCGCAACAGATCATCCACCAGGTGCGGATGGAGCTTGAGGAGGTTCTCGACATCCTGCGTCACTGAACCGGTTCGTGTAGCCATTTACTCCTTTCGATATCCGATCAAAGCTATCGTTCCTGCAAGTGATCGGATAGAATCGCCGCTTCGATTCTTTTGCCGCCCGTCGGGGCGTAGCGCAGCCTGGTAGCGCACTACAATGGGGTTGTAGGGGTCGCGAGTTCGAATCTCGCCGCCCCGACCAATGCGGCAATGCCCGAGTCGAGACAAGCGCCCTGCGGGGCGCTTTTGTTTTTGATCAGGCGGGACCCGGGATCGACGGCCCGATCACAGGCAGGTGCGTGAAATCACCCTGGCGGTGTGTCAGATCCAGCGATCGTTTTCCGCGACACGGTCGGGTGCGTCCGCGTCGCCGGTGTTGCGTACTCCGCGCGGTTCGATCAGCAGTACCTGGCATTCGTTTTCCGCGAACGGCTGGTGCTCCACGCCGCGCGGCACCACGTACAACTCGCCGGGGTCAAGGTGCACGGTGCCATCGCGCAGTCGCAACTGCAGCTTTCCGTCCACGACCATGAACAGTTCGTCGGTATCCATGTGCCGGTGCCAGACGAACTCGCCTTGCAGCTTCACCAGCTTCAGCTGGTAGTCGTTGAGCTCGGCGACGACCCTGGGCGACCAGGCCTGGGTGATCAGGGCCAGCTTTTCGGCAAGATTGATGGCGGGTGCGGGCATGCGGGTTTCTCCGTGGCAGCAGGTTTCAATACAGCACACGGGTCCGGATGGTGCCCTCGATGGAATCCATCTGCTGTTTCACCGATTGGGCCGCGGCCTCGCTGGCACTGATGTCGATGACCACGTAGCCGATCTCGCCGTCGGTCTGCAGGTACTGACCGTCGATGTTGATGTCGTCGCTCGAGAACAGCTCGTTGATGCGGGACAGCATGCCGGGCACATTGCGGTGGATGTGCAGCAGGCGACGACTGCTGGGATGCCCGGGCAAGGCCACCTCGGGGAAGTTCACCGCCGAGAGCGTGGATCCGTTGTCGCTGTAGCGGATCAGCTTGGCCGCCACTTCCTGGCCGATGTTGGCCTGTGCCTCCTGCGTGCTTCCGCCGATGTGCGGCGTGAGAAGCACGTTGTCGAAGGCGCGAAGGGGGGAGACGAATTCCTCGCCCTTGCTCTTGGGCTCGCGTGGGAAGACATCGATGGCGGCGCCGGCCAGGTGGCCGCTTTCAAGGGCGGCGGACAGGGCATCGATGTCCACGACCGTGCCGCGCGAGGCGTTGATCAGCATGCTGCCCGGGCGCATTGCAGCCAGTTCGTCCTGGCCGATGAGGTTGGCGGTTTCCGGTGTTTGCGGCACGTGCAGGGTGACCACGTCCGATGCCTTGAGCAGCGCGGCAAGGCTGTCGGCTGGGTGTGCATTGCCCAGCGCCAGTTTCGACTCGATGTCGTGGTAGATCACGCGCATGCCGAGGGATTCGGCAAGCACGCCGGTCTGGGTTCCGATGTGCCCGTAGCCGATGATGCCCAGCGTCTTGCCGCGGACCTCGTAGCTGCCGTCGGCCGATTTCAACCATTCGCCACGGTGTGCGGCGGCATTGCGTTCGGGAATGCGGCGCATCAGCAGGATCGCCTCGGCGAGTACCAGTTCAGCCACACTGCGGGTATTGGAGTAGGGCGCGTTGAACACTGGAATGCCACGGTGCCGTGCGGTGTCGAGCCGCACCTGGTTGGTGCCGATGCAGAAGCAGCCGATGGCCAGCAGGCGGCGCGCATGGGCAATCACATCGTCGGTGAGCTGGGTGCGCGAACGCAGCCCGACCATGTGCGCGTCCTCGATCGCGGACAGCAGTGCATCGGCGGGCAGCGCCTTGTCGTGGTATTCGATACGCGTGTATCCGGCTGCCTGGAATGCTTCCACGGCTGTGGGACTTACGCCCTCCAGCAGCAGGATCTTGATGTCTTCACGCGGAAACGAGGTCTTCATGGGGACAGGTTCGATGACGGGAGGCCAAGTGCGAGACTATGCCAGAGCGCATGCTCCGCGGGAAATGACGATCGATCAAGTCGTGTCTGCATGTGCTTGCCGTACACTCACAGGTTCCGTACCCGTGCTTGAACATCATGCCTGACCGCTACCAATGCTTGCGTGCGTTGCTTGGAGATGATCGCCTGCTCACGGCAGAGGACGACCTGGCCCATTACGGGCGCGACTGGACCCGGCAGTACCCGCCCGCCCCAGGCGCGATCGCGCTTCCCGCCACGGTCGAGGAGGTGCAGGAGCTGGTGCGCTGGGCGCGGCGTGAAGGCGTGGCGATCGTGCCCTCCGGCGGGCGCACCGGTCTTTCCGGCGGCGCCGTGGCGATGCACGGCGAGTTGGTGGTGTCCTTTGAGCGCATGAACCGGGTGCTGGACTTCGATCCGCTGGATCGCACGCTCACCGTCGAGGCCGGCGTGGTCACCGAGGCCGTGCAGCAGGCGGCGCGTGAGCGGGATCTTTTCTACCCGGTCGACTTCGGCAGTCGCGGGTCCAGTCAGATCGGCGGCAACATCGCGACCAATGCGGGCGGCATCAAGGTCATCCGTTACGGCATGACCCGCGACTGGGTCGCCGGCCTCAAGGCGGTGACCGGGACCGGCGAACTTCTGGAGCTGAACCGCGGTCTGGTCAAGAACGCCACCGGTTACGATTTTCGCCACCTCCTTATCGGTTCGGAAGGCACCCTGGGGCTGGTGGTCGAGGCGACGCTGCGCCTGACCGATCCGCCGCCTCCGCTGGCGGTGATGCTGCTGGCGGTGTCCGGGCTGGACGCGCTGATGGGGGTGTTTGCACAGGCCCGCGAACATCTGACGCTGACCGCTTTTGAATTCTTCAGCGAAGCGGCGCTGAAGCATGTACTGGCGCGGGGCGGGCAGCGTCCGTTCGAGGGCGAGGCGCCGGCCTACGTGCTGGTTGAATACGAGGCGCCAGACGAGCATGCGACGGAAGCCGCCCTGGCTGTGTTCGAGCAGGGCGTGGAAAGCGGCGCGGTGGTGGACGGCGTCCTGGCGCAGAGCCAGGCCCAGGCCTCGGCCCTGTGGCATCTTCGCGAGGGTATTACCGAGGCGGTGGCGCCAAGGACGCCCTACAAGAACGATGTCTCCGTGCGTATTGCGCGTGTGGCCTCGTTCCTGGCCGATCTACAGTCGCTGTTTGCACGGGAATATCCGGATTTCGAGGTGATCGAATTCGGTCATATCGGTGACGGCAACATGCACATCAGCGTGCTGCGGCCCGAAGCGATGGCCATGGACGCATTCACCCGTGCATGCGCGCATGTCACGGGAAAACTGAGCGATGTGCTGGCACGGCACGGCGGCAGCATTTCCGCCGAGCACGGGGTAGGGCTGTTGAAGAAGCCCTACCTCGCCTGCACCCGTTCGGCGCATGAGATTGCGCTGATGCGTCAGGTCAAGCGGGTATTCGATCCGGACGGCATCCTCAATCCGGGAAAGCTGTTCGACCCGGAGCCCGTGAGCGTGGGGCATGACGCCTGACATGCGTGTCGCACGCCGAGGCGTGGCACGATGGTGCGATTGTATGCCGGAGGAAGCATGAACGCCCCCTTGCGAAGCCTGTATCCACAGATCGAGCCCTACGACAGCGGCATGCTTCCGGTGTCAAGGCTGCACACCTTGTACTACGAGCAGAGCGGCAACCCTGACGGCAAGCCGGTGGTGTTCCTGCACGGTGGGCCCGGTGGCGGCTGTAATGCCGAGTGTCGCCGTTTCTTCGACCCCGGCTCCTATCGCATCGTGCTCTTCGACCAGCGCGGTTGCGGTCGCTCTACGCCTCATGCGGAACTGGCCGAGAACACCACATGGCACCTGGTGGCGGACATCGAGAAACTGCGCGAGCACCTGGGGATCGACCGCTGGCAGGTGTTTGGCGGATCCTGGGGATCGACGCTGGCGCTGGCCTATGCGCAGACCCATCCGCAACGGGTCTGTGAGCTGGTGCTGCGCGGCATCTTCATGCTGCGACGTTCGGAGCTGGAGTGGTTCTATCAGGAAGGCGCCAACGCCTTGTATCCGGACGCCTGGGAAACCTATCGGGACGCCATTCCCGAGGTCGAGCGCGGCGACATGATGAGCGCCTACTATCGTCGCCTGACCAGTCCTGATCCGGATGTCCGGCTCGCAGCAGCTCGCGCCTGGTCGGTATGGGAGGCCAGAACCAGTTTCCTGCTACCGAACCACGACTACATTGAAACGGCCGGGCAGGATGCGTTCGCCACGGCCTTCGCGCGTATCGAATGCCACTATTTCGTGCACGGCGGGTTTTTCGAACACGACGGCCAGTTGCTGACCCATGCCGCTCGCCTCAAGCACATCCCGGCAGTCATCGTCCAGGGGCGCTACGACGTGGTCTGCCCCATGCGCAGTGCCTGGGATCTGCATCGCGCATGGCCCGAAGCGGACCTGCGCATCGTGCAGGATGCGGGACATTCCAGCTTCGAGCCGGGAATCCTTCACGAACTGGTGGAGGCCACGGACCGTTTTCGCATGAGCGGGGGTTGAAACCTCCAGGCAAAAAATCGGCCGGATCGCCGATTCGGCGGTCCGGCCGTTCCTGCGGGCAAGCCAAGTGTCCGCGCGACGCGGAACTCGCAGCCATGAAAAAAGCGGGTTACTTGCCTTCTTTCTTGTGTTCCTTCATGGCCTTCTTCGCATGGTGTTTGGCCATTTTCTTGTGATGTTCGGCCTTCTTCCAGTGGTGTTTGGCCATCTTCTTGTGGTGCTCGGCCATCTTGTGATGCTCGGCCATCTCGTGATGCATGGCCTTGGCATGATGGCGTGCTTCCTTGTGCTCGGCTTTCTTGGCGTGCGCTGCCGCTTCACTGGTGCTTGCCTGGGGCGCGGCCAGTACCGGCTGCGCGAGGAAAACTCCGGCAAAGAGGATGGCGGCCACTGCCGTGGCAAGACGGGTCTTCATTGTCATCGAAAGCTCCCCCCGGGGGATGCCGGCGACATTGCCGGCATGCGGAATGTACGCCGGGAGCGTGCACGGCGCCACTCCTTGGGCAGCGGCATTTATTTCCCTGTTCAGGATCGTCCCGCGGGAGCGTTCCCGGTCATGACTGCTCGATGCGGGTGCCGAAGATGCGGTCGCCGGCATCGCCGAGGCCTGGCAGGATGTAGCAGTGCTCGTTGAGCTGCTCGTCGATGGCTGCGGTGTAGATTTCGATGTCCGGGTGGGTCGCGGCGACGCGCTCCAGGCCTTCCGGCGCCGCGACCAGGAACAGCCCCTTGATGCGCCGGCAGCCGGCTGCCTTGAGCATGTCCACGGTGGCTACCAGGGTGCCGGCCGTGGCCAGCATGGGGTCGATGATCATCGCCGTGCGCTCGTCCATGCGACCAGTCAGCTTTTCGTAGTAGGCAACCGGCTGGTGGGTAGTCTCGTCGCGTTGCAGGCCGACCACGCTGACCTTGGCCGCCGGGATCATGTCCAGCACGCCGGGCAGCATACCAAGACCTGCACGCAGGATCGGCACGATGGTGATCTTGCGCCCCTTGATGCGCTGCACGGTCACCGGCCCGGCCCAGCCTTCGACTTCGGTGTCCTCGGTGGCCAGGTCGCGGGTGGCCTCGTAGGTGAGCAGGGAGGCGATTTCACCGGCCAATTCGCGGAACTGCTTGGTGCTGAGCTCGGCCTTGCGCATCAGGCCGAGCTTGTGGCGGATCAGCGGATGCTTGACTTCGACGATTTTCATGACTCGGTTTGGCGCTCGATCGGGTGCATGCCGGCAACCGGCTGGGGACAGCAGGGCTCGCGTGGGCCCAGGTCCGGCGGGGTTCAGGCCGCTTGCGCGTTCTGCTTGCGTGGACCTTCCAGGAGCGCCTTGCGCACATGGCCGACGATCAGGTCGACTTCGGCACTGGTGACATTGAAGTGCGGGGTAAAGCGCAGCGAATTGGCGCCGCCATGGATCACCCCGATGCCGTGCTCGCGCATGTACTCCTCGGTCGAGCCCTCGCCATAGCACTTGAAGTCCGTGGAAAGCTCGCAGGAAAACAGCAGCCCGGTGCCCTGCACCTTGGTGATCAGGCCGCCCAGTTCCTCCTTCAGCGCCAGCAGCTTGTCGACGAACTCGCGCCCGCGTTCGCGGATGTTGGTCCGCACCCGGTCGTCAAGCAGGTCCAGCGTGGCGCAGGCCACGTCCAGCGCGCGCGGATTTGCGGTCATGGTGTTGCCATACACGCCCTTGCGGTAGAGCCTGGCTGTGCGTTCGTTCACCGCCAGCACAGAAAGCGGATACTGCCCGGCGTTGAGTGCCTTGGAGAAGGTTTCCATGTCCGGCGCCTCCAGCTCGCGGAAGGCCGGGTAGTCGACGATCGACAGCACGCCCTGGGTGCGCAGGCCGGCCTGGATCGAGTCGACCAGCAGCAGGGTGCCGTGATCTTTCGTCAGGCGGCGGGCGGCGGCATAGAACTCCGGGGTCACGGCGCGGCCCGGATCGCCTTCGCCCATCACCGGCTCCAGGAACATGGCCTCGATGTGCCAGCCCTGCTTTTCCGCTTCGGCAAAGGCATCCTCGAGCTGGGCCACATTGTAGGGCTCGACGATCACCAGTTCATGGTCGTGTTTGGCAAAGCTGGCCAGGTACTTGAGGTAGGTCGGGCGCGTGGAGTCGGAGTATTTTGCCGGCAGGCTGGTGCGCCCGTGGAAGGCGCCGCGTACCGCGATGCGCTTGATCCTGCGACCGGCATGCGGCCCACCCTCGGCGGTCGCTTCCTTGCTCAGGATGTCGGCGAAACGGCCGGCCAGACCGACTGCTTCCGATCCGGAATTGAGGCACAGGAAACGTGCGTAGGGGTTGCCGTCGGCGCGGGTATGGCCCAGTTCCCGGTTCAGCGCCGCAGTCAGGCGCATCTGCGCAATCGATGGCGTCATCACGTTGGCCATCACCTGCGAGGTGCACATGGCCGCATGCACGGCGGCGTTGTTGTGGCCGAATCCGAGCATGCCGTAGCCGCCGTTGTCGTGCAGCACGGCACCCTTGAGGGTGACGATCCACGGTCCGCGGGCCGCAGCCGGCACATACGGGTTGACCGCGTCATCGGGATAGAAGTTGATGAATCCGGCCTGGGCCTGAAGCATCTGCTCGTTCTCGTCCAGCTTCAGGAAATCGCCGAATTCCGCACGCAGTTCGCGATGACGTGCCAAGGCGTCCTCGATGGCGCCGGCCAGGGCCGGATCGGTCGCCAGGAATCGCTCGATGGTGGCCTCATCGAGCCCGGTGGTGCGCGGTTTTCCGCCGTACTCGCGCATTTCGCGCAGCATCTCGATCATTCCCATATGCATTTCCTCCGGAAGCGGGGCAGCGCCACCACGTATGTGCGCGGCTGAAGCTAAGTGACTATAAAAAAAGGAAAATATCGAAATATCATACCATGAACACGGTCGCTGCGACACCCCCGCATGACGCCTGTCACGTGTGCGAGGTGATGGCCGCGACTGTCACCGGTCACGGGCCGGCGGGATGATTCGGGTCATGGAGGATCCCGTGATGCCCGATGAACGACCCGTAGCCGCCTTGCGCGGCGTTTCCATGCGTTATGGCCGCGTCACTGCGCTGCATGACGTGGACCTGGCGATCCATGCCGGCCAGATGCTGGCGCTGCTGGGACCGAACGGTGCCGGCAAGAGTACGTCCATCGCCCTGCTGCTGGGGTTGTTGCGACCCGGTCAGGGGCGCGCCGAGCTGTTCGGCTGCGACCCGCAGCAACTGGCGGCCCGGCGGCGCATCGGCGTGATGCTGCAGTCGGCGCAGCTGCCACCGACGCTGCGCGTGGGCGAATTGCTGCGCCTGACGGCGAGCTATTACCCACACCCGCGCACGGTTCAGTCCTGTGCATCGCTGGCCGGGATCGAGGATGTGCTGATGCGCCCGTACGGCAAGCTTTCCGGCGGGCAGCGGCGGCGGGTGCAGTTTGCCTTGGCGCTGTGCGGGCGGCCGACCCTGCTGTTCCTGGACGAGCCAACCGTGGGCATGGACATCGAGGCGCGCCAGAAGCTGTGGGCGACGATGCGCAGCCTGGTCGAGGAAGGTTGCGCGGTGGTGCTGACCACGCATTACCTGGAGGAAGCCGAGGCACTGGCCGACCGGGTCGCGGTGATGGCGCACGGCCGAGTGATCCACCAGGGTACGGTCGACGCGCTGCGTGCCCGCGTGGCGGTGCGACGCATTCGCTGCATGTCCTCGCTGTCTGCGGAAACCGTCGCATGCTGGCCTGGGGTTTCCCTCGTCGAGCGTCATGGCGGGGCGTTGCACATCGCCACGCTCGAAGCCGAAGCGGTCGTGCGGAGGTTGCTCGCATCCGATGCCGACCTGAGTGGGCTGGAGGTCACGCGAGCGGGTCTCGCCGAAGCCTTCACCGAACTGACCCGTGATGCCGACACGGCACTCCACACCGCACGCGAGGTGGCCTGAGATGGAAACCGCATCCCTGCAAATTCCTGCTGAACACGAGGTCACCATGCCGTTCCAGCGCGTGATCGGCGCCTATCTGGCCGAGATCCGCAGCGAATGCCTGCGCTACCTGCGCGCTCCCGGTTTCATGTTGCCGGTGATCCTGTTTCCCACGGTGTTCTACCTGATGTTCGGCGTGTTGATGAACGGCGGTCATCCGCACGCAGCCCGCTATCTGCTGGGCAGTTACACGGTCTTCGGCGTCATGGCGCCGGGCCTGTTCGGCTTCGGGGTGTCGCTGGCCATCGAGCGTGACCAGGGCCTGCTGATGCTCAAGCGCGCCCTGCCGATGCCCCCGGGCGCCTATCTGCTGGGCAAGATGGTGATGGCCATGCTCACGGCCGGCATCATCGTCGCCCTGATGCTGGTCCTGGGCCTGACCGCAGGCGGCGTGACGCTCGCTCCGGCACGCATTTTCGCCTTTCTGGCGCTTGGCGTGTTCGGCGTGCTGCCGTTCTGTGCCCTGGGCATGCTGGTGGGCACCCTGATCAAGGGGCAGGGTGCGCCCGGCCTGCTCAACCTGGTGTACCTGCCGATGGCCTTCCTGTCCGGCCTGTGGTTCCCGCTCTCGGTGATGCCGGGCTGGCTGGCCACAACGGCCCCGGTTTGGCCCAGTTACCACCTCAATGCCATCGCCCAGCATGTGGTGGGGTTGTCCACAGCACCGGTGACGGGGCATGTGCTGGTGCTTGCCGGCGTGGCGGCGGGGTGTTTCGCCCTGGCCGCGGCCCGCCTGCGGCGCCGGGGTTGATACGATGAACGCACGAGAACGGGAGCTGCCGTCATGATGCCCGCCTTCCTTCGGCCTGCACCGGATTCGCTGATTGCCGCCTATCGCCGCTGCGGCAGCAATCCGCGCTGGTTTGCCCTGAACCTGCTGTGGGTCCTGTGGATCTTCTTCCAGCCGCTGGTGATGCCTGTCGATGCCGCGTACTGGGGATCGGTGGCGCTCGGCCTGCCGCTGTTCGTGCTGCTTTTTTTCCTCGTGCACGTGCGACCGCAGCGGGAGACCGGTCTGTACCTGGCGGCGATGACGGCCCTGACGCTGCTGTCGCTTCCCTACAATCCCTCGGCCTGGACCTATGGCGTGTTCGCGTGCGTGTATGTCCCGTACCGGGGCTCTCTGCTGCGCAGCGCGGCCTGGGTGGCTCTGATCGTGGCGGTGATGATCGGGTATGCCTGGTGGCTCGGCTTGCCGCGCTATCTGCTGGTGATGATATTCGCCATCTGCGCCAGCGCGGCCTCGGGGAGTCTCGCCGGGCGACTGAACATGCTCAAGAACGCCGCCCAGCGCCTGTCACGCGAGGAAGTGCGGCGGCTGGCCGCGGTTGCCGAGCGCGAACGCATCGGCCGCGACCTGCATGACCTGCTCGGGCACACGCTGTCGCTGATCACCTTGAAGCTGGAGCTTTCGCGCAAGCTGTTCGAGCGCGACCCCGAGCGTGCGCGCAGCGAGCTGGGCGAGGCCGAGCAGGTCGCGCGCAAGGCGCTGGCGGAGGTGCGCGCGGCCGTCACCGGGATACGCGTCACCGATCTGGCGTCCGAGCTGGCCTCGGCCCGCCTGCTGCTGGAGGTAAGCGGGGTGGCCCTGCAGCAACTGCCACCGGCAAGGTCGCTGCCGGCGCGCGTGGAAGGCATGCTGGCGATGGTGGTGCGCGAGGCCGTGACCAACGTGGCGCGCCATGCACGGGCCACGCAGGTGCAGATCGAGGTGCAGGCCGACGAGGAGCGCGCGCGCCTGTGTGTCGAGGACAACGGCCATGGCGGCGTCACGCACTACGGCAACGGACTGCGTGGCATGCGCGAACGCGTGCTGGCCATGGGAGGGCGCTTCGAGGTGATTTCGCCGAAGGGTCAGGGCACGCGCCTGTGCATCGAGGTGCCGCTGCAGGAGCATCGATCCCCGGCCAGGGCCGAAGCGGGCCCCGTGGACGCCGATGCAATGTCCAGCCGGACGGCGGTCGGAGGGTTGCCATGATCCGCGTGCTGCTGGCCGAGGACCAGGCCATGGTGCGCGGTGCGCTGGCGGCGCTGCTGGACATGGAGCCAGACATCGACGTGCTGGACTCGGCCGCGGACGGCGAGGCCGCCTGGCGCGAGCTGCAGCGGCTGAAGCCGGACCTGCTGGTCACCGATATCGAGATGCCGGGTATGACCGGACTGGAATTGGCGCAGCGCGTCCAGCGGCACGAACTGCCGGTGAAAGTGGTGATCGTCACGACCTTCGCGCGCCCGGGCTTCCTGCGCCGTGCGCTGGATGCCGGGGTGCTCGGTTACCTGCTCAAGGACGCACCGGCGGAGAAACTGGCCGAGTCGCTGCGCACGGTGCATCGCGGCGGGCGCGCCATCGACCCTGAACTGGCGCTGGAGGCCTGGTCGGAGGCCGATCCCCTCAGCGACCGCGAGCGCCAGGCCTTGCGCCTGGCCGGCGAGGGACACTCCGCGCTGGACATCGCCGCGAGCATGAATCTCTCCCACGGCACCGTGCGCAACTACCTGTCCGAAGCCATCGGCAAGCTCGGCGCCGGCAACCGCATCGAGGCCTATCGCATCGCGCGGCAGAAGGGCTGGTTGTGAAGCACCGGGGTTTGGGAATCAATGGGGCAGCCTCACGGGCATGCTGTAGTCCGCCACGTCCCGGAGCGAGAGGCTCAGGGGCGCCTGGTGAAGGCATGGGGCAGGAGCCGAATCCGGGAAGGGCGTTGATGTAGGCTTTGCCGGTTACCCGTTTCCGATCCCCGAACGTGAAGAAATCCGATTTCCATTTCGACCTGCCGCAGCGCCTGATTGCACAGACACCACTGACCGAACGCTCGGCCAGCCGCATGCTGGTGCTCGATGTGCCCGGACGCGCCTGGCTGGACAGCCAGGTGCGCGACTTGCCGGGCTTCCTGCGCGAGGGTGACCTGCTGGTGTTCAACGACACTCGCGTCCTGCCGGCACGTTTGTTCGGACGCAAGCCCACCGGCGGTGCGGTGGAGATCATGATCGAGCGCGTCACCGGAACGCACGAGGCGCGTGCGCAAATGCGGGTGAGCAAGAAGCCCGCCGAAGGCAGCGTCATCGAGCTCGACGACGGCACGCCGGTTGTCGTGCTGGGGCGCGAAGACGAATTTTTCCGCCTGCGCTTCGACACGACCGAACCGCTGGAGAAGGTATTGCTGCGTGTCGGCCACATGCCGCTGCCGCCCTATATCGAGCGCGATGACAGCATCGAGGATGCCGAGCGCTACCAGACTGTGTTCGCACGCGAGCCCGGCGCGGTGGCCGCACCCACTGCCGGGCTGCACTTTGACGAAGCGTTGCTCGAAGCATTGCGCAAACGGGGTGTCGATTCGGGCTATATCACCTTGCACGTGGGGGCGGGCACCTTCCAGCCGATGCGTGCCGAGCGCGTCGAGGACCACCACATGCATCGCGAATGGCTGAACGTCGGTGCCGGACTGATCGAGAAGATACGCCGCACCCGCACCGCGGGTGGCCGCGTGGTGGCAGTCGGCACCACCGTGGTACGCGCACTGGAAAGCGCCCTGGTCGACGGCGAGCTGCAGCCGTTCGCGGGCGAAACGCAGATTTTTATCTATCCCGGCTGCAGCATCACCAGCGTGGATGCGCTGCTGACCAATTTCCACCTGCCCGAGTCGACGTTGCTGATGCTGGTCTCGGCGATGGCGGGGCGCGAGTTCATGCTTGCCGCCTACCGGCACGCGGTGGAGACCGAGTATCGGTTCTTCTCTTACGGCGATGCGATGATGATTCTGCCGCAGGGGGTTTGATCCTGTCTCCATATGTCATCAAAGTCCCGGTATTTGTCACTCGAAGGGCGGTTTCGTCCGGCTGGCGCCGGCCGAGTTCATTTCTTGTTCGCCCAAGAAACGAACCAAAGAAGGGCGCCCCGGCGTACGCGCCTTCCGGCCCTGTGGGCCGAAAGGTCCGCTCCGGGTTCCGGGGGTTCGCCGACAGCACATCCTGTGCTGGCGGCGAACGGGCGCACATCC
>JALUXG010000039.1 GCA_027019085.1 Rhodanobacteraceae bacterium | reverse complement strand
CGAGCAACTGGAACTGTTCGCGGCACTGGGCGTGAAAAAACCCGGCTGAGCCCAATGTTGTGTCATTTTTGTCTATCCGCGGATAGACAGATCAACAACTTACGCGATTAGCTGCGGAACTTGTGTGCGCCAGCCGCTGGGCACAGTCGCCTGCATCAGCCCGTGGAACCTGCCGCTGTACCTGTTCACCTGGAAGATCGCCCCGGCGCTGGCCGCCGGCAACACCGTGGTCGGCAAGCCGAGCGAAATCACCCCGTACACCGCCTGGATGCTGGGTGCCCTCGCCGCGGAATCCGGCCTGCCGCCGGGGGTGCTGAACATCGTGCAGGGCCGCGGCGCCGAGCTCGGGCAGGCGCTGGTCGAACACCCGGGCATCCGTGCGATTTCCTTCACCGGCTCCACGCGCACTGGCGCATCCATTGCCGCCGCGGCCGCCCGGCGCTTCTGCAATGTCTCGCTGGAAATGGGCGGCAAGAATCCCGCCATCGTCCTTGCCGATGCCGAGTTGTCCGACGCCGAACTCGATACCGTCGTGCGTTCGGGCTTTGCCAACCAGGGCGAGATCTGCCTGTGCGGCTCGCGCCTGCTGGTGCAACGATCCATCTACACGCGCTTTTGCGAACGTTACCTGGCGCGTGTGAAGGCGCTGCGCACGGGCGATCCCGGGGATGCCTCCAGCGACCTCGGCGCGCTGGTCTCGCGTGCGCATTACGACAAGGTCATGGCCGCCATCGCCCGCGCACGTGAGGAAGGCGGGCGCGTGCTGTGCGGCGGCGAGGCGCTGCATCCCGGCGGTCGCTGCGCACAGGGCTGGTTCGTGGCGCCCACCGTGATCGAAGGCCTGGCGCCGGACTGCGCCACCAACCAGGAGGAAATCTTCGGTCCCGTGGTCAGCCTGATCCCGTTCGAGGGCGAGGGCGAGGCCCTGGCCATCGCCAACGGCACCGGCTACGGCCTGGCCGCTTCGCTGTGGACGCGCGACCTCGACCGCGCCCAGCGCATGGCCGCTGCGCTGGACTTTGGCATCGTGTGGATCAACGGCTGGATGCTGCGCGACCTGCGCACGCCGTTCGGCGGCGTCAAGCACTCCGGCCTCGGGCGCGAAGGCGGCATCGAGGCGCTACACTTTTTCACCGAGCCGAAGAACGTGTGCATCGCCATACGTTCCGGTTCCTGAACTGGCATGTCCGGCCCGCCCGTGGCGCGGCTGCCGAACTTTCCGATACCCAAAGGGAGACCCTTACCTCATGCCCCGCATCCAGCAACTGCTTGCCAGCAACAGGCAATGGGCCGACCGCATCCAGGCCGAAGATCCGCAGTTCTTCGAGCAGCTGTCCAGGCAGCAGGCACCGAAATTCCTGTGGATCGGCTGTTCGGACTCGCGCGTTCCGGCCACCCAGATCGTCGACCTGCCACCGGGCGAGATTTTCGTGCATCGCAACGTCGCCAACGTGGTCGTGCACACCGACCTCAATGCGCTGTCGGTGATCCAGTTCGCAGTCGAAGTGCTGAAGGTCGAGCACGTGCTGGTGGTCGGCCACTACGGCTGCGGCGGCGTGGCCGCCGTGCTGGAAAAGCAGCGCCTGGGTCTGATCGACAACTGGCTGCGGCACGTCGAGGACGTGGCCAGCATGCATCGCGCACTGCTCGACCCGAACCTGCCCTTCGAGCGCCGACACGCACGCCTGTGCGAGCTCAATGCCATCGAACAGGCCATGCACGTGTGCGCCACCACCATCGTCGAGGATGCCTGGGAGCGTGGCCAGCCGCTGCGCGTGCACGCCTGGGTCTATGGCCTTGCCGACGGTCGCATCCAGGACCTCGGTCTGGACGTGCGCAACGCCAAAACCCAGACCGACGCCTACCGCAAGGCGCTCGATACCCTGAACGCGAAATGGAAGCAGGAAGACGCGGCGTGAACGAGCCGATCCGCACCGACCAGGCGCCCACGCCGGTCGGCGTCTATCCGCATGCGCGACGCGTGGGGTCGCTGCTGTTCCTGTCCGGCATCGGCCCGCGCCGGCCCGGGGACGGCAGCGTGCCCGGCAACCGCCATGACGGCGAAGGCAAGCTGGTCGCCTACGACTTCGAGGCCCAGTGCCTCCAGGCCTTCGCCAACGTGCGCGCGGTCCTCGATGCCGCCGGCGCAAGCCTGCAGGACCTTGTCGACATCACCGTCTTCCTCACCGACATCGAGCGCGATTTCCCGGCCTTCAATCGCCTGTACGCGGAAACCTTCGCCGGCATCGACGCCTGCCGCACCACCGTGGGCGTGGTCGCCCTGCCCACGCCGATCGCGATCGAGCTGAAATGCATCGCATCGGTACATGGGCACACACGACAAGGTCCGCAGCCAGACAAGGCGTGAATGGCTGCACTCGAACCATGGCTATCAAGATCCGGTTCATGCCTTTGATTGGCCATGCTAGCGAAAGCAGGCATTGCCATGGACTGCAAACCGCCTGCGGTCCTTATTCGGTCCATACTCGACGCACAGGACACCAACAACACAGCCTGCAAGGGGCTCCATGGCCCGAATTGATCCTTTCAATTCTGACGGGGAGAGAAATAACCAGTAATACTACGACAGACCACAAGTATCAGCACAACGACGCACAAACCGATCAATTGCGTGCTGGTAAAACTTGACGAATAAAGCTTGATCAGCAACTCACGCAAAGCAAATACGATAGTAACATCCAGGAGTGTGGAAAGACGGACATGACGGGTGCGAAGATAACTCGTGAAAATGCTGAACAACTCGACGATAATGAATACGTCGAGCACATTGGCCACCATTTCCCTGAATTCCGGCTCGTCAATACCACTGGTTCGCAAGCCCGGAATGAGCCGAACGAGATTTGCAACTACGTCATAAAACCCAAAAACAAGAACTATCAGCATAACCAGAACAAGTCCAACCATCACAAAATCAACGGCCCTGTCATAAAGACCCTGAATCCAGTTGTTGAATGCCTGCAGTTTTTTCAATTCCTGTTCCTCGTGAATATGGTTTCAAAGAGACGACTGCATGCCTGTCTCACCCATGGAACGCACGTTGTACGTTGTATACGGGCGGCTTCAAGATAAGCCCCTACTCTCCACACACCCTTCCAGCAGCCCCCGTATCAAACGCTGCACCCGCGCAGCGCGTTCGGGCAGGTATTCGAAGCTGTCCTCGTCCATGTAGGTGGCCTGCACCAGTTCGAGTTGCACGGCGTCGATGCCCTGCTCCGGCTGGCCGTAGTGGCGGGTGATGTAGCCGCCACGGAAGCGGGCGTCGGTGACGTGGGTGTAGTCGCGCTGTGCAGCGAGGACGGCCTCCAGGCGCGCGCGCAGCGCGGGGCGGCAACTGGCGCCGGCATGGGTGCCGAGGTTGAAGTCCAGCAGGCGGCCCTCGAACAGCATCGGCACCTCGGCGCGGATGGAGTGGCCTTCCCACAGCACCACGCGGCCGTGCGCCGCGCGCAGGCGCTCCAGTTCGCCGCGCAGGGCGTCGTGGTAGGGCTGCCAGTAGTGCGCAACCCGTTCGCGGATTTCATCGGTACCGGGTTCCTGTCCGGGCCAATAGATCGGCCCTCCATCGAAACGCACGGTGGGCACCAGGCCGGTCTCGCTGCGGCCCGGATACAACGCCCGGCCATCGGCGGGGCGGTTGAGGTCGACCACGTAGCGCGAGTACCGGGGCCGCAGCACGCTGGCGCCCAGCTCGCGCGCGAAGGCGTACAGGCGGCCCACGTGCCAGTCGGTATCGGGCGAGCGACGCGCCTCGGGCGTCATGCGCGAAGCGAAGGGCTCGGGGATCTCGCTGCCGTCGTGCGGCAGGCTGACCAGCAGCGGGGCGCTGCCGCGGTGGAGTTCGTGGACGTGCATGGGCCGATTGTAGCGGCCACCGGCCCGTGCACGGCGAACGCAGCGGCCTACAGGCCGAAGCGGCGTGGCGAGTAGGGTTCGAGGTCGAGATCGCAGGTCCCGGTGCCACACAGCGCGGCGATGATCTCGGCGGTACCCGCGGCCATGCTCATGCCCAGCATGCCGTGCGCAGTGGCGTACAGCAGATTGTTCCAGCGCGTACTTTCGCCGAGGATCGGCAACTGGTCCACGCTCATCGGCCGCCAGCCCCACCACATCTCCTGCATGCGCGGTCCTTCCGATGTCTGCAGGTAACGCAGCGCGGCGCGACGGATCGCGGCCAGCCGCACGTCGACCAGGCGGTCGTCGTAGCCGGCAAATTCCATGGTGCCGCCCAGGCGCAGTCCCGAAGGCCAGGCACTCACGCACACCGCGTCCTCGCGCAGCATCAGCGGACGCGAGGGTAGTCGCGCGGGCGGCGACCAGGTCAGCGAGTAGCCTTTCCCGGGCTGCATCGGCAGCCGCAGGCCCAGCATGCGGGCGAATTGCGGTGACCAGGCGCCCAGCGCCAGCACCATGCGCTCGCCGTAGTACACCCCGCGATGCGTGCGCACCGCCTCGATCGTGCGGTCGCGAACATGCACGCGTTCGATGCGCGCGCTTTCCTCGAGGATGCCGCCCAGTTCGCGCACGCGACGCGCCAGTTCGGTGACGAAGGCTTCCGGACGCAGGTGGGCATCCCCGGGATGGAAGTAGCCGCCGGCCAGCCCTTGACGCAGCACCGGCTCCATCTCCACCAGGGCATCGCCGTCCACGCGCCGCGCCTCGATGCCAAGGCGTTCGAGCCATCGCGCATGCGCCTGGGCCTCGCGCAGGGCCCTGGCATCGCGGTAGACATACAGGCTGCCGCGCGCGGCATATTCGCAATCGAGGGCGTGTTCGCGCACCCAGTCCCGGGTCAGTTCGGCCGAGCGCAGCAGCAGATCCGCACGCGCCCGCGCCGCGTGCGCGGCACGGGCCGGGCGTCCCTGCCGCGCCAGGCGCAGCAGCCAGAAATAGCGCCCCAGATCCATGCCGGCCGGAATGTGCAGGGGCGCATCATGGTGGCCGAGGAGCGCCAGCGCCTTGCGCACGGCACCCGGGGTCAGCAGGGGAATCGCATGACTGGGCGTCAGCGTGCCGCAATTGCCGTGCGAGGCGCCGCCGCCGAGCTTGCCCTGTTCGACCACGCGCACCGAAGCGCCCTGCTTGAGCAGGTGCATGGCGCAGGCCAGTCCGATGACCCCGCCGCCGAGCACCAGCACGTCACTGCGTCGATCGTTCATGCTTGCATTACATCATGGGCCGCGGCCAGATTCCCGATGCATGTCTCAATGCACGGTACGCCGGCGCAGGCCACGCGGCGTCCATGCACGTTCCAGTGCTTCGAACAGGCCCTGCGCGACCAGCGCCAGCACGGCGGCGGGAATCGCGCCTTCGAGAATCAGCCCGAGATCGTCAAGACGGATGCCGGTGAGGATCGGCTGACCATAACCGCCAGCGCCGATCAGCGCGCCCAGGGTAGCGGTACCGACATTGATGACCGCCGCGGTCTTGATGCCGGCGAGGATCGAACGCCGCGCCAGCGGCAATTCCACCTGCAGCAGGCGCACGTGCGCGGGCAGCCCCATCACCGCCGCCGATTCGAGCAGGGCCGGATCGATGCCGCGCAACCCGGCATGCGTGTTGCGCACGATCGGCAACAGACTGTAGAAGAACAGCGCCGCGATGGCCGGTTCCGCACCGATGCCGAACAGCGGGATCATGAATACGAACATGGCCAGCGACGGCACGGTCTGCAGGACTCCGGTCAGTGCCATCACGGCATGTCCCAGGCGCTGCCAGCGAGCGGCCACGATCCCCAGCGGCAAGGCCAGCACGATGGCCAGCCCCAGCGAGATGCCGACCAGTATCAGATGCTGCCCGGACCGCAGCAGCAATCGATGCACCAGGCCACCCCGCGTGGCGGGTGCCGGCAGGCCGAGGAAGCGCGCCGCCACCGCCGTCTCGCTGGCATGATCCAGTTTCACGGCGGCGTTCATGCGCTGCATGGCGGCAACGTCGATACGTCCGGCCAGGTGTTCGAGCACCGCGAGCGCGCCGGGGTCGCGTTGCGCAAGGTCCAGCCGGTACAGGTACACCGCGCGGTAGGCCGGAAACACGTGACGGTCGTCGCGCAGCACGCGCAGGTGGTAGTAAGGAATCTCCGCATCGGTGGTGTAGAGATCGGTCACCACGATGGCGCCGCTGGCCAGTGCGCGGTAGGCCAGGGCATGGTCCATGCCGCGCACGTCGGTCTGCGGCAGCCGGTACACGCGCTTGAGGCGCTTCCATCCGTCCTCGCGGTCCATGAATTCGTTGGAGAAGCCCAAGGCAAGATCCGGATGCGCACGCAAATCGGAAATCGTGCTTATGCCCAGCTTCTGCGCCAGGCGCGTGCGCATGCCCAGAGCGTAGCTGTCCTCGAAACCCAGGGGCGCAGTCATGCCGATACCCAGCGGTTTGAGGCGCGCGCGCAACTGCGCCAGGCTGGCGCCGCGCGGCGTGTCCGGCAGCAGTTCCTGGACGATGGTGCCGGTATATTCGGGATAGACGTCGATATCGCCATGACGCAAGGCACGCCACAGGATGCGCGTCCCGCCGAGGCTGCGCCGGTGTACCGCATCGATACCGTGCTCATGCAGATCCAGGCGCGCGATCTCGCCCAGCACCACCGATTCGGTGAAGGCCTTGGAGCCGATGCGCACCGGCGGCGGGGTGGCGGCATATGCGACCGCGACCATGCATGCCAGACCAAGAACCAGAGCCAACAGAAGGCGCATCACGGCGCCTCCGGCAAGCTGCGTGCACTGGCCAGGAAACGGCGTACGTGGGTGCTGGCCGGACTCTGGCGAAGCTGCGCGAAACTGCCGTCCTGTTCCACCCGTCCGTCGCGCAGCAGCACCAGGCGCGAGGCCAGCCAGGCCGCCTCGGCCACGTCATGCGTCACCAGCAGCACGGTCTTGTCCAGCTCGGCAAACATGTCGGCGAGTTGTTCCTGCAATTCGCTGCGCACGATCGGGTCGAGCGCACCCAGCGGCTCGTCCAGCAGCAGCACGGGAGGATCGAGCATCAGCGCGCGCATCAGGGCCACGCGCTGGCGCTGTCCCCCGGACAGTTCGGACGGGTAACGCTGCAACAGCGCCTCGGGCAGTTGCACCCGCACGGCCAGTTCCCGCGCACGCTCAAGCACACGCGCTCCGGACCATCCCAGGTGCACCGGCAGCAGCGACAGGTTGCCCAGCACCGTGCGATGCGGAAACAGCCCCCCTTCCTGGATCACGTAGCCCATGCGTTGCCTGGCCTGCCGGAGAGTGGCCGCATCCAGCGAGCAGCCGTCGAAACGCACCTCGCCGGCATCCGGACGGAGCAGGCCGGTGAGCAGGCGCAACAGCGTGGACTTGCCACTGCCGCTGCTGCCGATCAGCGCGGTGACGACACCGCGTGCGAAGGCCAGCGATATGCCGTCCACGGCGATGCTGTCACCGTAATGCTTGCGCACACCGAGCAGCTCGAACATCGGCGCATCGGCCGTGTCCGCAGCTTCACCCGTGATCTTCCGGCCCCGCGCTCCCATGCGCGCATCATACCCATGCGCAGCGGCACCCGGTCGCCAGCGCCAGGCATATGCACGATTCCGGCAAATTTCGTCCATCGTGGCCAGGCATCCATCGCTTGGCATCGTTCCTGCAGGAACACCCGTGCAAACGAAGCGGAGCGATCCCATGGCACTGACATCTTCCGAAATCCTGCTCTCCCTGCGCGCCCCCGGCAGCGGCTGGCTTGGTGTACTGGCCACTGTGCTCGACGAAGCCAACCAGGACCCGCGCTTCGATGCGGCGCAACGCAGCATCCTGCAGCAATTGCTGGACCAGGGCTCGATGTCGTCCGAAGTCGCGGATGCCGCCCGCGAACGCGCGGCCCGGTTCGAGAGTGACATGCACCATGAAGCACGCGCCGCACGCAGTGCCGCAACAGCTCCGGTGACGCAAAGTGTCACTCAGCGTCCCAAACTGACGCTGGTGGGGCAGGCCTGAACCTGCACCAGCACGATTTTCGATCCAGCATGAAAACTTTCCTGTAACACATTGATTTGATAAGCTCGAAGTCGCCCCAACCGGATTTTCCATGCGCGACTCGGCCATCCGCAACCCAAGCCACCCACCGCTGACCCAACGTGTCACGGGTGCAGGCCTGCGCGTTGTGACCCTGCTGGCCCTGCTGGTACTGGCCGCCTGTGCCACCGCTCCACCACAACGCAGCGCGCCCATGCCTGCCGCGCCGACCCAGGCACCACCGCAACGTGCATCCGAAGACGTGCTGTTCCATGCCATCGGCCTGGTCGGCACCCCGTACCGCTGGGGCGGCAACACGCCCGACAGCGGCTTTGACTGCAGCGGACTGGTCGACTATGTCTTTCGCACCTCCGCCGGCGTGGACCTGCCACGCACCTCACGCGCGATGTCGCGCGTGGACGCACCGAAGATCCGCAGCATCGACGCGCTGGCCAGCGGCGACCTTCTGTTTTTCCGTACCGAGGGACGCCGCATCAGCCACGTGGCGATCTATGTCGGCAAGGGACGGTTCGTGCATGCCCCAAACAGCGGCGGCACGGTGCGCCTGGACAACCTGGACAACCCCTACTGGCGCAGCCACTTCGCCTACGCCCGCCGCGTTCTGGACTGAGCGCCCGCCCGCGTGACGGGCAACGCGTGGATCCCTGCGATTTGTGCATCGACCGGCGACCGGCCATGATCAAAGGCGCTGTGCCTTGCAGGGTTTCCGTTTGCGCATGCACATTCGGTCGATCCGCTGGACACCGGTTCATGCACGAATACGGGAGGACCCCATGCCGCATACACAAGCCCCGAACCATGCCGGCGACGCCGACGACAAGCGCCTCAATCGCCATATCGGCATCGTCGGCCTGCTGTTCACGGCCGTCGGCTCGATCATCGGCTCGGGCTGGCTGTTCGGCGCGCTGAATGCCGCCGAGATTGCCGGCCCCGCCTCAATTCTGGCCTGGGCGCTGGGCGGGATCATGATCGCCTTCCTGGCCCTGTGTTATGCCGAACTGGGTACCATGTTCCCGGTCTCCGGCGGGGTGGTGCGCTTCCCGCATTTCGCCTTCGGCTCGTTTGCCAGCTACACCCTGGGCTGGATCACCTGGCTGGCGGTCGCCTCGACCACTTCGATCGAGGTGCTGGCGGCCCTGCAGTATTCAACCAACTACCTGCCCTGGCTGGAGCGACTGGAGGACGGCGTCCCGGTGCTGACCGGGCCCGGCTTTGCGGTCGCGGTCGGCATGCTGGCCCTGTTCAGCCTGGTCAACGTGATCGGCATCCGCTGGTTCGCGCGCCTGAACAACGTGCTGGTGTGGTGGAAGCTGGTGATCATCCTGGGGGTGATCGCGGCCTTCCTGTTCACCGCCTTCGAAGGCGCCAACTTCAACGGCGGGATCAGCGACCACAGCGATGCGGGAGGCTTCATGCCGTTCGGCTGGAGCGGCGTGTTCGCGTCGATCGCCACCGCGGGCATCGTCTTTTCCTATCTCGGTTTCCGCCAGGGCGTGGAACTGGCCGGGGAAACCCGCAACCCGCAGCGCAATGTGCCTATTGCCGTGATCGGCTCGGTGCTGATCACCGGCGTGATCTACGTCGCCCTGCAGGTGGCCTTCATCGGCGCCCTGCCGAAGGAAGCGCTCGGCCACGGCTGGGCCCACATCGGCACCAGCTTCACGGGCGGACTGGATCACATCGCGGCCACCTACGGACCGCTGGCCGCGCTGTCGCTCAACCTCGGACTGGTGTGGCTGGCGGTACTGCTCTACATCGACGCCTTTGTCTCCCCGGCCGATACCGGACTGATCTACACCACGGTGACGGCGCGCATCTCCTACGCCATGGGGCGCAACGGCAATGCCCCGGCCGCCCTGGCGCGGGTCAACCGCCGCGGCGTGCCCTGGGTCAGCGTGATCGTCACCTTCATGGCCGGCATCGTGTTCCTGCTTCCTTTCCCCGGATGGCAGAAGCTGGTCGGATTCGTCACCTCGGCGACAGTGCTTTCCTTCGGATCCGGTCCGCTGGCCCTGCTGGCCCTGCGCCGCCAGTTGCCGGACCACAAGCGTCCCTTCCGCCTGCCCGCGGTGAAGGTTTTCGCCTACCTGGGATTCCTTTCCTCCAACCTGATCGTGTACTGGTCGGGATGGGATATCGTGTGGAAACTCATGCTCGCGGTGCTGATCGGCTATGTCGTGCTGGCCCTGCATGAAGGCATCCGCCACCGGCACACGCCGAACCTCGAGTTGCGCTCCGGCAGCTGGGTCCTGGTGTGGCTGGCCGGCCTGACCGTGATCAGCTGGCTGGGCGAGTACCCGGCGCTGTCCAGGCACGCCGGCAACACCGGGCAGATCGGCTACGGCTGGGCGATCGCGGTCATCGCCGTGTTCTCGCTGCTGGTGATGGCGATGGCCACGGCATTGCGCCTTCCGCCCGGTCGCGTGCATGATCACCTGCGCGAACCGGTACCCGACCGGCCCGCGATGCATGAACCCGGACCCTGACAGCACCGTCGTCAACCCCCTGCCCGGCCCTCGAACCGTCCTGCAAGGTACTGCACCATGTTTGAACACCTCCCTGCCCTCGACGTCGCCCTGACCGTCCTGCTGCTGCTGTTCACTGCAATCAAGGTCGGCGCGGCCCGCGGCCGGCACGGCATCAAGGCGCCGGCCGTGGAAGGCCACCCGGAATTCGAACGGGCATTCCGTGCGCAGATGAACACCCTGGAGGCGACGGTGATGTTCCTGCCCTCGCTGTGGCTGGCGAGCGAGTACGGCGGAACCCCCTGGTTTGCCGGACTGATCGGGCTGCTGTGGGTATTGGCGCGTACCTGGTACGCGCTGGCCTACCTGCGCAATGCAACCAAGCGCGGCGCACCTTTTGCCCTGGGCACCCTGTGCATGGCGATCCTGCTCGGCTGGGGGCTGATCGGGGTCCTGCAGGCCATGCTGCACGCGGCCTGAAACTGCAACGCATGTAGCTGCCCGGAACAGTGCTTCACAGGCGCTCGAGTGACGTGGCCGCTGCGGCGAGTTCCGCCCCCAGGTAACCATGCGAACCGCAGGCCGTGAGCCCGGCTTCGGCGAACACGCGCCGGTACCAGGAGGCGCTGCGGGACAGGAAATTCCCGCGATCGCCGACGATGGCGTCGCCCCGCGCATAGACCTCAATGAAGGCCATGCCGCGCAGCAGTTCGGCGAATCCGGACAGCCCTTCGCGTACTTCCGCAGCCGGAATGTAGTGCAGCACGTCGGCGCACACGATCAGGTCGAACGGCTCCTCGAATCGCAACTGCGCCAGTTGCCCGAAACGCGCCAGACCGATGCGACGGCTGCGACCGTAGCGCTCGACCACATAGGGGCTCGGATCCAGACCGCGGTAGTCGATGCTGGGGCGCAGACGTCGCAGCACGGCGCGCCACGGGGCCTCGCCACAGCCCACGTCGAGCACGTTGCGCAACGGGCGGGCCAGATAGAACTCGGCCTGCGCCACCGCCAAGGCCACCTTGCGCGCGAGCACGGCGGGCGTCACCGCCACATGGTCGGGGTCGCGATACCACTTGTCATAATAGGCGCGGTCGTAGCGTTTGTCGGCCATGGCGGGCGCTTCTTTCGCGGGAAACCGGCAAGCCTACCGGAAAACACCCTGCCGACGCCGGCCGGCTGGCGGTCAACCGCGACGCATCCGGTGCGTTTCCTGAGAACGTGTCCTCACCCGGAAGCTGCCCGATGCGCGGTCCGACCGAACTCCGCAACCGTTGCCTTATCGCATTCGCTCTGATCGTGTCCGCCGGATGTGCCTCGGCGCAGGCCGCTGCGCCACGCCCGGATACCGTGGCCTGGCTGGATCGCGTCACCTTCGGCGCCACCACATCTTCCCTGCAGCGTCTGGACGAACTCGGACGCAGGCACTTTCTGCAGCAGCAACTGACGGCCAGCGCCGGCCCCTTGCCGGACTCCGTGCAGGCGCAGATAGCGGCGCTGGATGCAGAAGACGGCACGGCGGCACAGATTACCGGGGAACTGATGAGCGCGCGGCGCCAGATTCGCGACACCACGAACTCCGAACAGAAACGCGCCCTGCGCAAAGAGCTGCGCCAGCGCGGCATGGCGATGGCCGATCGCGCCGCGCAGGCGCAGCTCCTGCGCGCGATCTACGACCCCAACCAGCTGCGGGAACAGATGGTGTGGTTCTGGTCCAACCATTTCAGCGTGTTCGCGCGCAAGTCCGTGGTGGCCTGGTACATCCCGGACTACATCGACCATGTCATCCGCCCGCATGCGCTGGGCCATTTCCGCGACCTGGTCATGGCCACGCTGAAGAGTCCGGCGATGCTGCTCTACCTGGACAACGTGCGCAACGTGCGCGGCAAGAACAACGAGAACTACGCGCGCGAGCTGATGGAGCTGCACGTACTGGGGGTCAAGGCCGGCTACACCCAGCAGGACGTGCAGGCCCTGATGCACATTCTCAGTGGTGCCGGCATCGCACCGCCCAACCGGCGGGTGCGCTTCGCCGGCCGCTTGCCCGGTTTCGTGCACCAGGGCGCATTCTTCTTCAATCCGCGCCGACACGATGACGACCCGCAGCTGCTGCTGGGCAAGCGCATCGACGCGCGCGGCTTCGCGCAGATCGAGCAGGCGGTCGACTGGCTGACCCGGCAGCCGGCCTGCGCGCGCTTCGTTTCCGGCGAGATCGCACGCTATTTCGTCAGCGATCATCCGCCCGAGGCACTGGTCGAACGCATGGCGGCCACCTTCCAGCGCACCGACGGCGACATCGCCGCCGTGTTGCACACGCTGTTCACCTCGCCGGAGCTGACCACCAGCGGCGCGAAGTTCAAGGATCCGATGCAATTCACGGTCTCGGCCATGCGCCTGGCTTACGACGGGCGGCCGGTGCCCGATGTGCAGCGCCTGGTCCGTGCGCTGCGCGCGATGGGCGAGCCGCTGTACGGCCGCATCACACCCGATGGCTGGTCATTGAACGGCAGCGACTGGCGCAGCTCCGGCCAGCTCACCCAGCGCTTCCAGATCGCACGCATGATCGGCGCCGGCCTGGCCGTGCTGCCGCTGAAGGCCGATGTGCAGCAGCGCCGCGCGGCCACCGTGCCGGACATCGCCGACAGCACGCTCTACCGACAGGCGATGGCACCGTACCTTTCCAACGGCACCCGGACCGTACTCGCGGACACCCGCGACCCGCGTGCCTGGAATGGCTATCTCCTGGCCTCCCCCGACTTCAATCAGCGTTGAGAGGACATCCCCATGCAACGTCGCACCTTCCTCAAAGGCCTGGCCGCGCTGCCGGCCCTCGCCACGCTCAGCACCCGTCTGTACGCCGCGCCGCCCGGCTCGCCGTATTTCCTGCTGGTGTTCCTGCGCGGCGGTTTCGACTGCAACCACCTGCTGGTGCCCTGGTCCAGCGATTTCTACTACGAGGCACGATCCACCCTGGCCCTGCCGCGACCGGACGGCAGCGCCAGCACCAGCCTGTGCCTGGATGACCGCTGGGCACTGGCACCGTCACTGCGCGCGCACTACGCACCCTTGTATGCCGCCGGGCAACTGGCCTTCGTGCCCTTTGCCGGCACCAGTGACCTGTCGCGCAGTCACTTCGAGACCCAGGACCATATCGAGCGCGGCCTCGGACCCGATGCCGGGCACAGCCGGCGTTCGGGTTTCATGGCGCGACTGGCCAGCGTACTCGACGATCGCGGTCGTTCCATCGCCTTCACCCGCTCGCTGCCGTTGAGTTTCGAAGGTGGCGGGGACATTCCCAACCTGGCCCTGACCCGGGGCCTGCGTGCCGGGTTCGGCCCGCGCCAGGCCTCGGCGCTGGAACGCATGTATGCCGACACCCCGATGGCCGACAGCGTGCGCGAAGGCCTCGACCTGCGCCGCCAGGCGGCCAGCGACATCCAGCAGGAAATGCAGCGTGCCGGGCGCGGCGCCATCAACCCCAACGGTTTCGCCGGCCAGACCCGGCGCATCGCCACCCTGATGCGTGACCGCTTCCGGCTCGGTTTTGTCGACGTCGGCGGCTGGGACACCCACGTCAACCAGGGCGGCATGGACGGGCCGCTGGCCAGGCGGCTGGCCTACCTCGCCGAAGGGCTGTCCGCCTTTGCCGAAGCCATGGGCAGCGACTGGAACCGCACCGTGGTGACGGTGGTCTCCGAATTCGGGCGCACTTTCCGCCAGAACGGCAACGGCGGGACCGACCACGGCCACGGCACGGTCTACAGCTTCCTCGGCGGCGCGGTGCGCGGCGGGCGCATTGCCGGCGAGCAGCTCGACGTCACCCGTGCCAACCTGCTGCAGGATCGCGACTACCAGGTGCTCAACAACGACCGCGAGATACTGGGCGGCGTGTTCACGCGTCTGTGGGGCCTGTCCGGCAAACAGATCGGGACGGTTTTCCCCGGCTCGCCCCTGCGCGACCTCGGGCTGGTGTAGCAGCCATCAACCCTGACGCGAGCGTTCACGCACCAGCAGGTGCTTGGCAAAGGCGCCGTGCAGGCGGCCGATGCCGCGCGCCAGATGCATCACCGCAAACAGCAGCAGCACGCCGAGCAGACTGATTACGGGCACCAGCACGATATCCCAGACGCCCGGCACCCAGGCATGGCCGTTCACCGTCAGCACGCCGTGGCCCGTGAGCAGTGCAACCAGCGGCGCGAACACCATGGACAGCGACAGCGAGATGCCGGTCACGACCAGGGTGAAATACGCAATGCCCAGCGGCAGCATCAGCAGCATGTACAGGAAGGTCGACCAGGTGCGCCCGTCGGTGAACATGGCGCCGATACGCCGCAGCCACGACAGGTCGCGTTCGGCCGTCACCGGCCGACGCGGCATGCGCACGCCAAGCATGGTCTCGACCATGCGTCCTTCCACCAGCGACAGCACCCGCACCGTACCCAGGAACAGCACCAGGAACGGCAGGCCGATGATCAGGATTGAAAACCCCAGCGACAGGCCGATGCCGGTAACGACCCAGGTGAAATAGAAGGTTCCGGTAGCCAGCGTCAGCAGCATGTAGAACAAGGCGCCGTAGGTGTGTGGATCTGCAGCCACGTCAAAGAATCTCGCCGCGGTACCGCGCTGCGCCGGCGAACGCGGCGGGTGCAGGGCACGTTGCACCGTGATTTCCTGATCTCGGTAGATTTCGGCCACTTCTTCGGGCGCCCCGTAACTGCCGACCACTTCGGCCAGCATCGCTGCCTCGTCCCCGTCCTCGCGCGCGGCCAGTTCCGCGCGCAGGTGTTCCTCGGCGTCGTACAGTGCGTCCTGGATCATGGCCGGGTCGGCACCGTGAAGTGCTGCGCGCAACTGCTCCAGGTATTCGGCGATGGTGCGGGGCACGGGGATGTTCATGGCGTTTCTCCAGCAAGGACCTTGTCGAGTGATTCACGCGTGGCGCACCAGGTCATCGTCCACTCCGCCAGGGTTGCCCGGCCGGCTTCAGTGATGCGGTAGTAGCGGCGCGGCGGGCCGCTGACGGAGGGCTCGGTGCGGCTGTCCAGCAGACCGGCGGCCTTGAGGTTGCGCAACACCGGGTACAGCGTGCTCTGCTTGCCACCCAGCACTCCGCCGCTGCCTTCCAGCCGTTTGGCGATCAGATACCCGTACAGCGGCTCCCCGGCCCGCGCCAGCACCGCCAGCAGCGCCAGTGCCACGGTGCCGGAAGCCAGCTCCTTCTCGAATTTCTTCTGCAGACGTGCATGCGGGGCGTTCATGAATCGAGCTTCTTTATATACATGACTTCATCTTATTCTTAGGTTAACAATAGTCAATCCGCCGAAAGTCATGCCTGTCCGTGTTGCCCACAACACGATCCGCACACCCCCGGAAAACCGGAAGTTCAGGGCAGGGCTTCGAGCATGCGGCCGGACGAGAGCACGTGACACCGACCGTTGCCGGACGACCGCTCACTGGCCGTGGAAGGAAACCTCGAACGAGGTATGGAACGCTGCCGGCCAGTGTCCGGGCACGCCGGATGCGACCAGTTGCGTGCGCACGCAGCGGGCGAACGGCGTGCGGCCCTGCAGCCAGCTTGCCGCCACCGAGCCGTCTGCGTGCAGGGACAGCACCACGGTGAACGGCGACAGGTTCGGGTGCGGACGCGCGCATTCGGCCACCGCCGCCTTCAGTACCTTGTCCTGACTTTCCAGCAGGTGCACGTGCACGACTGCCGGCAGACTGTTTTCATCCGCATCGGCCTGCGCTTTGGCCTGCCGATACGTAAGGGATGGCGTCGCCATCTGTGCCATCAGGATGAAGCCGGCCAGCATGCTGTCCCCGTATGCTCGTGTCGCGCGTGCCGGCCCAAGCTTATCCGATGAAGCCCTGCCGCGCAGAATGGCATGCCGCAAGCTGCGGGCCTGCCGCCGGGGCGCCGGTCACCCACTGCTCGGCGCTTCTGCTACCGTTCCGAAACCTGCCACCGGAGCCTTGCCATGCGCCCATTCCTTGCCTGTACGCTCGCCCTGTGCGGCCTTGCCCTGGGTTCGGCCACCGCACGCGCCGGCACGGCCGATACACCGAGCACGGCGCAGATCCTCAAGGCTTCCAAAGCCGCCGAATGGCACGCGCTGGATCCGGCCCGGACGCTGTACATGGACCTGCCCTCCGGGCGGGTGGTGATCGAGCTGGCGCCGTCCTGGTCGCCGGCGCACGTGGACAACCTGAAGACCCTGGTGCGCGAACGCTATTTCGACGGCACCTCGGTATACCGCGTGGTGGACAATTTCGTGGCGCAATGGGGCGATCCGCATGGCGATGACCCGGCGAAGGCCAAATCGATGGGCACGGCGAACAAGACCCTGCCGCCCGAATTCGTGCGTCGGGTGCACGGCGCCCTGCCCTTCGTGCGGCTCGACAGCCCCGACGCCTACGCGCCGGTGGTGGGTTTTTCCGGCGATTCCCCCGTGGGCCGCGACCCGGCCTCGCACACGGCGTGGATCGCGCACTGCTACGGCACCGTGGGCGTGGCGCGCGACGTGGCCCCGGACAGCGGCAACGCCAACACGCTGTATGCCGTGATCGGCAATGCGCGACGCATCGACCGCAACCTGGCGGTGGTCGGGCGGGTGGTGTACGGCATGCCGCTGCTGTCCGCGCTGCCGCGTGGGCCGAAGGACAACATGGGCGTGTACCGCGATCTTGCGCGTGCCACGCCGATCCTGCGCGTGCGTCTGGCCAGCGAACTTCCCGCCAGCCAGCGCCTGCCGCTCGAGGTACTGCGCAGCGACAGCGCCAGTTTCCACCGCCTGGTCCAGGCCATGGCGCACCGTCACGATGCGTTCTACCGCGTCAGCCCGGGACACATCGGCCTGTGCGCGGTCCTGCCGCCGGTGCGCTTGCGACCTGCGAAGCGCGCATCCGGCAAGGCCCACGGCGCGTAGATGTAAGCAGGACCGCAGCTTCCCGGTCCTCCTGCATACCGTCCCCATTGCGATCCGTGCCCATGTCCCGCTACCGCCTTGCCCTGTTGCCCCTCGCCTGTGTCGCCCTGATCGCCCTGATCGGCATGCCAGCCCCCGACGCACGCGCCCAGGTGCCTGCCCGCGCCCCTGATTTCACCGGCATCGCGCACTGGATCAACAGCCCTCCGCTGTCCATGAAGTCACTGCGCGGCAAGGTGGTGCTGATCGACTTCTGGACCTATTCGTGCATCAACTGCCTGCGCACCCTGCCGCATCTGAAGGCCTGGTGGGCCAGATACAAGGACAAGGGCCTGGTGATCGTGGGCGTGCATTCGCCGGAATTCGACTTCGAGAAGAAGACCGCCAACGTCGAGGCCGCGGTGCGCCGTTTCGGTATCGGCTGGCCGGTGGCCCAGGACAACGACATGGACACCTGGAACGCCTGGAACAACCGCTACTGGCCGGCGGAGTACCTGGTCAATCGCCAGGGCGAGGTGGTGATGCACCACTACGGCGAGGGTCACTACCTGGAAACCGAGAACGCCATCCGGCGCCTGCTCGGTCTCGTGCCGCTGTCCCGTGACACCGTGACGGAAGCCAATCTGACACGCATCGGCTCGCCGGAGATGTACCTGGGCAGCAACCGGGTGCACAACATGGCCAACCCGATCCCGCCGCTGTTCATCAGCCACGACTACAAGGCGCCCGCACGCCTGGACCTGAACCGCTTCGCGCTCGAAGGTCGCTGGCGCCTGCACGGCGAATACGCGCAGCTGACCGGCGGGCACGGTGCGATCCGCCTGCATTTTTATTCGGGCAAGCTGTTCATGGTGGCTTCGAGCCGCGAGCCGGTGACGCTCTCGATCACCGTGGACGGCAAAAAGCAGCCGGACGTGACCGTGCACGGCAGCCGCCTGTACACCCTGTTCGACAGCGACGACTACCGCGACCACGTGGTCACCATTTCCATCCCGAAGTCCGGATTCAAGGCCTTCACCTTCACCTTCGGCTGAAGCCGCTTCACGCACATTCGGCCGTACGATCCCACCCCTTCCGGGTGACCCCGCAGCGTCACGATGCCATGGGCCGGGGCAGGCACGACTTCACGGCGGACGCGGCTTGCTGCATGCTTGACGGCCAGCCGACACGCCGTCTTCTCCATGCCCCTGACACCCCATGCCAAGGCCCTCCTGCAGATCCATTTCTGCGTGCTGCTATGGGGGTTCACCGCCATCCTTGGCAAACTGATCACGCTGGCCGCGCTGCCGCTGGTGTGGTGGCGCATGCTGGTGGTTGCGGCGGCGCTGCTGCTGTTCCCGCGGGTCTGGCGCGGCCTGCGTGCGATGCCGCTTCGGTTGATGGCAGGCTACGCCGGCATCGGCGTGCTGGTGTCGCTGCACTGGCTGACCTTCTACGCCGCCATCAAGCTGGCCAATGCCTCGGTGGGCGCGTTGTGCATCGCCATCGCGCCGGTATTCCTGGCCGTGATCGAGCCCTGGATCACGCGCCGCCGCTTCGATGCTCGCGAACTGCTGATGGGCATCGGCGTGGTGCCCGGGGTGGCGCTGGTGCTGGGCGGCATTCCCGGCGACATGTACCTGGGGCTGGCCGTGGGCGTGCTCTCGGCGCTGTTCGTGGCCATCTTCGGGGCACTCAACAAGCGCATGGTCGAACATGCCGACCCGCTGACCGTGACTTTCGTGGAACTGGGCGCGGGCACGCTGTTCCTGACCCTGCTGGCCCCCGCGCTGCCGCACCACGGTCCGCTGCTGCCGATACCCGACCTGCACGACACGATCCTGCTGCTGATCCTGTCTCTGGGCTGCACGTTGCTGCCTTTCGCCGTGGCGCTGGTGGCACTGCGGCGCCTGAGCGCCTTCGTGGTGCAGATGACCACCAACCTGGAACCGGTCTACGCCATCGTGCTGGCCATCGTGCTGCTGGGCGAGCAACGCGAACTGGACAGCCTGTTCTATCTCGGCGTGGCCATCGTGCTGGGTACGGTATTCGCGCATCCATGGATCACCCGCGAGCGACCCTCGCTGCCGCCGGCGGAGATTCTCGGCACCTCCGAGGCGAAGAATCTCGGCGATACTGCGGGTACCGACCCGGTCGCAGCGCGCGACTGAGGCAGGTCATCACGCGTTGCGGAAGCGTTCGCGCGGGCGCCACTCCAGCCAGCCGATGGCGTCGAAAGCCGCCACGCAGTTGAACACCGACTGCATGTCGACCCCGGCATGAGCCGCCACTTCGTGCAGGCGGCGCCAGTCCTGCAGTACCTCGATTATGCGGATCTGGGTATCGAAATGCGAATCCAGATCGAGCATTCGCCGCACCCGGTAACTGCCACCGGGATCGAGATGCCGCGGCAGCCAGCCGTCGCCGCGCCGCAGTGCCAGCAACCACGAAAGGCGCAAGTAGGGACGTCCTTCGCACAGGGCATGCCAGCGTTCCAGCTCGCGCGTGGTCAGGCGTTCGAAATCCGATTCGAGGAACTGTGCCCCTGCATAGGGTTCGGCGGACGCCAGGTCACCGACGATCCGGTATTGGCGGTGTTTCGGATCCAGGATCAGGGGTTCGGTGCCTTGCAGAATCAACTGGCAGGGTGCCATGAGCCGCCCTTCCACGAGGAAGGTCTCCAGGAAAGCCGCATGCTTGCGGGCGGCGCTGGCGGGTGGGTCGGGATCGAAGACCTTCGGCGACTGCCCGTTGACCGGCCTTGCGTAGGGTGTACGTTCACTACCGCGCACCTCGGCACGTGTGGAGGGGCGCTCGCGACTTGCCGGCTCGACCGAAGTGCGCTCATCGAGCCTGCCCGGCACGATGCGTTCGAGGGTGTATTCCTCGCTCTCGCGCTGCAGGAACCGGTCCAGGTCGACAGGCTCGGACAACACGGGGTTCTGTGGATCGTCCCCGGCCAGCAGGGCCTCGATGTCGGTCAGGTTCGGATCCCGTGCACCGGCATGGACTCCGGTGGTCTCGAAGAAAGCCGGGTCATGGGCATCCAGTGACTTGAACCGCGATCCGGGACCGACCGAACTGGAAAGCACCCGGACAAGTTCGTCGACACCGAATCCCGTCGGCAGCGTCTGCGCATCGGACAGGGCACCATCGCGTACGTCCACGCAACGCACGCCACGCCCGGCGGCCACCAGTCTGCCGGACGCAACTTCATCCGCGTCGCCGGCCAGCAAGAGGACGTCGGCATGCTCGGGCGACCCCAGCTTCCACTGGGCATCCAGTCTGGAGGCTGCCTCCCCCAGGAGGATGCGCAGGCGCGCCAGCTCGATCCGGTTGCAGCCGATGCATGCCAGTGTCCTGAACTTCGCCAACCCGGACCCTCCTGTTACAGAGTTGTTGCCACTACAGACATGTGAGTCTGCAGCGGCATGAATTGTTCCTCATCCCTGAACGATTCGCAGACGTCCACCCCGATGGAAACATGGAGCGTCGATCCCTGGCGCTGCCGGCAACGGGCACCGACTGCAGGATACTTCAGGATATCAACCGGGGCCGTTGCATTGCGAGTACGAAGAACAAGACCCAAGCAGGCTCTGGACGCGTCTGCGCGGGATTCATGATGGCCACCGATGGAACGGGCCGCCTGAACACAGCCTTGCAAGCGCCGTCTCGACAGACAGGCAATGTATCTTCATCCATGCACTACGCACCAGCACAGACAGAACGGTTGCACCTGCGTAGACTGGTTCAGAACATCCATACCATCTGGAGCAGAACAAGCCGCGCTGCAAGTCTTGTGTCCGCACGTGGCCTGGATATCGATCACGACGGAGAAGGATGCATGCACCCGGAACAACTGCCCTGGTGGCGCCAGGCACCCATAAACCGCCGCGCCCACGCCTGGGAGAAACGCCAGAAAAGCACCACGCTCGGCGAATGGTGGCACGGAGCGGCCATCTACCAGATCATGCCCTGGAGCTTTCGCGACACCAACGATGACGGACGCGGTGACCTCAACGGCATCATCCAGCGGCTCGATTACATCCGCTCGCTGGGCGTGGATGCCATCTGGCTGATGCCGCTTTATCCCTCCGGCGATGTCGACGCCGGTTACGACGTGAAGGACATGTGTGCCATCGACCACGGCCTGGGCTCGATGGACGATTTCGACCGCCTGCTGCGCCTGGCCCACCAGAGCGGCCTGCGGGTGATGCTGGATATGGTCTGGAGCCACACTTCCGATCAGCACCCCTGGTTTCGCGACAGTCGCAGCGGACGCAACAATGCACATGCCGACTGGTACATCTGGGCCGATCCGGCTCCCGACGGCGGACCACCCAACAACTGGCCGGCAGTTTTCGACGGGTCGCCCGGATGGCATTTCGCCCCCGAACGCGGCCAGTACTACTTCGCCAACTTCTTCCCTGGCCAGCCGGCGCTGAAATGGCACAACCCGGAGGTGCGCGAGGCGATCCTCGAAGTGGCGCAATTCTGGCTCGATCGCGGCATCGATGGCATGCGCCTGGATGCGGTCAATTTCTACGCACAGGACCCCCACTTGCGCGATAACCCGTTGCGTGGCGATGACGACCCGTTCCCCGACGGCTTCCAGGACCCCAACCCGGCCACGGAGCAGAAGCTGGTCAACAGTTTCAATCGCCCCGAAACGCTCCAATACCTGGCCCCACTGCGCAAGCTGGTCGACCGCTACCCCGGTGTCGCCCTGCTTGGCGAGGTGGTGATGTGCGAGGACAGCATCTCCGAGGCAGCCAAATACACCCGCAATGGCGACCTGCTGCACATGGCCTACCATGCCGGACTGCTGTTCGACGAGCGCATCACCGCCAGGCGCATGCGCGAGGTGGTGCGCAAGACCCTGGACACCTTCGGTTCCAGCGGCAGCTGCTGGATCGTCGGCAACCACGACTTCGGCCGCATGAGCACACGCTGGGGCGGCGACCGCTTTCCCTACCCGCACGGCTTCCGCCGCACCATAGCGGCCCTGCTGATCTCGCTTCCCGGCGCATTGTGCCTGTGGCAGGGGGATGAGCTCGGCTTGCCGGAAGCACGCGTGCCCGAGGACATCCCCGAAAAGGCCCTGCGCGACCCGCTGGCCGAAAGCAACGGCCGCGGACGCGATGGCGCGCGAACACCCATGCCGTGGAACGACCATTCGCCCAACTGCGGGTTTTCGCGCTGCCAGCAACCCTGGTTGCCGATACCGCGCGCCCACCGTGCACTCAATGCCGAACGCCAGCATCAGGATCCGGACTCCCTGCTCAACGACTGGCGATCCCTGCTCAATTGGCATACCGCACAACCGGCCATGCGTGCGGGAACCACCGAACTGATGGACGCCAGCGAGCCCTGGCTGGCCCTGCGCCGCAGCTATGCCGAACAAACGCTGTTGTGCCTGTTCAATCTGGGCGACGAAGCGGCCGAGATCGAACTGGACGGCTACCGCGACCCGCAGCCTGTCGAAGGGCTGGGATTCGATTATGAAAGGCGCTCCCCGCAACGCTTTCGGGTCCCGGCCTGGGGCGCCCTGTTCGTGGACGTGAGCACGGAGCACGGATCCACGCATGCCGTGATTCATGCCGAAGCAGACACCGACAGGGGGATGTCCTGAACAGTGCCGCTTCGCTTTTTCGAACCACGGCATCCCTTCGGTCGCGCCTACCGGCGCGCCTTCTGCCCGGTTGCTGCCTGCCCGATCAGCCGGTGGACAAAACGGCCTCACTCACGGCGTGACTGCGCGGTAAGCTTCCGGCACGGTCGCCTGCGGGCGGGCCACACGGTACATCTGCCAGGCGATGTCCTTGAGCAGCCAGTCGCGGTCCTTGCCCTTGGCGTACATGTCGAAATGCGTGCGACCGGGCAGGAAATGGAATGACGATTTTGCACCCAGGCCGTCCAGCACCGCTTTCAGACGTCGCGCGGAGCCGTTGAGGTAGAAGGTGTCCGCGGTGCCCACGTAGAGGTGGATCTTGCCGTTGAGGTCTGGCTTGAGCTGCTTCCAGTGCGTGCGGATGCGGTGGGCAATGTCGTAGTGGGCCCGCCAGTAGGCGACCACATCTGGGTTCACCTCCCCGGTGACGCGGTTGAACATCGGCTCGGGTCGCCCGTCCTTGCCGCGCGGCGAGAACACCCAGTCGAACGAGGCCATCTGCCCGCCGTACGGGCCGATCACCTGCTCGAGCCGTGCGAACTGGCGGAAGGTGGCGAGTACCTTGCCGTGCATGCGCACCAGCGGATAAGGCTTGCCCTCCGGCCCGACATACACGTTGGCATGCGGCGCATACAGGTCGATCCCGGTGAAATCATGGAAATCGCTGGGGTCGGGCGAGGTTGGCCAGGTGCCGCCGAACAGTTTCGGATAGCGCACCTGCAACCACAGCGTGGCCCAGCCACCGGAGGAATGTCCGGTGAGGAAACGCCCGCTGGCGCGCGCGTCCATGCGGTATTCGTGTTCCAGCCGCGGGATCAGCTCGGTGGTCAGCGCGGTGCCCCAGGGGCCGTTGTTGACCGAGTCGGTGAACTCGTGCGTGCCGGTGGGGCTGGACTCATCGAGCAGGACCCAGATCATCGGCGGCATCTGTCCACTGGCCATCGCCTTCCAGACCTGCGCCGCGGTGAAACTCCCGGTGGCCAGGTCACCGCCGAAACCGTGGGTCTGGTAGACGGTGGGGTAACGGCGGGGCGCGGCGGGATCGTAACCGGGAGGCAACAGGACCCAGCCGCGCATGTGGACCGGACGACCCCAGAAGGCGGTAAGCGCCGGACTGACGAAATCGATGCGTCGTGCATGCGCGTGGGCAGCGTCGAGCGCCTGCTGGAACTCCTTGCGCATCGCCTGCGGCATGCGCGAAGGCGCCTTCCAGGCCTCCATGCGCGGGCCCAGCACGCGGGTCAGGGTGAGTTCGGGGACCGCGCCGCGCACGCCGAGACGGACGGCCTTCACGGCGCTGACCAGATCCCCGGCATCGCGGCCCGAATAATTGTAGTCGTGATGCACGTCCAGGACGGCCTGCACGGCGTAACGTCCCGGCTTGAGTTCGGAGAAGGCCTTGGGGTAGGCCATGAGGTCGGCATCGACGAGTATGCTCTTGCCGGGCGCAAGATACGCCACATCCTGCGCCGCCACGGCCGTAGCGGTAGGGCGGAACGGGCTGGTATTCACCTGCACGGGAAGCTTTGCATCGTCGGGAAGCAAACGCGCAAACAGCAGCAGGCGACCGGAAGTGGCATGCGTCATGTCGCCGGACAGGCTGACGCGAACCAGTTGGGGACGGTGGACATCTGCGGCCGGACGGGCCAGCGCCGGCCATGCCGCCAGCCCACAGAGCATGAAAAGGGTGAAAGCGCCGAATCCGCGCAGGCAAGTCTTCATCTGGGTTCTCCCCTGGTGACACGCCGATTGTGGCCCCTTGCCTGCCATCCGGCCAGCTCCGAAAGTCATGGCTCCGTCAGCGGCGTTACACTGGCGCGGTTCCCGCCTCGCCATGGCCCCGATGCAGACCCGGACCGAAACCCTCGACCTCGACAATCCCGCGCAATCGGGGGTCTTCCTGGTCACCGACGAAGACCTGCAGCGGGTGGCCGCCGCCGACCACGCACCCGCGACCTGCGTGCGTCATGTGCACCTGCAAGGTCACTGCGATCCGCCCTCGGTGGTGGCTGCCTTCGATCAGGTACTGGATGGTCCCGCACCGCACGCACAGCGCTGGGAGGCGCTGGGCGAACGGCTGCACGATCTGTCGTGGCTGCCGGCGCAGGGGTATGTGCTGCTGGTCAGCGGTGCCGGCGATCTTCACGCCGCCCATCCCGTCGAGTGCGACCGTCTGCTCGATGTCCTCGATGACGCTGCCGCGCGCTGGGCGCAGGCGCGCATTCCGTTCTTCGCCTTCGTCACCCTGCCCGGCGAACCCCCGCGCCAGGACGAAAACCGCGAGGTGTTCGAACTGCGCGGCGAACACATCGCATTGAACCGCCTGCTCAAGCTGGTCGGGGTGTGCGACAGCGGTGGCGCCGGCAAGGCGCTGGTGGCTTCAGGAGCGGTGCATGTCGATGGGCACCTCGAGCTGCGCAAGACCCGCAAGATCCAGGCAGGGCAACGGGTCGAGGTCGACGGCAGGTGTATCCTCGTGCGTCGCGCCGACCACTGACCCGCCGTCACGCCCGTCCATGCCCGCATCGCCCCCGCTCCCGCCGAACATCGACCAGGCCGCCGAACTGCTGGCCCACGGCGGCCTGGTGGCCTTTCCCACCGAAACGGTCTACGGGCTGGGCGCGAACGCGCTGGACGAAATCGCCGTCGAACGCATCTTCGCGGCCAAGCAGCGCCCCTACAGCAGCCCGCTGATCGTGCACGTGCCGGACAGTGCCGCCGCGCAGCGCGTGGTGTCGGCCTGGCCGGACGAGGCCGCACGGCTGGCCGATGCCTTCTGGCCGGGCCCGCTGACCCTGGTCCTGCCACGTCGTGCAGAGGTACCTGATCGCGTGACGGCGGGCGGCACGCATGTCGGCGTACGCGCGCCGGCCCATCCCGTGGCGCAGGCCCTGCTGCGGCGCGCCGGCGTGCCGGTGGCCGCGCCCAGCGCCAACCGCTTCATGCAGCTCTCGCCGACCACCGCCGAACACGTGCGACAGGGGCTCGGCGACGCGGTGGACATGATCGTGGACGGCGGGCCGTGCCCGGTGGGCATCGAATCGACCGTGCTGGCCTTGTACCCGCAGGGCCCGGTCCTGCTGCGTCCCGGGGGCATCCCGAAGGCACGGCTGGAACAGGTGCTGGGCCGGTCCGCGGCTCTGCCCCCCGAGTCCGCGCCAGGCCAGGCACACGCCGCTCCCGGCATGCACCCGCGCCACTACAGTCCGAACACGCGCACGCTCAAGCTGCAACCCGGCACGTCGCTGCCACCGGGGCATGGCGCCGTCGTCACGCACCGCCCGCGGGCGTTCGATCCGGTTCCCGACGTGCGCATGGTCGCCATGCCCGAGGATCCGGCGGGCTACGCCCGCATGCTGTATGCCATACTGCATGACCTGGATGCCCAGGGGCTGGACTGGATCGGCCTGGACCTGCCAGCGGACGAGGACGCCTGGCAAGGCGTGCGTGACCGGCTGCTGCGTGCCGCCGGCTGAGCGGCACGCAGCACCTCAGGCGCCGCGAGCGAGTCGCGAGACCCAGCGGTACAGGAACACAGCCACCCCCACGAACACCGCACCGCCCAGTGCCATGCCGATCGGAGCGAAGCCGGGGCCGACCAGCGCCAGCGGTTCCTGCCCGCCGGCGAAGAACTTCTTGCCGAACACCACCACCGCGGCCAGGACCACGCCGATCAGGCTTTCGCCGACGATCAGGCCCGACGCCATCAGCACACCGAGCTGGCGGGTGGTGTCCGGACGCGGCGTCCGCCCGGCATGGCGGTCGAAAGCCCAGCCGACAAAGGCGCCGACAACGATCATCAGCGTCACCTCGGTCGGCAGATAGATGCCCAGCCCCACGGCCAGCGGCGGCAGGCGCATGCGGGTGCCGGCAAGGCCCAGCACCTCGTCCACCGCGATGATACCGGCGCCGATGGCGGCACCGGTCCAGATCAGTCCCCAGTCGATGTTGTGTTGCAGCACGCCCTGCGCCAGCGCCGAGATCAGACCGGCCTGTGGCGCGGCCAGGGCATCCTTGGTCGCATGGGCGGCACCGACGAAGCCGTAGGCCTCGTTCAGCAGGTTGAGCACGAACGGGATGATCAGTGCCCCGGCCGCCACGCCGATCACCAGCGCCACCTGCTGCTTCCAGGGCGTGGCGTCGACCAGCTGGCCGGTCTTGAGGTCCTGCAGGTTGTCGTTGGCGATGGTCGCTCCGGCAAACACCACCGAGGACGTGAACAGGGCGAAGGCCACCAGCGCCTTGCCGGCACTGGCCGGGAGCGAGGGCTGCACGAAGAGCGCCAGCAGCACCGAGGCGATCACGATGACCAGGATGCCGATACCCGACAGCGGGCTGTTGGACGAACCCACCAGACCGGCCATGTAGCCGCACACCGAGGCGACGAAGAAGCTCATCAGGGCCACGAAGGCAACACCGCCGATGACCAGCACCCAGAGACTGGACGACAGCCCCGCACCGATACTGAAATCGCCCAGCAGCCAGGCAATAGGCACCATGCACGCCAGCGTGACCGCCGCCACGATGCCGATCGGCAGGTCGTGTTCGGTGCGCGGCAGGCTGCCACCCTGCCCGGCCTTGCGCAGGCGCGATGAGCGCAGGGCATCGGCCATTCCGACCGCCACCGGGCGCACCAGTTTCAGCAGTGTCCACACCGCCGCCGCGGCGATGGTGCCGGCACCGAGAAAGCGCACCTTGTCACCAAACACCGTACTCGCCACCTCGGCGGCCGAGCCGTCCAGATGCGCCAGCACGGCATAATGCGGCACCGCCCAGCCCCAGGCGATGAGCGTACCCAGCAGCATCGATACGCCCACCCACAGCCCCACCAGATGACCCACCGCCAGCAGGGCGAAGGAAAGACTGAAATCGAAGCCGCTCACGGCGCCGCGCTCGCCGATGCGGAAATAGCTGCTGACATCCTTGGCGAAGACATGCGTCGCCTCGACCAGCGCAAAGGCCGCCGATGCCAGCGCACCCCACACCACGGCGAGAAAGCCCGCACGCCCGGCTTCGGCCGCCTGTGCATCACCACCAGCGCCCTCGCGATGGCTGGCACCCACCTTCAGCACTTCAGCGCAGGCCACGCCTTCCGGATAGGGCAGGTCGGAATGGGTGACCAGTGCGCGGCGAAGCGGAATCGAGTACATCACGCCCAGGGTTCCGCCCAGCGCGCAGATCAGCGCGGTTTCCCAGTACGGAAACCCGGCCCACCAGCCGGCGATGACCAGGCCCGGCAGCACGAAGATGATCGCCGACAGCGTGCCCGCAGCCGAGGCGATGGTCTGCACGATGTTGTTTTCCTGGATAGTCGCATCACCGACCTTGCGCAGCACCGCCATCGAGATCACCGCGGCGGGTATCGAGGTGGCAAAAGTCAGCCCTGCCTCCAGCCCGAAGTACACGTTGGCGGCGGTGAACAACACAGTGATCAGGACGCCGATGACGACGCCGCGGGCGGTCAGCTCGGATTGCGGTGCGAGGGCGGCGTGCGGGTTGGATGGCAAGGGTCGGCATTCCTGTCGAATCGGTCTTCGATCCTTCCATGAATGGCGCCGAGACCGCAACCTCGGCGGGGGTGCAGTTCGGGCACGCGGGAATCAACCCGCGGGCGGCGCCGACCTCGCCTGTCCCGTCCAGGTGGTGCGTTTCCTGCGGAACATGCGCTCGATGTCCTCCGACTCGACCGGTCTGGCATACAGGAAGCCCTGGCCTTCCGCGCAGCCGGCCTGGCGCAGGAAGGCGTGCTGGGCTTCGGTTTCGACCCCCTCGGCGATCACTTCCAGCCCCAGGCTTCGCGCCATGACGATCATCGCCTGCACGATCTTCGCGTCCTCCGTGCTTTGCGGCAGTTCGAGCACGAACGAGCGATCGATCTTCAGGCAGGCCACTGCCGGCAACTTCAGGTAGGCCAGCGAGGAATAGCCGGTGCCGAAGTCGTCGATCGCCACGGCCACGCCGAGCGCATGCAGGGCACTCATGGTGCTGCGCGTGGCCTCGCCGAGCCTGAGGATCGTGCCTTCGGTGATTTCCAGCATGAGGTGCGCGGCTGGAATGCCGTGATGGCGGATGGTGCCGGTCAGATGCTCGACGAAATCGGGGCGTGAGAACCAGCTTGCGGAAATGTTGACCGCGATACGCGGCAACTCCAGCCCACTCGCCTTCCATGCCGCAATGTGGCGACAAACCTCGTTGAGCACCCACGCATCGATATGACGGATCAGCCCGAGTGACTCGGCAATCGGCACGAATTCGGCCGGCTGGATCGGTCCGCGGTCAGGATGCTGCCAGCGCACCAGCGCCTCGGCGCCGACCAGCTGTTCGTCGGCAAAGCGCACACTGGGCTGGAACACCAGCCGGAACTGGTTTTCATCCAGAGCACGCCGCAAGTCGCTCAGCAGCAGCAGGCGGCGGTTGGCGTCGGCACGCATGCGCGGGTTGTAGAAGCGGAAACTGCTGTGCCCTTCCTGCTTGGCATTGTGCATCGCAGCATGCGCGTTGGTGATCAGCGTCGATGCGTCGTGGCCGTCGAGAGGGAACGTGGCAATGCCGATGCTTGCACTGAGGGCGATTTCGCAGCCTTCGACCTGGAACGGCAGGGCCATGGACTCGATGAGCTGGCCGGCCAGCGCAGAGGCGTCATCGCGCATCTTCAGACTGCTCAGCAACACCGTGAATTCATCACCGCCGATGCGGCCGGCCAGCGCGCCGGTGGGTACCAGGTGCTGGATGCGTTCGGCCACCACCAGCAGCAGGCGGTCGCCGATGGCATGGCTGTAGCTGTCGTTGACCAGCTTGAAGTTGTCCAGATCAAGGAACACCACGGCCGCGATCTGGTGGCGCTTCTCGCTTGCGACGATCACTTCGCTCAGGCGCTGCTCGAATTCGCTGCGGTTGGCCAGGCCGGTCAGGGTGTCGTGCGCGGCCAGATACTGCAGGTGGCGCTGCGCGGCCTTGCCTTCGGTGATATCGGTGCATACCGCCACGAAATGCTCGATCTGGCCGTCCGGACCGCGAATGGCGCTGATGCTGAGCAATTCCGGGTACAGGCTGCCGTCGTGCCTGCGGGCCTGCACTTCGCCGCTCCAGTGGCCCCTGCGCGCCACTTCATCCCACAACGTCAAGGGCAGCGGCACGCCGTCCGGCATGCGTCGCCAGGCGTCGATCGGCTGACCCTCGACATCGCGTGAATCGTATCCGGTCATGCGCCGGTAGGCGGCATTGATGGACAGTATCCGCCGCCGGGCATCGGAAATGATCACGCCCTCGGCCACGTTGGCCATGGCCTGCGACGCAATGCGACGTTCGCGGTCCATTTCCATGCGCTCGCTCAGATCATGCAGGATCTCCTGGCGAACGCGCAGTTTTTCACCCCAGCGCACCACACTGCTGGACACTTCCACCGGCCGAAGCTGGCCCTGGGGGCCGCGCAGCATGCATATCCGCCTGCCCTGATCCCGGATGGCCTCACGCCTATCGAACAGGCTGAAATACGCCCGACCGCGCAACTGCCTTTCACTGATGCCGGTCCATGCCGAAGCCATCCGGTTGGCATGCAGGATCGTGCCGGCGTCTTCCTCGACCATCACGATCGCCTCGGCTGCGCTGTTGAATAGCAGTCGGAACCGTTCCTCGGTGCCCCGCATGTCCTGGAGAATCCGCCGCGCCAGCCACAACCACAGGGCAATCGCCAGCACGGCGGCCAGCACCAGACCTGCGAACAGCACATCCGAAACCCAGACCGCAGCATGCGCCATCTGGACCGAAAAGCGGTTGCTGAGCGGCTCGATATAGGCGTTGATTGCAGCAACTTCGCTGCGCACGGCCTGCACGCGCAGCGGTGCCAACCTGTCCCCGCTGGCATAGTCCGCCTCAAGCTCCCGGGCAATGGCATCGAGCCTCTCCACACGTGCATCGGTTGCACGCCAGGCCGCCAATGCATCGCGTACATAGGGCGCGCCCTGGAAATGGCGCAGCATGAATATGATCATCGGGATGGCCTGCGGCATGGCGCGGCCTTCCTGCAACCGGGCGGCGATCCGCGGATAGTCGTAATCGGCCTGCGTCGACGCATCACGGGCATAACGGTAGTCGAGCAGGACCTTGTACTTGCTGCGGAAGCGCTCCAGCTCGCGGGGGTCGCCGGTTCCGGCATAGGCGTCAAGGTCGATCACCGCCTGCTTCTGAGCCTTGGACCAGATGCTCTCGCCGTTAAGAAAGCCGGCGAGAGCCACCTGGACCTTCAGGGCACCCCAGGACAGGCCCAACAGCAGGATGACCACCACGGCCATCCCCCACACCAACGGTCTCAGCCGCCGGCTCAGTGGGACCTGCATTCCGCTCGACACATCGCGCATGAGCACCCCTGTACCTCAATGGCTGAAGGATGATACGGCGACTCGGCACGCATCTGCCGGCCTACGCCACCGCAACTCCGTTCATCTCCGCGGCAATGCTCGGCGCAACACAGATATCGGCAAGCATTCGCATGCTGATGTAGCTCCTGCGCACACATTCGGTGATGTGTTCGACCACGTCAAGCGAAGGCCGGGTGCCCAGCAGGGTACAAATGATCTCCAGCGCTTCCCACGGATGGGTGTCGTCGTAATCGGCATGCAGGTGCAGCCAGCGCAGGCTGCGCGTGCGCTGAGCGGGTGCGAATCGTTCATGGTAGGCGGCGCTGTCGTAGAGAATCTGCGACCATTCCCCGGTCGCGCCCTCCACGGCATAGTTGGTGGCGGCCATGCCCGCGGCCAGCGTGTCGTGCGCACTGACTTCCTCGCACCAGCGGGCCAGCACGTCCGCACCACGCGGCATCTCGCCCGAAAGAACATCTTCGCGAGGAATGCCTGCACCGACGGCCCAGTGCAACCAGTACTCGGCATGATTCTGTTCGACGCGGATATTGCGTACCAGCCAGCGGCGCGCCATGTCATCCCCCGGGCTACGCCCGTACTGCGTTTTCAGCAGGCTTTGCGCCATGTAGCCGGGAAAGCGCTCGATGACCGGCCAGATGCCGATCATGAAATTGCGCGTGGACACGGCCTCGATCCTGTCTTCACGCATGCGGTCCCACAATTCATGGGTGACCACGCTGCGCCTGGCATCTTCGCAAGCCTCCACCATGTCCTGGGCCCACTGCGGGTAACTGCCAAGTTCCTGCAAGGGGCCGGTACGTTCAAAATATGTACTCATCCATCCTCTCCAGTCGATGACCAAATGCCGCCCGATACCGCTCGCACCGGGCGGTGCCGGGTGACACAAGCGTCCCGGCACGCATCCAGCCTACGCACGGGGCTGCCGGGGACGTGCGCAATTTCGGCGAAGTCATGGGGCATCGTGACCCGTGCCCGGTGTGCAACTAGCGTCAGGTGCTGTCCGGGGCACCGCAGGCCATGCATTGCAGGTTGGCTGGTGCATGCTGCAAGCTTGGCGTCCGCTCTCCCGACCCATGCAGAACGTGCCCGAACCGACCGTCGCCACCCCCTCCCGCAGCTTCCGCTATTACGATCTGATGGTCGGCGGCATGGTCGCGGTATTGCTCAGCGCCAACCTGATCGGGCCGGCCAAGGTGGGCATGCTCACCCTGCCGTTGCTGGGCACCCTGAGTTTTGGCGCCGGCAACCTGTTCTTCCCTGTCAGCTACATCTTCGGCGACGTGCTGACCGAGGTCTACGGTTATGCCCGGGCGCGCCGGGCCATCTGGGCCGGTTTCGCCGGGCTGGCCTTCGCCACCGTCATGACCTGGGTCATCCTCGCCCTGCCCGCCAGTCCCGCCGAGCCGTTCAACGCAAGGCTGCAGCCGGCGCTGGAAATCGTGTTCGGCAACACCGGCCGCATCGTTGCCGCATCCATGCTGGCCTACTGGCTGGGCGATTTCGCCAATTCCTATGTCATGGCGAAAATGAAACTGTGGACCCAGGGCCGGCACCTGTGGACACGCACCATCGGCTCGACCCTGGTCGGCCAGGGGGTGGACAGCCTCACCTTCTACCCCATCGCCTTTCTCGGTATCTGGGAAGGCCAGACACTGGTCAAGGTGATCGCTTTCAACTGGGTGATGAAAGTAACGGTCGAGGTGGTCTTCACGCCACTGACCTATGCCGTGGTGGGCTTTCTGAAACGCCGGGAAGGCGTGGATGCCTACGACCGCGACACGCATTTCACGCCGTTCAGCCTGCGCGACGAAGGGGAACTGGAATCGGTTCGCGATTGATGAGCACGGCAAGCATGTAGCGGACCGTCGGAGGCAGACCGTGTGCTACCGTGTGCGCACGCACACCCTTGATTGTTCCGGATATGGGAAAGAAAGGGAGGGTCTGGATGCGCCTTGACATTTCGCGCAAGCGGCTCGCGCTTGCCGCATTCACGACGATCTACTTCGTGTTGACCGTGGCCATGATTGCGTGGTCCGAAGGCCCCGCGCACCACATCGCGGAGGCCTGGTTCGCCAATGCCCTGCTGGTCGCCGCATTGCTGCGTGGCTGGCTGAAGTCGATGCCCAAAACGCTTGCTGCCGGTTACCTGGCTGCCGTACTTGCCTTCATGGCCATGGGCCAGCAATTCCTTCCAACATTGTTGATCGCCTTGGCCAATATGGCCGAGGTGGCCGTGGCGGTTTGGCTTTCCCGCCTGTTCGGCCTGCGCACCGGGGTCATGCTCTCGGAACGTTTTTTCCTGCTTGGCTTCTTCGCCACCATGGTTGCGGCACCTTTCGTTGGCGCACTGATCGGCACCAGTGCCGTGCATCAGATGTTCGGCTCGGACTGGAATGCCACTTTCATGACCTGGTGGGCCGGCGATGCGGTCGGCATGTTGCTGCTCCTGCCACCCGCATTGACTTTCGACAGCCGTCGCCTGCACCGCCTGCTGGCCGGTGATCGCGCCCCGGTTTTCTGGATACTGCTGCCGCTTTCCCTGGGCGTCACGGCGCTGGCCATGACCCGGTCCGCTACCCCCTTCGTGCTGATCGTCGTGCCTCTGCTGCTGATTGCCTATCGACTGGGCCTGCTGGGTACCACGCTCATCGCGAGCCTGAATGTCGTTGCCATCCTGTTGCTGCGGGTGGCCGAAAGCATGGGCAGCGTCACCGTTCCCGCGCTGCATGCGATGCACGAAGGGGAACTGGTCCTGTACGCCACTCTCGCAGTCATGAGTCCGGTGCTAATCGCCATGGTGGTCGCCCGCCACAAGGGCATCGCCTCCCGCCTGGACAAGGCCACCACGCAGTTGCGCGTCTTTGCCGACAATATCCCCGGCATTGCCAGCCAACTCGACGCGCATGGGCAATACGTGTTCGTCAACCGCAAATACCTGGAGTGGTACGGCAAGGAATCCTCCGAGATCATCGGCAAGACCCCGCGCGAGGTGTTCGGGGACGATTTTGCCCGCGCCATTGCACCGCGTGTGTCGCGTGTACTGCAGGGCGAATCGCAGCATTTCGAGATCACCATGCCGGAAGGGCATCGCGTGCAGGTGCAGTACGAGCCGTACCTGCGGGGGTCGCGTGTCGAAGGCTTCTTCGTGCTGGCCCAGGACATCACCGAGCGCAGGGAGCTCGAAGCCCGTCTGCACGAGATCACAGACAACGTGCCCGCGCTGATTGCCTACCTGGACCACGAGCGCGTATACCGTTTCGCCAACGCGCGCTACCTCAGCATGTGGGGACTGAGCCCGGAAGAACTCATCGGTCAGCCCGCCGACAACGTGCTCAAGGCGCGTTATGCCGACATTCTGCGACCGAAGCAGATGGCCTGCCTGGAGGGCCAACGCGTCACGGCGGAAATCGAACGCGATGGGCGGTTCTATGAGCTTACCTACGTACCGCACCGCGTGAACGGGGTCATCCGCGGCATGTACAAACTCGGCATCGACATCACCGAGCGCAAGCTGGCCGAAGCGGCGCTGTTCGAGGAAAAGGACCGCGCGCAACGCATGCTCAACGCCATCGGCGATGCGGTGGTCGCCTGCGACGCGAATCTGTGCGTGAGCCTGATGAACCCGGTGGCCGAACGCATGACCGGCTGGAAGGAAGCCGAGGCCCAGGGCCGGTCGTTTGCCGAGGTGGTGCAACTGGTGGACATCGACAGTGGCGAGACCATAGCCAATCCTCTGGAGAAGGCCGTCAGGGAGAACCGCGTGACCACCCTCGCGGCCAACAGTGCCGTGCGCCGTCGCGACGGCATCGAGACGCCGATCGAGGATTCGGCCGCGCCCATCCACGATCCCGATGGGCATATCAGCGGCGCCATCATGGTGTTCCACGACATCGGCGAAACGCTCGCCATGGCCGAGAAGATGGCGCACATGGCCCACCATGACACCCTGACCGGCCTGCCCAACCGGATCCTGCTCGATGACCGTCTGGAACGTGCGCTGCAATGCCGTGAGGGGGACTGCAACGGCGCGCTGCTGTACATCGACCTGGACCATTTCAAGCACATCAACGATTCGCTCGGCCACCAGACCGGCGACGCGGTGCTCAAGGAAGCGGCACGACGCCTGGTGCATTGCGTGCGCAGGGACGACACGGTCAGCCGCCAGGGGGGTGACGAATTCGTGGTCTTGCTGCCGCGCCTGAGCGATCCGCGTCACGCGGCACGGGTGGCGAAGAAGATCATCGAGTCCATCGAGAAGCCGATCCGGCTGCATGGCCAGGATCTGCATCTTTCGACCAGCATCGGCATTGCACTCTACCCGCAGGACTCGACCGACCCCGTCGAACTGACCAAGCAGGCCGATACCGCGCTCTACCACGCCAAGCACTCCGGACGTGGCCGTTACAGTTATTTCACTGACGAGATGGGCAAGCAGGCCGAGGATCGGCTGCGTGTGGAGCATGCCCTGCGCCAGGCGCTGCAGCATGACCAGCTCTATCTGGTCTATCAGCCCAAGGTGCACTGGCCGGAGGGTACCCTCACCGGCGCCGAAGCCCTGGTGCGCTGGCAACGTGGCGATGGCGACACGGTTTCCCCAGCCGACTTCATCCCGCTTGCCGAGGAAACCGGCCTGATCACCCAGATTGACGCTTGGGTGCTCGACAGCGCCTGCCGGCAGATGGCGGCATGGCGCGATCAGGGCCTGGACCCGACCCCTGTATCGGTTAATGTCTCGCTGAAATTCCTTGACCCGGACAAGATGCTGGAAACGGTCCGCCTGGCACTTCAAACCCACGGGCTGCCTGCGCCATGCCTGGAAATCGAGGTCACCGAAAGCCAGATGGCCGCACACCCGGAACAGACTGTCGCGCTGATGAAGGGGCTGCGCAAGCTGGGCGTGCGCCTTGCGGTCGACGATTTCGGCACCGGCTATTCCAATCTGAGCTACCTGTCGCAGTACGAGTTCGACGTGCTCAAGATCGATCGCGTCTTTGTCAAGGACATTCCGGACAACGCCAAGCAGTTCAGCATCGTGCGTGGCATCATCAGCATGGCCCAGGCACTCGGCTACCAGCTCATCGCCGAAGGCGTGGAAACCGCCACCCAGGCACGATTGCTGCATGAACACGGGTGTCCCCAGATGCAGGGGTTCCTGTTCAGCCGGCCGATCGATGCGCAATCGTACTCGGCACTGCTCCAGGACAAGTCACCCTTGAAAACCCCGGATTCGGCCCGAGCTGTGGACTAGACCCCTCGCCTTCAGGTCGCCCGCGGACGAGGCAGGTGGACCCTGCGCAGTTCGTGAAACGGTCGTATCGCCATGTCTCCATTTCGCAAATCGCCGCAAGTCCTGGCCCGGCTCACTCCCGAGCAATACCGCGTGACCCAGGAATCAGGCACCGAACCCCCGTTCCGCAACGCGTACCACGATCACCGGGAGGCAGGCATCTATGTGGATATCGTTTCCGGCGAACCGCTGTTCACCTCGCTGGACAAGTTCGACAGCGGATGCGGCTGGCCCAGTTTCACGCGACCGATCGAACCTGCGCACATCGTCGAGCGCCGCGACACCAGCCACGGCATGATTCGCACCGAAGTGCGCTCGGCCGAGGGCGACAGTCATCTGGGGCACGTGTTCCCCGACGGCCCGCCCGAGCAGGGCGGGCTGCGCTACTGCATCAACTCGGCGGCGCTGCGCTTCATTCCACTGGCCGATCTGGAACGCGAGGGCTACGGCGCCTGGCGCAAGCTGTTCGACAGGGACAGGAACATGCCGTGAACAAGACGACCGAACGCGCCATCCTCGCCGGCGGCTGCTTCTGGGGCATGCAGGAACTGCTGCGCCATCAGCCCGGCGTTGTGTCCACCCGTGTGGGATATGCGGGTGGCGACGTACCGCACGCCAGCTACCGAAACCACGGCAACCACGCCGAGGCGGTGGAGGTCGTGTTCGAACCCGCGCGCATCAGCTACCGCAGGCTGCTGGAAGTATTCTTCCAGATCCACGACCCGACGACCCGCAACCGCCAGGGCAACGACATCGGCCCCAGCTACCGCTCGTTGATCCTCTACACCAGCCCAATTCAGAAGCAGATCGCCGAAGACACCATTGCCGATGTCGACGCTAGCGGACTGTGGCCGGGGAAGGTGGTGACCGAGCTGCAGCCGGCGGGCGACTTCTGGCAGGCCGAACCCGAGCATCAGGACTACCTGCAGCACTACCCCAGCGGCTACACCTGTCATTTCGTGCGCTCCGACTGGGTGCTTCCGCGGCGTGACGATGCCGCCGCCAGCGACGCTTATTCGCCCGTGCCCAGGTAATCGGCGGGTCGGGTCGGGTCGTTGCCGCGCGACCAGCCCAGCGCCCCCGCCAGCCACGTGACCAGCACGCATACCAGCAGGTTGACGGCCAGCGCATACACCGCGGCGTAACCCGGGAACGTCGCATCACCCAGGTGCAACGGAAAGATCGCCTTGAAGCCTTGGGTCGCCGCCATCCAGGTGCCGACGAGCATGCCCGCCGTCCACCCCGCCATCAATGCTCCGCGATGCAGCCAGCGCGTGTACAGGCCGATCACGATCGCGGGCAGGGTCTGGATGATCCACACCCCGCCCAGCAGCTGGAAGTTGATCGCGTACTTCTGCGGCAGGAACAAGACGAAGGCCAGCGCCCCGACCTTGACCACCAGCGAGGACAGCTTGGCCATGCGCGCTTCCTCGATGTGCGTGCATCCGGGCCTGAGGTACTCGCGGTAGATGTTGCGCGTGAACAGATTGGCCGCCGCGATTGACATGATCGCCGCCGGCACCAGCGCGCCGATGGCGATCGCCGCCATCGCCACGCCGAAGAACCACGGCGGGAACCAGCGCTGGAACAGTGCCGGCACGGCGAAGTTGGCTCCGTACTGCCGAAAACCCGCGGCGAAGGCCGGGTCATGGTGTACCCCCGAGGCCAGCGCCATGTAGCCCAGCGCGGCAATCAGCGCCAGCACCAGGGAATAGGCCGGAAGCAATGCCATGTTGCGCTTGATGGTGCGGCGACCGTCGGCACTCAGCAGCCCGGTCACCGAATGCGGATACAGGAACAGCGCCAGCGCCGAACCCAGCGCCAGCGTGGCGTAGGCCCCCGCCTGCCCGGGCTTGAGCAGCAGCTTGTCGTGCGGCACCGCCTCGAACACCTTGCCGTAGCCGCCCAGCCTGGCCGGGATGATCACGATGGCGGCGATCACCACCAGGTAGATCAGCACGTCCTTGACCACAGCGATCAACGCAGGAGCGCGCAGGCCGCTGGTGTAGGTGTAGGCGGCCAGGATGGCGAAGGCGATGATCAGCGGCAGCTCGCCCATCCAGCCCGGCCCGGTCAGTCCCAGCGCGCCGATCACCACCTCGATGCCGACCAGTTGCAGGGCGATGTAGGGCATGGTGGCAAGAATGCCGGTCAGCGTGATCATCAGCGCCAGGGTCGGGCTGTCGTGGCGCGCGCGCACGAAGTCACCGGCGGTGACGTAGCCATGCCGGTGCGCCACCGACCACAAACGGGGGAACACCACGAACACGAACGGGTAGACCATCAGCGTGTAGGGCAGCGCGAAGAAGCCCAGCGCGCCGACACCGAACACCAGTGCCGGCACCGCGATGAAGGTGTAGGCCGTGTACAGGTCGCCACCGAGCAGGAACCAGGTGACCACGGTGCCGAAACGGCGCCCGGCCAGGCCCCATTCGTGGATGTGGTTCAGGTCTCCCGCGCGCCAGCGCGCGGCGACGAAGCCCAGCACCGTGACCAGGGCAAACAGGGCGATGAAGACTGTGATGGCCATGCCCATGCCGCCCTCAGAGTTTCGATCGGTAGGCCAGGGCCGTGGCCAAGGCCGTCACCAGGATCCAGCCGAACTGGAACCAGTAGAAGAACGGAATGCCGGCGAGTGTCGGCTGCACGCGGTTGTACAGCGGCACGCTGAGTGCCACGCCGACGATGATCAGGAACACGGCGTACCAGAATGCACGCTGTCCACGCGATGCCCGGGTCATGCGCATCCTCCCCTGCACAGTTCGCCCATCCGCGCAGCAAAACGCCACGCCGGGTTCATGTCAAGTGCAGCCGGGCATCGATGTTATGGATACTCGCTATCCGTTCGCCGCAACGACGCAAAGGCAATCTCGCAGCGCACGCGCCATCCGATGCTCCGGTAGAGGTCCAGTGCCCGCCGGTTGTCCTGGCTCACGTGCAGGAATGGCAGCCAGCCGCGCGCCAGGTGGTCGTTCGCAAGCATCGCCAGCAAGCGCCGCGCGTAGCCACGACCGGAGAATTCCGGGTCGCTGCACACGGCGCTGATCTCGCGCGCACGCTGCGTACCCAGCCGCTCGCCGGCCATCGCCGCCAATCGCCCGTCGACGTAGATGCCGAAGTAACGTCCCAGGGCCATGGTGCGCGGACGGAAATAGTGCGGATACACCCGCCCCACCAGATCCAGCACGTCCCCGCGGTGCGGTGCGCCCAGTTCGGTCACCACAGGCCCGTCCGGCACCGGCACCGGCGTCTCGCAGACCAACTGCGCCAGTGGGCGGAAGTGCTGCACATGCCATCGCGACGACAGCACCGGGATCACACCGAGCAGAAGCCTCTCCTCGCCCCGCCCCACCAGCGACGCCAGCGCATCGTCGACATCGGCATCGACTCGTGCAACGCCCAGAAAAGGCGCCACGTCGGCCGGGTAGCAGGCCACGTCACCCACACGTTGCGCCATCCCCGCGTGCCGTGTCGCCAGTGCGGACCAGAACGGATTGTCCAGCGCCGCGGCCAGCGCTTCATCGATGCAGGAATCCATGCGTGCAAGTCTACGCGGCTGCATATGACTTGCGGAACCGGCTGGATGCGTATCGCTTGCCGCCTTTCGCAGGGACCTCATAGGATGGCGGCATACCCATCTGGAATTGCCCATGTCCCCTTGCCTGATCGCCTGCGTCCTCGGCGGCACCGCAGCGCGGGCCCGCACCGAACTGCACGACGTGGCCTTTGCCGTCGGCGCGTCGCTGCAAGACGTTCACGATCAGTTGCTCGATGCCTGGTTCGGTGAGCCACAGGGCCTGCATGTCGATGCGTGGTGCCGGGTCGACAGCGTCGCCGGTTACCGTGTGCACCTGGCACGCACGCCTGCCGACAACGGCCTGCATCTGTATTTCGTCAACATCGGCGGCTACCTGCCGGGCGAATTCGGCGAGCGCCACGCCTGGGGCCTGTTTGGCGCCACCGGCCCCGGCGAGGCCAAGGCACGCGCCAAGGCGCGGCTGCTCGTCGGTCATGACTCCGTGCACAAGGATGACCTGCACGCCGTGGACGACTGCCTGCCCGTGGATGCCGTGGGCGGCTGGCACGTGCATCTCGAACCCGATCCGGACGCCACCGATCCGCCGGTGACCAACGGCTATTTTCCACTGCCGCTGGCCACGATTCGGGCATGGATGGCGCACCGAAGCCGGCATTCCCCGGATACCGGGTCATGATCTACCGGTGGCCTGCCCCTCGGGCCGAATCTGGAAATTGCAGTGACCGCAGGATTGGACGAGGCGCATGTGCGGAACGGAGGGTGGCGATATGGCGGGTCCATGCATCGCGATCGCGGCTGCCCCTGGTCCGACCGCAGGAGCGGCGAAAGCCGCGAGGCGGCAAGGCGCACAAGCCCGGACACCCGGCCTGGCCGACTCACACCATCGGTAGCTTCAGGCCCTGCTCCCGGGCGCAGGCGATAGCGGCTTCGTAGCCGGCATCGGCATGGCGCATGACGCCGGTGCCCGGGTCGTTCCACAGCACGCGCGCGATGCGCTGGTCGGCGGCTTCGCTGCCGTCGCACACGATCACCAGGCCCGCATGCTGGCTGTAGCCCATGCCGACGCCGCCACCGTGGTGGAAACTGACCCAGGTGGCGCCGCTGGCGGTATTCAGCAGCGCGTTGAGAATGGGCCAGTCCGAGACCGCGTCCGAACCGTCGCGCATCGCCTCGGTCTCGCGGTTCGGGGAAGCTACCGAGCCGGAATCCAGGTGATCGCGGCCGATGGCGACCGGAGCCTTCAGCTCGCCCTTGCGCACCATCTCGTTGAAGGCCAGGCCCAGCTTGTGGCGCTGGCCCAGGCCGACCCAGCAGATGCGCGAGGGCAGACCCTGGAAGCGGATGCGTTCACCGGCCATGTCCAGCCATCGATGCAGATGCGGATCGTCGGGGATCAGCTCCTTGACCCTGGCGTCGGTCTTGCGGATATCCTCCGGTTCGCCCGACAGCGCCACCCAGCGGAACGGTCCGACGCCGCGGCAAAATAGCGGGCGCACGTAGGCCGGCACGAAGCCGGGGAAATCGAAGGCGTTTTCGCAGCCCTCGTCCCTGGCCATCTGGCGGATGTTGTTGCCGTAATCGAAGGTGGGTATGCCCTGTGCGTGGAAGGCCAGCATGGCCTCGACATGCTGCTTCATCGACTGCTTGGCGGCCCGGGTGGTGCCGGCCGGATCGCGCTGACGGCGCTCGAACCATTCCTCGACCGTCCAGCCCAGCGGCAGGTAGCCGTTGACCGGGTCGTGGGCGCTGGTCTGGTCGGTCACTGCGTCGGGCCTGACGCCGCGCCTGACCAGCTCCGGCAGGACCTCGGCGGCATTGCCCAGCAGGGCGATGGACCTGGCCTCGCCCGTCTTCGTGTATTTGTCGATACGCGCTAGCGCGTCATCGATGTCCCGGGCCTGCTCGTCGACGTACAGCGTGCGCAGACGAAAATCGATGCGGCTCTGCTGGCATTCGATGTTCAGCGAACAGGCGCCGGCCAGCGAGGCCGCCAGTGGCTGCGCGCCGCCCATGCCGCCCAGGCCCGCGGTGAGGATCCAGCGGCCCGTGAGGTCGCCGCCGTAGCTCTGCCGTCCCATCTCGACGAAGGTCTCGTAGGTACCCTGCACGATGCCCTGCGAACCGATGTAGATCCACGACCCGGCGGTCATCTGGCCGAACATCATCAGGCCCTTTTTATCGAGCTCGTGGAAATGCTCCCAGGTGGCCCAGGCCGGCACCAGGTTGGAGTTGGCGATCAGAACACGCGGCGCGTCGGCGTGGGTACGGAACACGCCCACCGGCTTGCCCGACTGCACCAGCAGGGTTTCGTCCGGCTCCAGATCGCGCAGGGACTCGAGGATCGCATCGAAGCATTCCCAGTTGCGCGCGGCGCGGCCGATGCCGCCATAGACGACCAGCTCGGCCGGGTTCTCTGCCACCGCGGGATCGAGGTTGTGCTGGATCATGCGGTATGCCGCTTCGATCTGCCAGTTCCTGCAATGCAACGTACTGCCGGTGGGCGGGTGGATCTCGCGGCTGGGATCGATGCGGGTCGATTGCGTCATGCCTGGCTCCGGGCTTGGGTCTTGCTGGGTGGGCACCGTTCCGGCAGGACGGATCCTGCCGCTCTGAAAGCCCCCATGGTTGCACCACAGGGCGGCTCGCGCCAGAGGTGCCGGCCGGATCATGCAGGCCCAAAGCGCACCGCCCGTTGCCCTGCAGGGGGATGCACGGAAACGTGGGGTTTTCAGTGCCCGCTGGAAGTCGCCGGAGCCGGCCGGGCGCGCACTGCGCTCTGTGCGGCCGTGGCGGCGGCCTGTTCGCGATGCAGGTATTTCTGGATGCGGTTGTCCTGGTGTTCATTGTAGCGCTCGCGCTGGGCGCGACTGGCTGCATCCAGGTTGGCACGCGCCTGCCGGGACGGGAAAGCGCGCCGCAGGGTATCGACGGTGCGCTGGCGCTGCTGTTCACGCAAGGCACTGGCGCGCGCCTGGCTTTGCACCTGGTCCGCACGCGCCTGCTGCTGCGCCGCCGTCTGCCAGGATTGCGCCCGGCCGATGCCTGCGGTACCGGCAAGCAGGGCGACCGCGCAAAGCACCGCGGTGGATACGGCAACCAGGGGGCGTCGAAAGATTGTCATGGTTAGTTCATATAATCGCACACTGTCCTGAATACTTACCGACCATGAAAGCATTGCTGCGCATCCTTCCGCTGGCCCTCCTGATCGCCGCCTGCTCGGCGACGACACATCCGTCCCCGCCCTTGCCGGCAACCACACCCCCGCCGCCCGCAAGAGTGCACAAGACCCTGCCGATGGAACCGCCGCGCAAGGCCGTCGTGGCTCCCAGCCGGCACGTCACGCCCCTGTTGCTGATCTCGATCGACGCCTTCCGCCCCGATTACCTCGACCGCGGGGTCACCCCGACCCTCAACCGGCTGGCAGCCACCGGGGTGCGGGCCACGGCCATGCAGCCTTCGTTCCCGACCCTGACCTTTCCCAACCACTACACCCTGGTGACCGGCCTGTATCCGGACCATCACGGCGTGGTCGACAACACCATGTACGACCCCAGGCTGGGTCGCTTCAGCCTCGGCAACCGCAAGGCCGTGGCTGACAGCCGCTGGTGGAACGAGGCCGAGCCGATCTGGGTGACCGCCGACAGGCACGGCCTTAAAACCGCCACCATGTTCTGGCCCGGTTCGGGCACCCGCATCCGCGGCTACCGTCCCGACCACTGGCGCGCCTACAACGGCAAGCTGACGCCGACCCAGCGGGTCGACCAGGTGCTGGCCTGGCTGGACCTGCCGCCCGGCCAACGGCCCAGCTTCATTACGCTGTACTTCGATCGCGTCGATCATGCGGGGCACGAATACGGGCCCGACGCGAAGCAGACCGATGCCGCCGTCGCACGCATCGATCGCGCCCTGGCCCGCCTGCTGGCCGGTCTCAGACAGCGCCACCTGTACCACCACATCAACCTCATCGTGGTCTCCGACCATGGCATGGCGCGCTCGCCGGCCAGCCACACCATCGAACTGGACCGCCTGATCGACCTCAGGGACGTGCGCATCGTGTCGATGGGCGAGCTGGCGGGCCTGATCCCCAGGCCCGGCCACCGCAAGGCCGTGCGCGCGGCACTGCTGCGTCCGCACCGCCACATGCGCTGCTGGGACAGGCACGACATACCCGCGCGCCTGCACTACGGCAGCAACCCGCGCGTGCCGGCGATCGTCTGCTCGCCGCAGACCGGCTGGCGCATCAGCACATCGGCCTGGATGGCCACCCACAAACCCAGTGCCGGATCGCACGGCTACGACAACGCCGATCCGCGCATGCGCGCGCTGTTCATCGCGCACGGACCGGCCTTTCGCCGCGGCCTGGTGGTGCCGGAATTCCCGAATGTCGACGTGTATCCGCTGATGATGCATCTGCTGGGCCTGCCGCCGCAGCCCAACGATGGTCATTTCGACGCTGTGCGCGACATGCTGCGCGACGAACATGGCCATGGGCACCGCTGATCCGGGTCCGCCGCGGCGTCATGCGTCGCGGCCCGGGTGACTGAACCGCTCAACCGAGCTGGTCGTCGGCCAGGTGGTAGGTCGGATCCTCCAGCACGTTGACCTCGATCATGTTTCGCGCCTTGTGCAGCAGTTCGGCGCAGTCCGGGCTGAGATGGCGCAGGTGCAGACGCTTGCCCAGCTTCTGGTATCGCACGGCCAGCACATCGATGGCCTCGATGGCCGAATGATCCATGACCCTGGCATTGCGAAACTCGACGATCACGTCCTTCGGATCCTCGCGTGGCGAGAACAGGTCGGCGAAATTGCTCACCGAGGCAAAGAACAGCGTGCCTTCAAGCTCGTAGACCTTGCAGCCATCGCGGTCGATCCTGGTGCTGACGCCGATCTGCCTGGCATGTTTCCAGGCAAACACCAGCGCCGAGATCACCACGCCCACGACCACCGCGATGGCCAGGTCGGTGAACACCGTCACTGCCGTCACCGCGACCACCACCAGGGCGTCGGCACCCGGCACCTTGCCGAACACGCGCACGCTGCCCCATTCGAAGGTCTTCTCGGCGACCACGAACATGACGCCGACCAGCGCCGCCAGCGGAATGCGCTCGATGAGATCCGAGGCATAAAGGATGAAGCACAGCAACGCGACCCCCGCGACAATGCCTGACAAGCGTTTCGTCGCGCCGGCATTGACGTTGATCATGCTCTGCCCGATCATCGCGCAGCCGCCCATGCCGCTGAACAGGCCACTGAGCACGTTGGCCGCGCCCTGGGCCATGCATTCGCGGTTGGGCTGGCCACGCGTCTCGGTCATCTCGTCGATCAGGTTCAGCGTCAACAGGGATTCTGTCAGGCCAATGACCGACAGGATCAGCGCGTACGGGAACACGACGCGCAACGTGGCGAAGTCCCACGGCACATCGGGAATGTGGAACGGCGGGAACCCGCCCTTGATCGAGGCCAGGTCACCGACCGTGCGGGTGTCGATACCACCATAAAGGGTCACCAGCGCCACCACGATGATCGCCGCCAGCGCCGATGGAATGGCACGCGTGAACCTGGGCAGCAGGTAGATGATCGCCATGCTCAGCGCCACCAGGCCCAGCATCACCAGCAGTGGCGTGCCATGCAGCCAGTGCATGGCGCCATCGGCACCCTTTTCCTTGAAGTGGCTCAATTGCGCCATGAAGATCACGATCGCCAGGCCGTTGACAAACCCCAGCATCACCGGATGCGGCACCATGCGGATGAACTTGCCGAATTTCAGCGCCCCGAACAGCAGTTGCATCAGGCCCAGCAGCACCACGGTGGCGAACAGATATTGCACACCGTGGGTGACCACCAGCGACACCATCACCACCGCCATCGAACCGGTGGCGCCGGAGATCATCCCTGGGCGCCCGCCGAACAGCGCCGTGACCAGGCACATCACGAAGGCGGCGTAGAGGCCGGTCAACGGATTGACATGGGCAACCAGCGCGAAGGCCAGTGCCTCGGGCACCAGCGCCAGGGCCACGGTCAGACCGGACAGCGTGTTGTTGCGGATTTCACTGAAGGAATAGGACATCGATCGGGGACTCGATAACGCCAGCATCGGCACGATCTGCGCATGCCGGGACAAGCAGGAACGACGTCGCCACGCATCGTGGCAACACGAAAGTGCGCATCCACGCGGACACGCTCACGGATGGGTAATGGATGGACGGAAGCCGGCTATTGGGCGCCGGGCGGCGCTGCCGATGCAGCCATTGTCGCATCCCCGGCGCCGTCGGTACACCAGCATCCACGACATGACACGCTCAGGCCGACCGCGCAGCAGCGACATCATGGTTTGCGGATGACGCGTGCCCGGCTACGACAACGCCGATCCGCGCCTGTGTGCGCCGGGGCGTGTAGCCGCAGCCAATGACGGCCATTTCGACGCTGAGCGCGACATGCTGCGCGGTCCCGGGCACTACCCCTCGGACCCCAACTTGAGGTGCGGCTCAGCCTTCCACGCTCTTCATCGCCGAGGCCGGATAGCGCTCGCCGGCCACCGCATCGGGTGGAAACACGGCATCGATTTCATCGAGCACCTTTGCATCCAGCGCCACGTCCAGCGCGGCAAGGTTTTCTTCCAGATAGCGCAGGCGTTTGGTGCCGGGGATCGGCACGATATTGGTATCGCGCGCCAGCACCCATGCAAGTGCGAGCTGCGCGGGTGTGCAGCCCACATCGCTCGCCACCGCCTCGACCTTGCGCACCAGCTCGAGATTGCGCCCGAAGTTCTCGCCCATGAATCGCGGGTTGCTGCGCCGATAGTCGTCGGCAGCGAAGTCCTCCGGGCTCCTGATCGCACCGGTCAGGAAACCGCGTCCGAGCGGACTGTAGGCCACGAACCCGACGCCGAGCCGATGGCATGCATCGAAGATGCCGTGTGCCTCCGGGTCGCGGGTCCACAGCGAGTATTCGCTCTGTACCGCAGTGACCGGATGCACGCGATGCGCACGTTCGAGCGTGCCGGCTGCCGGCTCGGACAGTCCGATGTAGCGGACCTTGCCCTGGGCTACCAGTTCGCCCATCGCGCCGACGGTGTCCTCGATCGGTGTGTCCGGATCCACGCGGTGCTGGTAGTACAGGTCGATATGGTCCACACCCAGGCGCCTGAGGCTGGCCTCGCAGCTGGACTTGACGTAGTCGGGACGGCCGCAGATACCACGCTGCGACGGATCGTCGGGGTCGCGCACGATGCCAAACTTGGTAGCCAGGAACACGGCATCGCGACGACCGCGGATGGCCTTGCCCACCAGCTGCTCGTTGGTGTGCGGTCCGTACATGTCGGCGGTGTCGAGGAAATTGAGTCCGGCATCGAGCGCGTGATGGATCACGCGCACCGATTCGGCGTCGTCCCGGCCTGCGTAGAAATCACTCATGCCCATGCAGCCCAGACCCAGGGCCGAGACCTCGGGTCAGGACGGACCCAGCGTGCGCGTTTTCATGCCTACCTCCTTCGTGCATATCGTGTCCGGGCCACGCAACACAGGCAACTCCGATGCAGGACTGTAACGCCCGGCGCATGCATGGCGTCCGCATCCTGATGGATCCGGTCAGGCGGCGCGCAATGCTTTCATGGCCTTGCCGAAACGGGTCGCAATACGATCCTCATCGCGATGACGATGGTCGCGCACGACCCATTCACCCGCGACCATGACATCACGCACCAGAGGAACGTTGCCGGCGAAGATGAAACGATCCAGTGCATCGTGGTCGTCACAGGCTGCCAGTATCGGTGCCTCCTCGTCGAGCACCAGCAGATCGGCGCGCTGTCCAGGCAGCACTCCTCCCGATCCGGCAGCGGACGCCTGCGCTCCACCGGCACACGCCGCATCCCACAGGACTTCCCCGACACTGGCACCGGGCGCACGGGCAGCGACATTGCGATGGCGCGCGGTGAGTCGCTGCCCGTATTCCAGCCAGCGCAATTCCTCGACCGGAGAGACCGAGATCTGGGAATCGGAACCGATGCCCAGGCGCCCACCCGAAGCAAGCCAGTCGCGGAGGGCAAACACGCCATCGCCGAGATTGGCCTCGGTAGTCGGGCACAGTCCCGCCACCGCGCCCGTGGCGGCCAGTGCGCGCACCTCGTCGCTGTCCATGTGGGTGGCATGCACCAGGCACCAGCGCGCATCGACCGGCGCATGATCGAGCAGCCACTGCACCGGACGTGCGTTGCGCACGGCCAGGCAGTCCTGCACTTCGCCGATCTGTTCGGCGACATGGATGTGGATCGGCCCTTGCGCGGCCAGCGGACTCCCGAGCACCTCGCGCAGGGCCGGTTCGGGCACCGCGCGCAGGGAATGCAGTGCGATGCCGATCCGCAGCATGGGACCTTGCTGGACGCGCAGGGACTCGACCAATGCAAGAAAGGAATCGACGGCCATGCCGAATCGCCGCTGCCGTTCGGACAATGGACGTCGGTCAAAACCACCGCTGAGGTAGAGCACCGGCAACAAAGTCAGCCCGATGCCAGCCTCGCATGCGGCGGCCATCAATGCCTGCGACATCGCGGTCGGATCCGGATAGGGCGTCCCGTCCGGGCGCTGGTGCAGGTAGTGGAATTCGCAAACCTGCGTGTAGCCGGCCTTGAGCATGTCCACATACACCTGCGCGGCGACTGCCTTCAGGCTGTCCGGGTCCAGCCGTGAGGCAAAGCCGTACATGGTCTCGCGCCAGGTCCAGAAACTGTCGTCTCCGGGGCCACGACGCTCGGCCATGCCGGCCATCGCCCGCTGGAATGCATGCGAATGCAGGTTGGGCATGCCCGCAAGCACCCGTCCCAACCGCGTCGGGGGCAAAGCGTCATCTGCGGGCACCTGGTTATCGGCCAGGATCATTCCCCCTGCATCCACGGCAAGCCTCACGCCTGTCTGCCAGGATCCGTCACGTCGCAGATGATCGATGGTGTATCGGTGTTCGGACATGGGCATTCTCGTGCAGGCTCCACAGCAGGAGCGTATCGCAGGGGACTGCAGTCTGCGGCAAGGCGCATCGATCGCCAAGGCCTGGTGGCGGCAGCGCGCGCTCCCCCTGCCAGGCTGCAGGCGTTTCCGTTCCCGCTACGAAAAAAGTTCCTCCGTGGCGAGGATTTACCGGGCAGGTTTTGCCATAATGGGCGGATGTCCGACGCCCCCACCCCTCGCAAGTCAACGAATCCGCGTCTGGAAGCGATTCTCGGCCACGAATTCTTCGCCCCGCACCACTGGAAGCGACGTATTGCCCTGTGGCTGGGTGCATTGCTGGTGGCACTGGCCGCCATCGCTTTCGCCAAGGCCAGCGACTGGTCATTCGAACTGTTTCAGAAGATGGTCGCCTGGAACCAGTGGCTGCCGTTGGTACTGACGCCCATCGTCTTCGGACTCCTGGCCTGGGCCACGGAAGGAAAACTGCGCGCCGCTCGAGGCAGTGGCATTCCCCAGGTCATTGCCAGCCTGCACGTGGAAGACACGGGATTTCGTGCTCGCATGCTGTCCATGCCGATCGCGGCCAGCAAGATGGTGATGACCCTGGTGGCGATGGCCGTCGGCGCGTCCATCGGACGTGAAGGTCCGACCGTGCATGTGGGTGCGGGCCTGTTTCACTGGATTGGTCGCCGGTTCGGTTACACCGACCCCAAGGCGGCCTCGCGATTCATCCTCGCCGGTGGCGCGGCCGGCATCGCCGGCGCCTTCAATGCACCGTTGGCCGGTGTGGTATTTGCCATCGAGGAACTGGCCGGCGCATTCGAGCACCGCTTTTCGGGTCTGCTGCTGACCGCAGTGATCATCGGCGGCATCGTCACGCTGGGCGTCATGGGCAATTACTCCTACTTCGGAGAGGTCAGCGCCAGCCTGCCGATGGGCAATGCGTGGCTCGCGGTGCTGGCAACCGGCGTGATCGGCGGCCTGCTCGGCGGCATCTTCGCCCGCCTGATCCTGCTCAGCCGGCGCGGACCGCTGGCCTGGATCGGCAGCCTGCGCGCGCGCTGGCCGGTGCTGTTCGCGGTTGGCTGCGGTATCGCCCTGGTGGTGCTCGGACTGGCGTCGCACAACACCATCTACGGCACCGGCTACGACCAGGCCCGTGCATTCGTCCAGAATACCCCGGAGTCGGCCGGCTCGTGGTTCGGCATCAACAAGCTGTTCGCCAACGTCGTCTCGTACTGGGCCGGGATCCCCGGCGGCCTGTTCTCGCCGGCACTGGCGGTCGGTGCCGGCCTGGGTCACAACATTGCCGAATTCCTGCCCAGCGCCCCCACATCCGCCGTGGTCCTGCTGGGCATGTGCTCCTATCTTTCGGGCGTGACCGGAGCCCCGCTGACCTCCGCGGTCATCTCCATGGAACTGACCGACAACCAGGACATGGTGATCCCGATCATGGCCGCATGCCTGCTGGCGCGCGCGGCGGCCTCGCTGTTCAGCCCGACGCCGGTCTACAAGGATTTCGCCGAACGCCTGGTGCGCGACTTCGAGCAGCAGGCCATGGCAGCGCAAGCGGCAGCCGACGCGGCAGCGGCCACCAGCACACCCCCGCCCTCCGCAGCCGATGCAGTCAATCGCACCACCGCGTTCAAGGAACCGGTTACCGAACCCGCCGTGACCGACGAGGGGCAGGAATCACGAGACAAGCCAACGACTCCGGGTGGGGGCCGTGCACCCGAGCCAGGCGGCGATTGACCCGTGAACGCCGCCCCCCTGCCTTTCGATTGGGTCATCCGCCATGCGCGGATCATGGCGCCGACAAGCGGCATGGCTGGCGACACCCCGATCGAGGACGCCGCCGTGGCCTGTCGCGATGGCACGATCGCCTGGGTCGGCGCAACGCGTGATTTGCCGGATGTTCCAGCCCGACAAAACGTGAATGCACATGGACGCCTGCTGACACCGGGCCTGATTGACTGCCACACGCACCTGGTCTTCGCTGACGACCGTGCCGATGAGTTCCGCATGCGCCTGGAAGGCGCCGACTATGCCGACATCGCGCGGGCCGGCGGTGGCATTCTCTCCACCGTGCACGCCACCCGCGCCGCCGACGAGGATGCCCTGCTGTCCCAGGCCCTGCCGCGCGCACGCGATCTGCTCGACGACGGCGTGACCACGCTGGAGATCAAGTCCGGGTACGGCCTGGACCTGCCTGGCGAACGGCGCATGTTGAGAGTGGCTCGACGCATAGGCGAGCATCTCGGCATCACCGTGCGCACCAGCTTCCTCGGCCTGCACGCGCTGCCGCCCCAATTTGCCGGTGATGCCGACGGCTATGTCCGCCACGTATGCGAGGACATGCTGCCAACCCTGGCCGGGGAAGGCCTGGTCGATGCCGTGGACGCGTTTTGCGACACCATCGGTTTTTCCCGCGAACAGGTGCAGCTTCTGTTCGCGAAGGCGCGCACGCTGGGCCTGCCGGTGAAACTGCATGCCGAACAATTGTCCGACCAGGACGGTGCCGCGCTCACCGCACAATACGGCGGCCTGTCAGCCGATCACCTGGAATATCTGAGCGAACGCGGCGTACGCGCCATGGCAAGTGCCGGCACCGTTGCCGTGTTGCTGCCGGGAGCCTTCTACGCCCTGCGCGAAACACGACGTCCGCCAATCGATGCACTGCGCAGGCACGGTGTCCCGATGGCCGTGGCCACCGATCTCAACCCCGGCTCCGCGCCTGTGCGCTCGCTGCGGCTGGCGGCGAACATGGCCTGCACCCTGTTCCGCCTGACGCCCGACGAGGCACTGCGCGGCATCACCGCACATGCAGCACGCGCCCTGGGTCTTGCAGACCGCGGCACGCTGGTGCCCGGCCAGCGCGCCGACCTGGTGCTGTGGAAGGTGCGCACGCCCGCCGAGCTGGTCTACTGGATCGGCGGTGACCTGGTGCAGCAGGTCTACGCCGGAGGCCGGCCGGTCACCCATCCCGCGAACTGACCGGGACGCCCTCACGTGGCGGCACATGGCTCATCGCATGCTCGGCCAGGGCCGTGATGGCAAGGCTGGGATTGACGCCCAGGTTGGAGGAAAGCACCGAACCGTCGCACACGTACAGATTGCGGTAACCGAATACGCGGCAGCGACTGTCGCACACGCCCTTGTCCGGATCGGCCCCCATGACGGCACCTCCCATCAGGTGGGCGGTCATCGGCACATCGAACATGATCTCGCCGATACTGGTGCCGGCGACACCCCCCGTAAGCCGTGCCCCGGCCTCGGCAAAGGCGTTGGCCTCGGGAATGCAGGTGGGTACCTTCGCCCCCTCGGTGACCAGACGCTTGCGGAACGGCCACCAGACGCGTCTCGCCAGGCGCATGCGCAAGGTCGCGTCCTGCGTCTGCATGCACAGGAAAATGATGGTCTCGCGGGCGAAACCGAATGGCTGCACGCTGCGCAGGGTGCGCCACGGGTGGCGAACCAGCTGACCGGCCAGCGTGGCCACCCAGCGCCCGATGCGCCGCCAGTGGGTGTCACCGCGAACCATCACGGTCAGCAACAGGCCCATGGCATCCGCACCGCGCGGATAGCGCGTGGCTTCGATGTGCGTGCGTCCGTCATCGAGATGGACGCCCGAACCGATGGCTACCCCGCGAGACAGGTCGACCTTGGTTCCGGGATAGCGCACGCCGATCAGCGATTCGGCGTTGGTGCGCACATCGCAACCGACACGCGGTGACAGGCACGGCAGCGAACCGTCCTCGCGCATGCGCAGCAGCAGCTCCTGGGTGCCCAGGGATCCGGCCGCCAGCACCACGCCACGGGCTTGCAGGTGCAGCTTTCTTCCGCGATGGACGGCCTTGATCCGATAGCCCTGCGAACCATCATCGGCTCCCCGGGGACGGATCGCGCTCACCCTGGTTTCCGCCATGACCTGTACACCACGCCGTTCGGCCAGGTGCAGGTAATTGAGGTCCAGCGTGTTCTTGGCGCCGTGGCGACAGCCCATCATGCAGCCGCCGCAAGCGATACAGGTACGACGCGGAGGGCCCTCGCCGTCGAAATAGGGATCGTGGTGGACCGCGCCGGGAGGCGTGTCCGGATCGCCGAAATACACACCGACTTCGGTCAGGCGGTAACGGTCGCCGAAGCCCGCGGCAGCGGCCATGCGCGCGAGCCGGCGGTCGGCCTCGCCCGGTCTGCGGTTGGTGCCGACGCCGAGCATGCGCTGCGCGGTGCGGAAATGCCCGGGCATCAGCGTGACCCAGTCCTCCAGTCCCGCCCAGCTGCCCTGCGACCACACGGTATCCGGAGGCACCAGCAAGGTCCCGGCATAGGTAATCGAGCCGCCGCCCACGGCCTGACCGTGCAGGACCGTGACATGACGAAAGAAACGGATGTTGAAGAAGCCGCGCAGCCCAAGACCCGGTCGCCAAATCCAGCGTCGCAGCGACCAGTTGCTCTGCGGGAAGTCATCGGCATTCCAGCGACGACCGGCTTCCAGCACGGCAACCCGGTATCCCTTCTCGCTCAGACGCAGCGCACACACGCTGCCGCCAAATCCCGAACCGATGACGACGTAGTCGAGGGTCTCAGCTTCGTTCATGGCCTGTCATCGCAGACGAGCGCACCATGCGCGTTCTATCCTGCCGCCGGAGCAGTTCCGCCGGATACAGGAAACCCCGCCGCAGCGGGGTTTCCTGTATGTCTGTTTCGAGCCATCACTTGCCGCGTGCTGTCTTGCGTCCCGGCTTCTTCGGCGAAGCCGGGGCAGCGGCCACTTTCTTGCCGGGGCGGGTCCGGCCGTGGGAACCGCGATAGATCTTGCCCTTGCGGGTACGCATGTCACCCTTGCCCATGATTTCTCCTTGCATCTGGCATGACGGGAACGGGTCCATGGTAGTGCCATGCGCCCATCGCTGCCCAGCCCTTCGGCGCAGGGCATTCAGGATGTCCTGCAAACCCCGCCGCAGCGATGGGTCAGGCGAAGATTGACGGCATGGCCGCTGGCGACCAGCAACCCGCCACAGGTCACCATGATGCTGTGCAGGACCACCTGCGTGTCCAGATCCACTGCCGTCACCCCGAGCACCAGCAATGCCAGGCCCGGGACAGCCAGATACAACGGCAGGCGATAGGCGTGCCGACGATAGCCGGTGACCAGGGTGGTGGTGGCCAGTGCCGCGGCAAACAGCACGAACACCCGCTCGAAGGTGTGATCGGCAAGAAATTCCAGGCCCAGCAGCGGAAGGGCGGCGATCACGAAGGGCAACAAGGCGCAGTGGATGGCGCAAAGGAACGACGCAGTGGCCCCCAGACGGTCGGCCAGCGACCACCAGCGCCGGACCGGCGGGGCCGGGGTTTCCATCACCACATCGGATCGTACGGACATCGGACAGGCTCTCATGCAACAGGCGCGGCGAAGGAACGGCCGCGGTGGAATTGTTACAGTATAACAAACCTGCAGGCAAGCAGGCACCCGTCCCTGCAAGGCCGCACCAGGCACATCTCGCTACTTCCGACCGGACTGGCAGTCCCGGCACAGACCGTGCACTTCGAGGGTCTGGTCCTGCGGCGTGAAGCCGAGTGCCCGGGCCTGGGCCGCAATCAGTTCGGCCACGCGCTCGTCGCAGACCTCGAAGGCGCTGTTGCAGCGGTCACAGATGAGGAACGGGACCTGGTGGGACTGGGCCGGGTGCGGGCAATGCACGTAGGCATTGATGGATTCGAGCTTGTGGATGAACCCGTGTTCAAGCAGGAAGTCCAGTGCCCGGTAGACCGTCGGCGGCGCCGCGTTGCCGTGGTGCTCGCGCAGGCTGTCGAGAAGGTCATAGGCCTTGACCGGCTTGGCCGAGGCCGCGACCAGCTCCAGCACTTCACGGCGCAACGGGGTCAACCGCAGGCCGCGTTCGCGGCTGGCGCGCACAACCTTGGCCACGAACTGCTCGGCATCGTGGTCATGGTGATGCGGTTTGTGCGAGAACACGTTCATGCCATGCGTGCCGGAAGCCCCGGGTGCATGGTATCACTGCTCGTGAGGCGGCCCTTCCCGGTCCGTACCCTGCGTGGGGCGCCGGGACGGCAGGGCCATCAGGATGATCAAGGCCACCGGGCCGATCACCAGGCTCGTCCACAAGCCCAGCCATGGCCGGCCCCGCCACCAGCCCACCGCGATGCCGAGCACGGCACTGAACAGCGTGAACCAGAGCAACGGCACCCAGGGGATCACAAGCATCAGGTTGTGGAAGATCTGCGCGGTCGCTCCCGGCGCACCGAGGTCCACACCCTTGAGGATCCGTTGCAACAGTTCACCCATATTGCGTGCCGCAGTACATGATCAGTCCGCACCCGCCAGTTCGAGCGCATGGGCAATGCGACGCAGGGCTTCATCCCTGCCGGCCAGGTACACGGTGTGATCGATCGAGGGCGAGACCTGGGTGCCGGTGATGGCCACACGCAAGGGCTGCGCCACCTTGCCCATGCCCAGCTGCAGGGTTCCGGCCACCTGCTCGACCACGCCATGGATACTTGCGGGCGTCCACTCGGCAAGGGCCTGCAGTCCTGCCAGCATGGCTTGCAGCACCAACGGCGCGGTTTGCGCATGCAGGTGCTTGCGAACCGCCTTCTCGTCCCAGGACGCAATCGGCTGGTACCAGATGCGTGCGCGATCGGCCATGTCCCGCAGTGTCTGCACACGGTCGCACAGGGCCACGACCACATCGGCCGGAGCCGGCCCCGACGACGGATCGATGCCGATCCGCGCCAGATGCCAGGCCAGCTCTTCGCCGATGCGTGACGGATCGCCCTGCTTGAGGTACTGCTGGTTGAGCCAGCCGAGCTTGGCGAGGTCGAAACGCGCTGCCGCTGCGTTGACATCGGCGACGTCGAACAGCGCGATCATCTCCTCGATGCTGAACAGCTCCTGGTCACCGTGCGACCAGCCAAGGCGCACCAGGTAATTGAGCAACGCCTGCGGCAGGTAGCCGTCCTCGCGGTATTGCATGACGCCCACCGCACCGTGGCGCTTGGACAGCTTTTGTCCGTCCGCACCGAGAATCATCGGCAGATGGGCAAAGGTCGGCACCGTTGCGCCCAGCGCCCGATAGACATTGATCTGCCGCGGCGTGTTGTTGACATGGTCATCGCCGCGAATGACCTCGGTGATGCCCATGTCGATGTCATCGACCACCACGGCAAAGTTGTAGGTCGGAAAACCGTCCGATCGGAAAAGCACGAAATCATCCAGCTCGGCGTTCGACCATTCGATGCGACCCTTGACCTTGTCATCGAACACGACGGAACCCGAGGTGGGATTTTTGAAGCGGATCACGCGATTGGGATCGTCGCGATACGGTTCGTTGCGGTCGCGGTAGTAGCCGTTGTAGCGCGGTTTATCCCCTCTGGCCATGGCCTGCGCGCGCATGGCCTCGATTTCCTCGCGGCTCTCGTAGGCGTAGTACGCCTTGCCCGCTTCGAGCAGCTGCCCGGCGACCTGGCGATAGCGTTCCAGGCGCGCGGTCTGGTAGACCGGTCCTTCATCGGCTTCCAGGCCCAGCCAGCGCATGCCGTCGAGGATCGCCTGCACTGCCGCCTCGGTGGAGCGCTCGCGGTCGGTATCCTCGATGCGCAACACGAACGAGCCGCCGTGATGACGTGCCTCCAGCCAGCAGTAAAGGGCTGTCCTGGCACCACCGACATGCAGGTAACCGGTCGGACTCGGGGCAAATCGTGTACGCACGTTCATGCTCGGAATGTGGTGATGGACCAAGCCGTTCAGGATACCAGAGCCTTGCCCCGCCAGGACCTGGCACAACGGATTGTTGCGGGTGAACAGACAGCCCCGCCATTGACCCGAGCCGAAATAAGGCGACAATGTGCGCACGGTTTACAGGCCGCTGCACGTGGACGGCCGTCGCAGGGGGAGTGTCATTGAAGACTTTTTTCACGCTGGCCTTGTCGGGACTGGACGAGGCGGACGCCCGATTGGCCATCCAGACGCTGGAATCTCCGAAACTGGGCCAATGGAGCCTGTCTGAAGGAAGCAACAGCGACCTGCTGATCATCGACGTGGACAGCGTCTGGGGGCACATGGACTGGGTACGCGCCCTGGCCGAGGGACGCCGTTGCGCGGCCTATACCCAGGAAGCGTCCATGCGCGACTGCGAGCTTCTGCTGCGCAAGCCGCTGGACGGCGAGGCACTGGTCGACATGCTGCGCCAGGTGCAGGGGCTCGACACGCAAGCAGCGCCCGCACCGTCGCCAGGGCACGGAAAGTCAACACCACACGACGGAGCCTCTTCCCCCGCACCGGAACTGGTCACGGCACATCATCCCGCGCACGCACGCGCCACGGCGGAAACTTCCGAACCGGTACCCCATCCCGCACCCGCGACGCCGGAGACTGCAAGGGAAGTGAAGCAGGCCCCTGCCGCTGAACCGGCCACCGTTGCATCCATGTTGCTGGCTGGCGATCTCGATGTTTCCGTGCTGGTCGAGGATGCTTCGGCAGGCCTCGGACTGCATATCGATCCGGCCAGGGGGCAGTATCGCGCAGCGCCGCAGCTCAAGCCGCTGCAGGCGTTGCTTGAGCTGCCCGCCTCGCGTCTTGAACCCGTCGATGCCGACGATCCGAAGGTTTCGCATGTCGGCCCGGAACAGCCGCTGGTGCGCTTGCTGTGGTATGCCGCCCTGTGTGCCAGCGATGGCCGGCTGGCGCCACACCTGGACCCGGAGGCCGCCTGGAAACTGACCCGCTGGCCGCAGATTGAACGCGAGTTTCCGCGTCATTTCCGGATCGCCACCGCCATGATGAAACAGGCCGGTACCGTCGACGAGATCGCCACTGCGGCCAAATCGCCGGTCGAGGATGTCGCCGGCTTCATCAATGCCTATTACGTGGCCGGCTACGTGGCCATCGATGGGGCGGAGGCACCCACCGGCGATGCTTCGGCAGCCACGGTGCTCTCCCGCCTGCGCCGCAGCTTCTCCAAAGCAGACCACCAGGCCGCATCCTGACCCGGAACCGATGCCGTCGCGCCGCCGCGCTCAGGTGTACTGCACACCCGGCGACAGGTAGGGCGCATGGCGTTCCCTGGGCGTACGCCTTGGTTCGTTCAGGGTATCGCTGGGCAATTCGCCGAACATCTGTCGGTAGTTCTCGGCAAACCGGGACAGATCCCACAGTCCGCATTCCATCGCAATGGCGCGTACGGTGTGCTGCCCCGGCGTGGCCTCGCTCAGCAGTCGGCGGGCCTCGCACAGGCGCAGCGTGGCCAGGTAGTGGTTGGGCGAGATGCCGACAAAATCACTGAAGATGTATCGCAGGTTGCGCTCGCTGGTCGAGCCGGCTTCACACAGGTCGTGCACGCGAAGCTCACGGCGGAGATTGGCTGCGATGAAATTCTCCACCCTGCGCAGCACCAGGTAATGGGAGTGCCGTGTACGTGCGTTGTCCGGAAGTGCCGGGAACAGCGAGACCAGATCGGGCATCAGGTTTTCGCGCAGGCGATCCAGCAGGCCCTTGATATTGATGTCACGCCTTTGTTCGAGATAACGCAGGCGGATGCATTCGAACAAGCTGCGCATGCGCTCGGCACTCTCCGCGTCCTCCCCGGGCACGATGCGCTGGATGCGGCGTGACACGCTTTGCGCGTAATACCCGAGGCGCGATAGTTCGATTCTGAGATCATGCCCCTTCAGCAGCACGATGCTCCAGCAGGTACCGGCCCCGAGACGCATCTCGCACGGGATGCCCGGCATCCCGAGCAGCAACATGCCCGAAGCCAGTGGCTCGCCGCCGACCCAGCTGCCTTCGCCCGCCTCATGCATGAATGCGATCAGGTTGTGATCGCCAGGGAGTCGAAACCGTGTCCGTACCGGGAACTCGCAACGGCTGCTGCAGAGGACGGCATCATCCATCTCGTCGGATGCCAGTACGGCATGCATCGGGGCTTGTGCCAGGGGCGTCACCGCCATGCTGCACACCCGCATCAGGCTGCCCAGGGCATGCAGGTCCGGGGCGCGAAGGTCCATGTGCCATTCGCGACTGGGCGACATGGTATTCATGGCCAATCTCCGGACACGGGGCGGCACCGCGCCGCGCCATCCGCGCGCAACGCGTGGTCGTGCCACCGTTCAGTGCATGCCCATGCCTGCATTGCCATCCCCTGGATACCTTGCCCCCGGCCCGTGCCGATCACGTTGCGCATGCCGTAATCGCGCACTGATGCATCGGCAGGCCGCGACCTGCCACCTAGCCATAGGTTATAGGTACCACCAGTGGCCGCCACGCTCAAGAGGCCATGCGCAATTGTGTCGGGTCGCTCCACATGCACCGGACGCCGGCATGTGGCGTACTGCCGGCGTGGGACGCGCGCAGCTCATCGGTCGGGTGCTCGCCTGCAAACAACACAAACCTGTCGTCCCTTCATGCAGCGGGCCAGAATGCCACGGGCCAGAAGCCTAGGCCACACGCTCGGCCCGGGTCAGCAGGGCCAGCAGGTCGGCCAGCCTGTCGCGCATTTCCCGCCGGTCGACGATCATGTCGATGGCACCGTGCTCAAGCAGGAATTCGGACCGCTGGAAGCCTTCCGGCAGGGTCTCGCGCACCGTCTGCTCGATGACGCGAGGGCCGGCAAAACCGATCAGGGCCTTCGGTTCGGCGATGTTGAGATCCCCGAGCATGGCAAAACTGGCCGAAACCCCTCCGGTGGTGGGATCTGTGAGCACCGAAACATAGGGGATGCCGGCATCGCGCAGACGCGCCAGCGCCGCCGATGTCTTGGCCATCTGCATCAGCGAGAACAGTCCTTCCTGCATGCGTGCTCCGCCGCTGGAGGAAAAACTCACGAAAGGAATGCGCTCGGCGAGTGCGCGCTCGGCGGCGCGGGTGAATTTCTCGCCCACCACCGAACCCATCGACCCGCCCATGTAGCGGAACTCGAACGCTGCCACGACCAGGGGGCGGGACTTGAGCAGCCCGCGCATCACGACAAGCGCGTCTTTCTCGCCGGTGGCCTTTTGCGCAGCGAGGAGACGGTCGCGGTATTTCTTCGAATCGCGGAAACGGAGCGGGTCGACCGACTCCAGGCCGGCAAACAGTTCCGCGCTGCTTGCATCGTCAAACAGTGCCTGCAAGCGCTGGCGCGCAGCGATGGCGTGATGGTGACCGCATTTGGGACAGACCATCAACTGGCGTTCCAGCTCCGGCCGGTACAGTACCGCGCTGCATCCCTTGCACTTTTCCCAGATCCCTTCCGGCACCTTGCTCTTGCCGTTGCTGGACTCGGTGCGGATACGCGGCGTCATGAGTTTTTGCAGCCAGTTCATCGTGTCACTCTCCCGGGTCTGCCTGCCCGTATGAATCAAGTCGCCGGCCGTGGCGGCTACCGCTCCAGCGCAGCGCGAATCGGGGCCAGGAACGACTGCACGCGTGCAGCGGCCTCGGTTGCATCGCCCGCACCGTCCAGCCGTTCGACCAGCGCACTGCCGATCACCACGGCATCGGCAAAGGCCGCGATGGCCCGTGCGCTCCCGGCATCGCGGACACCGAACCCGACCGCGACTGGTGCCTGCGATCGCCGACGGATGCCAGCCACCCGATCGGCCATGGTGTCCACGGCCAGCCGGCCCGCTCCTGTCACCCCCGCGAACGACACATAGTACAGGAATCCTTCCGCCAACTCGCAGGCCCTGTCCAGCCGTTCCTGTGCGGTTGTCGGTGCGGTCAGCAGGATGCGTTTCAGCCCGGCGGCGCGCAATGGGGCGACGGTTTCGTCTTCCTCGACCGGGCAATCGACCAGCAGCACCCCGTCCACCCCGGCCTGCGCGGCGGCATGCGCGAAATCTTTCTCGCCCATGATCTCAACCGGATTGAGATAGCCCATCAGCACCACGGGGGTGTCGGCGTCAGTATCGCGAAATGCGCGCACCCATTGCAGCACCCGCTGCACCGTGACGCCGTGAGCCAGCGCACGCTCACTGGCGTGCTGGATCACCGGACCGTCGGCCATCGGGTCGGAGAAAGGCATGCCCAGTTCGATCACGTCGGCGCCGGCGGCGACCAGGGCATGCATCACCGGCACCGTCAGTTCAGGCGCCGGATCACCGGCCGTGACGAAGGGGATCAGGCCGGTGCGTCCGGCGGACTTCAGGGCTGCGAAACGTCGGTCCAGGCGGTTTTGGCTTGTGTCATTCACAGCTCGATCCCCTCCCTGGCGGCGATAGTGTGCACGTCCTTGTCGCCTCGACCGGAAAGATTGCACAGCACCAGGCCGTCCCTGGGCAATGCCTGCGCCAGCTTGATGGCCTGAGCCACGGCATGGCTGGATTCCAGCGCCGGCAGGATGCCTTCGGTGAGGCACAGGCGGTGGAAAGCCTCCATTGCCTCGTCATCGTCGACGCCGAGGTATTGGGCACGCCCTGAGTCCTTGAGGAAGGCATGCTCGGGGCCGACGCCCGGATAGTCCAGGCCAGCCGATATCGAATGCGTCTCGGTGATCTGGCCATCGTCGTCGCACAGCACGTAGGTGCGATTGCCGTGCAGCACGCCCGGCCGACCGGCCGCCAGCGACGCCGCATGGTGCCCGCTGGCCAGGCCCTCGCCCGCCGCTTCGGCACCCACCAGGCGCACCTCGCGGTCGTTGAGGAAGGCATGGAAGATGCCCATGGCATTGGAACCGCCGCCGACGCAGGCAGTGATGGCGTCCGGCAGGCGGCCGAACTGCTCCAGCACCTGCGCGCGCGCCTCGCGACCGACCACGGCGTTGAAGTCGCGCACCATCATCGGATACGGGTGCGGACCGGCCACGGTACCGATGATGTAAAAGGTGTCGTCCACGTTGGTGACCCAGTCGCGCAACGCCTCGTTGAGCGCATCCTTGAGGGTCTTCGAGCCGGAGGTCACCGGCACCACCTCGGCGCCCAGCAGCTTCATGCGGTAGACGTTGATCTTCTGCCGCTCGATGTCGGTGGCGCCCATGTAGACCACGCATTTCAGGCCCAGGCGCGCGGCCACCGTAGCGGTGGCCACGCCGTGCTGGCCGGCGCCGGTCTCGGCGATCACGCGCGGCTTGCCCATGTGCCGGGCCAGCAGCGCCTGGCCCACGGTGTTGTTGATCTTGTGCGCACCGGTGTGGTTGAGGTCCTCACGCTTGAACACGATGCGCGCGCCGCCAACTTCGCGCGAGAGCCGCTCGGCGAGATACAGCGGGCTGGGCCGGCCCACGTAGTGCGCCAGATCGCGATCGAGTTCGGCCATGAACGCCGCATCTTCGCGCAGGTGCAGGTAGGCGTCCCGCAGCTCGGCGAGCGGCGCCATGAGCGTTTCGGCCACGAACATGCCGCCGTAGGGGCCAAATCGGCCCCGCTCATCCGGCCAGGCGTGATAGTCGTCAATGCTGAGGCTCGGTTTCATGTGTGATCGATCGTCTGGCTGCAACCCCGCCAGACTACTGACACACCCGTGCACGGAAAAGCGAAAAGATCGAACATGGCTGTCAGTTTTTCTCAAGACAACGACATGCGGGCCCGGAGGCAACGACTCCGTGTCACGCGATCCGGAACGCCTGGAGTGTCCGCCGGACGGTCGCCATGCCGATGCCCACGAGCTGCGTCCCCAGCGTGTACCCGTGGTCGCCCTCAACGTCGGGCATCGGTATCCGCTGACGCCATGCAGGCCCGGTTGCCGCCCTCCCCCTTCGCGCGATACATCGCCTGGTCGGCGCACGTGAGCATTCGCTCAAGGTCAAGCTCAGCGGACGTGTCCTCTATGCTGCCCAGGCTTGCCGTGATGCATACCTCCCTGCCGGCCAAACGGAACGGACGGGAAATGGCGGCAAGCACCTTGGCCGCCACGGCGGCAACACAGGCCGGGGTCGACATCTCGGTCAGAAGTATCACGAATTCGTCCCCACCCATGCGGGTGACCGTATCGGTACTTCGCACGCTCTCGACCAGCCGCTGCGCCACGCAGCGCAGCAGTTCGTCGCCAGTGGCATGCCCCAGGGTGTCGTTGACATGCTTGAAATCATCAAGGTCCAGATAAATCAGGGCGATACTGCCCGACCCGGGAGCGGACAGGCCCTGCGCCGCCTGCAGGTGCTGCTGCAGCAACAGCCTGTTGGGCAAGCCGGTAAGGGGATCGTGCAGTGCGCTGTGGCGCAACTTTTCCTCCATCTGCTTGCGGGCGATGGCGGCGGCCACCTGCCCGGATGCGAATTGCAGCCACTCCATGTCGGCCTCGCCGATGCGGACATCCGGGTCATAGCTCTGCACCGCCAGCATTCCGATGACGCCGTCGCTTGTCTCCAGCGGTACGCCCAGCCAGTACAACGCTGCATGGCCGCAACCATGGCCCGTCGCGGCACGCGTCCCGGGCGTGGCCAGCACGGCTTTGCCCGTGCGTATCACCCGGGTGGTCAGTAAGTCGGCATCCATCGATTGCGGCCGGGGCCTCTTGTCGTGGCGATCGACGTGATAGGGAAAGTACACCGCAGCCCGCTCGTCATCGCACAAGGCGACATAGAAATTGCCGGCCGGCAAAAGTCGACCGATGATCTCGTGGATTCGCCGGTACAGCTCGGAAATGCTGTCCGCCGAATGCGCTGCCTGCGCGATGTCGTAAAGTGACGCCTGCCTCGCTTCTGCACGCTTGCGCTCGGTGACGTCACGCGCCACGGCAATGCGCAAACGGTCGCGCGCCGACCAGCGTGCCGACCACATGATGTGCACGATGGTGCCGTCCTTGCGCATGTAGCGGTTCTCGAAATGCGTATTGGGCTTTCCTGCCATCACCGCGCGTGCACTTTCCAGCGTCCTCGCACGATCATCCGGGTGCACCAGGTCGATCATGCCGCGTCCCACGACCTCCCGCGGCGTGTACCCGAAAATGCGCTCGAAGGCGGCACTGACGTAAACAAATCGCCCTTCCTCGTCCACGACACAGATGGCATCCACCAGCATGTCGATGATTTCGGGAATCGGCACATGCAGTTCACGCAATACCCGGGGCACGTTTGCGGAGGTTCTGTCTTGCGGCGTCAACAATCCATCTCCTGCACAAGCCCTGCCGACGTGGCGGACAGGTACATGGATTTTTGCATGATACGGCCCGGAAAAAACCGGACCATCCCCCGGCATCGAACCGAATCCGACTGCGCCGCCTTCACTGGCTGCTTCCGGGAAGCACGTCGGGAGAGTGCCCCTGGCAAGCTGGCATCCGCTCCAGGCCGGGCGATGCAGGCGGGTGTAGTCCTGAACCAAGCGCCACCAGGTTTGCGATACCCGTGCAATACCAGCGCTCGCTGGGTACCTCACCACGATGCAAACCTGTCAGATTTACTGATAGCCTAGATCCATGGACAAACTGCCGCCGCTCAATGCGATCAAGGCTTTCGAGGCCATCGCCCGGTGCGGAAGTGTGAGTGATGCAGCACGCAGCCTGCACGTCACCCACGGCGCGGTGAGCCGACAGCTGCGCCTGCTCGAGGAGGATCTGGGCTGCGTGCTGTTCCAGCGACACGGTCGTGGCCTGGTCATGACCGAAGCCGGCGAACGGCTGCAGGCAACCGCCATCGAGGCGCTCGACATGCTGCGCTCGGCGCGCAGGCGATTACGCGCGGGTCAGGACCGAACCCGGGTCCTCGGCTGCCCGGGCAGCCTGCTTGCCCGCTGGATGATTCCCCGCCTCGAACGCCTGCGACAGGACATCCCGGGGCTGGACCTGCACCTGGCTGCGCATGAGCAACCGCCCGACGATGCGCTGTCCGGACTGGACGCGGGACTGTTCATTGCCACGCCACCCTGGCCCCCGAGCTGGACCGTGCACGAACTCGGCAACGAGCGCATCGGTCCGGTGATGGCGCCGGCCGTGGTCGCGGGCATGGGTCTGGACAACGCACCCCCGCAGCGACTTGTCGACCTGCCCCTGCTGCATACTTTGTCGCGACCGGAGGCCTGGCCGGCCTGGGCCCGGGCCGTGGGCATCAACCCCTCGGACTTGCAGCCCGGGCAGGCCTTCGAGCATCTGTACTACCTGCTGGAAGCGGCCGTGGCCGGGCTCGGCATCGCCATAGCTCCCCAGCCGCTGGTCGCCGCCGATCTGTCGGCGGGACGCCTGTGTGCACCCTGGGGCTTTGTCGACACGGGTGGAACATGGATCCTGTGCACAGTGCGCGGTGGCACCGATGCGCGCGTCGGCGCGCTTGCCACCTGGCTGCGCAAGGAGCTCGAGGACGGCAACGGAACCTGAGCGTGCAGCCAGGCCCGCGAACACGCATTGCACCCTTGCGTTGGACGCAGAAGGCACCGGACCCGGCGCTCATGGAGCACTACCGGGCACAGCTTCGCTCAAACGCCGATCAGCCCTGCAACGCCCACTCCACGGCGCGCGCCGCATGAATGCGGGCCGTATCGTACAGGGGCAGCGAGGTATGGGACGGCTCGACCAGCAGGCCGATCTCGGTACAGGCCAGCAGCATCGCCTGGGCGCCACGCCGCCCCAGCGCATCCATGATACCCAGGCAGCATGCCCGCGAGTCCGCAAGCACTTGTCCCCGGCACAGCTCGGCGAAGATGATGCGATCCAGCTGCTCGCGCTCGTTCCCGGGAGGCACCAGCACCTCGATGCCGAACCGGTCGGCGAGTCGCGCGGCATAGAAATCCTGTTCCATGGTGTAGCGGGTGCCGAGCAAGCCGACGCGTCCGATGCCAGCTGCCTGCAACCGCCGGCCGGCTGCATCGGCGATGTGCAGCAAGGGCATGTCCACGGCACGCTCGATGGCATCGGCGACCCGGTGCATGGTGTTGGTGCAAAGGACCAGTCCCTCGGCCCCCGCCCGTTCCAGTGAGCGCGCAGCCTGCGCGAGCTGTTCGCCCGAGCCATCCCAGTCACCGGTACGCTGCAGGTGCTCGATGTCATGGAAATCCACGCTGTAAAGCACCAGGCGCGCCGAGTGAAGTCCGCCAAGGGCCTCGCTGACGCCCTGGTTGATCGCGCTGTAGTAGCCGAGCGTGGACACCCAGCTCATGCCGCCAAGCAGGCCCAGGGTCTTCATGCCATTGACTCTCCGCTGCTGGTGGACACCATGCCTGCCGTGCAATGCATCTGCGCAGGCGTTCGGCACCGACTCTCAAGCAAACTGTGCATCCGCCGCACGCACCGCGTCGATAAAGGCGCGCATCGCACGAGGATCCTTGACGCCGGGGGACGACTCGATGCCGCTGGCCACATCCACGGCCCATGGGCGCGCCTGCGCAATGGCCTGACCGACGTTGTCCGCATGCAGGCCACCGGCAAGCACCCAGGGCCGTTTTGTGGCCACCGGCACCAGGCTCCAGTCGAAGACCTGTCCGATGCCACCCGCTTCGCCCACGGCGTGTCCGTCAAGCAGCCAGGCAGCAGCCTGCGCATAGTCATCGACACGTTCGAGTCCATGCCTGCCTTCACCCATCGCGAAAGCCTTCAGGTACGGGATGCCATGCATCGCGCATGCCTGCGGTGATTCACTACCGTGGAATTGCAGCAAGTGCGGCCGTACCGCCTCGATCACGGCGCCAATCCATCCGGCATCGTCATCCATGAACAGGGCCACGGTATCGACAAATGGCGGAAGGGCCTCGCGGATGGCCCGCGCACGCTCGATGGCCAGGCATCGCCGACTGCGGGCGGTGAACACCATGCCGATGGCATCCACACCCAGTGCCGCGGCCCGCATGGCATCTTCCACCCGGGTCATGCCGCAAAATTTCACGCGTGTGCGATGCATGGGGATCGTTCTCCGGTGCCATGACGTTTCACAGGCTCACCTGATCGGGCAAGCCCCAGTCCGCAGCATAGCGCGGTCCGAGAAAACTCAGGCCTGATGCCGGCGCCGTCGGCCCTGCCTGGTCGCGATCGCGCCCTGCAAGCAACTCCGCAATCCAGTCCCGGGTCTGTTCGCCGCGCCCGACCAGCAGCAGCGAGCCGACGATATTGCGCACCATGTGGTGCAGGAAGGCATTGGCCTCGATATCCACCTGCACCCGTTCTGCGTCCCGGGTGACGCTGATCCGCCGCACTTCGCGGCGCGCATGCCGGGCCTGGCAGGCGATGGCACGAAAGGCACTGAAGTCATGCTCGCCGACCAGCACCTGTGATGCCGCATGCATGTCTTGGACATCCAGCGGCTGGCGCTCCCAGGTCACATAGCGCGCGTCCAGTGCGGGACGGACCGCACGATTGAGGATGCTGTACCGGTAACGTCGTCCGCGCGCACTGTGCCGGGCATGGAAGTCATCCGCCACCGGCTGCGCCCACAGCACGGCGATGCTGTCCGGCAAATTGGCACAGGTGCCCAGTATCCAGCCACGCAGCGGGCGTTCGACCCCGGTATCGAAATGCACCACCTGGCAACGCGCATGCACACCGGCATCGGTGCGCCCTGCGCAGGTGACCCGGATGGGTGTGTCGGCCACCGTCGAGAGCGCCCGTTCCACCGAGGCCTGCACGCTCGGTCCGTGGCTGAGCCGCTGCCAGCCCATGAAATCGGTGCCGTCGTATTCGATGCCCAGGGCGATGCGCATGACAGGATGCCGGAAGAATCAGCGGGCGAGGATACAACGACGCCCGACCGGAGATGTCCGGACCGGCGTCGAAAGCTGGCCTGAGCTGGTATCAGTCGAGTTCGTCGAGCAGTTTCTGCGCCACTTCGCGCTGTGCATCGCTGCCTTCAGCCAGGGCCTCCTCGAGCATGGCGCGCGCCCCTTCGGGGTCGCCCATGTCGATGTAAGCCCGGGCAAGATCAATCTTGGTATCGACTGCATCAACACCCAGGCCGCGCGGAGTTTCGGGGGCGGCATCCTCACCATCGTCCGCCGCCAGATCCAGATCGTCATCCATGCCGTGAACTGAACCTGCATCGTCCTGATCCTGCTTCGGCACATCGGGAGGCACTGCGACCAGGTCCTCATCGTCCTCGCCGTGACCGAACTCCTCCAGCGCCGCCAGATCCTCCGCAGGCACCACCGAGTCCTCTTCATCCGGCAACGGAGGCAGTGCGTCGTAGTCTTCCTCGCTGGGTGCGTCATAGGCACCCTGGGACTGCGGCAGCTCGAAGGCAGCTTCGCTGGTACTCGCCTTCGATGCGTCCTCCTCCACTTCGGGTCCGGACTCGGCATGCGGCGATGCAGATTCCTCATCGGGGATCTGCGGATCGTAGGCATGCGCGACGCCGGCAAACAGCGGGTAGTCCGGGCTCAGTTCCTCGCCCATGGTCAACACGTCCTGCCATTCCGGCAGGCTCTCGTCGTCGACATGGGCATGCATGGCCTCGGCCGCCGCCTCGAATCGCTCTACGTCGCGCCGGGCATAGTACAGGCTGACCAGTTCCAGATGCGATTCGATGTCGTCCGGATGCTCGGCCAGATGGTGCAACAGGGCATCCTGCTCCTCGTCGTCCTGCGTCTGCCCCGGCAGGTCGCCAAACGGGGAGTCGCCGAACTGGTCGGCCAATGACGAACCGGATGCACCGGTGGGAGACTTCTTGCCACCACGCCCGCGCAGCAGCAGGCCCAGGAGTGCAAGAAGCAGTACCACGAGAGCGCCCGCCTTGGCCCACAGCGTGGTGTACCAGGGCTGCTGCCCGGCCTGGCGTGCAACCTGCGTCGCCGCAGTTGGCTTGGCCGACTTGACTGGCTTGACCGGCTGCTGGATGGCAGCCGCGCTCGAGCCCGCAGCCGGCTTCGCGACCGTAGCCGCCACCGCTGCAGCCGTTACGCTTGCCGCGGACGCAGCCGGTACCGTGGAAGCCGTCCTGGCCATGCTGCCATGGGTGGCTGGCATGGCGGTGGAAGCTGCCGCCGCAGGGCGATTGGCCTGGGCCAGCTTGCGCTGCAGCTCGGCGATCTCGGCGTTCTTCAGGCTCAACAGGCGATCGTTCTTGTCCTGGATGTCACGCAGACTCTTCAACCTGGCTTCAAGATCCGCCGTCTGCTGCTGTGTACTCGAAAGGGACTCCCTGGTGCGTGCCAGTTCGTCGCTCAGCTTGCGCACCATGACCTTGCTGCTGCCATTGGCCACGCCTGCCCGCGCACCGGTGCTTTCGCCCCCGTGGCTGGGTGGCACCAGGCGCAGATGGTCCCCGGATGCGGCATTGGAACCTGAGCCGGTTGCAGTTGCGGCAGCCGTCCGCCTCGCTGCGCCCTTGTTTGTTGTGCCTGCTCCGGCACGCCCCACCATGGCCGGACGACGCGGCGCCACGGCCTGCCAGTCGCGGTCCTGACGCAGCACCTGGGCCGTGGCCGCCGCCTTGCTGGTGGCCTGCAGCTGGTCGCGGGTCGGTATGCGCAACACGGCACCACTGCGCAAGGCATTGATGTTGTCCTTGTAGAAGGCGTCCGGGTTGGCGGCCTTCAGGGCCACCATCATCTGGTTGACGCTGACGTCGGCACTGCGCACCTTGCGGGCAATCCCCCACAACGACTGACCACGCGCAACCGGCCCGTACTGACCGCTGCCGACAGCCGCTGACGGCGTCGCGGCTACCGATGGTGCCGGGGCCGGCGCCCGGGTGGTCGCGACCGGCTTCGGTGCCTTGCGTGCCGGTGCCGCGGCGGCTGGCGCTGCAGGGGCTGGCGCCGGAGTCGCTTTGGCGGCCGGGGCGGGTTTGGGCGTCATCACCGGCCTTGCCGGTGCAGGGGCAGGTGCAGGAGCCTTGGCGGGCGCGACCGCACCCTGCAGCCGTGAGGTAGCGACCATGCCGGGTGGATCCAGCAACACCGTGTATTCGCGCAGCAACTGGCCCTGCGGCCATTCGACCTTGACCAGGAAATCGAGGAAGGATTCGCGCACCGGCTCCTTGCTGGTGATGCGTATGACCTTCTGCCCGGCAGCATTGGTCGTCACCTTGAATTCAAGGGGCACGGTCAGGCTCGCGCGATCAAGGCCGGCGCGGGCGAACTCCTGGGTGGACGCCAGCGTCACTGCAAGCTGGTTGGCTTCGCCCGGGTAATCGAGCTGCAACGGAATTTCCGCAACCAAGGGCTTGTTCAAGGCTGACTTGACGCGAATCTGGCCCAGGCCAAGCGCCATGGCCTGAATGCTGCTCAAAGCCAGTGCCGCCAGAATGGACAGCTTCAAAGACCGGTTCATCGAGGGCTCCCCGTGTACGGCGTCACCAGACGCGCAAACAATCTCGACGCGACTTTACAACAATTCCGTAACTTTAGTTCACAAATGGGATTTTCTCCACCCAGAGGACCGCATCACGGACCCGCGACACGCATCGGTGCAATGTCAGTGTTCATGCGGTGCGCTGGCTGCGCCCGCCGGTGCATGACCGGAGGCGTGCTGCCTGCGTGCCAGCTCCGCCTTCAGCCGTGCGATTTCGCGGTCGCGCAAACTCACTTGTGCCTGTTCACTGGCGTTGCGGGCCTTGAGCTCGTGGATCTGGGCCTTCAGGGCCTTGACCCTCGATTCCTGGCTGCCCAGCGCCTTGCGCGCCTGCTGCACCTGCTGGCGCATGTCCGCGGTACTGCCGGCCGGCGTCTGCGCCTGAACCGCAACGGCCATCAGCAGTGCCGGCACAAGCCCCATCCAGGCTCTGGCTGTATTCATCACAGGTACTCCTCGACAAGAATTTCCGCTATCTGTACGGCGTTGAGCGCCGCGCCCTTGCGAATATTGTCTGCGACCACCCAAAGGTCCAGCCCGTTGGGGTGGGAAATGTCCTCGCGAATGCGCCCCACGAAAACCGGATCCTTGCCGGCGGCATCGCCGACCGGGGTCGGGTAGCCACCGTCACGCCGTTCGTCCATCAGTACCATGCCCGGGGCATCACGCAACAGATCCAGTGCCTGGTCGCGTGTGATCCGGTCGCGGGTTTCAATATGCACCGCCTCGGCATGCCCGTAGAACACCGGCACGCGCACGGCGGTCGGGTTCACCTGGATCGAGGCGTCCTCCAGGATCTTGCGGGTTTCCCAGACCATCTTCATTTCCTCGCGGGTGTATCCGTTGTCCATGAAGACGTCGATGTGCGGGATCACGTTGAACGCGATCTGCCTGGTGAACTTGTCCGGCTTTGCCTCCTGGAAATTGAGCAGGGCTGCCGTCTGCCTGCCCAACTCCTCCATCCCGGAACGACCTGCCCCGGATACCGACTGGTAGGTCGCCACGTTGATGCGCTCGATGCCGACCGCGCGATGGATCGGCGCCAATGCCACCAGCATCTGCATGGTCGAACAGTTCGGGTTGGCGATGATGCGACGCCGTTCGTATTCGGCAATGGCATGCGGATTGACCTCGCTGACCACCAGCGGTATGTCGGGATCGTTGCGGTACTCGGAAGTGTTGTCGATCACCACCGCGCCCGCAGCTGCGGCACGCGGCGCGTGTTCGCGGCTGACCGCGCCGCCAGCCGAGAAGAATGCGATGTCGATGCCGGCGAAATCATATTCGGCCAGATTGCGCACCATCACCTGCTTGCCGGCGAAATCGATCCTGCTGCCGGCCGAACGTTCGCTGCCCAGCGGGACCAGCTCGCCGACCGGGAATTCGCGCTCGGCGAGTATCGACAGCAGGGTTTCACCGACCGCGCCGGTGGCTCCCGCCATGGCAACGTTGTAGGTACTCTTGCGACTCATGGTGCTCGATTCTCCGGGCAATGCTTCAGGATTGGTGACAGGTAGGCCGGCTCATTCCACACGCGGTTTCACCGCCGCGACATCGCCGCATTGCGCACGATGGCGCAGTGCGTGGTCCATCAGCACCAGCGCCACCATCGCCTCGGCAATGGGCGTGGCGCGGATGCCGACGCACGGATCGTGGCGACCCTTGGTCACCACTTCGGTCGGCTGGCCATCCAGGTCCAGGCTGCGGCCCGGGATGAGAATGCTGGAGGTCGGCTTCAGCGCGATCGATGCGCGCACCGCCTGCCCGCTGGAAATGCCACCGAGTATCCCTCCGGCGTGGTTGGAGGCAAAGCCTTGCGCGGTGATCTCGTCACGGTGCTGGCTGCCCCGTCGCGCGACAGCGGCAAAACCGTCCCCGATTTCCACGCCCTTGACGGCATTGATGCTCATCAAGGCCGCAGCCAGGTCGGCGTCGAGCTTGCCGTACACCGGCTCGCCCCAGCCCGGCGGCACGCCCTCGGCAATCACGTCGACCCGTGCACCGACCGAATCGCCATCCTTGCGCAGGGCCGTGATGTAGCGTTCCAGTTCCGGCACCATGCCGGCATCGGGCCAGAAGAACGGATTGGCCTCGACCGCGTCCCAGTCGAAGGCTTGCGGTACCAGGCTGCCAATCGCCGACACATGCCCGCGCACGCGCACGCCATGACGTTCGGCCAGCCACTTCTTGGCGATTACTGCGGCAGCCACACGCATGGTGGTCTCGCGCGCGGAACTGCGACCGCCGCCGCGCGGGTCGCGCACACCGTATTTGTGCCAATAGGTGTAGTCGGCATGTCCGGGCCGGAAGGTACGTGCGATCTCGCTGTAATCCTTCGAGCGTGCATCGGTATTGCGGACAAGCAGGGCAATCGGCGTCCCCGTGGTCCTGCCCTCGTAGACCCCGGACAGGATCTCGACTTCGTCCGCTTCACGGCGTTGCGAGGTAAAGCGCGAACGTCCGGTGGCGCGTCGCGAAAGATCGTGTGCAAACTCGGACGGATCGATGGCAAGACCTGGCGGACAGCCGTCGACCACGCAACCGATGGCCGGCCCGTGGCTTTCGCCGAAGGTGGTCACGCTGAAGACTTTGCCGAAGGTGTTGCTGGACATGGGTGTCCCGATGTGGCGAGCGCCGGGGCGCTGTGGGTTGTTACGCGCAACGGCCTGCCGAGCGCGGGCCCCAAGCGTCGGCGGTTCCGCGCATGCTTGCAAGCCCCGCTTATGACTGCAGGTGCTGTAGGCGGGCCGCACGAATGTCATCGGCATGCTCGATCAGGTCGTCACGCTGCAGGACGAAGACCCCCATCGGACCCTGCTGGAATTCGACCCACACGAACGGCACATGGGGCAGACAGGCCACCAGGGCATGCTCGCTGTTGCCGACCTCGACGAACAACAGGCCGTCCTCGGCCAGGTGCTCCGAGGCCTCGTCGAGCAGACGCAGGCAGAAATCCAGCCCGTCCTCGCCCGACACCAGGCCCAGGGACGGTTCGTGCCCGTATTCGTCCGGCAGGGACTGGTATTCCTCGCGCGAAACGTACGGGGGATTGGACACGATCAGGTCATAGCGCTCGGCCTTGAGGCCATCGAACAGGTCCGAGTGCACGGCACGCACACGGCCCTCCTCGAGGTGCTGGAAAGCCATGTTCTCGCGCGCCAGCGACAGGGCATCCTCGCTGATGTCGGAAAGATCCACCTGCCATTGCGGGTGATGCACGGCCATCGCGATGCCGATGCAGCCCGAACCGGTGCACAGGTCCAGGGCCCGCAGCTCCGACCGCCCGTCCAGCCAGGGACTGAATCCCTGCACGATCAATTCGGCCAGCGGCGAACGCGGCACCAGTGCACGATGATCGGACCTGAACCTGAGACCGGCGAACCACGCCTCGCCCACCAGGTAGGCCACCGGTTCGCGGGTCTCGACCCGGCGCTCGATGAGGGCGAGCACATGCTTGCGTTCGGTAGCGGTCAGTCGCGCCTGGCCGTACGCAGGCGGCAGGTCCGGTGGCAGGTGCACCGCCGCCAGCACCAGTTGGGTTGCCTCGTCCAGGGCACTGTCCTGGCCGTGGCCGAAGGTCAGACCGGCAGCGGAAAAACGGCTGGCGCCGTAGCGGATGAAGTCGATCAGGGTGGCAAGTTCGGCGCTCACGCTTCAGGTTCCGGCTCGAAAGGCGTACCAGTATACGAAGCATGCCCGCGCTGCGCCCGACGCTTATACTCGCCGCATGAGGCCGAAGATCGCGCTGCAATACCTGCTGCCCCACCGACTGCTCTCGCGCGTGGTGTACCGCGCCACGCGCTGGACCTGGAGGCCGTGGAAGAATTTCCTGATCCGCCGGATCGTCGCCGGCTACGACGTGGACATGTCGCAGGCGGCCGATGCCAACCCCCTGTCCTTTGCCCACTTCAATGCCTTTTTCACGCGTGCGCTGAAAGCCGGTGCGCGACCGCTCGATCCGGATCCGCTGAGCCTGGTGTCGCCGGCCGACGGTCGCATCAGCCAGGCCGGCATCATCGAAGACGGGGCGATCTTCCAGGCCAAGGGCCGCAGGTACACGGTGGCCGAGCTGCTGGCCGGCGACGACGCGGCGGTGCCCTATCGCCACGGGCGGTTCATCACGATCTACCTGTCGCCACGCGACTATCACCGCGTGCACATGCCGCTTGACGGCGACCTGCTGTCCACCCGCCACGTACCCGGGCGCCTGTTCAGCGTGGCGCCATTCGCGGTGGATGGCATCCCGCGCCTGTTCGCGCGCAACGAGCGACTGGTGTGCCATTTCCAGGGCGAGCACGGCCCGTTTGCGGTGATCCTGGTCGGCGCCATGCTGGTATCGAGCATTTCCACCGTGTGGGATGGCCTGGTGATTCCGCCCTATGCAAAGGGCATCGTAGATCGTGATGCGCGTACGCGCGACATCCATCTGCGCCGCGGCGAGGAATTGGGCCGTTTCAACATGGGCTCGACCGTGATCGTCCTGGTCCCGGACGGCCGCATGGAACTGGAGCCGGGCCTGACCGCGCACATGCCGGTGCAGATGGGGCAGCGACTGGGCCAGCAGTATCGCGCCAATCCGTGACGTCGTTCACGAAACCGGTGAATGTGACGCCGCATGTCACTTTGTGACGCTGCGGGATAGTATTCAACGGCGGCCATCGATTATGCTCATCGTCCAGACCACGGGGCGTTGGGGGGCGTTCCACCGGAGGGAAGCCACAGTGAAACCATTGCATGTCGTGCATCGCATTCTGGCGATGACCCGGATCCTCAAACTGGGCCGGCAACTGCGCGAGATCGAACAGGCCATCTATACGCTGCCGACCCCGCTGGAACGCAAGGTGGCCAGCATCACCACCCGCGAACTGGAACTTGCCGCCCGCTGCGATCCACCCTGGATGTACGGCACCCCGCCCGAGGACGAAACCGCCGAATGGGGCACCGGCACCGATATCGGCCTGGCACGCGCCCGGTCGGACAATCCGCAGGTACGCATGCGTGGCATCGGCCTGTGGCTCGCCGTGGCCTACCACGAGACACGGGTCATGCAGGCGCCCGGCGCTGACGACCTGCACCGGCGGATCATGCGTGTCGTTCGCCAGCTCAAGGAACGCCTCCACACCGATGCCGACGACGCACTGTCGCGCACGGTCCCGCATTCCCACGCCGTGGCCTGATCTCCGAGGCGACGTACGCATCGCCCGCTGGCAACCGGAGTCCGTCCGGAGCGAGCCATGCCGGATTTCAGCGTGCGCAGTGGGGCAGCTTCAGCGTGTGTCCGGCACGAATGGCATAACGCGGTGCGCGCAGATGGTTCATGCGTGCCACCTTGCGCACGCTTGAGCAACCCATCCTGCGCACGATCCCGCTCAAGGTATCTCCGTGTCGCACGCGGTAATGGCGAAAGCGCATGGACGCCGGCATCGTCGGATCACTCGCAGCATGCAGCACGGCCGCCAGTTTCGGCCAGTGGCCTGTCCGGCATTGCCTGGCATAGGCACGCTCGAGCACACGCGGCACCTTGAGCGTGGCACCCCCGGGCTGGGCCTTTTGCGGATTCAGGCGAGGGTTGAGGTTGCGCAGGACGCGAAACCATCCATCACGCATTCCGCCTGCCTGGCCCAGGCACACCGCCAGCTCCGAGATCGATGCCGGCCGCTCCAGCGTGATCGTCCCGGGACGGGCATCGAGACGGGGAAATTTCAGGTTGTAGCGGTGCGGATGAAGGAACAGCCAGGCCGCTGCCAGCACCATGGGCACGTAATCGCGCGTTTCGGCCGGCAGCGAAAAGTAGATCTTCGGATCGTAGAAACTGATGCCGTTACGTCCGTCGACGAGCCGTCGCACCCGCCCTTCGCCACTGTTGTAGGCCGCCAGCACCAGTTCCAGGTTGTCGTTGAACACCTTCAACTGTTCGTCCATGTACGCCGCATTGGCGCGCGCGGAAAGTCGCGGATCGAATCGCTGGTCGAACCCGTCCACGGTACCCAGGCCGAAGCGCCTGCCGGTGGCGTACATGAACTGCAGCGGCCCGGCCGCACCCGTGCGCGAAACCGCATGCACCTTGCCGCCCGACTCCTTGGCCAGGATGCCGAACAGGATGGCTTCGGGCAGGCCGGCCTTGTGGTAGGCCGGCCACATCTCGTAGCGCATGTATTCGTAATTGACGTAGGCATCCATCAGGTTCGGGCGCAACCAGGTCAGCCATTCCTCGAGTGCCGCCTTGACCGGACCGTTCATCGCAATCAGGTCGGACAATTTCTGCCCGCGCAACAGGGTCACGCTGCGCTGCGACTGCGGCAGCGCCTGGAGTACTGGCGAGGCGGCATCGCCCGCCACCCCGGCATCGGGATTGTCGGGCAGGGTGTCGCCCTCGTCGCCGGCGATAAAGCTGCCATCCTTCAGGCGCAGCAAGTGGTCGAACACCGAGAAGAATCGCTGCGGATCGCAGCCCGGCGTGTCGCCGCATTCGGCCGCCGCGGACTTGAGGCGGTCCAGCGCCGCATCCAGGATATGTGCCGAGCCGGAACGGTCGCCACTGCGCGCCTTGCGCAGGGCCTCCGCGTAACTGCTGCTGGCCCGGTCCAGTTCGCTGTACAGGGTATTGATCTTCTGCTCGTTCACGACCTGCTTCGGCGGTGGGTCCGCGGGTGACTTGACGCCTCCAGCCGCACACCCCGCCAGCGTGATTGCCGTCAGACCGCAGGCCATGCGACGGATGACTCGCCGAAAATGAAACAACGACATACTACTCTCGATCATGAACGTGAAAGCCCGTCACCGTACCGGTCACGACGAGCGCACTCAAGAGCCGGACCTGCAAAATCCCCATGCGATCACCGATACAATCGTCATGAACCCTTTCTGGTCCGGGCTGCACGCTCGTGCCGACTCCTTGCCGAACAGGTGGCCATGTCCAGGGATGCACAAACCGTACCTGCCGACCAGCCGCTGGGACGCAGGCTGCTCGACGGCCTCGGTTACCCGCTGCGAGGCGCGGCACTGGCTTCGCTTGCCGCGTTCTCGCTGGCGCATGTACTGACCGACTGGCTTCCGGTTCCCTTCAACATCGCCGGCGGCGTGGTGGTCTGGGCCAGCCTGATCCTGTATGCCATGGAGTGCCTGCGGCGCACGGCCAACGGTTTCGCCGAGCCACCCGAAGTGGCGCTGTACAGCGGATACGTCCCTGCGTTGTCCCTGCTGACCCTGCAAATGCTGGGCGTGGGTGCGCTGCTGTTGACCATCACCCTGGAACCGGGCCTGTGGGGCCTGGTGCTGGCCATACAGCTGGTGGTGCCGGCGATCGCCATGTCGCTGGCCTTCGAGGATCACCTGCTGGCGGCACTCAATCCGTTGCGCTGGGGCGTGGCGATCTCGGCTTTCGGTGCCGGCTACCTGCTCCCGCTGCTGGCGGGGTTTGCCGAAACCATGACGTACTACAGTTATCTGCGCTCCGCGCCGTGGCTGCTGCGCAGCCTGACCTTTGCCGGCGTCGTCTACCTGTATCTGCTGCAATTCCACCTGATCGGCATGCTGATGCACCGCCACCACGACTCGCTTGGCCTCACGCCCGAGGCGGACACTCTGGCCGATGCGAGTGGCACGCATACCGACGAGCACCTGCTGGAACAGGCAGAAAGACTCGATGCCGCGGGAAAGCACCAGGCGGCACGGGTCTTGCTGACCGAACGCCTGCGCCAGCGTGACCCACCGCTGCGCGTGTTCGCCGCCCAGCGTGAACTGCTGCGTCGACACGATGACCGCCGCGCCCTCCTCGATACCGCCCACGCCTATCTGGCACGCCTGCTTGCCGACGGGTGCAGCCGCCGCGCGCTCGGCGTGGTGCGCGAATGCATCGACCTGGATCCGCACTTCCTGCCCGACCAGCCCGACGTGCTGGCCACCCTGGCCGATGCCGCGTCCGACCAGGGCATGACCCAGTTGGCCCTGAAACTGTCGCGCGGGTTCCCCAATGCCTGGCCCCGCGACCCCCGCGCCCCGCACTACGGCCTGCTCGCCGCACGCCTGCTGGCCGAACGCCTGGATCGCAGGGCCGAAGCCGGCGTGCTTGCGCACAAACTGCTGCGTGCCTACCCGCAGCGCCCGGCCCAACCCGAGATCGAGCGATTCCTCGCCGACCTCGGCATGCAGGCACCACCAAAGGGGACGGACCCATGAGCCGCTGGCGACCGCCGCCACCGCGCTCGACCGCGATCATCACCCGCGCAGGCCTTGCGCGGCTCAAGGCCGAACTGGACGAACTGTGGCATCGCCGCCGACCGGAAGTGGTGCGTGCGCTGGCGGCGGCTGCTGCGGAAGGCGACCGTTCGGAGAACGCCGAATACACCTATCGCAAGAAACAGCTGGCCGAGATCGACCGGCGCGTGCGCTATCTCGGCAAGCGCATCCCCGTGCTGCGCGTGGCGGACGGAGCACCGCAGGACCGGCAGGCCATCTTCTTCGGAGCCTGGATCGAGCTGGAAAACATCGCCACCGGACAGATTCTGCACTACCGGATCGTCGGACCCGACGAAACCGATGCACGCCAGGGCCACATCAGCATCGATGCCCCATTGGCCCGCGCCGCCCTGGGCAAGCGCAAGGACGACGTGTTCAGTGCCGACCTGCCTGGCGGCACGCTACAGTGTGAAGTGCGCGATGTTCGCTACCCGGCGCCGGGTGACGAGGACTATTCCTGAACACCTGCCGCAGGTGGTGTCGAGGAAATCAGGGCCGGGAGGCGCTTTGCAGCAGGCGCTGGACCTGCGCCTCGTGCCGTTCGTAGAAGCGCATGTTCGGCGTGTCGGCAAAGCGTCCCGGGGCCTGCCGCTTCGCACTCACCGAGATCGCCGTGGCCACCAGCGCCAGGTTGGCAACCACGAACTGATGCGGACTGAACCCGTGGCGTACCAGCAACGGGGTAATGCGTGGATCGACCGCCGCAAGCTGCCGCGCCATGTCGTCGATCGAATGCACGCGCCGCATGTCCAGCGACGATTTGCGGATATGCAGGCTGTGACTCTCGGCCACCACCGCCTGAAGGCGTGCCAGCACATCGGTATCGAGACGATAGACGGCAATTTCGGCCCGGTCGCCTGCGGTCAGGTGCTGCAACGGACTTTGCGCCTGCGCCCCCACCGACAGCAGCAGGAGCATCAGCATCCACAGCAGACGGGGCAGGTGTCCGCCTGCCCGGAACCTCGCGGGAACATGCGGTGGCTTCATGTCGGAAAGATCCACGTCCATGGCCGTTTACTGTAGCGCATCGTGACCGCCGTGAACGCGGCTCTCCCCGGTCGCCAACCGCGCCGTCAGGTCGTGAGCGTCCGCGGCATGCACACGTACCCGCACCAGCTGGCCCGGGCGAAGGCCCTGTCCGTCGGCAACGAGCACCATGCCGTCGATTTCAGGCGCATCGGAGGCCGAACGCGCCCGCGCGCCATCCGCGTCGACCTCGTCCACCAGCACGGTGAGGGTCTGGCCGACACGTCGCTGCAGGCGCTGCGCCGAAATTTCCGCCTGCACCTGCATGAAACGCTCCAGCCGGTCTTCCTTCAGGTCCTCGTCCACCGGATCGGGCAGCGCGTTGGCCGTGGCGCCATCGACCGGCGAATAGGCGAAGGCACCGACACGGTCCAGTTGCGCTTCACGCAGGAAATCGAGCAGTTCCTCGAATTCGGCGTCGGTCTCGCCGGGAAACCCGACGATGAAGGTACTGCGCAGGGTCAGGTCGGGCACTTCGCGGCGCCAGGAGCGGATCCTGTCGAGCGTGCGTTCGATGTTTCCCGGTCGCTTCATGAGCTTGAGGATGCGCGGACTGGCGTGCTGGAACGGTATATCCAGGTACGGCAGGATCCGCCCCCCCGCCATCAGGGGCATCAACTCGTCCACATGCGGGTACGGGTAGACATAATGCAGGCGCACCCATACGCCGAGTTCACCCAGGCCCTCGCACAGTTCGGTCATGCGCGTGCGATAGCTTCGATCACGCCAGGGCCGCTCGGCATAGCGCAGGTCCACGCCATAGGCGCTGGTGTCCTGGCTGATCACCAGCAACTCCTTCACCCCGCCGCGCACCAGCCGCTCGGCCTCGCCGAGCACCTCGTCGACGGGTCGGCTGACCAGCCGGCCACGCATCGAGGGGATGATGCAGAAGCTGCAGCGATGATTGCAGCCCTCGGCGATTTTCAGGTACGCGTAGTGCCTGGGCGTGAGCTTGACACCGGTATCCGGAAGCAGGTCGACGAACGGGTCACGCCGCGGCGGCAAGGCGGCATGCACCGCATCCATGACGCTGCCGTAGTCCTGCGGGCCACTGATGGCCAGCACCTCGGGATAGGCCTCGCGGATCAGGCCGGCGCGCTTGCCCAGGCAACCGGTAACGATGACCTTGCCGTTCTCGTGCAGCGCCTCGCCGATGGCATCGAGCGACTCCTGAACCGCGGCGTCGATGAACCCGCAGGTATTGACGACCACCGCATCAGCCGCCTGGTAGCTGGGCACGACCTCGTAGCCCTCCACCCGCAACTGGGTGAGAATGCGTTCGGAATCGACCAGTGCCTTGGGGCAGCCCAGGCTGACAAAACCGATTTTGGGTGGCTGTGCGGACATGAAGGCCTGCGCGTGGACCGGAACAAGCCGGCCATTGTACCCGCTTCGGCTTGCCGCCGGCTCGCGCGTCAGTTTCCGGTGGACGGGAACTGGTTCACGCCGCGCGCCGTCGTGCCTTTCATGCGGTCGGGCATATCGGATTTTTTCGTGCTGTCGCGCAGCTTGGGCAGATCCTTCTTGTCGGTCACTTCGATGCGGCGCAGCTTGCCGTCCTTGTCGTAATACAGCGCGAACCCGTAATCGATCGAGAGCCGGGCCATCGCCTGCAGGTGGCTCTTGCGCACTGCCGCATCCTCGCTTCGCATCAGAAGGACGGTGCCTGGCATGCGGTGCTGGTCGCGCAGGTAGGCAAAATGCGAACTCAGATCCACCGGGGTCAGGACGGCACCGTCCAGCAGGAACTGGTCGTTCTTGTAGGATTCGACTGTAAGACCGAACTTGTGTTCGAGCTTGCGGTTGGCTGCCTCGCTCCGAACTCCACTGGAACAGGCGCCAAGCAGCAAGGCGGCCGCTGCCACCGCCAGCAGCAGGAAATGGGACGAAAAGCGGGGGATGCGGTACATGGGAAAATCTCCGGAATGCGGGTGCCTGGATCAGGCGGCTGACAGTCTAGCGCGACTCAGGTGCGCGGCAAGGTCACGCCACGCTGTCCCTGGTACTTGCCTCCCCTGTCGCGGTAGCTGGTCTCGCACTCCTCGTCCGACTCCAGGAACAGCATCTGCGCCACGCCCTCGTTGGCGTAGATGCGCGCCGGCAAGGGCGTGGTGTTGGAGAATTCCAGGGTCACGTGGCCTTCCCATTCCGGTTCCAGCGGCGTGACATTGACGATGATCCCGCAACGGGCATAGGTGCTTTTGCCCAGGCAGACCGTCAGCACCTGGCGGGGGATGCGAAAGTATTCCACCGTGCGCGCCAGGGCGAACGAGTTGGGTGGAATGATGCATTCGTCAGCCTGGATATCCACGAAGCTGCGGGCATCGAAGGCCTTGGGGTCGACGATGCTGGAATTGATGTTGGTGAAGATCTTGAATTCGTCGGCACAGCGCACGTCGTAACCGTAGCTGGACGTGCCGTAGGAAACGATCCTTTGCCCGCCGTTCTGCTTGACCTGGCCGGGTTCGAACGGCTCGATCATGCCTTCGTGCTCGGCCATGCGGCGGATCCATTTGTCGGACTTGATGCTCACGGCGGCGCGTGCTCCGGTGATGTTGCTGGACGGTGGCGTGGAAGCGGCGAACATACCCGCTCGCGGATCGCTTCGCCAGCCATCAGCCTGGCGACGGGGCGTTCTCGACCCGAACCGCGCCCAGTCCGAGCGACTTGTTGCGCGGGCGACGTGACAGACGCCCGGCCAGGTGGCGGGCTATCGCACGGTAACGCATCGCCAGATCGGAATCGGGCATCGCCGCCACGGTCGGATTACCACCGTCGGCCTGCTCGCGGATGCGGATATCCAGCGGCAGGCTGCCCAGCACCGGCACGTCGTACTGCTCGCTCATGCGCGCCGCGCCACCCTCGCCGAACACATGCTCCTCATGGCCGCATTGCGAGCAGATGTGGGTGGCCATGTTTTCCACCACACCAAGTACCGGAATATCCACTTTCTCGAACATCTTCAGTGCCTTGCGAGCATCGAGCAATGCGATGTCCTGAGGCGTGGTGACGATCAGTGCAGCGGACACAGGTACTTTCTGCGCCAGGGTCAGCTGGATGTCCCCGGTCCCCGGCGGCAGGTCGATGACCAGATAATCCAGATCTTCCCAGCGCGTGTCCTGCAGCAACTGGGTAAGCGCCTGGGTGACCATCGGACCACGCCAGATCATCGGGGTATCCTCGCCCACCAGCAAGCCGATCGACATCATCTGCAGTCCATGCGCGCGCTTGGGCGTGATGGATTTGCCGTCGGGGGAATCCGGGCGGCCGTCCACACCCAGCATGCGCGGTTGGCTGGGGCCGTAGATGTCGGCATCGAGCACCCCGGCGCTGGCACCCTCCGCGGCCAGTGCAAGTGCCAGGTTCGCGGCCACCGTGGACTTGCCCACGCCACCTTTGCCGGATGCCACGGCCAGGATGTTCTTCACCCCCGGCAACGGGGCCAGCTTGCCCTGCACCTGATGGGCATGGATGCGGCTGGTGATCGACACCGTCGCCTGTTCGATGGCGTCATCGGCCTCCAGCGCCTCGCGAATCGACCGTACCTGTGTCTCGCGGACGCCCGATCCCGGGTACCCCAGTTGCAGGTCCACCGACACCCGCGCACCGTCGATGCCGACGGCACGAAGGTCATGGCCATACGCGGCGTCGGTATGCGGATCGATCACCGCATCCAGGATCCGTCGGACCTGGTCTGTATCGGGAAGGCTCATGCCTGGATCACCATTGCTGCAGCACAGCGACCATTATGCCGGAGTCGTCAAGGCACCCTGCCTGCCACGACACTTGACGCGGACAGAACAGGTGGGCAGGCTCGCAGTCCATACGTCCACGTACGGGAGGAGTCGCCATGTTGTCCATTCGCCCCATGCTCGTCACTGCCTGCCTGCTGCTGCTCAGCATCCCGGCCCTGGCCGCCGACCTGTCGCCGGTCGGCACCTGGAAGACCATCGACGACAAGACCGGCCAGGCCAAGGCCATCGTCCAGATCACCGAATCGAATGGGGTGCTGGAAGGCAAGATCCTCAAGGTGCTCAAGTCCGATACCGGACCGCACCCCATCTGCTCCAAGTGTGATGGCGAGCGCCACAACAAGCCGGTGGAAGGCATGACCTTCGTCTGGGGCCTCACCCGCGACGGCGATACCTGGGAAGGTGGCCGCATCCTGGACCCGAAGACCGGCAAGATCTACAAGGCCAAGATGCAGGTGATCGACGGCGGCGAAAAGCTCAAGGTCCGCGGATACATCGGCTTCTCGTGGCTGGGCCGCACCCAGGTCTGGCATCGCTACCATGCCCCGGCCCCGGCACCTGTCGAAGCCAAGCCTGCGGCGGCGGTAACCACCGCCATGCCGGCACCCGCAGCCAGCGCAACCACGCATGGCATGAACGCGGAGCCGGACAACGGCATGCGACACTGAACCGGTCCGTGACCCAGCTCGGGCCCGGGGCGTTCATGCGTCCCGGGCCCGTTTCGCATGGGGCTGCACCGCGCGCCGTGCTGGCCCGTGGCAAGGGCTCCCTGCCATAATCGGGGGCTTGTCCCGCCATCCGGAAATTTGCATGAGCCGCCGCATCCTGGCCACCTGCGCCCTGCCCTACGCCAATGGCCCGATCCATATCGGGCACATGGTCGAGCACGTGCAGGGCGATGTGTGGGCGCGCGCCATGCGCATGGCCGGGCACACGGTGCACTTCGTCTGCGCCGACGATGCCCACGGCACGCCGATCATGCTGCGCGCCCAGCGCGAGGGCATCACGCCCGAGCAGCTGATTGCCGACAGCAACACGCAGCACCAGGCCGATTTCCGCGATTTCCACATCGGCTACGACCACTATTCGAGCACCCACGGCGAGGCCAACCGGGCCCTGACCGTGCGTATCTACGAGGCGCTGCGCGACACCCGTCACATCGAATCCAAATCGGTGCGCCAGTTCTATGATCCCGACAAGGACATGTTCCTGCCGGACCGGTTCATCAAGGGCGAGTGCCCGCACTGCCACGCCAGGGACCAGTACGGCGATTCGTGTGAAGTGTGTGGCAAGACCTACACACCGACCGACCTCATCGAGCCCTACTCGGTCATCTCCGGTGCGCGCCCGGTGGAAAAGGAGTCGGTGCATTATTTCGTGCGCCTGGGCGACTTCGAACCGATGCTGCGCGAATGGCTGGCCGAGCGCCGCCAGGCCGGCGGCCTGCAGGTGGAAGTGGTCAACAAGCTCGAGGAGTGGTTCAGCGACGGGTTGCGCAGCTGGGACATCTCGCGCGATGCGCCCTACTTCGGCTTCGAGCTGCCGGACGCGCCGGGCAAGTTCTTCTACGTGTGGCTGGACGCGCCGGTGGGCTATCTGGCCAGTTTCAGCGAATACGCCGCCGAGGCGGGACTGGACCGCGACGCTTTCCTCGAGGCCGATGCCGCGGCCGAAGCCGGTACCGAGATGGTGCACTTCATCGGCAAGGACATCACCTACTTCCACACGCTGTTCTGGCCGGCCATGCTGCACGGTGCCGGACTACGCACGCCCAGTGCAGTGTACGTGCACGGATTCCTGACGGTGAACGGCGCCAAGATGTCCAAGTCGCGCGGCACCTTCATCAACGCGCGCACCTATCTCGAGCACCTGGATCCGGACTACCTGCGCTATTACCTCGCCGCGCTGCTGGGACCGACGCTCGCCGACCTGGACCTGGACTTCAAGGCGTTCGAGGAACGCGTCAACTCGCACCTGGTCGGCAAGTGGGCCAACATCGCCAGCCGCTGCGCGGGCTTCGTGCACAAGTTCTTCGACGGGCGCCTGACCGATGCCATCGCACCGGAACTCAGGCAACGTTACGACGATGCCGTGGCACGCCTGCAACCGTGTGCCGAGCTGTTCGAGAAGCGCGAATACGCGCATGCCATGCGCCTGGTGATGGGCGTGGCCGACGACACCAACGCCTGGATCGCCGAAAAGGCGCCCTGGAAAATGGCCAAGGACGAAAGCCAGCGCGAGCAACTGCACCAGGTCGCCTCGATGGCCATCAACCTTTTCCGCCTGCTCAGCGCCTGGCTCAAGCCGGTGATCCCGGCCACCGTGGCGCGCGCCGAGACCTTTCTGTCCAGCACGTCGTCGCAGTTCGGCGATGTCGACATGCCGCTTGCCGGCCATGTCCTGGCGCCATTCCAGCCCCTGTTGACCCGCATTGACCCGAAGAAGATCCAGGCCATGATCGACGACTCCAAATCATCCATGAACGCCGCCCCGGCACCCGCCGCGACTCCGGCGACTGCCACTCAACCCGCCACACCGACCATCGGCATCGACGACTTCGCCAAGCTCGACCTGCGGGTGGGCAAGGTGACGGTGTGCGAGCACGTGGAAGGTGCCGACAAGCTGCTGCGCTTCGAGCTGGACGCCGGCGAGCTGGGGTCGCGGCAGATCTTCTCCGGCATCAAGGCCGCCTACCCCGAACCGGAAAAGCTGGTCGGCAGGAACGTGGTCTTCATCGCCAACCTGGCGCCGCGCAAGATGCGCTTTGGCCTGTCCGAGGGCATGATCCTGTCGGCCGGCGAGGGCGGTGCCGACCTCAAGCTGGTCGAGGTCGACGCGGCGGCCAGGCCTGGTGCCACCGTGCGCTGACGGCCGTGCGTGGCCGGGGGCAGCCCGGCGTGGGCCTGGATGCCCAAGGGTCCACTCCACCGCTTCGTTACCCTGTCACCTGCGATGCTCGGCCCCTGGCCTGCGCCAAGCCGACACGCCCTGACGTGCCGTGCCTGTTTGGGTGACAATGCATCGCCACCGACATCGATAGCCACCGCAATGACTGCCGATCCCGACACGCTTGCAGACCGTATCGACGCATTGCTGCCGCAGACCCAGTGCGAGCAGTGCGGCTTCCACGGCTGCCGGCCGTATGCCGAAGCCATCGCCGCCGACGAAGCGGACATCAACCAGTGCCCGCCCGGCGGTCAGGCCGGCATCGACGCGCTGGCAAGGCTGCTTGGGCGGCAAGGCAAGCCGCTCGATCCGGAACACGGCGTGGAGAAGCCGCGCATGCTGGCGCGCGTGATCGAGGACGAGTGCATCGGCTGCACCAAGTGCATCCAGGTCTGCCCGGTCGATGCCATTGTCGGCGCAGGCAAGCAGATGCACACGGTCATCGCCGATCATTGCACCGGATGCGAACTGTGCGTGCCGGCCTGTCCAGTCGACTGCATCGCACTCGTGCCGATGCCCAGCGCACAGATCGATGCCGCACATGCGCACGATGCACGCCGGCGCTTTCGCAAGCGCGAGCTGCGCCTGTCGCGCCTGCGTGCCGAACGCGCGGCCCAGCTGGCCGCACGCAAGGCGACGCTGCATGAAACGCGAGCACCCGCTGCAGACACCTCCCGCAAGCCGCTGTCACGCAGCGCGGTGCAGGAAGCCATCGCCCGCGCCCGGGCCAAACGCGAGGCGAGACGCAAATCGTGAAGGCCGCGCAGATCACCGAACTGTTCCGGCGTCTGCAGGAGATCGATCCACACCCGACCACCGAGCTGGAATACGAAACACCCTTCCAGCTGCTGGTCTCGGTGATCCTGTCGGCACAAGCCACCGACGTGGGCGTGAACAAGGCCACGCGCAAGCTGTTTCGCAAGGCCGGCACGCCGCAGGCGATCCTCAAGCTCGGCGAAGAGGGCCTCAAGCGCTACATCAGCAGCATCGGCCTGTACAACACCAAGGCCAAAAACGTCATCGCCACCTGCCGCATCCTGATCGAGAAGCATGCCGGCGAGGTGCCGCAAGACCGGGCCGCGCTGGAAGCCCTGCCGGGCGTGGGCCGCAAGACCGCCAATGTGGTGCTCAACACCGCCTTCGGCCAGCACACCATCGCCGTGGACACGCATATCTTCCGCGTGTCCAACCGCACCGGGCTGGCGCCCGGCAAGACCGTGGACGCGGTCGAGAAGAAATTGCTGAAGGTGGTGCCCGAGCCATTCAGGAAAGATGCCCACCACTGGCTGATCCTGCACGGACGCTACGTGTGCAAGGCACGCAAGCCGGACTGTCCGCACTGCGTCATTGCCGACCTGTGTCGCTACAAACCCAAGACCAGGGCCGAGGCCTGAACAGCGAAACGGCGGGCATGTGCCCGCCGTTCCAGGCCCTCCCTGGCCATCATGCATCCGGGGCCATCCTGCCCGCTTGTGTTGACCGTCTTGTGACAATCAGAACTTCACTTCACCCCAGACGCCGATCTCGTTGGTCTTGGTGTTGGCGACATGCACCGGGACAGGCAGCATCGCGGTGTACTTGCCCGTCTCGTGCTTGTACACGGCGGCGAGCTTGAAGCCCTTGGTCACCACGAACTGGACACCCGCGTTGTAGTAGGTGTTCTTCTTGGCCGGATCCAGGCTCTTGCTCAGCTTGGCGCTGTCGTAACGCGCGAAGGCGGTCACGCCGTCGGTGATGCCGGCGCTGGCCCAGATCGAGTAACCGTTGGCCTTGTCGGCAGCCATCGAGGTGACGTTGTTCCAGTTCTTGGCGGTGAAATACTCGCCACCGACACGGAACCGCTTGCTCACCCAGGCCACCATGAGGTCGGCACGGTTGGCGGTGTGGTAGGCCGGTGTGGTCTGGAAATCCTTGCCGCGCTTGCCGGAGTAGTAGCCACCGGCGAGGATCAGACCGTCAACCGGCATCACCGCGATGCGGCCGGCGAAATCCACGCCCTTGCTGCGGCTGGGATTCTTGTAGCCACCGCCATTCACGACCGCGGTCTCGTAGCTGACCATGCCGCCAGCCAGCTTGCCGCCCAGGTGCAGGCCCCAATCCGCCGAATTGGCGAAATGCAGGCGATCGGTGATGGTGTATTCCACGTAACGGAAGCCATAGGCATGCTCCACGAACGGGATCCACGGCATGTCGGCCGAACCGACGCGCAGCACTGCCGCCTTGCTGAACTTGCCCTGCACGTAAGCCTTCTTCACGAACAGGTTGGTCACGCCGTCGCTGGACACGTACTTGAAGTCGGTGGTGAGGTTGACCGACCACACGTCGTTGAACTGGTGCGTCGCGCCGAAGTAGAAACGCTTGACGTCGATGCCGGTGCCGGTCTTGTTGGTCGTGCCGGTGTCGCTGTTCTTCTGGTCGATGTGGGTGAAATCGAAGTACATCTTGCCGCCGACGGTGGTGTCGCCGGGGGCGGCGTAGGCAGAGACGCTAGCCGCGCCAAGGGCGACAGCGACGGCTACGGCAACGAGTTTGCTGCGCATGGTGAACTCCTCGAACGTTCGATGTGTGCGGTGCATGCCGGACGGTCATGCAACCCCTGGTCAGGTGTGCATCAACGGTTTGTTAACAACCCGTGACGGCGGCCAGCATGACCGTCCAGTTTTACGTTCGTGTTGGTTTTATGTGACCGATTGATGACACGGCATGCGTGCATGCCCCGTCATCACGGCAGATGGGACTGCCATGATCCCGTCATCGTTGCGCGCCAGCATGGGAAGATCGAGACTTCGTTCCTGTCCCTTGCAGTCCCACCTTTATCCGGGAATTTCGCCATGAAGCTCCAGCTCGCCCGTCGCGTCATCCTGTCCGCACTGTCTGCCCTGATGCTGGCCGTCACTGCACCCGCCATCGCTGCCCAGCGTGGCAACGGCCCGACCACCTACACCCCTCTGCAGCAACGCATGTCCTACACCGACTTCACCCGCGCCGGGCTGGATCGACTCAGCCCTGCGCAACTGAAGGCTCTCAATGACTGGTTGCGCACCCATGCGGGCCGCGTCGCCACGCCATCCAATGCCGCCGCAAGCACCCCGCATGAGGGAGCAGGCCACGCGGACTCCAATGTCATCCACAGCCACATCGTGGGCACGTTCCGCGGCTGGAGCGCGGACACGGTCTTCACCCTCGCCAATGGCCAGCGCTGGCAGGTGGTCGGCGGCAGCGACATGATGTTCCACAGCATGAAGGATCCCGCGGTCACCCTGCACAAGGGTTTTTTCGGCAGCTGGATGCTCGACGTGGACGGTGTGGACCAGAGCGTGCGCGTCAGCCGGGCACGGTGAACTCCGGCCAGGCTGGTATGCTGCGCGCATGGCAACTTCCCGCACCCAGCCGGCACAACGCATGGCCGAACGTTTCCGCGGCTTCCTGCCTGTGGTGGTGGATGTGGAAACGGGTGGATTCGACCCCCAGCGCGACGCGTTGCTGGAGATCGCGGTGGCCATCACGCGCATGGACACATCCGGCCGCATCGGTTTCGACGCCCCGATACTGGCCCGCGTCAAGCCGTTCGAAGGCGCCAACCTCGATCCACGCGCACTGGAAATCACCGGCATCGACCCCGACCATCCGCTGCGCGCGGCCATCAGTGAGCGCGAGGCCCTGGACAAGGTCTTCAAGCCGGTTCGCGCAGCCATGCGCGAACAGGATTGCCAGCGTGCGGTGCTGGTCGGCCACAACGCCGCCTTCGACCTCGGGTTCCTGAACGCCGCCGTGGCGCGCTGCCAGCACAAGCGCAACCCGTTCCACCCCTTCAGTTGCTTTGACACCGCCACGCTGGGCGGACTGGCCCATGGCCAGACCGTCCTGAGCCGCGCCGTGCAGGCCGCCGGCTTCGAGTTCGATGCCAACCAGGCGCATTCGGCCCTGTACGACGCCGAACGCACGGCGCAACTGTTCTGCTCGATCGTCAACCGATGGAAGGAATTGCATGACCGGCAGCACGATGCCGTTGACCTGGGGATGATCAGAACAAACCCAGCCGGGTCCTGAGCACCACACTGCTGGCTGACACACGCCATGCCCATCTACGAATACATTGCCGCCACGTCACGCTCCTGCCCACGCTGCAGTGCGGGCTTCGAATCGCTGCAGCGGCTTTCCGATCAGCCATTGCAGGTGTGCCCGCATTGCGGCGCACCGGTAAGCCAGCGCATCAGCGCCCCGAACGTGGTGGCCGGCAACAGCCACCGCACCTCCGAAGGTCACCTGGAAAAGCACGGCTTCACCCAGTACCGCAAGGTCGGCAAAGGCGTCTACGAGAAGACGGCGGGCAAGGGACCCTCGCACATCGCCGATGACGGCCTGTAGCGCCGATATCAAAATTTCTTTTTTATTCATGGCCTTGTAATTTCTTCCTCGCCCCCTTCTGCAGCATCCGCGCAAGGCTGTCACAGAGCTGCAACACCAATCTCATTTCATTGCAATGCCCACCGCCTACAACACACCGAGGCGGGCATCGCCTGAGACCGAAACCCGAGGAGTTACCGTGTTCACATTCAAATCACGCATCGCCATTCTTGCAGCCGCGTCGCTGTTCAGCGTTGCTGCCATGGCCACCGACGTCACCGGCGCCGGCTCCAGCTTCGTTTACCCCGTTGTGTCCAAGTGGTCGGCGGCCTACGCCGAGAAGACCGGCAACCAGGTCAACTACCAGTCCATCGGTTCGGGCGGCGGCATCGCCCAGATCAAGGCCGGCACCGTCGATTTCGGCGCGTCCGACAAACCGCTCGATCAGCAGACCCTGGCCAAGTTCGGCCTCGGCCAGTTCCCGGACGTCATCGGCGGCATCGTGCCTGCCTACAACATCCCGGGCATTGCCCCCGGCAAGCTGGTTCTCGACGGTCCGACCCTGGCGAAAATCTTCATGGGCCAGATCAGCATGTGGAACGACCCGGCCATCACCCGCCTGAACCCTGGCGTGAAGCTGCCGGACGCGAAGATCTACGTCGTGCACCGTTCGGACGGTTCGGGCACCACCTACAACTTCACCCATTACCTGAACCAGGTCAGCCCCGCGTGGAAGGCCAAGGTCGGACAGGGCACCGCAGTGAACTGGCCGGCCGGTATCGGCGGCAAGGGCAACGAGGGTGTCTCGGCCTACGTCAAGCAGCTGAAGAACTCGATCGGCTACGTCGAGTACGCCTACGCGCTGAAGAACCACATCGGCTATGCGCTGATGAAGAACGCCGCCGGCAAGGTCGTCCGTCCGAACACCAAGTCGTTCCAGGCCGCGGCTGCCACGGCCGACTGGAAGCATGCCAAGAACTTCGAGCTGCTGATCACCAACGCCCCGGGCGAGAATGCCTGGCCGATCACCGCCACCTCGTGGGTGATCATGTACAAGAAGCCGAAGAACCTCGAACACAGCAAGGTGGTGCTGGACTTCTTCAAGTGGTCCTATGAGCATGGACAGGATGCAGCCCGCTCGCTGGACTACGTGCCGCTGCCGCCGAGCCTGGTCCAGCAGATCGAAGAGTACTGGAAGACCCAGTTCAAGCTGTAAACTCCATGACTCGGGACATGGTCCCGGCGTCTCATCGGAGTCGCGGCGCGCGCAGCCAGGGTGGTTGCGCGCGCCGTACCGTTTCAATGACCACTGCGGAAACGTCCCCGGCATGACTGCAAGCAGCACCAAACCTGCCACCCGCGACACCGACCGGCGCTCGCGTCGCGATGCCCGGCACGATGCGCTTTTCCGGCGCGTCCTGCTGTTCTGCGCCCTGCTGGTGCTGGCTGCCCTGCTCGGCGCCGCGCTGTCCACGCTGTGGGGCGGTCGCGAGGTCCTGCTCAAGGACGGATTCAACTTCCTGACGCGCAGCGACTGGAACCCGGTGACCGACACCTACGGCGCGCTGGCGCCGATCTTCGGCACCCTGGTCACCGCGATCATCGCCATCGTGCTGGCCGTGCCGGTCAGTTTCGGCATCGCCCTTTTCCTGACCGAGATCGCGCCCTCGTGGATGCGCGGTCCGGTCGCCACCGCCATCGAACTGCTGGCGGCCATCCCCTCGATCATCTACGGCATGTGGGGACTGTTCGTGTTCGTTCCCTTCATGTCCACGGTCGAACCCTACCTCAGCAGCACGCTGGGCAAGCTTCCCGTGGTCGGCGCCCTGTTCCAGGGGCCGCCGCTGGGCCTGGGCATCCTCACGGCCGGCATCGTGCTGGCGGTGATGATCCTGCCGTTCATCGCTTCGGTCATGCGCGAGGTGTTCCGCACCGTGCCCGCACGCCTGAAGGAATCGGCCTATGCACTGGGCTCGACCACCTGGGAAGTGGTCTGGGACATCGTCCTGCCCTACACCCGCTCGGCAGTCATCGGCGGCATCTTCCTGGGCCTCGGGCGCGCCCTGGGCGAGACCATGGCCGTCACCTTCGTACTGGGCAACTCCTACAACATCACCAGCTCGCTGCTGATGCCGGGCACCTCGATTGCGTCCTCGATCGCCAATGAATTCAATGAAGCTGTGGGCCTGCACCGGTCCGCGCTGATTGCCCTGGGTTTCCTGCTGTTCGTGGTGACCTTTGTGGTGCTGCTCATCGCGCGCCTGATGCTGCGCCGGCTTGAACGACGGGAGGGAAGCTGATGGCCATCAACATCTACACCCGGCGCAGCGCAGCCAACATCCTGGCGATGCTGCTGGGCGGCATCGCCACCGTGATCGGACTGGTTTTCCTGGCCTGGATCCTGTGGGTGACGCTGAAGAATGGTTTCAGCGCACTGAACCTGAACCTGTTCACGAAAATCACCGCCTACGGCTCCGACGGCGGCTTGGCCAATGCCATTGTCGGTTCGGTGGGCATGGATCTGCTGGCGCTGCTCATCTGTGCACCGATCGGGGTGATGGCCGGTACCTACCTCGCCGAATACGCCACCCGCAGCAAGCTGGGCGCGACTATCCGTTTCCTCAACGACATCCTGCTTTCCGCACCATCGATCGTGCTCGGCCTGTTCGTCTACGTGATCATCGTCGTGCCGATGTCGAACATGACCAACGGCGCCGTATCCTTCTCCGGACTGGCCGGATCCATCGCGCTGGCCCTGATCGGCCTGCCGGTGATCGTGCGCACGACCGACGAGATGCTGCAACTGGTCCCCGGCACCCTGCGCGAGGCGGCTCTTTCCCTGGGGATACCGCAGTGGAAGCTGACCGTGCAGGTGCTGATCCGCGCCGCCACCTCGGGCATTCTCACCGGCGTGCTGCTGGCCCTGGCGCGCCTGGCCGGCGAGACCGCCCCCCTGCTGTTCACCGCCTTCGGCAACAACTTCATGACCTACAGCCCGCTGGCCAAGACCGCCAGCCTGCCGGTTGCGATCTACCAGTACACCAACGACCCCAGCCCCGCCATGCACGCCATTGCCTGGGCGGGCGCCTTGCTGATCACGCTGTTCGTCCTGACGCTCAGCCTGTTGACACGTCTTTTCTTTGCCCGCAAGAAGGTGAGCTATGAATGACCTCGCCGCCCCGGCCCAGGCCCAGCCGGTGACCGCGACCGGCGTGCGCACCAAGATCGAGGTGCGCAACCTGGACTTCTACTACAACCGTTTCCATGCCCTCAAATCCATCAGCATGGACATTCCGGAGCGCAAGGTGACCGCCATCATCGGCCCGTCCGGTTGCGGCAAGTCCACGCTGCTGCGCGTGTTCAACCGCATCTACGCCATGTACCCGAAACTGCGCGCGGAAGGCTCGGTCGCCCTGGACGGTGAAAACGTCCTCGATCCGGGTTATTCCATGAACCGCCTGCGCACCAAGGTCGGCATGGTGTTCCAGAAACCGGTACCGTTCCCGATGACGATCTACGAGAACGTCGCCTACGGCATCCGTCACCATGAAAGGCTCAAGCGCAGGCAGATGGACGAGCGTGTCGAGGAAGCGCTGCACCAGGCGGCACTGTGGGACGAGGTCAAGGACAAGTTGAAACAAAGCGCGCTGGGCCTGTCCGGTGGCCAGCAGCAACGCCTGTGCATCGCCCGTGGCATTGCCCTGCGGCCGGAGGTGCTGCTGCTCGATGAGCCCACCTCGGCGCTCGACCCCATCGCCACCAGCCGCATTGAACAGCTGGTCGAAGAACTGAAAAAGACCTACACCATCGTCATCGTCACCCACAACATGCAGCAGGCGGCGCGCGTTTCCGACTACACGGCCTTCATGTACATGGGTGAACTGATCGAGTTCGGCAACGCCGAGAAGATCTTCACCAAACCGGACAAGAAGCAGACCGAGGACTACATCACCGGCCGCTTCGGCTGAATCCCTGGACCTGCATCCACGAGACCCTGCCATGAACACTACTGCCGACCACATCATCAAGAGCTACGACAAGGAGCTGGAGCGCCTGCGCGATGAAATCGTGCGCATGGGCGAACTGGCCGTGGCCCAGCTGGAAGCGGCCATCGACGTAGTCGAACGCCGCGACGAACGTGCCGCGCAGCGGGTCGTGGACAACGACGACGCCATCGATGCCATGGAACACGAGATCAGCCACGGCGTGGTGCGCCTGCTGGCCTTGCGCTCGCCCCTGGCCAGCGACCTTCGCGCCGTGTTTTCCGCCTTGCGCGTGGCCTCGGACATCGAGCGCATCGGCGATTACGCCGCCAACGTGGCCAAACGGTCGATCCCGCTGTCGATGGTGGCGCCGGTCGCCCCCGCGCACGGGCTCAAGCATTTGTCCCAACTGGCCGCGAATGCAGTGCGCAAGGTGCTGACGGCCTACCGCAACGACGACGCCGAGAGCGCCCATCAGGTCTGGCGTGACGACGTGCATGTGGATGAGGCCTACAACGCGCTGTTCCGTGAACTGCTCACCTACATGATGGAAGACCCGCGCAGCATTTCCTCGTGCACGCACCTGCTGTTCATGGCCAAGAACATCGAGCGCATTGGCGACCATGCCACCAATATCGCCGAAAATGTCTGGTTCGTGGTCAAGGGCGAACCGCTGCAGGCGCCGCGCGAGAAAGCCAGCGACCCGGACGCCGCCCCCAGGGATTGAACGCTTCCGCTACCAGGGCTCGTCGCGATGCGAGTCGCGCGAGGCCTTGCGGCTGCGCACGCCGAACACGATGCCGTAGATGCTGATCAGCAACCACGCCAACTCCAGCAGGAAGGCCGACAGGTTGAATTTGCCGAATGTCAGCGACAGCAGCACGCCCAGTGCGCCCAGGGCATTCATCAGCTGGTAGGTCGTGCCGTTGCCGTGCAACTTGCGGGCCTGCAGGAGAAAATAGGCCAGCAGGACCAGCACCACGCCGATCAGTCCGGCCCAGACATACCAGGGAAAGAAATTGAGGGTCATGCCGGTATTCCTTGCGCACGGTTCGTGGTGCCCATCATGCGATGTACGGGGGCCCGCGCCAAGCCCCAGCCAGTCGCATGCACGGTTGGCATTCAGACGCGGTGCAGGACCCGGCATCGTGCTGTGAACGGCGGCAACAGCGATGGCAGCACACGCCGCTGCCGATGGCACGCTGGCTTTCGCGTTCCGGATCAGGTGCGACGCTGGCGCAATGCCTCGAAAAGTGCGATGCCGGCGCTTACAGACACATTCAGGCTTTCCATCTCACCCGGCATCGGAATGCGCGCCAGATAGTCACAGGTCTCGCGCGTGAGTCGCCGCAGACCCTCGCCTTCCCCGCCCAGCACCAGAGCGACCGGACCGGTCAGGTCCAGCGCATACAGATCGCTGCTGCCCTCGCCCGCCAGCCCGGTCAGCCAGACGCCCGCATCCTTCAGCGACCGCAGGGCACGCGCCAGGTTGCCGACCGTCACCAGCGGCACCCGGTCGACCCCCCCGGCCGAGGCTCGGCGCACGACCGGGGTGATGCCGGCGGCACGATCTTTTGGCACGATCACCGCCGTCGCGCCGGCCGCGGCCGCACTGCGCAGGCAGGCGCCGAGATTGTGCGGATCGGTCACGCCGTCGAGCACCAGGAACAGGGCCTGGCCTCCGGCCTCCTGCGCCAGTTGCGGAAGGTCCTGCTCACCGCGCGTATCGGGCGCCGCGTAACGGGCGGCCACGCCCTGGTGACGTGCGCCATCGGCAATCCGCTCGAGCTTATCGCGGGCGCATTCGCTGACCGCAACGCCGCGCGCACGCGCGCGGATCACCAGTTCCCGCACCCGCGGATTGCGCGCCTCGCGCTCCACGCGTAACTCAAGCACGCGCTCGCCATCATGCTCGAGCGCGGCCTCGACCGGATTGATGCCCACTATCCAGGTGCCCTTGCTCATCGCTTGCGGCTCCCGCGCCCGCCAGACGATTTGCGTCCCTGCGCTTGCTTGCCGGATCTGCCCTTTGCCCGGTGACTGGCTTTATCGCGCGCGGCAGCTTCCGACGTCGCCTTTTCCTGCCTACGCTTGCCGCGGGCGGGCATCGCGCCTGCCCCGGTGTCGCGCCTGGAGTCATTGCCTTTGCCGGTTTCCTTTTCACCGATCAGCCGGAAGTCGATCTTGCGATCCTCCATGCTGGCGCGCAGCACCTGCACGCGCACGGCGTCGCCGAGCCGGAACACGCGGCCGCTGCGCTCGCCCTTGAGCAGGCGCTTTTCGGCATCGAAGTGGTAGTAGTCGTTGGTCAGCTGGCTCACGTGCACCAGTCCGGACACGCCATGGCCGTCCAGGTCCACGAACAGGCCGAACGAGGTCACCCCGGTGACATGGCCGTCGAAGGCATCGCCGACATGTTTTTCCATCCACGCGCACTTCAGGCGCTCATCGACATCGCGTTCGGCTTCCTCGGCACGCCGCTCGCGTTGCGAGCAGTGCGCGGCCATGGTGGTCATCTGCGCTTGCGAGTACACGTATTGCGCAGGCTTGCCCCGCGCCAGCGCGTAATGGATCGCGCGATGCACCAGCAGATCCGGGTAGCGGCGGATCGGCGAAGTGAAGTGGGTGTAGGCGTCCAGTGCGAGGCCGAAGTGGCCGTGGTTCTGCGGCAGGTACACCGCCATGCTCATCGAGCGCAGCAGCACCGACTGGATCAGTTCGAACTCGGGCTTGTCGCGCACCTTCTTCAGCAGGCGGTCGTAGTCGCCCGGATGCAGCTTCTCCAGCGGCGGCAGCTTCAGCTTGTACTGACGCAGGAATTCGTTGAGGTCCTCGTACTTGTCTGCCGGCGGCGGCGCATGCACGCGGAACAGCGCCGGGATCTTTCTGCGCTCCAGGAACTTCGCCGCCTGCACGTTGGCCGCGATCATGCATTCCTCGATCAGCTTGTGCGCGTCGTTGCGCGGGGTGACCTCGACCTGGTTGACCTCGCCGCCGGCATCCAGTCGGAACCTGGCCTCGGCAGTGTCAAATTCGATCGCCCCGCGCTGCCGGCGCGCGCGGTCGAGCACCTTGTACAGGCCATGCAGGTGATCGAGCACCGGCATGTGCGCAGCCAGTCGCTTGCGCGTGGCCGGATCCTTCTCGCCGATGGCCTGCCAGACCTCGCCGTAGGTCAGCCGTGCGTGCGAGCGCATCACGCCGGCATAGAAGCGCGAACGGGTGACCGTGCCGGCGGCGTCGATGCTCATGTCGCAGACCAGGCACAGGCGGTCGACGTCCGGGTTCAGCGAACACAGGCCGTTGGAAAGCGCCTCGGGCAGCATCGGCACCACGTAACCGGGGAAGTAGGTCGAGGTGCTGCGCTCGAGCGCCTCGGCATCCAGCGCCGTGTCCGGGCGCGTGTAATGCGCCACGTCGGCAATCGCCACCACCAGCCGCCAGCCGCCGCTTCGCCGGGGCTCGGCATACACCGCATCATCGAAATCGCGAGAGTCCTCGCCATCGATGGTCACCAGCGGCAGGTCGCGCAGGTCCGTGCGTCCGTCCAGATCGCCCTTGCCGACCTTCACCGGCATGGCCTCGACCTCGCTCACCACCGCGGACGGCCACACGTGCGGCAGATCGTGCTGGGCGATGGCCACTTCCACCAGCAGCGACGGCTTGAGGCGGTCGCCAAGCACGCTGACGATGGTGCCGATCGGGCCTCGCTTGCTGTTGGGCGGCTCGTTGATCTCGGCGATCACCACCTGCCCGGGCCGCGCATTGTTGATACGGTCGGGCGGAATCAGCACGTCCTGGTGCACGCGGTCGTCGTCGGGCACCACCACGGTGACGCCGTGCTCGGTGACCACGCGACCGACGATGCGCGAGAAACGCCGGTCCAGCACCTCGGCAATGGCACCCTTGCGCCGACCGCGGCGATCAACGCTGATGATGCTCGCCAGTACGCGGTCACCATGCAGCACCTTGCGCATCTCGAACGGTGAAAGATAGAGATCGGGACTGCCGTCGTCCGGCCGCAGGAAACCGTAGCCGTCGGCATTGGCGAGCACCTCCCCTGGAACCAGATCGAGCTTGCGTGCGACACCGTATCCCTCACGCCGCGTGCGCAACAGCTGGCCGTCGCGGACCATGGCGCCCAGTCGCTTGTCGAGGGCGAGGATGTCCGGTTCCTCGAACAGGCCGAGTGCCTCGGCGATGGCCTCTTCGCGCATCAGCTCGCCGCGATCCTCCAGCAACTGCAGGATCGCCTCGCGGCTGGGTATCGGACGCGCGTACCGCTGTGCCTCGCGTTCGGCCTTGGGGTCGGCGGGCACGCCTGGGGAACCGCCTGGGCGGCCAGGCACGTTGCGGGACTTGTTCTTGGTCACATCTGGTCCTTGCGATGAAAACAGACCCCGTTCATCGGGAAAAACGGGGCGGGATATTGACAATCGGAGGGCTGGTGCCTATCTTACGCGGCTCCGCAGCGCCCATGGCAGCTGCCCGCAACCTGCCCAGGTGGCGGAATTGGTAGACGCACTAGTTTCAGGTACTAGCGGGTAAAACCGTGGAGGTTCGAGTCCTCTCCTGGGCACCAGTTTGAAGGTAACGCGACGCTGAATCCAGTCCCGTAACCGCCCTGACAACCCCGCGCATGCCGCGGGGTTTTCAGTATCTGCGACCAGCATCAGGGCGTGCATCCAGGCCGCTGCGCCGCGGGCACGCCCGCCTTCAGCTCCAGCATGTTGCCTTCCGGGTCGTAGACATACAGCGAGGGGCCGTCGCCCTGCGCCCCGTAGCGCGTGCCGGAGTCGCCGATGCGTGCACCGTGGGCCGCGAGGTGGCTTGCAATCGCGGACTCGTCATAGGGTTCGATGCGCAGGCAGAAGTGGTCCATGTTGCGACCCTGCGCGCCTGCCGGAGCCCCACCCTTTCGACCAATGGCGCCCTGCACGTCGACCAGGTCGATCAGGCTGTCGCCGGCGCGCAGCTGCACCAGCCCGAGATCCTCCCGCGTGCGCTCCTCGATGCAACCGAGCGCCTCGCAGTAGAAACGCCGCATGCCGTCCAGGTCCTGCACGCGCAGCACCACGTGGTCGAGTCCGGCAAGGGCGAACGGTGCAGGCAAGGGTTCTGGGCTCACTCGAACGCAAACCCCATGATGCCGCCCGGCGCATGAACCTGTCCACACTCCGGACGGGTTTTTGCCTTCGCGCCCTGTATAATCGGCAGGCGAAACCGGTGGGAGAAGCGGGGCGACCCGCTGCCGAAGGCGCAATGCCCGTAATCGCTCAGGCTCCCGTACCACCGGCGCGGCAACGGCCCGCTTCCCGGCCGCTGCCGCACACACTCTGGAGAGACCGGTTCGATCCGGCGCCGAAGGGGCAGGAAGCGTCAAGCGCTTCGAAACTCTCAGGCAAAAGGACAGAGGGGCGTGTCTGACATCCGATAGCGGGTGCCCATTCCTACGCAACCTTTCCGGACCGCCTCCATGAGCCCGCAACGCCCCCCTGTCCTGCGCGAACTCGAACAGCACGATGCCTTCGTCCACCGTCACATCGGTCCCAACGACGAGGAAATCCGCCACATGCTCGCGGCCATCGGCCACGATTCGCTGGAGGCCATGACCGACGCCATCGTCCCCGGCAACATCAAGTCCACTTCGCCACTGAACCTGCCCGAGGCACTGACCGAGGAAGAGGCACTGGCACGCATCCGCGCCATCGCCCGCAAGAACACAGTCGCACGCAGTTTCATCGGTCAGGGCTACTACGGCACGCATACGCCGGCTGTCATCGCGCGCAACGTGTTCGAGAGCCCGGCCTGGTATACCGCCTACACCCCCTACCAGGCGGAAATCTCGCAGGGCCGCCTGGAGGCGCTGATCAACTTCCAGACCATGGTCGCGGACCTGACGGGCATGGAGATGGCCAACGCCTCGCTGCTCGACGAGGCCACGGCCGCCGCCGAGGCCATGGCGCTGGCACAGCGGCGGGCCAGGGCGAAATCCGGCAGCTTCTTCGTCGCCGACGGCGTGCATCCGCAGACCGTCGAGGTGCTCCGGACACGTGCCGAGAGCCTGGACATCACCCTGCGCTTCGGACCCGCCGGAGAAGCCGCCGATGCCGACTGCTACGCGGCATTGCTGCAGTATCCGGACACCCTCGGTCACATTGGCGATCACGCCACGCTGGCCGAGCGTCTGCACGAGCGCGGTGCGCTGGTGGTGGTCGCCACTGACCTATTGGCACTGACCCTGATCGCCTCGCCCGGAAGCTGGGGGGCGGATATCGTCGTCGGCAACAGCCAGCGCTTTGGGGTGCCGCCGGGATTCGGCGGCCCGCACGCCGCCTGGCTGGCCTGCCGCGAGGACTACAAGCGCAACATGCCCGGGCGGCTGATCGGCGTGTCGGTGGATGCCGACGGCCAGCCCGCCTACCGCCTGACCCTGCAGACCCGCGAGCAGCACATCCGTCGCGAGAAGGCGACCTCCAACATCTGCACCGCACAGGTGCTGCTGGCCGTGATGGCGGCGATGTACGCCGTATACCACGGACCGCAGGGCCTGGCCCGCATCGCCCGCCGCACCCATCGCCTGGCCGCCATCCTGGCCGCGGCACTGCGTCAGGCCGGCGCCACCGTGGGCACGGACTTCTTCGACACCCTGCATGTGCGCGGCATCGACGCCGCCGCGGTGCACGCCAGGGCGCAGGCCGCCGGCATCAATCTGCGTCATCTGGACGATGCCAGCCTGGCATTGAGCCTGGATGAAACCACCACGCGCGAGGATGTCCTGGCCCTGGCCGGGCTGTTCGGCGCGCGCCTGGATGGCGCGGATGCGCTCGATGCCCTGGATGCGCAAACCCCCGACGCCCTGCCCGCTGCGTTGCTGCGCAAGGACGCCTTCCTCACCCACCCGGTGTTCAACACCCACCACAGCGAACACGAAATGCTGCGTTACCTGCGCAGCCTGTCCGACAAGGACCTGGCCCTGGACCGCAGCATGATCCCGCTGGGCAGTTGCACAATGAAGCTCAACGCCACCGCCGAGATGCTTCCGGTCAGCTGGCCCGAATTTGCCAACATCCACCCGCTGGCGCCGGAGTCGCAAACTGCCGGCTACCTGCAACTGATCGACGAACTGGAACACATGCTCGCCGAGGTCACCGGCTACGACGCCGTCAGCCTGCAGCCCAATGCCGGCGCACAGGGTGAATACGCCGGTCTGCTGGCCATCCGCGCCTGGCACCACTCGCGCGGCGAGGGGCACCGCAACATCTGCCTGATTCCCGAATCGGCGCACGGCACCAACCCGGCCTCCGCGCAGATGTGCGGCATGCGCGTGGTGGTCACCAAATGCGATGCCCGCGGCAATGTGGACCTGGACGACATCCGCGCCAAGGCCGAAAAGCATTCGGCCGACCTGGCCGCGATCATGCTCACCTACCCCTCCACCCACGGTGTGTTCGAGGAGGACGTGGTAGCCATCTGCGAAATCGTGCACCAGCACGGCGGCCAGGTGTACACCGACGGCGCCAACATGAACGCGCTGGTCGGTCTGGCCCGGCCCGGCAAGTGGGGCTCGGATGTTTCACACCTCAACCTGCACAAGACCTTCTGCATCCCGCACGGCGGCGGCGGACCGGGCGTGGGTCCGTGCGCGGTCAAGTCGCACCTTGCCGGGTTTCTTCCTGCCACTCTCCATGGCAGCGACAGTCCGCAGGCTGCCGGCGATGGGCACACGGTGGGCATGGTGTCCGGCGCTTCGTACGGCAGTGCCTCGATCCTGCCCATCAGCTGGATGTACATCACCCTGATGGGCGCAGCCGGCCTGCGCAAGGCCAGCCAGGTGGCGCTGCTCAACGCCAACTACATCTCCAGACGCCTGGCACCGCACTACAAGACGCTCTACACCGGGCGCAACGGCCTGGTCGCCCACGAATGCATCCTCGACCTGCGCCCGTTCAAGGACAGCGCCGGCATCGAGGCCGAGGACGTGGCCAAGCGCCTGATCGACTTCGGTTTCCACGCCCCGACCCTGAGCTTTCCGGTCGCCGGCACACTGATGGTCGAACCCACCGAGAGCGAGTCGCTGACCGAACTGGACCGCTTCATCGACGCCATGATCCAGATCCGCGAGGAAATCCGTGCGATCGAGGACGGACGCCTGGACCGCAGCGACAACCCGCTGAAGAACGCCCCGCACACCGCCACCCGCGTGGCGGCAAGCGAGTGGGACCATGCCTACCCGCGCGAACTGGCCGCCTTCCCGCTGCCTGGCCTCAAGCAGCAGAAATACTGGCCGCCGGTAGCCCGCGTGGACAATGTCTACGGCGACAAGAACGTGTTCTGCAGCTGCATCCCGGTAACGGCCTACACCGAGGACGAGGCGACTGCCACCGCGCCCCCGGCCTGACACCCGATCCGCGTACCACGTTCGTCGGTCACGCGGCTTCGCCGCAGCACGCCGGTGCCCGATCACCGAAGGATCCGGCACCGGCTGCAGCCTCCGTCAGCCCGGCAGCGGTTCGCTGTCACGATCAGCTGCTGGCGCCTGCGCATAAGCCGATTCGGGGTCGTCCATGTCCAGCAGGCTGCATGCATTGCGGCCGTTGCGCTTGACGCGATACAGCGCACGGTCGGCGGCATCCAGCATCTCGATGCTCTGTGCACCATTGCAGTTCGTGCAGGCGGCCACGCCGATGCTCACCGTCACCCGGCCATACGGACTTTCCGGATGCGCCAGGTCCAGCGCAGCGACCGCGTGGACCAGTCGCTGGGCCACCTTCATCGCGGCGCGACCGGTGGTATCGGGCAGCACCACCGCGAATTCCTCGCCACCGTAACGCGCCAGAAGGTCCCCGGCACGCAGCAGGGCGCCACGCATGGCGCTGACCACCTGCAGCAGGCAGGTGTCGCCGGCAAGATGCCCGAAGTGGTCGTTGTACTGCTTGAAGTGATCGATGTCGATCATCATCACCGCGCACGGCGAATGGCTGGTCCGGGCGGCTTCAAGCAGGCTCGGCAGTCGCGCGTCCAGCGTGATCCGGTTGGCAATGCCGGTCATCGGGTCGATGCCCAACTGTTCCTGCAGGCGCCGGTTGCTGATGGCCACCTTGTCACGCAGGAAATGGTCACGACTCTGGATGAACGCCACGCGCATGCCGTAGAACAGCATGGCCGCGATGGCCACCAGCAGCCCTGCAGCAAAATGCAGGCGCGAAATGCTGAATCCCAGTGTCAGCACGCCCACCGACAGCACGATCGGCGCAAAACCATCCACGATCTCGATAGTCCGATACGAACTGCGCCAGTGCCGCAGCCAACGGCAGGGCGCGACCAGGGCCAGACCCGCCAGCACCACGAACGGGACATCCAGCATTGTGCCGGCCCACCAGGGCAGTCCGGACAGCTCCAGCCTGTTGTAGACCGCCGCGGCAATCAGATTGAGCCAGAGAAACGCGGTGAAACAGACATACATATGCCTGCGAAGGGCCGTTTCGGCACCGATCAAACGGACCGTCGCCAGCAATGCCAGGGTCAGGTTCACGGCATCGGCATGATGAACCAGCAATGCAATATTGGCCTTCACCTCGTCCGGCGGTGCCACCAGCACGTGGTGAATCAACAGATACAGAATGCCGATGACGCAGACCGACAGCAGTGCATCGAGCACCCGCACTGCGCGCGGCAAGGCGGCATCGAAGGTACGGGCGATCAGGAACATGGCCGGGACCAGGTACAGCGCTGAGGAAAACACCGCCAGGGAACCCAGCACACTGGCTGTCTCACCGGTTGCAAGACCCGCCAGCACGTTGAATGCCCCCCAGGTCATTTGCAACAACACGACCACGGCCAGCAACAACCACATCCAGCGCGCCTCGCCCGCGCTGCGACGCCAGCGCGTCAGCGCGGCAGCCGCCGCCAGCGCCTGCACGGCCATTGCCGCCAGCTCCGGCCCGATGGCCGTACTGGCATCGGCCCTGGCAGCCAGGGTCACATGGATGACCCACAGCGTCAGTACCAGCCACCACAAACCCGCCCTACGCACAATGATTCCTCCACAACGGCCTCAACGCCTTGGCGTTCAAGGGCAAGGAATCCAGGCCATATGGAGATTTCGCCAGTTTTTCCTGCACGCCCATGAATTTGCCTACCATGCGTCCTTTGCCGGAAACGTGCATGCCGCATGCCAAATGCATCACAATCCACGCAAAAACCGCCCAGATCAGCCAATTCGTGACAGGGTTCTCATTTTGTCTGCCGTCGCCGGTTTGCCCTGCCGGGCCTGCCTGATGACGATGCGCCCTCAGACGAACTGCAACCGGTGCATCGTGCCGATTTGCATGGCGAGCGCATCGTCCATGCCTGCCTGCGCGGCGAACTCCGGCCAGCGCCGGACCGCCATGATCACCTGCTCGAGCAGGGCCTTGTCACGCCCGCGTTTGAGCATGGCCGCCTGGGCGCAGGCGTGGAAATCGGCCAGGGTGAAGTGATCGCGCTTGCCGTGGATGCTCATCTGGTGTTGCGCGGTCCAGCGGCCTTGCGGGTTGTGGCTGTAGGTCAGGTCGTAGGCCGGCGCCAGCGACCAGCGGCCTTCGCGGTCCATGAGGAAGGCGATGTTCTTGACGTGGTCGTCCTGGTTGCGCGCGACCACGTTGAACAGCATGCGGCGGAAGAGTTCTTCCAGTGCGCTCATGGGCAGGTCGAGCCGGCGCATCACCTGCAGGGCCTGTTCATAGCCATACGCTCCGGCCCGGTTGTAGTCGAAATGCGCCAGTGCGCCGAGCGATTGCAGATGCAGCCGTCTGCCGTCTTCGGCGCGGTCGAAACGCCGGGTCATGAAGTGGCGCCGTCCGCCTTCCTCCAGCAGCCGGCACTCGCTCATGGCGATGCCGGCCGATTGCGCCATCAAGGCATAGGCGTACTCGATCGCGCCGTAGCCCTGGGGGTCGTCCAGCTCGCGGTCGCGGTTGCCGGACACGCCATCGAACTTCAACAGCCAGTAGCCAAAACCGGGCCCCGCATCGACCTGCCCCGAACGCACCTCGTTGGTGTCCGGATTCCAGGCGATGATCGCCTTGGCCCGCGCACCGCCGGCGGATGTCCCCACGCGCAAGATGTCGCGCATCGCCTTCTCGCGCTTGCGCGATTCCAGGCTGACCGTGAAACCCTGGCGATGGGCAAGCACCTCCGATGCCAGTTCGACCAGCGCATCCAGATCCACGCGGCTGGATATCCTGCGCGGTCCCAGCACCGGCCGGAATGACAGCGCGCCCATGGCCCGCGTACCGATGTAGCACAGGCGCTCTACGGCGTTGAAGCTCTCCGGCGTGCGACCCTGCTGCGCCAGCCACTGATCGATCAGCGCATTGCCGAAACGGTCCGGCAGCGCATCGGCCAGGAGGCCCGGCAGGCCATGGAAACTGGCCACCGGCAGCTCGGGGAAGCGGTACACGCGGTGCGCCAGCGGCATCATGAGCGGCGCCGGCTCGATGCCGCTGGCAACGAATTCGGGCAGGTACTGGAAGGCCGCCGTGGACTGGCCCTCATCCAGCGATACCGCGCCGATGGCGCGGCCCCACAGGCGCACTTCGGCGACGCTCACCGTTCCCAGCTCCACGATACAGGCGACCGAGTGTCGGCCGCCTGCCTGCCGGAGGCGCGCTGGCGCACACGCCCCCCGCCCCTGAGCTGAAGGACCGGTCCCGGGCGCGATTCCGGAAGCAGCAGATCGAGCCGTTCCAGCAGCCCCAGTGCGCGCAGCACACGCAACAAGGAAGACAACTGCGAAGCCACCGCGCCGGCTTCCAGGCGCTCCAGCGTGCGCTTGGAAATGCCGGCCTGTTCTGCCAGCTGCGCCTGGGTCAGGTCCCGCCCCAGGCGCTCGCTGGCCAGGCGTTCACCCAGCTCCTGCAGGAGCGCATGATCTGTCGTATGCGTGGTGATCTTCATTCCTCGTCAATTATGACGAATACAACCTGAATATACGCTTATTTCGTCTTGAATGACGATATAAATACATCGCCATGACATGCCTAGCACCGATACCATGACCGGCCTGCATCATGCACCTGCCTGCCCCAAATCCTACTCCCTCTCCGCCCCGCCTGCCCTTGCCGCACCACGCCGGGAAGCGTATAACGTACGTTATAACCTTCGTAGGAACCTTCCATGAAACTCAAGATCACCACCATCGGCAACTCCTCCGGCGTCATCCTGCCCCGCGAACTGCTCACCCGCCTGCGCCTGAAGAAGGGCGACGCACTGTATGCCGTGGAAACCCCCGACGGCCTGCGCCTGACCGCCTACGACCCCACGCTCGCCGCGCAAATGGACGTGGCAGAGGAAATCATGCGCAAGCGGCGCACGCTGCTGCACAAGCTGGCTCAGTAAGGACAGCCATGATCATCTGGATTGAAAAACTCCTGGCCCTGGCTATCCACGAGCGCCAGCTTGCCGAGCATGGCGGCAACCCCGGCGTACGCGACGACAACCTGCTCGACTCCGCTCTGGCCCGCCCGCAGCAGCGCCACGCCTACGGCAACCCGCCACCCGATCTGGCCGATCTCGCCGCCAGCCTGGCCTTCGGCCTGTCGCGCAACCACCCGTTCATCGACGGCAACAAGCGCACCGCCGCCGTCGCCTGCGAAACCTTCCTGCTGCTCAATGGCGCCACGCTTGAAGCGGACGATCTGGAACTGTATCCACAATACATCGCCCTGGCCGAAGGCTCATTGAGCGAGGATGCCTTTGCCGAGTGGATTCGTGACCACCTGCGCCTGAAAACGGACCAGCGTATCCACGAACCCGAGGCCGGCTACGGCGATCGATGAAGCCCTGCGCTGCGCGACCGTCACCACAGTCCAAGGCGCGCGCACGGCAACGAGAGGTGATGACATGACCCGCGAAGCCTACAAGCCAGTACCTGTAGACATCGAGACCACGCGCAAGCGCTGGGCCCGGGATCCCGCATTCAAGGATGCCTACGACGCCCTGGCCGACGAATTCGAAGCCATGGCCGAACTGGTGCGTGCGCGCCACACGGCCGGCCTGACGCAAGCCGATGTCGCCCAACGCATGGGCATTGCCCAGGCATCCGTGGGCCGCCTGGAATCCAGCGCGGGGAACCGCAGGCACGCCCCCTCACTGGCCACACTGCGACGCTATGCCGACGCGGTGGGCTGCAAGCTGCACATCGCCCTGACACCGGCGAAAAAAACACATCGCAAAGCAGGCTGACGCGCACCACAGACCCTTGCTGCCATGCGTGGTGCGCATCCCTACATGGCTCGCAACACGTCCCGTGCAGCCGGGCCCTACCGAGGCATCGACGGCACGTGAAACCGCACCGCCTGATCCAGCACCGGCGTTTTCGAAACCACGCCTTCGTCGCCTGCTGCGCGACCAGACGGGTGACATGCAGCGCCTCGAAATCCTCTTCACTGCTCACCTTGCCGATAGGCCGGTCCATGCTGTAAGGCGAGGCTTCGGCGAAGGCATGATGCGCCTGCTGGCTGAAGGCACGCGGCAAGTTGCCCTTGGGCGTAGCCTTCAGCTCCCCAGCCTCCAGCGCCTGGCACAGCATGTCGAACAGCTGCGCGATCGGCGCCTCTGGCGCCTCCGGCAGCACCGCGGGAAATTCCAGCCAGCGCGGCGAGTCGAACGGTGCATACAACAAGGCATGCATCTGCACGGGCGACAGGCCGTGGAAGTCATCGTGCGCCGCCTCATTTCGCTGCTGCACGATGGCCTGCAGGTCACGCTGCATGCAGCAGCGCCCATATTGACGACCGCTGCCGCAAGGGCGGGCCTCGTCCGGTGCAACGGGGAATTCCATCATGTCCACGCCTCAACCGACCAAGCCGGCACCAGGCTCACGGTGTCGTTGCCGAAGATGTCCAGCAGATTCACCGCCACAGTCTAGCGTCCCGGCATCGCGCAGGTGTGGCCGGTTGTGGGGCGTTCGGGTTGATTGCATGTGGGCAACATGTCCCTGGCACCATTCTTCCTCCGTACCCAGACCATCAAACAGTCGATTTCCAGACAAATCAGCCGATGCAATCCGGTATAATGAATAGCATGAAGCCAGCCAAGCCAACCGCTGCAATCAAGCCGCGCCGCACTGCCAAAGCGCCGAGTCAGCAGGCCATTATCCGTGCGGTGGCCAGTTCCACCGCCATCGAGACGGGCAAGAGCATCCGCCAGATCGAGAACACCCTGCGCAGCAAGAATCCCAAGCGACGCAAAGTCGCACTCGCGAGCTGACGCGCGAGCCGCGCTCAGTCCGCCAGCGCAGTTTCAACCAGTCGCCGCATCGGCGCATAGTCTCCGGCCATGCCGGCATGGATCGCCCCAAAATACGCTGGCTTGTCCGCGTCCCACGCGCTGTAGTCCAGCGGCTCATGTCCCGCCTGCACCATCATGACATCGGCCAGGAGGCGCGACAGGCGACCGTTACCCTCGCGAAAGGGGTGGATCAGGATGAATTCCACATGGGTCACGGCCACCGCCTCGGTCAACGCCGGCTCGCCGAGATCATGGCAAGGCGTGTAGCGCACCAGGCAGTCGCGCTCGAACACCGTCAGCAAACGTGGAATCTGCGCGGCAGCGGCAAACTGGAAGTCTCCCTTACCCATGTTGACCGAGCGCCCTGCGCCGGCCCAGTCGTACACATTACCCAGCCAGCGTCGGTGCCAGGTTTTGATATCGACAACGCGCAATGTTCGATCGGGAAAATCCGCCACCAGCACGGCCTGGTAGAGCTGTTCCAGCAAACCCAGCTCGACCTCGTCCATCTCGTCAGGGTCGGTGACGCCCAACTTGTTGCGCAAGACCTGGTCGTTCGAACCCGGTTCGAATCCCCCTTGATCCCTTCCAGCGTCGTACCGGCTGTTCATGTCAGAGTACCGATGGGCCTGGGCCTGCAGCTGTTCCCGCCTTCACCAACTTGAAGTCGACCTGATAGCGGTAAAACCCGACGCGCTGGACCGCCGACAGCGCCCAGCGCAATTTTAGATCATCCACCGACGCGATAATCGCATCCTCCACCATCTGATCGAGCTCGGTAATCTGCTCTTTGACGTATCCCATGTTGCGCAAGGTCTGCCCCACGACCACGTTCGTGGCACGATCTCGCTTGAGCTCCACCACCAGTAGACGCTTGCGGCCACGGCTGACAGCGCGGATCTCGATGGGACCCGCGACAGTCGCGTATTGCTGACCCACCGGCTCGTCTTTTTCGTGGATCAGAAAATCCTGGCTCAGTGCGGTCTGGTTCCAGTTGCATATCAGAAAATACTCCAGATGCTTTTCCATGGCGAACGATTAATTGCCTCCAATCCCTTTTCGCGATTCTTCCTTTCGGTGAACGTCACGGTAGCGATCAAAGCTCGGCATTGAGCACATCCACGTACGCGCGGTAACTGAAGATCCGGTTGCGCTGCCGCTGGGTCAGCTCCGCCACGATCCCCGGGTCGATCAATTGCACCAGCATCCGGTTCACCGTGGCCATGGCCAGCCCGGTGTCCCTGACCAGCGCAGGCGCCGTGGTCACAGGCTGGCGCTGCAGCGCCTGCAACACGGCCAGCGCCGATGCCGCTCCACGGCCCAACGTGGCGATGCGGTTCCGGTCTTTGTTGACCAGCGCCAGCAGATGCTGCGCCGTGGCCACGGCCTGCGTGGCACTCTTCTCGACACCTTCGGCGAAGTACTCCAGCCAGCGTTCCCAGTCGCCGTGCACACGCACGGCATTCAGCAGCTCGTAGTAGAGCGCGCGGTGCTTCTTGAAGAACAGGCTGGGGTACAACAGCGGTTCGCTCAGCAAGCCATCGTGCACCAGTTGCAGCACAATCATCAGCCGCCCGATGCGCCCGTTGCCGTCCAGGAACGGATGGATGGTCTCGAACTGCACATGCGCCAAGGCCGCTTTCAGCAACGGCGGTGTCGCCTCCGGCAGATCATTGAGAAAGCGCTCCAGGTCGCCCAGGCAATCGGACACGGCATCCGGCGGCGGCGGCACGAACACCGCGTTGCCCGGCCGCGTCCCGCCGATCCACACCTGGCTGCGGCGGAACTCGCCTGGCGTCTTGCACCGCCCCTGCGGGTGATCCATCAACACCGCATGCATCTCGCTGATCAGACGCACGCTGAGCGGAAAACCGCCACGCAAGCGCGCCAGACCATGTTCCAGCGCAGCGACATACCGGCTGACCTCATGCGCGTCCTCCATCGGCACGCTGGGCTGCTCGTCGATCTCGTACAGCAGCAAATCCGCCAGCGAGGACTGCATGCCCTCGATCTGCGAGGACAGCACCGCCTCCTTGCGCACGAAGCTGTTCAGCACCAACGCCGCATTGAGCAACAACGCCGACACCGCATCCAGCCGCCCCAGGGCCACCAGCGCGTCGTCGAAACGACGCCGCATCGCAGGCGACCATGCCAGCGGCGGATCCGGCGGCAACGGCGCCGGTACAAAGGCGCGAAACGGCTCATCCGCCGTTGGCACGGTGCGGTACGTTCCCGGCGACTGGCGGTGCATGGCGTTTCCCTCGGCGAGCAAGTGAAATTAGTGGCAGTCGTTAATTTCACTTAGGCTTTTATCTGAAATTAATAAAACCGCAATGCCCAAGGCAGTCGAGCGTGCGCCCACCCCTATTCCAGACGTTGCCTCACAGGCTGTCCGGCGAAAGGTATGTCGTCCCCCGACGACCACGCGCGTAAGCGAACCCTCCTGCCGGCGGCTGCGCAGATAGACATGAATACGTTCCAGACCGAAACGCAGCGCCACGTGATACGGATCCTCAGGCACGGCGTAGCGCTCGCGATACAGCCCCTTGCGGATCCAGAGCGGATGAATTTCCTCCGTCCCCGATGTGGGAAGTATGGATGTGGCTCCATGCACCAGCAGTGTTGTTCACGGCACCATGTTGCCACCAGAAAGATTCACACTGTCGCGCGATAGCTCGCTGCATCCAGCTTCAGCTTTTTGCGCATGTTCCCGCGCAGCATGAACATGCGCGGCTGCGCGCGGAACTCGAACACGCGATACAGGTGATATTGCCGCTTCATCCGCTCGGAGAAGTCGACCTCGTTGCGACTGACGTAGAACGGCGTGGCTTTGGCGAACGCCGTGGTCTTGACCTCGATGAAACGCTCGCGACCGTTCGGTTCAAAGGAAAGAATGTCGTACCCCGTGCCGTCGCCAAGTGTCTCGGACACATGTTCGACCTTGCCGGCCAGCGCCTCATGGCCCAGTCGTTCCAGACGATCACGCTCATAGGCCAGCACCAGTTCCTCGCCGGCTTTTCCCAAGGTCCGATTACGCGCTTCCTGCGCCACGTAGTCGCGCTGTACTGGCAGAAATGACGGGGATTTGGCTACCGCCGGATCACTCACCCATGAACGCTTCGGCGGATCCTCCAGCCAATAGCCAAAATCGATCCCACTCGGCGCCAGCGCAGGCTGCGTCGCAGCATGCAGTGCCGCCTGATCGAACAACGGATCATCGGCAATCTGCGCCACCACGACCTCATGCAGCAGCGCCTGGTAGTTGCCCAACGGCTTGTAGCCCGCAATGTACGGACAGTTCATCGCAATCAGGATGGCGCTGATGTTCTGGTGCTTGCGCTCGATGGAGCCATCCGAACGATCATTCAGCAGCTTCTGCAGCGCACGTCGATGCTCGGTCTTGCTGTACTTCTGGCCGCTCAGTTCCTGAATGAGCATGCGCCGGTAGTCGGCCACTGCTGCTTCGACTTCCTCGCGAGTCCAAGGCTTAGTTGGCATGAAATTTCACTCAGTCAGTCACTCTCGACGTAGGATTATTCAAGAACATCTGGCGGGCACTCGAAGTGCATCACAACCTGGATTTCATCTTACGAATACCCTTTTCAGGCTTCGCACTTGACCGAAGTATCGAAGTGAGTGCTGTCAAGCCACCCAGCTCGACGACAACGCCTCGGCCTGCTGCAACACGGTTTGCACCGCTTCGTCCTGCAGATCGGGTGGATACCCGTACTTGCGCAGGATGCGTTTGACCAGAACCCGAAGTCTGGCCCGGGCCGATTCGCGATGCGCCCAGTCCACCGAGACGTTCTCGCGCAGGCTGACCAGCAACTCGTGGGCAATCACGCGCAGTTTGTCATCGCCCATGACCTCCACAGCGGAGCCGTTCTCGGCCAGCGCGTCGTAAAACGCCACTTCGTCCTCGGAAAGGCCTTGCTCCTCACCACGTGTTCGAGCGGCACGAATGTCTTTGGCGAGGTTGATCAGTTCCTGCAAGACTTCGGCCGTGGTGATGGCGTTGGCGTGATAGCGCGCAATGGCATCCTCCAGCCGCTGGGAGAAGGCACGCGTTTCGACCACGTTGGTCCGGGTGCGGGATCGGATGCTGTCGTTGAGCAGCTTGCGCAGCGCCTCAAGCCCCAAGTTCTTCTTCTCCATCTGCTGGACTTCGGCCAGGAATTCGTCCGACAGAATGGAGATGTCCGGTGACTGGATGCCAGCCGCCGCCAGGATGTCGACAATCTCGGTGGAGACCACCGCGCGACTGACGATCTGTTGGATCGCCAGTTCACGGTCTTTCTGCGCCGTGCCTGATCCGGCAGCCGTTTTGACGAGCGCAGCGCGGATCGCCTGAAAGAAACCGACTTCTTCGCGGATACCCTTCGCTTCATCCGAACTGGCCGCCAGGGCAAACGCCTTGGACAAGGCCAGCACGCCATCCGCGAAGCGCCGCTGCGCCTGCTTCTTGGCTTCCTTGGTCTTCTCCGCAGCCGCCCACTGCTGCTGCTTATCGAGAATCCACTCGATAGCGCCCGCCATCATCGCCAACCGTTCGCCCGGTGTGCCACCCAACGCGCTGCGGTAGTCGAAACCGTGGGTCGCTCCCGGCATCCTGCCTCCCGCGACACTTGCACTTCCCTGTGCGGCGAACATGTCGCGCACGATCTCGTACTTCTCCAGCATGACCGCCACGGCCTCGGCTTCATCGATGCCGGTCTTGTCCTGATCAGGTTTTGAGTACTGCGCCAGTGCGGATTTCAGGTTCTGCGCGATGCCGATGTAGTCGACGATCAACCCTGCCGGCTTGTCGCGGAACACACGGTTCACGCGCGCGATCGCCTGCATCAGACCATGCCCGCGCATGGGCTTGTCGATGTACATCGTGTGCATGCTCGGCGCATCGAAACCGGTCAACCACATATCGCGAACAATCACCATCCGCAGCGGATCACCTGGATCGCGGGCGCGCTTGGCCAGCAGATCGCGGCGCGCCCCAGGACTGGTCGAGCCGCCGATATGCGGCTGCCACGCCGCCGGATCGGAAGCCGCGCCCGTCATCACGACCTTGAGGCTGCCGGCGTTGTCGTCATCGCTGTGCCAGTCCGGGCGCAGCTTGATGATCTCGTCGTACAAGGCCACGCAGATGCGCCGGCTCATGCACACCACCATGGCCTTGCCGTCGAGCGCCGCCACGCGGTCCTCGAAATGCTGCACCAGATCGGCGGCCACCAGGGCCAAACGCCTGGGGCTGCCTACCAGGGTCTCGACGGTGCTCCACTTCTGCTTGGTGCGCTCGGCGCTGGCCTCGTCGTCATCCTCCAGCAACGCTTCGATCTCGGCATCGATGCGCGGTTTCTCATCCTCGTCCAGCTGGATGCGCGCCAAACGGGATTCGTAATAGATTGGCACCGTGGCGCCGTCTTCCACCGCCCGGCTGATGTCGTAGATGTCGATGTAATGGCCGAACACGGCCGGCGTGTTGACGTCGCTCGCTTCAATCGGCGTGCCGGTGAAGCCGATGAACGACGCGTGCGGCAGCGCATCTCGCAGGTACTTGGCAAACCCGTAGCCGATCTCGCCGGTCTTGCCCGCCACCTTGGCCTTGAACCCGTACTGGCTGCGATGCGCTTCGTCGGCGATGACGATCACGTTGGAGCGCTCCGTCAGCACCGGAAATTCGGTCTCTCCGGGCTGAGGCGAAAACTTCTGCAGGGTGGTGAAGATCACGCCACCGGACGCACGGTTGAGCAAGCTGCGCAGATGCTCCCGGTCCTCGGCCTGCACCGGCGTCTGCCGGATCAGGTCCTTGCACATGGCAAAGGTGGTAAAGAGCTGATCATCCAGATCATTGCGATCGGTGAGGACCACCAGCGTGGGGTTGGCCATGCGCGGCTCGGCCACCAGCATGCCCGCGTAGAAGGCCATCAACAGGCTCTTCCCGGAGCCCTGCGTATGCCAGATCACACCGGCCTTGCGATCACCCGCCGGCTGGCTGTCGACGCCGGGCAAACCGTATTCGGCCGGATCCTCCGCCTGCCAATCAGACTGACTAGCACGGAGCGTTGACGCCACTGCCTTTCGCACCGCGTGGTACTGGTGATAACCAGCCACAATCTTGACCAGCCCACTACTTGATTCGCCAAACACCGTGAATCGGCGCAGCAGTTGAAGGAACCGATGCTTTTCGAACACGCCCTCGATCAACGTCGCCAGTTCCGGCGATCCCTTGGGCTCGATCTGCCGACCGTCCGTCGTGCGCCAGGGCATGAAGCGCTCCAGGTCCGCCGACAGCGAACCCACCCGTGCCGACAAGCCATCGGACGTCACCAGCAACGCGTTGCTGCGGAACAATGCGGGAATCTGCAGTTTGTAGGTCTGTAGCTGATTGAACGCGCCCACCAGCGTTGCGTTCTCGCCGCCAGGGGCCTTCAGCTCGATCACCGCCAACGGCAGGCCGTTGACGAATATCACCACATCCGGGCGACGGTTGACGTGACCCGACACCACGACGAATTGCTGCACCGCCAACCAGTCGTTTTTCGATGGCGCGTCGAAATCGATCAGACGCACCTTGCCTGCCGTCAGCGTGCCGTCCTCGGCGTAATACTCCACATCCACGCCTTCGATCAGCAGGCGGTGGATGCGACGGTTCTCTTCCAGCAGGTTGGGCAGTTCAGACTGCGTCAGGCGACGCACCGCATCGGCCAGTGCTTCAGGCGGCAACGTCGGGTTCAGGCGAGCCACGGCTTCAGCCAGTCGCGCCTTGAGCACCACCTCATCGTAGGCGTCTCGTTCCGGCTGTTTGCCGTCGGGGCCGATCAGCTCGTCCGAGGTGCAGGTGTAGCCCAAGCCGATGAGCTGCTCAAGCAGCGCGGCTTCGAGCTCGGCTTCAGACAGGAACGTCATTGGCGCAGCCCGGGAAAGGCTTAAATAAATAAGTATCTGTTTTTACATACTTTTCTTGCACCCTATCCCCCTGCCGGTGGCAATGCGTTAAATGAAACTCAGGCCCAGAAAGGCAAGTAGCGGGCGAACTTGCGAGACTTCCCTACAGCCTCGTCCGGCTTGATCAGCCCGGCCTCGGTCGCCGCCGCGATGATTTGGGAGGCAATCGCCGCCTTGCCCTCAGGGAGGTGGAAGCGTTCACGCAGCGATTGATTTGTCATTTTCTCAGCCATCACCCACTTCAGGGCGCAATGCTGGTAGCAGGCCCGCACGCGATCGTTCCGATCCATCTCCTCGAAAGGCTTTGGCCCGTAGAGGGTCACAACCGTCCTGTGGTGACCGGCACGGAAATCCGGCGCCGGCAACTGGTAGACCTCTGCCGCTTGGACCACCCGGTCGATACCACTACTCTTCTCCTCGCAGATGCCAAAGCGGCGCATCAAGTCGGCCAGACGTTCGTTGCGCGACTGGTAGCCGTCGATAAAGCGCTCCACCGGCACGATAGGCTCGCCCGGGTTGGAGAACTCGACCCGGTTGGTGTAGATCTCGATCATCACCGATGCACCACGTACGGTGAAGTCCTGGTGGATGAGCGCATTGGCAGTCAGTTCGCGAACTACCACCTCGGGAACCAGCTTGACCTCCTTGCGGAGCGCATCCTCGATCACTTCATTCTGCGGCAACTGATCCATCACGAACTGCACCAGCCCACGGAAACCCACCGCGTAGCCCTTGATGCCAGTCTGGTCCAGCCGAGTCTCGAGCTTGTTGTTTCCCGTGTAGACCACTACCCGTGGTGCTTTCCTGGCAAGGTCGGGAAAATCTTCCAGGCGGCGAGCCAGCATAAGCGCGCCCAGGCGACGAATGGCAAGAGTGCCGTCTAACGGGTCGACCAGCCGCTCGCGCAGCAGACGGTCGATTACGCCGGAACGATCGGACGGATAGGGCAGTTTCAGCAACTCGAAGAAGGCCTGCACGTCGAGCAGTTCCACCACGTCTTCGGGGTCCGCCCCAGTAATCGAATGCTCTTCCAGCCAATCGGGCTCGCCCTCGGCGAATATGCGCCGCAAGTGGTCCTCGCTCATCGGCACCAGCGCCTCACCGGCACGCATGAGATACTTGCCGTCGAGATGATAGGCCGTGCCGAGCGGCCGCGGCGGAATGTGGAACACGACCACACGGCCATCCGGGTGCGCAACAGCTTCCACATCGACCCGGAAGCCGATGGCATGGAACAGATCCTGCGCAGTCTTGACGGTATCCGGGAACGCCTTGCTGCCAACCACCGGGCGCGGCGGCTTGTCCGCCACCCCCAGTAGCAGCACGCCTCCACCCTCGTTGGCAAGCGCAACGCAGTACTGTTGCAGCTTACGAAAGTCAAACTGGGCCTTGGCTTCCTTGAACTCCAGCCGCTGGTCCTCGGATGGCGCCTGCCGCCAGAGATTGATTTGCTCGGCAGTCGTCACGTCGTTCTCTCCAAGAAACGCTTTGCTTCGGCGATACGCAAGTCGCCGGATATCAGTTTGGGCAGCAGGGTATCGCGGAGTTGGGAGAGGGTGTGAGATTCGCGCTCGTTTTCGACGATATGGCGATACAGCGGCTCGGTATGCTCTCGGAATGCATTCAGAATCGGCTCGGATGGCACGACCACCGGGATCGGGCGGAAGTTGCCCTTGCTGATCTCCTGGAAAGTGGAGCCGTTGGCATTGCCAAGAATGAGATCCATATTCTCGCGGCACCAGAACAGGACGAATACGTTCGGCAAAGAACCATCGCACTTCATGGCGATGAAGCCTTGATTGATAGCTGTCGGCACTTCGGTGATGGCGAGGTAGCCAATAGGGGCACGCGAGGAGAGCAACACTGTACCGACGGGCAATAGGCCAGAGCCGATCTTGGCAATACCTGCATCGGTGATCTTTCGAGCCGTATCGAGTAGCACGGGAAATGTCAGCGTCGAAAGATCCTTCGGTGTTGCCCAGTGATGTTCACCGCCCTCCCAGAAGGCTGGTTCCTTGGTGCTGGGTGTCGAACCACCGCAGACGGTGACTTCGCTGCCGATCGTCGAGTACCGCCACCCCTCCGGCTTGCCCTCGTCATCAAGGCGATCGGGGAGGAGCTGCCAGAGGTCGGCGGGAAGATAGGGGGTGCGGCCTTCCATCTTGGCGCGGACGGGGCCGAAGTCGACGAACCAGTCCTTGAACAGGGCGCGGGCCATGGCCTCCAGCGTCTGGTTGCGGCGGCGGTTGAGTTCGATCTTGTCGTCCAGCGTGCCGAGGATGTGGGCGATGGCGCGTTGTTCAGCTGGCGAAGGCAGTTCAATTTCAAGACGGCCGAACGCCGATTTGTTCAAGATGGGTTGCGCCGAACCGCTGGCAGATCCGCGAATCTCGGATTTCCTTGTGCTGAGGTTGTAGTAAACGAATAGCGCCGAATCATCTGTATCAACGATGATGCTGTTGATTTGCTGGTTAGTCGCGCAATCAGCTCCGGCAATCGCAGCCTTGCCCATATCAGAACCAATGCAGGACACCATAACTGCACCTTTCGGAATGGCCGCATTTTTCACCCCTGTTTGGCCGGATGCAGACAAGTGCCGCGTTGTATTCGTGATGATGCGCGAACCGTCCATGTCCGACGGCGTTACGAAAGGGATGTTTCCGCCAAACGCATTAAGATTGGTCGATGGAGGCGTTTTTCCTGTAACAACGCGACCAAGCCGGTCGAGCGTTTTCACTCGCCACTCACCCGCCATACCCAAGCTCCCTCAGGTTGGCTTCAATCGCCGCATCCAGCCGCGCCGCCTCCTGCTGCTGCTCCCTCCACTGCGTACTGAGCCGCCGCATCTTTTCTTCGAACGGCTCGCCGTCGTCCTCGGCGGCTTCGGCGCCGACATAGCGGCCGGGCGTAAGCACATGGCCGTGCTTGCGGATGGCTTCCAGGCTGGCGCTCTTGCAGAAGCCCGGAATGTCCGCGTACTTGGTCGCTCTCGGCATCCTGCCTCCCGCGACACTTGCACTTCCCTGTGCGTCGCCGGCACCCTTCTCGCCCCGGTCGCTCTCGGACGTCCTGTCCTCCGCGACACTTGGGCCTCCTGCCCGGCGCCAGGCATGATAGGTATCGGCGATCTTCTGGATATCGGCATCGCTGAGTTCGCGCCGGGTGCGGTCCACCAGTGTGCCCATGTTGCGGGCGTCGATGAACAGCACCTCGCCGCGTCGGTCGCGCAGCGTCTCCTTGCCGCGCTTGCCGTTGGATTTGTCGCGGGCCAGGAACCACAGGCAGGCGGGGATCTGGGTGGAGTAGAACAACTGCCCCGGCAGGGCCACCATGCAGTCCACGGCGTCGGCCTCGACCATGGCCTTGCGGATCTCGCCTTCGCCGCTCTGATTGGAACTCATGGAGCCGTTGGCCAGCACCACGCCCGCCGTGCCGTTGGGTGCGAGGTGGTGGTAGATGTGCTGGAGCCAGGCGTAGTTGGCGTTGCCCACGGGCGGCACACCGAACTGCCAGCGCGGGTCTTCGCGCAGGCGGTCGCCGCCCCAGTCGGAGATATTGAAGGGCGGGTTGGCGAGGATGTGGTCGAAGCGCAGGTCACGCAGTTCGTCCTTGTGGAAGCTGCCCTCGTTGTTCCAGCGGATGTCGGCGTCGATGCCGCGCACGGCCAGGTTCATCTTGGCCAGGCGCCAGGTGGTGTAGTTGCTCTCCTGGCCGTAGATGGCGATATCGCCGATGCGTCCGCCGTGTTCGCGCACGAACTTGTCGCTCTGCACGAACATGCCGCCGGAGCCGCAACACGGATCGTAGACGCGGCCGTGGTAGGGCTCGAGCATTTCCACCAGCACACGCACCACCGAACGCGGGGTGTAGAACTCGCCGCCGCGCTTGCCCTCGCTGCCGGCGAACTGGGCGAGGAAGTATTCGTAGACGCGACCCAGCACGTCCCTGGACGGGCTTTCGCCTTCACCCAGCGCGATGCCGGAGATCAGGTCGATCAGCTCGCCCAGCATCACCTTGTTGAGCGCGGGTCGCGCGTAGTCCTTGGGCAAGACGCCCTTGAGCGATTCGTTGCTCTTTTCGATGGCGCGCATGGCGTCGTCGATGAGGGTGCCAATTTCAGGGCGCTTGGCGTTGGCCTTCAGATGCGACCAGCGTGCATCCTTGGGCACCCAGAAGATGTTGTCGGCGAGGTATTCGTCCCTGTCCTCCGCCACCTGCGGGTCGTCGGCCAGCAATTCGGCATGGCGCGCCTCGAAGGCGTCGGAAATGTACTTCAGGAAGATCAGGCCCAGCGCGACGTGCTTGTAGTCGCTGGGTTCCATGTTGCCGCGCAACTTGTCCGCCGCCTTGAACAGCTCGGCTTCGAAGCCCAGATTGGCGTCGCTCGCTTCCTTTGCAGTCTTGCCGCGCTTCGCGCTTGCAGCCTTGTGCTTCTTTTGCTTCGTACTCTCTTTGGTCGCCTTGTCGCTACCCCCTTCGATTGCATGCTGCACGCGCTCGGCAAGGATCACGGAACCACCACGGCCTCGCCCCGCTCGTACAAACCCTGCTTCGATGAGGGACGCGCGGATGCGCTCGTAGGCTTCCTCGGACCATGCCAGGTCCGCCCGCAGGCTGATATTTCCTGCCGAACCGCCGCGTGCCGCGAGCGCCTGGATGAAGGAAGCCTCTTCGTTCGAGAGCTGTGTTACAGACATAGATGCAAACTTCTCTTGTGGTCTCCGGCGTGACCGGCTGTGCCAGGGGAATAGCGATTCCAGATTCACTCAAACGCGCTCTAATGGGATCGTGGTAAGACGTTTCGAATTTGGTGTCGAGGCCCCTTTCATAATCGATGGGATGCCTGCTGCGCTTGACTATATTTCCATCGCCTCAAGCCTGGCGACCACAGCATCGCAAGCCTCGATCATGTCCTGAATCAAGCGCTCCTCGATGTCGAGGACGCCTTCGTACTCGGCCAGGTTGCGTTGATGGTGCCCCTTGTCCAGCACGCGCCATACTTCCGGCCCGAGTTCGAGTGTATGCGGAACGACCTGGAAAACGATGTAGCGATGTTGGGCGCGAAATCCCTTGCTGCGCAATGCGGCAAGACAGAGAGCATGCGCGGCGTTGTAGACCAGGTCAAAGCGGCTCTCGATCTCGAGCGAGGTATTCCTGGCATCTTTCAGGCGCGCGAGTCCCGATCGTTTCAAACCGGCCAATTCGCGCTCATCCGGCGGTTCGCGAATAAGCGCGCCACCAGGCTTACTCAGGTTTTCAAGCGATGAGGTCATCCTGTCCTCCTATCAGCCATATCTTAGGTTGCTCCATGATACGAGTTACAAATACATTGTCGTTGCTGATACGGCGCTGCCACTCTGCGCGCGAGTAGATGCTCGGATTGATCTCGCGCCCCAGTTGTTCATTGACAGGATGCAGGGCAAGGACCACATCCGCGTAGCCAAGCGTATCGGAAAGGATCATCACGTCGATGTCGCTCCCTGCATGATCGCTGCGCTTGGCGACGGAGCCATACACAAAGGCCGCAATGATCTGGTCGCTCAATGGCATAAGGGCCGCACGCAAAGGCTCGGCCAGCCCCACCGTCTTGCGCATCATGCCGACCAACTCGACAAAGATCGGTGAAGCCGGATCGGCCTGATAGTGCTTCTGGTTTCCCCGCTGGCGCGTGGTCAACAAGCCCGAACCGGCCAGTTTGGCCACCTCGCGCTGCACTGCACCATGGCCGGCCCCGGTCGCTGCTATGAGTTCTCGCACCGTGAAACTGCGTTCCGACTGGCCAAAGAGGAGGCCGAGCACGCGCTGCTGCGTTCGCGTGAACAGAGCATCGGCAAGACTGCCTGCTGGCTCGCTGGACGCGTTCGTGGTGGCTCGGCCTTTCGTTCCCATATTGGGTACATTAATACCCAAATTGGGTACGAACAAGCCTTGCAAACTAACCTCAAGGCAAAACCAGGGAACCGAGATAGATTGAGAATCAACCGGTTGTGACTTGCTGGGCGAGCCGCGCTTGTCGTGCATCCTGGCTCTTCTAACGCCTGTTTGGTTCGTTATCCAAGCGATGGGCAGCTTCCAGCATGCCTTCGCGCACAGCATCGAATACTGCGGCTGGAAAACCTTCCGGCAAACGCTCCGCCACCTCATCCAAGACGGTAGGCACCTGCCCTAGCAGTTGTTCGATAAGCTCTGGTACATGCGGCATGCCCAATGCCGCACCCATCTCCACCCAGTGCCAGCGATGAATGCCATACAGATCGTAATGGCGATTCTTTCCGGAGACAGCCATGGCCAGTTGTGCTTTCCGTGGATCCAATTGGTTCACGCCTCTCCCCATGACGGGATAAGCGGACAAGATGTCGTACAACGGCGTCAAGCGATACCTGCCGCCAGGCAACAAATACAAGCTGAAGTTCTTCGCATGTGCATCCGTCGCGGCCATCAGCCAGAACAGTAATTGGCTCTTGAGGAATGTCTCCCGATCTTCCTGGGCACGTTCGGAGCCACGCAATACTTCCATGATCTTACGGATACCCGGCCCACTATCTTGCTCGTATTTTTGGGCTGGAGGCACCCCTAATGCCTGACAGAAGTCCTCTTGCGGCAAGCGAATCCACCATGAGCCATCGCGAGATAGAGCACGATCGAAACGTTCAACAACAAGCGCCTTTTGCTCTTCAAAGTGACCGATCTGCGTTCGCGGAACATCCAGTCCAAAAGTTCGCGCTATTTCCATCGACAACCACTCGATCTCGACAGAGTCACGCATGTCAGTGCGCATGTTGCCAACGACTCCGAGTGGCAATTTGAAGATATGAGTGCTTGGCGTCGCCCCCTGAGGAATACACCACTTCTCTTCATGGCGGACAAGCGCCGTTTTTTCCTGAGCTCCAGCGATGGACAGGCGAAATGCGTTGCTCTCGCGTTTACCCAAAGGTCCCGCCTGCGGTGTATCGCGAAGAACCTGGGCCACCTCGGCTTCGGTTAGATAATCGGCATTGATTGTATGCACGTCATCCGGCGCTGTGCCTGCCGGTACCAGCTGCAAAGCGCCCACACAGTCGCGACCAATGGCTGCAAGGAGATCGAATGCCGACGTACTCCCTGCACTATAACGATCACGCAAACGTCGAAGAATACGGTCGTTGTCGGGTAGCAAGTTGTCAAAATAGGCGGCAACAGCGGCCGATCGCTGTGAAAGAGCCTTTTTGTGACTGCCGGGGGTTATAGGAAGTGAGAGCGACAGCGGTCGCCCCTCTGGAGAAGCAACCCAGTCGCGGTCATAGACAAGTTGATCCGCACCGCTGCGAGTGCGCTCCCAGCGCCCTACGTATTGGCCATTCATCCATAGGTCGAGCGCACGAATGCGAGCAGCCACGGCTACCACTCCGCCTTGGACGAGAGAGCTGCATTCGGCCACGGCTCCGACTTTTTCCACAAGCCCAACTCCAAGCCCAGCAAGAGGCAAAGCCTGTGTATGCGATCAAACGAGGCACGCCCCGCATGATTCTCCAATTTGGAGACTGCCTGCTTTGTGATGCCCAATTGCCTGGCGACATCTTCCTGAGTCCAACCGTGCTGGAGTCGTGCAGCCCGAAGCATGGGACCGAGCTGGTCTGGGATCCGGATAATGTTCACCGAGTCAACCTCAGGGTTGATAGTTACGAAATCAACTTACCGGTTGTATATGACGTTGTCAACTTTAAGGTTGACCTGCACCCAAGTGGGTTCTTCAGAACTATTCCTGGGACGACGAACAACATCCCCATAGACTCGTAACAATTTGTTACACGTCTGTGCTCGTTCGTTGCCGATTGGCGTTGAAAAAAACCCCGCCGAAGCGGGGCTATTTCACGCCTTGCAGAGGCTGCAGGTCACGCAAACGGATCATCCAGCACAATCGTGTCATCACGATCGGCGCCGGTGGCGACCAGGGCCAGGCGACAGCCGGAGAGTTCCTCGATAGCGCGCAGGTAGGCGCGGGCGGCGGCGGGGAGTTTGCTCCACTCGCGTACACCGGAGGTGGGCTGATCCCAGCCGGGAAATTCCAGGTACACCGGCTTGCACTCGTCCCAGCCGTCGGCGTCCAGGGGCGCCAGTTCGCGGCGCTTGCCGCGGTATTCGTAGGCGATGCAGACCTTGATGGATTCGACGTGGTCGAGCACGTCCAGCTTGGTGATGGCCAGGCCGTTGATGGCGTTGATCTGCACCGCGCGCTTGAGCGCCACCAGGTCGATCCAGCCGCAGCGGCGCGGACGGCCGGTGCTGGCGCCGAATTCGTTGCCGTGCTTGCCGATCAGCTTGCCGATGTCGTCGTGCAGTTCGGTCGGGAACGGGCCGCCGCCCACGCGCGTGGCGTAGGCCTTGCAGATGCCCAGCACGTAGTCGATGTCGCAGGCGCCCACGCCGGTGCCGGCCAGTGCGCCGCCGATGGTGGTGTTGGAGGAGGTGACGTACGGGTAGGTGCCGTGGTCGATGTCCAGCAGCGCACCCTGCGCGCCCTCGTACAGGATGTTGCCGCCGGCCGCGCGCAGCTCGTGCAGGACGGTGGCCACGTCGTCGATCATCGGACGGATGTACTCGCCCCAGGAGATGGCCGATTCGAGCACCTGCTTTTCGTCGACCGGTTCGGCCTTGAGCCACTGGGTCAGGACGAAGTTGTAGTAGGTGACTGCGGTCTTGATCTTTTCCGGCAGCTCGTGCGGGTACATCAGGTCGGCCACGCGGATCGAACGACGCGCGACCTTGTCTTCGTAGGCCGGGCCGATGCCGCGGCCGGTGGTGCCGATGGCCTTGCCGCCGGCGGCCTTCTCGCGCGCCTGATCCAGGGCGATGTGGTAGGGCATGATCAGCGGCGTGGCCGGGCTGATCTTCAGGCGCGAGCGGACCTCGACGCCGTTGCCTTCCAACTCGGCGATCTCGCTCATCAGCGCGGCGGGCGAGAGCACCACCCCATTGCCGATCAGGCAGGTCACGCCCTGGCGCAGAATGCCGGAGGGAATCAGGTGCAGGACAGTCTTCTTGCCGTCGATGACCAGCGTGTGGCCCGCGTTGTGACCGCCCTGGAAACGTGCCACCGCGCCGACGCGTTCGGTCAGCAGGTCGACGATCTTGCCCTTGCCTTCGTCGCCCCATTGCGCGCCGAGGATTACAACTGACTTGCCCATGGCATGAATTTCCGTCGTGTATTGGCCAAGGTATGTATTTTCGCAGGTTCTGCGGGTTTGTTGGGCGTTTTGGCGTTGATTGTTTGACGCGATGATCGAGGGGCACCGCGTTGGCGGCGCACCACAGGCATTCCCTTCGGTCACGGCTGCCGCCGTTCCTACCACGGCGTGGTGGGGCTGCTGATCTATTGTAGGAGCGCCGGAAGGCGCGAACGCAGGCAATGGCCGTGGGGTTAAACAAACGATTGGGCAGGTTGCGGGCTTTTTTCGCGGCTGCCGCCGCTCCTACCACAGCGTGGTGGGGCTGCTGATCTATTGTAGGAGCGCCGGAAGGCGCGAACGCAGGCAATGGCCGTGACGCGAAACCAATGATTGCGCAGGTTGCGGGCTTTTATCGCGGCTGCCGCCGCTCCTACCATAGCGTGGTGGGGGCTGCCTGTTTATTTGTAGGAGCGCCGGAAGGCGCGAACGCAGGATATGCGAAACGATGGTGCGGCAGGGGTCAGTGGAAGACCAGGCGCAGGGTGACCAGACCGATGGCCATGGCCACACCGCCGATGATGCGCAAGGTGCGTGGTTCCAGGTCGAGCGCCTGACGCACCATGTTCTGCCAGGCTTGCGGGGCTGCGAACAGCACCAGCCCCTCAAGCACGAAGACGAGGCAGATGGCAGCGTAGAAATCCTTCGGCATGCGTTTCAGGCCATCGTCATTTCTTGTTGCGATCGCCGTTGCTGAAATAACGCATGAAGTCCGAATCGGTCTTCAGCACCATCACGCTCTTGCCGTCGGAGAAGGCATGGCGATAGGCCTCGAGGCTGCGGTAGAAGTCGTAGAACTTCGGATCGCGGTTGTAGGCCTTGGCGTACACCTTGGCCGCCTGGGCATCGCCCTCGCCGCGGATCTTGGCCGCGTCACGCTCGGCATCGGCGATCAGCACCTGACGCTGGCGATCGGCATTGGCGCGGATCTTTTCGGCCTCTTCCTTGCCGGTCGACCGAAGTTCGTTGGCCAGCTTGGTGCGTTCGGCTCGCATGCGCTTGTAGACCGACTCGCTGACCTCGGTAGGCAACTCGATCTGCTTGATGCGCACATCGACTACCTTGATGCCCAGCGTCTTGAGCGTGGATTCGTCGGCAAGCTCGCGCACCCGCCTGGTGATGTCCTTGCGGCCACCGGAAATCAGCTCGTCCAGCGGACGGGCGTTGATCTCGAAACGCAGCGCGTCCTTGATGATGGGCAGCACACGCTGGCGCGCGTTGCTGGTCAGCCCACCGGTGGCCTGGTAGTAACGGGCGTTGTTCTGGATGCGCCATTTCACGTAGAAATCGACCTGCACGGTCTTCTTTTCCAGGGTGAAGTAACGCTCCGGCTGCGTATCGAGCGTCTGGATGCGTGCATCGAACAACATCACCTGCTGCACGAAGGGCAGCTTGAAGTGCAACCCGGGCTTGTCGTTGGTGCGATCGATGCGGCCAAACTGCAGCACGATCGCGGTTTGCCCCTCGCGGACCACGAATGCGGAGTTGTAGGCGCCAAGCAGCAGGATGGCGACGAGAATCAGGCTGGCGGTTTTCATCAGTTGCCTCCCTTGCCGTCAGGCGTTGCCTGCAGGGCCGGCGCCACCTTGGCCGGTGTCGACGAAGCATGTTTGCCCGCCACGCCGTCCAGCGGCAGGTAGAGCACGTTGCGGCCGTTGCTGCCGTCGATGACCTTGGGATTGTTCGACAGCACCTGCTCCATGGTTTCCATCCACAACCGCTCGCGGGTTACGTTCGGCGCTGCCAGGTATTGCGACAGCAGCAGGTCGAAACGCTCGGCGTCGCCGGTTGCACGCGCCACGCGCGCTGCCTTGTAGCCGGCGGCCTGGGCCGCGATGCGTGCGGCCTGGCCGCGCGCGACCGGAATGATCTGGCTGGCGTAGGCCTTGGCTTCGTTCTCGATGCGCTGCTTGTCCTCGCGCGCCTTGTTGACGTCATCGAAGGCATCGCGCACCTGATCGGGAGGCGCCACGTTCTGGAAGCTGACGTCGGTCACCAGGATGCCGGTGTTGTATCCGTCCAGGGTCTGCTGCAGGGCCTCACGCGTCTTGGCCACCAGCTTGGCGCCCTGCCCGGAAAGCAGGGTGTTCATGTCGTTGTTGCCGACCACCGAACGCACCGCGGCCTCGGAGGCCTCCTGCAGGGTTTCATCGGGGTCGCGGATCGAAAACAGGTAATTGCGCGCGTCGTTGACCTGGTACTGCACGTTGAAGCTGACGGTGACGATGTTCTCGTCCTTGGTCAGCATGGTGGCCGTATCGGACCAGGAACGGACCGCGGTGGTCTTGACCAGGTTGACCTGCTCGATCGGCGAGGGCAGCTTGAAATGCAGCCCCGGACCCAGCATGCGCGAGAACTGGCCAAAGCGCAGCACGACGCCAACCTCGCGCGCATTGACGCTGACGAAGCTGGTCAGCAAGGCCCAGGCCAGCACGAGGGCGATGATGATGGTCGCGATGCCGCCACCACCGGAGCCACCGAAACGGCCGAAGCGACCCAGCCGTGCGCGCAACTGCCTGAGAAACTTCTCGAAATCGGGACCGTTGCCGTCGCCTCCACCGGAGCCGCCTTGGCGGCCCCACGGGTCGCGTTTTCCACTTCCAGGTTCATTCCAGGGCATGAATCAGGCCTCTCCTGCGGGCATGCGATTAGACGGTGCACACGGTCGACACCGTCTGTCGGGCAAGACATTTGGGCACAAGGCCGGGATCCGTCACCAGCGACAGGCCTCCGGACCGGCCACATGATGCAAACGCTGGAAATGATAACAGATCGCAGCACTGGCGACGCTGGCCGCTGCATCGCCCGCGGGCGCTGAGGCCGGTGCCAAGGGATGCACCGCGGATGAGCGATGCCCTGCACCGCACAACCCGGAGACAGAAGCCGTACCTATGCCCCGGACTCGGCGACGGGGACAATCAGGTTGCGCAGGGCACGGGAGGCCTCATCGGCGTTGCCGGCCAGCGGCGCCAGCACGCTGCGTGGTGCATCGATCTGCAGCGTCCAGCCTGCGGCGTCGACCTGTTCACTGGTGATGGCGCCCAGCGCCACCAGCCGCGCATGCATGCGTCCGGCCGACAACGGCAACTGCAAGGCCGCGCGCACCCGCTCGCCGCCCAGACGTTCGCCCAGCGCCTCACGCAGCAGGTCCAGGCCCTCGCCACTGGCCGCCGATAGCCACAGGCGATCGGGCCTGCCCTCGGCATCACGCTGCACGGACGGCGGCATGCCGGCCAGGTCGATCTTGTTCATCACCCGCAATTGCGGAACATCACCGGCACCGATTTCGTCCAGCACTGCGTTGACGACGCGCGCCAGAAGGTCCCGCTCCGGGTCTGCCGCGTCGCTCACATGCAGCAGCAGGTCGGCATCGCGCGCCTCGCTCAGGGTGGCGCGGAACGCGGCCACCAGGTCATGCGGAAGCTCGCGGATGAATCCCACGGTGTCGGCCAGCACGGCCGGACCACAGGACAGGTCCTCGATGCGGCGCACGGTGGGGTCGAGCGTGGCAAACAACTGGTCGGCGGCATACACGCCCCCGGTGGTCAGGGCATTGAACAGGGTCGATTTGCCGGCATTGGTGTAGCCGACCAGGGCCACGCGCGGCACGGTATGGCGCATGCGCGAACGGCGCTGCTGCTCGCGCTGGACATTCACCTTGTCCAGGCGCTGACCGAGCATCCGGATGCGCGCGCCCAGCAGGCGGCGGTCGGTTTCCAGCTGCGTCTCACCCGGTCCGCGCAGGCCGATGGAGCCGCCGCGCTGGCGCTCCAGGTGGGTCCAGCCGCGGACCAGGCGGGTGGACAGGTGCCGGAGCTGGGCCAGCTCCACTTCCAGCTTGCCTTCATGCGACCGGGCGCGCTGGGCAAAGATGTCGAGAATCAGCCCGGCGCGGTCGACCACCCGGACCTTGAGCAACTGCTCGAGGTTGCGTTCCTGCACCGGGCTCAGGGTATGGTCGACCAGCACCACGTCGGCTTCGGTGGCGCGCACGGTTTCGGCCAGTTCGTCCGCCTTGCCCGAACCGATGTAGTACCGCGGGCTGGGCCGGTCCACCCGGGCCTGCACGCGCGCCAGCACCTGGGCACCCGCCGAACGGACCAGCTCGACGAATTCCTCGGCCCGGCTTGCGCTGTCCGCATCGTCACGCGCATGTGGCAACACCACGACAGCGCGCTCGCCTTTCTTCTCGCGGTCAAACAGGGGAGTTCACCTTGGGTATCGTTTCCCCGGCAACAGCGCCCGGGACAGGCGTCCATTGTACGCCCTCGCCCGCTGGAAAGCTGCGACACCCCGGCCGGGAACGGGTCTTCAAGCCCCGGAAGCGGCGCCGGACTCAGCCGTGTCGTTGTGGGCATCGCCATCGTCCAGGCGCACGTTGCGACTGGGCACGACGGTCGAAATGGCGTGCTTGTAGACCATCTGGCTGACCTGGCTGCGCAGCAGGACCACGAACTGGTCGAACGATTCGATCGTGCCCTGCAACTTGATGCCGTTGACCAGGTACACCGAAACCGGCACCCGTTCACGTCGCAGTGCATTGAGAAACGGATCTTGCAAGGATTGTCCCTTGGACATTGTTGTTATCTCCCCTGTGCAGCACCTGGCATGCAGGCGCGCCATCGTCAGCACGGCAGGTCGAAGCGGTCATCCGGGATGGCCGAACTTCCCGGTCGCATGCGAATCGTCACCCGACACCGCCGGAAGCGCCATTCGGCCCGCGCATCTTACTCCCACCCGGCGTCGGTGCAAACGCGTATCCGGCACGATTCACGCCGTTCCCGTCATCATCCGGGCAGGAACAGCGACAGTGCGTCGAGCGCCACGGACTGGGCATCGTGGCGATCGGGATCGATGAGGCGCGCATCGAACTCGCGTCGCAACCAGGTGGTTTGCCTCTTGGCCAACTGCCGGGTGGCATACACGATGCGTGCGTGCAGTGCGTCGCGGTCGAGGTTTCCCTGCAGGTACGACCAGGTTTGCCGGTAGCCGACGGCGCGCAGGGCGGGCAAGCCCTCGTGCAGGTCGCCACGATCACGCAGGGCGCGCACCTCCTCGATCAGTCCGGCATCGAGCATGTGCCGCGCGCGGTGCCCGATGCGCTCATGCAGGCGCTTGCGGTCGGACGGCAGCAAGGCAAGTTTCAGCACGCGCCAGGGAAAGGGTGCGGTGCGGACCCGCCGCTGGATCTCGCTCAGCTTGCGACCGCTGGTCTCGATCACCTCCAGCGCGCGGGCAATGCGCTGGGCATCGTGTGCGCCGATGCGCGCGGCGGCGTCCGGGTCCAGTGCCCGCAGCCTTTGGTGCAACGCGGGCCAGCCCAGTTGCTGCGCCTGCGCGTCCAGGCGGGCGCGCAAGGCCGGATCGGCCTCGGGCATCGGCGACAGTCCCTGGTGCAGGGCGCGGAAATACAGGCCGGTACCGCCCACCAGCAGGGGCAGCTTCCCCGCGCGCGTGGCCGCGTCCATGGCGTGGCGGGCATCGTGCGCGAACTGCGCCGCCGAATACGGCTGTGCGGGGTCGCGGATGTCGACCAGAGCGTGCGGGTAGCGCGCCAGGGTCGCCGCATCGGGCTTGGCCGAACCGATGTCGAGCCCGCGATAGACCAGGGCCGAATCCACGCTGATCAGTGCCACGGGATAACGCCGGGCCAGCGCCAGCGCCAGGTCGGTCTTGCCGGTAGCGGTGGGGCCCATCAGGAAGATCGCGGGAGGACGGGTGTCAATGGCAGACATGCAAGGCATTGTAGGCAATCGCACATGCAGGACGGGCGGCATCACTGCCGCCCGTCCTGGCTTGCAGACCCTCGCCGGGGTCAGGGCCTGGTCGGCACACCCATTTCCTTCAGCAGGTTGTCGGCATGGTCGACCTGGTGCATCACCCACAGCATGTAGCGCACGTCGACATGGATCGAGCGCGTCAGACGGGGATTGAACAGCCAGTCGGCACTGACCGACTCCCAGTTGCCGTCGAACAGCAGTCCGACCAGCCGGCCCTGGCCGTCCAGGGTGGGGGAACCGGAGTTGCCACCCGTGGTGTCCAGGTCGGTGAGGAAGTTGACCGGCAGGGCCCCTGCGCTGTCGGGCGCGTAGCCGTCCAGTGCCGCGATGCGCGAGGAGGTGAAACCATCGAAACGATGGGCGCGGATGGCTTCCAGCTCGGCCGCGGGGGCGTTGAACGGCGCCTTGCCCGTGTCCTTTTCGAGGATCCCCTCGGCGGTGGTGAACGGCAGGTACTTCACGCCGTCCTTCGGGAAATAACCCTTCACGGTACCGAAGGTCACGCGCAGGGAGCCGTTGGCGTCGGGATAGACCGGCCTGCCCTCGGCGCGGTTCCAGGCCAGCATGGCCTGCATGTAGCGCGGACGCAGGGCCTGGAATTCACCGGTGACGGTCTTGTCCTGCTTCTCGCGTGCCCGCAACTGGGGCATCAGCTTGCGCGCCAGCACGATCATGCTGTCGTGGCTTTGAGCCACCTGCTTCGCGTCGGCCTTGAACCACTTCAGGCGACCGGCGGTCGTGGTGAGCGAAGTCCCGGCATACAGGCTGGCGACCTTCTTTTCGATGGCGGCCCGGGTGTGCGCACCGTCAAGCCAGGCATCGAGTGCCTTGAGGCGCTGGCCGGTGGGCAGCTTCACGTAGCGCAACAGGCCGTACACCATCATCTGCTGGTCCACGCCTGCATCCATGCGCCGCGCCATCTGCTGCAGGCGACCCTTGATGCGCGGCTCGTCGCGTTGCTGCATGCCCTGGTTGCGTTCGAGGTCGGGTTTGGCACGCTCCTGATCCAGACGCACCAGCATGATGGCCGTCCCCAGCAGGCCGCGGGTGGCCAGGCGCGTGTCCAGGCTGCGCTCGCGATGGACCTGTTGCCGGGCGATCAGCTCCCGCAGCTTGTGGATATCCTCCAGCATGGCGCGATGCGCCGGGCTGGGGTTTGCGGCCAGCCACTTTTCCAGCGCCGCTTCCTGGCGCTGCTTGACCTTGACCGCGTGCGCCTTGCCCAGGCCCGCCAGCTGGCCTTCGAAATTCTTCAGGGCGTTGTTGTAGCTGGCCACCGTCCCGGCGTATTTCACCGCAACCTCGGGATTCTTGCGGCCGGCCTGCTCGATGATCTTCAGCAGGTCGCCGTAGACCTTCAGCAGCGTCGGGTAGCGCCAGTTGACCGCATCGGCCACTTCCGCGGCCAGGCGGTAGCGGTTGGTGCGACCCGGATAGCCGACCACCATGGCGAAATCGCCGGGCTCCAGTCCCCGCGGATTGACCTTCAGCCAGTGCCTGGGCCTGTAGGGCACGTTGTCCTTGCTGTAGGGCGCCGAACTGCCATCCGGCGCCACGTAGGCGCGCAGGTAGCTGAAGTCGCCGGTGTGCCGGGGCCACATCCAGTTGTCGATGTCGCCACCGTACTTGCCGATCGACTCCGGCGGCGCGTAGACCACGCGCACGTCCTTGATCTCGCGCTGCTTGATCAGCTGGTAGCTGGTGCCGCCATAGAAGCTGTAGACGTCGCAGCGGAAGTCCGCTCCGGACTCGCACTGCTTGACCAGGGTTTTCTCCGCGGTGTCGATGGCGTTGAAGCGATCCAGCGGCGACATGCCCGGCTTGATCGCGGCCTTGATGTCGGTGGTGACATCACGGATGTCTTCGGTGACGTAGACGTGCAGGTTCGGGCCGCCCGGCTTCTCCTCGCTGTGCCGCCGGGCCAGGAAACCGTCGACGATGAGGTTCTTCTTGTCGCTGGAGTTGTACTGCAACGCACCGTACGCACAATGGTGGTTGGTCACGACCAGTCCTTCGGGCGATACGAACGAGCCGGTGCAGAACCCCAGGCTGACCACGGCGCCCATCGGATAGGCGGTCAGGTCGGTCAGGTTCTTCGGGTCGAGCTTCAGGCCTTCGGCCTTCAGCGTCCTGGCCAGGCTGGGCAGCTGGGCCGGTTGCCACATGCCTTCGTCGGCATGCGCGGCAGGTAGGGCAAGGCCGGCACTGAGCACGGCCACAGTCAACAAACGTCGCAAGATATTCTCCTGATGTCGACGGGCCGTAATGACCCGCTTTGCGGATGCAAATGCATCGCGACTGGCGATCCTGCCCTAAAGGCGGCAAGGGAACAACATGAGCAAAGTCATGCACTTGCATCAACAGCCTGGGGATTTCGGGCGCCCGCATGGGAAACCACGCGGCCACGTATAATGGGTGCCTACCCTGGAGGTTTTCTGCATGTCCGACACGATGAAGGCGCTGGTCAAGCGCGAGGCCGCCGAAGGTATCTGGATGGCGCAGGTGCCGATTCCCGAGATCGGTCCCAACGAGGTACTGGTGAAGGTCGAGAAAACGGCCATCTGCGGCACCGACCTGCACATCTACAAATGGGATGCGTGGGCCCAGCGCACCATCAAGCCGGGCCTGGTGATCGGCCACGAGTTCGTCGGCCGGATCGTCGACATGGGCCCGGGCGTGACCGGCTACAGCGTCGGCCAGCGCGTGTCCGCCGAAGGCCACATCGTATGCGGCCACTGCCGCAACTGCCGCGCCGGACGCCAGCATCTTTGCCCGCACACCGTGGGCATCGGCGTGAACCGCAACGGCGCCTTTGCCGAGTACGTCGCCGTGCCGGCCTCCAACCTGTGGCCGATCCCCGACCCGATCTCCTCGGAGCTGGCCGCCTTCTTCGACCCCTACGGCAACGCCGCGCACTGTGCGCTGGAGTTCGACTTGATTGGCGAGGACGTGCTGATCACCGGCGCCGGACCGATCGGCATCATCGCCGCCGGCATCGCCAAGCACGTTGGCGCGCGCAACGTGGTGGTCACCGACGTCAACGACTACCGCCTGAAACTGGCCGCCGAGATGGGCGCCACGCGCGTGGTCAACGTGTCCCAGACGCGCCTGAAAGACGTGGTCGCCGACCTGCACATGGAAGGCTTCGACGTCGGCCTGGAAATGAGCGGCAACGCGCATGCCTTCAACGACATGCTGGAAACCATGTACCACGGCGGCAGGATCGCCCTGCTCGGCCTGCTGCCCAAGGGCGCCGGCGTGGACTGGGACAGGATCATCTTCAAGGGCCTGACCCTGCACGGCATCTACGGCCGACGCATGTACGAGACCTGGTACAAGATGACGCAGATGGTGCTGACCGGATTCCCGCTGCAGAAGGTACTCACGCACCAGATCGCCATCGACGACTTCCAGACCGGCTTCGATCTGATGGCCGCGGGCAACTGCGGCAAGGTCGTGTGTTCCTGGCAATGAAACCGGGAATGGTGAATGGAGATTGGGAAATCGACTTCGGTGTGCGCTGTGCATGGCATCGATGTCCCCCGCCCACATGACCGCAATACGATGCATCCGTGACACCCGGCCCCTGTTCCAGGCTCCCCATTTGCGCTGCAAGGAAAACACCATGGCCTATACCATCCGCGACCGCCTCAAGTCCGAACTCGACGACATCCGCGACAACGGGCTGTACAAGGAAGAGCGCATCATCACCTCACCGCAATCGGCACGGATCACGCTGGCGGACGGTCGCAAGGTGCTCAATTTCTGCGCCAACAACTACCTCGGGCTGGCCGATCATCCGGACGTGATCGCCGCCGCCAAGAAAGCGCTCGACACGCATGGCTTCGGCATGGCCTCGGTGCGTTTCATCTGCGGCACCCAGGACCTGCACAAGGCACTGGAGCGCAAGATCGCGGACTTCTTCGGCACCGATGACGCGATCCTGTATGCCGCCTGCTTCGATGCCAACGGCGGCCTGTTCGAGCCGTTGTTCGGCCCCGAGGATGCGATCATTTCCGATGCGCTCAACCACGCCTCGATCATCGACGGCGTGCGCCTGTGCAAGGCCCGACGCTACCGTTACGCCAACTCCGACATGGACGACCTGGAAGCCCAGCTCAAGGCCGCCCAGGCCGACGGGGTGCGCAGCACCATCATCACCACCGACGGCGTGTTCTCGATGGACGGCTTTGTCGCCCGCCTGGATGCGATCACCGCGCTGGCCGAAAAATACGGCGCGCTGGTGCACATCGACGAGTGCCACGCCACCGGCTTCCTCGGCCCCACCGGCCGCGGTTCGGCCGAGGTGCACGGGGTGATGGACCGGATCGACATCTTCACCGGCACCCTGGGCAAGTCGCTGGGTGGCGCTGTCGGTGGCTTCACCACAGGGCGCCAGGACATCATCGACATGCTGCGCCAGCGCTCGCGGCCCTATCTGTTCTCCAACTCGCTTCCGCCGCATGTGGTGGCCGCCGGCATCAAGGTGTTCGACATGCTGGCCGGTGCCGACGACCTGCGCAAACGGCTGAAGGACAACACCGCGTATTTCCGCCAGCACATGAACGAGGCCGGTTTCGAGATCAAGCCGGGGGATCACCCTATCGTTCCGGTGATGATCCATGACGCGCCAAAAGCCCAGGCGATGGCCAATGCCCTGCTGGACGAAGGCATCTACGTGACCGGCTTCTTCTTCCCGGTCGTCCCCAAGGGCCAGGCGCGTATCCGTACCCAGATGAGCGCGGCACACACCCGCGAACAGCTCGATGAGGCCATCGAGGCGTTCATTCGCACCGGCCGCGCCACGGGAGTCCTGCCCAGGGCGTAAAGTACGATCCCGTGCTTGTGGGAACGGCGGAAGCCGTGACCGGCGCGGCCAGTTCCGGCCCTGCGGTCGGCCCTGCCGGGCCTCCTGCAGAAAAATCGCGATGCTGCTCTTGTGGGAATGGTGGAAGCCATGACCGGCGCGGCCAATTCTGGCCCTGCGGTCGGCCCTGCCGGGCCTCCTACGGAAAAGCGCATTGCTGCTCTTGTGGGAATGGCGGAAGCCATGACCGGCGCGGCCAATTCTGGCCCTGCGGTCGGCCCTGCTGGGCCTCCTACAAAAAAAAGCGCGTTGCTGCTCTTGTTGGAATGGTGGAAGCCATGACCGGCGCGGCCAGTTCCGGCCCTGCGGTCGGCCCTGCCGGGCCTCCTGCAGAAAAATCGCGATGCTGCTCTTGTGGGAATGGCGGAAGCCGTGACCGGCGCGGCCAGTTCTGGCCCTGCGGTCGGCCCTGCCGGGCCTCCTGCAGAAAAATCGCGTTGCCGCTCTTGTGGGAATGGCGGAAGCCGTGACCGGCGCGGCCAGTTCCGGCCATGCGGTCGGCCCTGCCGGGCCTCCTACGGAAAATCGCGATGCTGCTCTTGTGGGAATGGTGGAAGCCATGACCGGCGCGGCCAGTTCTGGCCCTGCGGTCGGCCCTGCTGGGCCTCCTACAAAAAAAAGCGCGTTGCGGCTCTTGTGGGAATGGTGGAAGCCATGACCGGCGCGGCCAGTTCCGGCCATGCGGTCGGCCCTGCTGGGCGTCCTACAGAAAAATCGTGATGCGGCTCTTGTGGGAATGGCGGAAGCCATGATCGGCGCGGCCAGTTCCGGCCATGCGGTCGGCCCTGCTGGGCCTCCTACGGAAAAGCGCGTTGCTGCTCTTGTGGGAATGGCGGAAGCCGTGACCGGCGCGGCCAGTTCTGGCCCTGCGGTCGGCCCTGCTGGGCCTCCTACAAAAAAAAGCGCGTTGCGGCTCTTGTGGGAATGGTGGAAGCCATGACCGGCGCGGCCAGTTCCGGCCATGCGGTCGGCCCTGCTGGGCGTCCTACAGAAAAATCGTGATGCGGCTCTTGTGAGAATGGCGGAAGCCATGATCGGCGCGGCCAGTTCCGGCCATGCGGTCGGTCCTGCTGGGCGTTCCTGACGGGGTGCTGGCATACAACCGGTGGTTTTCCGGACTCCCATGAAAAAGCCCGGCCGAAGCCGGGCTTTTCCGTTGCAACGTTAAGGCTGCCGATTACTGGTTTTGCACCTGCAGTTCCACACGGCGGTTGCGGGACCGGCCCTCTGCCGTGGCATTGCTGGCCACCGGATCGTTCTCGCCGTGACCCACCGGGCCTTCCAGCTCCTTCGGGCTCACGCCGTGATCGACCAGGTAGTTGTAGACAATGCGGGCGCGACGCATGGAAAGGGCCTGGTTGTAGGCGGCGGTACCGATCGAGTCGGTGTAGCCGGCGACCTTCACACGCACGTCCTTGTAACGCTTGAGCGTGTCAACGGCCTGGTCGAGAAGATTCACGCCTTCCGAGGCATCCTGCAGGGTCGGCTTGATCTTGGTCTCGCCGATGTGCGGACGGTCGAACTTGAAGTGCACGCCTCGCAGTTCGATGACCACCTTCTGCGGGCAGCCATCCGGTCCGACGATAGTGCCGGGCGGGGTGTTCGGGCACTTGTCGTCGCAATTGTTGACGCCGTCGTGATCGCTGTCCAACTCACTGCAGCTCGGCTTGGGCGGCGGCGGCGGTGCCACTGGCTTCGGCGGCGGCGGCGCAACCGGGGCCGGCGGAGGTGCCGCGGCACCGAAGCGCGAAACCAGGCTCAGGCCGAGGAAGTAGTCGGTGTAGCCGGGGTTGGGCAGCGACTTGTAGTCGTGGTCGTAGCGCACGCCGGTTTCCATGCGCAGGTCCATGTTCTCATTGAGGGTCTTGGACAGGCCCACGCCGGCTTCCACGGCAGGCGACCAGCCGTTCGCGCCCGGATCGTTGTGCAGGCTGCCCATGGCGCCGAACAGCGCATACGGACGCCAGTCGTTCCAGCCCCCGGCATAGAAACGTGCAGCCAGGCCGATGTTGTAGTTCTTCCAGTGGTTGCCGGAGTAATCGACGCGGCGGCTGGTGGTGTCGACAAAGAAGTCCACCGAGGTGAAGTCGTTGATGAACTTGCCGAATCCGATGCCGTAGTACAGCTGGCGACTGTTGGTGTCGCGTGCCGTGTCATTGTAGTAACCGCCTACGGTCGGAGCGACATACCACCTTCCGTCATAGGCGCTGCTGCCGGTTGTCGCCTTGGCAGGACCGCTTCCCGCGGTCTGGGCCTGCGCCACGCCCGTGGTGGCCAGCGCCAGCACGGCGAGCGCGCCGAAAGCCTTCAGCTTCATTGAATCTCTCCTGGTTTTTGAAATGGGTAGGGGGTATCCCGTCCGTCATGGCCAGCAGCACATGAAAGACCGGGATTCCCTGCGCCGGGTCACAGATTCCTGTTACCGATGCAGTCTCGCTCATCTTAACAAAGAATGGACACCGGACACGTGCCGGCACAATTGCGTTCAGCCACGGTTGCCAACCCGCTCAAATCGAGAACAGCGACATGAAATGCTGGATCGGCATGGCATCGAGCTTTTCCGGGTCGGCGGTGGCAGCGAGAATCGCCTCGACCCGACGGGCCGGAAGGTGGCCGCGCAAGGCACGCTCGAATTTCTGCAGCAGGACCGGGATGCCTTCATCACGGCGCTTGCGGTGTCCGATCGGGTAATCGATCGCGATCCGCTCGCTGTGGCTGCCGTCCTTGTAGAACACCTGTACCGCATTGCCGATGTAGCGCTTGTCCGGGTCGAAGTAGTCCTTCGTGAACTGCGGGTTCTCCCTGACCTCCATCCGCTCGCGCAAGGCGTCGATGCGCGGGTCGGCGGCCACGTCGTCGTTGTAGTCGTCGGCCGTCAGGCGACCGAAGATCAGCGGCACGGCGACCATGTACTGGATGCAGTGGTCGCGGTCGGCGTAGTTGGCCAGCGGGCCGGTCTTGTCGATGATGCGGCAGCCCGCTTCCTGGGTCTCGATGACGATCTTCTCGATCTGGTCGATGCGTCCTGCGACCTCGCCGTGCAGCTTCATCGCGCACTCGACCGCGGTCTGCGCATGGAATTCGGCCGGGAAGCTGATCTTGAACAGCACGTTTTCCATCACGTAGCTGCCGAAGGGGCGCTCGAACTCGAACGGCTTGCCGCCGAAGGCCACATCGTAGTAGCCCCAGGTCTTGGCGCTCAGCGCGGACGGATAACCCACCACGCCCTTGTGCACGGCGTTGATGGCATGGGTGACGGCACGGCGGCAGGCATCGCCGGCAGCCCAGCTCTTGCGCGGCCCGGTGTTGGGCGCATGGCGGTAGGTGCGCAGGGCGCCGTTGTCGATCCAGCTGTGCGATACCGCGGTGATGATGTCGTCCTTGTCACCGCCAAGCATGCGCGTGGCAACGGCGGTCGACGCCAGTCGCACCAGGATCACGTGATCCTGGCCGACGCGGTTGAAGCTGTTCTTCAATGCATAGCCGCCCTGGATCTCGTGCGCCTTGATGGCGTAGCCCAGCACGTCGCGCACGGTCGGTGCCGTGCCGCCCTCGCGCCCGGCCTTGCGTCCCAGGTAATCGGCCACGGCCAGGATCGCACCGAGGTTGTCGGAAGGATGCCCCCATTCGGCGGCCAGCCAGGTGTCGTTGAAGTCGAGCCAGCGGATCTGGGTGCCGATGGCGAACGCTCCCTGTACCGGATCCAGTTCATGGCTGGTCCCGGGAACACGGGTGCCGCCCGCAAGGCTGGCGCCGGGCACGATCGGCCCGAGGTGCTTGACGCACTCGGGGAACTTCATGGCCAGCATCGCACAGCCGAGCGAGTCGAGCAGCATGTAGCGCGCGGTATCGAAGGCCTCGTCCGAATCGATGGCGTAATCGGCCACGTAGTCGGCAATGGCGACCATTGGCGCATCGGGTTCGGGGCGCTGGGCGGAACGGATGTCGGAAGCGCTCATGGCGGACCTCGCTGCAGGGAAACAAACGTCCATTGTACCCTCCAGCGTCGCAGGCACGACAGCAGCGCGCTTGACGCCGGACAGGCGGACTGCCGACAATCGGGCCATCAAGGGGGAGTAGCTCCCACGCGCGGTGATCGTCATCACGGGCATGCCTGCCCCGGTCACCGCGGCGGCTCCAGGCCGCGAGCAAGACTTTTGTGGATCCGCCGCGCCGGCGTGCGCGCGGCTGTCCGCACACGGTCCGCGCGCCAAGGGAACCTGCATGGATCTTCTGAACCCTGATCTTCTCTCCGGCCTGCTGGCCATCATCCTGATCGACCTGGTGCTGGCCGGCGACAATGCCATCGTGATTGCCTTGGCGGCCCGCAGCCTGCCCGGCCACCTGCAGAAAAAAGCCATCATCTGGGGCACCGTCGGCGCCATTGCCGTGCGTGTGGCGATGACGGCGATCGTGGTCTACCTGCTGCGTCTTCCGGGCCTGATGCTGGCCGGCGGGGTCGTGCTGCTGCCGATCGCCTGGAAGCTGCTGCGCCAGAAGGAGCCGGACCCGGAACAGCATGTGGGTGCCGCCTCGGGATTCTGGGCCGCCATGCGCACCATCATCGTGGCCGATGCGCTGATGGGTCTGGACAACGTACTTGCCATTGCCGGTGCTTCCAGGGGGCATCTGGGGCTGGTCATCATCGGCCTGCTGATCAGCGTGCCGCTGGTGGTCTGGGGCTCGACGCTGATCCTCAAGCTGATCAACCGCTTTCCGGTGGTCGTGTACATCGGTGCCGGCGCCATCGCCTGGACCGCCGCCCGCATGATCTCGCACGACATCTGGACCCGGACCTGGTTCGATGCGCATGACGGCCTGCGCTGGGTGCTCGACCTGGTGCTGGTTGCGGGTGTGTGCGGTCTGGGGGCATGGGCGCAATGGCGCGACAGGCGCCTGCCCGGCTGACGCACTGGCCTCCAGGGACGGCAGCATCCATAATCAAACGATCGTTTGGATGCAGGCTCCGCCATGAATGCCACCTCCTACCCGTCCCTGCTGCGCCCTCTGGACCTGGGTTTCTGCACCCTGCCCAACCGGGTATTGATGGGCTCGATGCACACCGGACTCGAAGACCGTGCCCGTGACTACGAGCGGCTTGCGGCCTTTTTTGCCGAGCGCGCGCGCGGCGGTGTCGGCCTGATGGTCACCGGCGGAATCGCACCGAGCATCGAAGGCTGGCTCAAGCCGTTCGGTGGCCGGCTGTCGATGCCCTGGCATGTCGCCCGCCACCGCAGGCTGACCCGCGCCGTGCACGCGGAGGGCGGGCGCATCTGCATGCAGATCCTGCACGCGGGCCGTTACGGCTATCACCCGTTGTCGGTGGCGCCGTCGCGGCTGAAATCGCCGATCACGCCGTTTACCCCGCGCGCCCTGTCCGCACGTGGAATCGAACGCACCATCCGCGATTTTGTCCATTGTGCCGTGCGCTCCCGCGAGGCGGGATATGACGGCGTGGAGGTGATGGGTTCGGAAGGTTATCTGATCAACCAGTTCCTCACCGAACGCACCAACCGGCGCAGCGACGCATGGGGCGGTGATGCCGAACGGCGCATGCGCTTTGCGGTCGAGATCGTGCGCCGCATCCGCGAGGCCGTGGGGTCGGATTTCATCCTCATCTACCGCCTGTCGATGCTGGACCTGGTCGAAAAGGGACAGACGTGGGACGACATCGTGCGCCTCGCGCGCGCCGTCGAGACGGCTGGCGCCACACTCATCAACACCGGTATCGGCTGGCACGAGGCGCGTGTGCCGACCATCGTCACCAGCGTGCCGCGCGCTGCCTTCGAATGGGTCACCGCGCGCATGAAGCGTGAGGTCGCCATCCCGCTGATCACCACCAATCGCATCAACCTGCCCGACGTGGCCGAGCGCATCCTCGCCGCCGGCGACGCCGACATGGTGTCGATGGCACGACCGCTGCTGGCAGACCCGGACTGGGTGGCCAAGGCCCGGCATGGCAAGGCCGAAGCCATCAATACCTGCATCGCCTGCAACCAGGCCTGCCTGGACCACGTGTTCGAGAACCGCACTGCATCATGCCTGGTCAATCCACGGGCCTGTCACGAGACCAGCCTGCGTATCGAGATCACCGAAAGCCCGCGTTCCTTCGCGGTGGTCGGTGCCGGACCGGCAGGACTGGCCTGCGCCGTCACCCTGGCCGAGCGCGGCCATGCCGTCACCCTGTTCGACCGGGCGGCGCAAATCGGCGGGCAGTTCAATCTCGCCAGGCGCATCCCCGGCAAGGAGGAATTCAACGAAACGCTGCGCTATTTCAGGTACCGGCTTGGCGATACCGGGGTGGACGTGCGCCTGGGATGCGAGCCGGATATGGACACGCTGCGCGGCTACGAGGCGGTGATTGTGGCCACCGGCGTGAAGCCGCGTGCGCTTGCACTGCCCGGTGCCGACCATCCCAGGGTGCTCGGCTATTTCGATGTGCTTGGCCACGATGCGCCGGTCGGCCGGCGCGTGGCGATCATCGGTGCCGGGGGTATCGGCTTCGACGTGGCCGAATTCCTGGTCCAGCCCGGACCCTCGCCGAGCACGGACGTAAAGCGATGGAACGAGGAATGGGGCGTAGACGAAGCCTATTGCGCCGCGGGCGGACTCAAGCCGCGACGGCCCGAACCGCCCGCGCGCGAGATCTGGCTGCTGCAACGCAGCGAAGGCAGGCCCGGCAGGCGCCTGAACAAGACCACGGGCTGGGTGCATCGCGCCACCCTGAAGGAAAAGGGCGTGCACATGCTCGGCGGTGTGACCTATCTCTCCATCGACGATGCCGGGCTGCACGTGCGCATCGACGGTGCCGAACGCGTCCTGGATGTCGATCATGTCGTGGTCTGTGCAGGCCAGGAGCCGAACCGCTCGCTGGCCGATGCCCTGCAGGCCGAGGGCATCACGACACACGTGATCGGCGGCGCCGACGTGGCCGCGGAACTGGACGCCAAGCGCGCCATCGACCAGGGTACGCGTCTGGCTGCCACGCTGTAGCCGGCCGGAAGACGCCTGCCGGATGGACGCCCCGCAGATGCAGGACCGGCCGGTCTCAATCCCGCTTCCAGTAGCGCTGCATTTCCAGGAACGTGAACGAGGCCGACCAGGTGATCAGCACGAATCCGGCCAGCGCCTCGGTGCCGACCAGGAAGCGCAGCGGCCCGGTCGGAATCACGTCGCCGAAGCCCACGGTGGTGTAGGTCACCGCGGAAAAGTACACGTAGTCGAGCAGTGACCCCGGGTCGATGCCGTGAATCTGGCCGAACCGCGGGTCGGTCTGCTGCAGCACGAACACCGCGAGTCCGAAGATCCAGATTTCCAGCACATGCAGCACCAGCACCCCGAAGATGCCACGCAGCATGTGCCTGCGCGCCCGGCCCTGCAGCCGCAGCAATCCGCGCGAGAGCCAGGACAGCCCCTCGTAATGCAGCAGCACGCACAGGGCCACCACCAGCACCGTGGCCAGCGCCACCGCCACATTGATGTCCCAGTGGCCGTAGGCTCCCGTGGAAACCGTGGACAGGGGGGCGTCGGATCGTCCGACCGCCGCAGCTGCAAGACTCACGCGCCCGTCACCGCTTGTCGACCGGCACGTAGGCGCGATCCTCGGGACCGTTGTAGTTGGCGCTGGGACGGATGATCTTCCCGTCCTCGCGCTGTTCCATCACGTGCGCACTCCAGCCGGTGGTGCGGGCGATCACGAACAGCGGCGTGAACATGGCCGTCGGCACGCCCAGCATGTGGTAGGCCGATGCGCTGTACCAGTCGAGGTTCGGGAACATCTTCTTCAGTTCCATCATCACGTTCTCGATCCGCTCGGAAACCTCAAACAGGCGCATGTTGCCGCCGTCCTGGCACAGCTTGCGGCTGATCTCCTTGATGATGGGGTTGCGCGGATCACCGATGGTGTAGACCGGATGGCCGAAGCCGATGACGATCTCCTTGTTGGCCACGCGCTGGCGGATGTCGGCCTCGGCCTGGTCAGCGTCGCGGTAGCGGGCAATGATCTCCATCGCCACCTCGTTGGCACCGCCGTGCTTGGGTCCGCGAAGGGCCCCGATGGCGCCGGTCAGCGACGAATAGATGTCCGAACCGGTGCCGGCAATCACGCGCGCGGTGAAGGTCGAGGCATTGAATTCGTGCTCGGCGTAGAGAATCAGCGACTTGTCCAGCGCGTTGGCATGCAGCTCGCTGGGCGGTTCGCCGTGCAGCAGATGCAGGAAGTGCGCCGCGACGGTGTCGTCATCGGTCTCGGTCTCGATCGGCTTGCCGTTCTGGCGAAAGTGGTACCAGTACAGCAGCATCGAGCCGAAGCTGGCGACCAGGCGATCGGCGATCTCGCGCGCACCGCTGACGCTGTGGTCGTCCTTTTCCGGCAGCACCGTGCCCAGTGCCGAGCAACCGGTACGCAGCACGTCCATCGGGTGCGCGGCTGCAGGCAGGCGCTCGAGCACGCCCTTGACCTGCTGCGGCAGGCCGCGCATGCGCTTGAGCCTGGCGCGGTAGGCGTTGAGTTCGGACCAGGTGGGCAGGTGACCGTGGATCAGGAGATGCGCCACTTCCTCGAAGCTCGACCGGGTTGCCAGATCCTTGATGTCGTAACCGCGGTAGTGCAGGTCGTTGCCGCTGCGGCCGACCGTGCAGACCGCGGTGTTGCCGGCGGCCACGCCGGACAGCGCCACGGACTTCTTGGGCTTGGGCAGGTTGGAGGGAGTGCTCTCGCTCATGCTGAAAACCTCGTGTGATGTCCTGGTATCGGTGGGTATCCGCGCGAGCCGGACTCGCGCACCCGGAAAACTTGATTGTCGCAGGTCGTAGGGCGGGCACCGTCCGCCATTCCCGCGTTCGCGATGGCGGACGGCGCCCGCCCTACGCCGTGTTCGCTGTCATTTGTCGCCCTGGAACAGGGCGTCGAGCTTGTCCTCGTAGGCGTGGTAGCCGAGGAAATCGTACAGTTCCTCGCGTGTCTGCATGGCGGGGACGACGGTCTTCTGGGTGCCTTCGCGGCGCACTGTCTCGTAGAAATCCAGCGCAGCCTTGTTCATGGCGCGGTAGGCGCCGCAGCAGTACAGCGCCATGTCCACGCCCGCCGTGCGCAACTCGTCCACGGTGAACAAGGGCGTGGCCCCGAATTCGGTCAGGTTGGCCAGGATCGGTACCTTGACCGCATCCTTGAACCTGCGGTAATCGTCCAGCGTCCGCATGGCCTCGGGGAAGATCATGTCGGCCCCGGCCTCGACGTAGGCCATCGCGCGCTCGATGGCGGCGTCGATGCCTTCCTTCGCGGCCGCGTCGGTGCGCGCCATGATCACGAAGCCGGCGTCGACCCTGGCATCCACCGCGGCCTTGACGCGATCGACCATTTCGGCCGCCGGCACCACTTCCTTGCCCGGCCGGTGTCCGCAACGCTTCTGCCCCACCTGGTCCTCCAGGTGCACCGCCGCCACACCGACGCGCTCGAAGGAACGGATGCTGCGCGCGATGTTGAAGGCACCGCCCCAGCCGGTGTCGATGTCGACCAGCATCGGCATGCCGGTGGCTTCGACGATGCGACGGGCATCGGTCAGCACATCCTCCATGGTACTGATGCCCAGGTCCGGCATGCCCAGCGAATTGGCGGCCACGCCACCGCCCGACAGGTACAGGGCGCGGTATCCGACGCGCTTTGCCATGAGGCCGGCATAGGCGGTGATCGCGCCGACCACCTGCAATGGTTTTTCTTCCTTGAGCGCGGCGCGGAAGGCGGCGCCCATCGAGGATGCTGCTTGCATGGAGCTGACTCCGGGAGAGCTGTCTCAGCCGGTCATTGTAGTCCATCGGCGCGCCGTCCAGCCGAATGCACCCTGCCTGCGCTGCCCGCCTGCGGCGGCTTGCGGTACGATGCCGCAACGCCACGAACCACAGCCCCGGACGTACATGGTTTCCCGGCCACGATGAGTTCCGCATGACCGCCATCCCGATTCTCATGTACCACCATGTCGCCCCCGTGCCTTCCGGGTTGCGCGCACTGCGCGGTCTGTATGTCTCTCCCGGCGCATTCTCCCGCCAGATGCGCCTGCTCGGATGGCTTGGGTTTCGCGGCCTGTCCATGTCCGATGCCATGCCGTACCTGCGCGGCGAAGCCCGCGGCAAGGTGGCGGTGATCACCTTCGACGACGGTTACGTGGATAACCTCGAACACGCACTTCCCGTCCTGCAACGGCACGGCTTTTCGGCCAGCTGCTACGCCGTCAGCGGCGCACTCGGTGACTACAACCGATGGGACGAAGCCCGGACCGGCGTGCGAGCGCCGATCATGACCGCCATGCAGTTGCGCGCATGGCGGGCGGCCGGCATGGACGTGGGCGCGCACACACACTCGCACGTGCGACTGACCCAATGCGATGACGCGGCCCTGCAGCGCGAAGTAAACGATTGCCGCAAGGCATTGCAGGATTGCACAGGATCGCCGGTGACGCAGTTCTGCTATCCGTACGGTGATCATGATGACCGCGTGGTCGCAAGCGTGCGCGAAGCCGGCTTCTCCGACGCCACCACCACGCTGCGCGGCCGTGCCCGAGCCGGGGGCGATCCGCTGCGCTGGCCGCGCGTGCCGATCTCCAACCGCCACCTGCTGGCCCAGGTCGCCGTGCGCCTGGTGAGCCGCTACGAAGACCGTCACGCATGAAGCTGCTGTTCGTGGGGACCGATCGCGATCGTGCCGGCGGTGCCGCGCATTTCCTGTCGATGGTGCAGGCAATGGCCGGCGCCGGACACACCGTATGGGCACTGGCGGACCGCAACACCCATATCGCCCGCCAACTGGAAAATGCCGGACTGACATGGCGGCACGCGCGCTTTCGCAACGTGTTCGCCCCGCCTGCCCATCGCAGCCTGTCACGTGCCATCCATGATCTCGAACCGGACTGGCTGATCGGCGATTTTGGCAAGGAATACTGGCCGCTGATCGTTCAGGGACGGTTGCACGGCATTCCCGTGGCGCTGTTTCGCCAGCGTGCACCGGCCATGCACCGCATGTCCGAATACCTGCTGCCACGGCTGGCCCAGCGCTTCATCGCCGTGTCCGGATATGCCCGCGAACTGTTCGTTGCGCGCGGCATGCCTGGCGACCGTGTCCAGGTCGTCTACAACCCGGTCGACACCGGTATCAGCAAGCCGGACGCGGAACTCGGGCGCCGTATGCGCCATGAACTGGGCATCCCCGGGGACGCGGTGGTGGTCGGCTATGTCGGCCGCATGTACACCGGCAAGGGCATCTTCGTGCTGCAGCAGGCACTTGACCAGGCGATGCAGATCGATCCCCGCCTGCATGCACTCTGGATCGGCGAAGGCCCGCAGCTGGAGGACCTGCGCTCGCGCATCGAGCACGGCGGGCTCGCATCACGGCACCACGTCGCCGGCTGGCGAGCCGATGCGGCTCGCTGCTACAGCGCCATGTCCATGCTGGCGTTCCCTACCGTGATGCAGGAAATGTTCGGGCGCGTGTCGGTGGAGGCACAGGCCAGCGGCATCCCGGTGCTGGGCAGCCATATCGGCGGCATTCCCGAAACCCTGCGCGAGGGTGAAACCGGCAGGCTGCTTCCGGTGGGCGACGTCGATGCCTGGCGTGACGCCATCGTGGACCTGGCCCACGAAGAAAAACGCCGCCGCATGGGTGCGGCGGCGCGGGCTTTCATCGAGGAGCGCTACGCCATGCCGGTGATCGCGCGCACTTTCGCGGAGCTGCTTGGCACACCGGCAGGCACTTGAGCCACCCGCAGGAATGGTATTCCGGCATCCCCCTGGCCGACACAAAGCGGCCCGGTCAAGGGACGTTCAACCCGGAAACAGGCCTTCAACGGCGCTGCGCTCTTCATGCAGTTCCCTGGCGGTAGCGTCCATGCGCTGGCGCGAGAAATCGTTGATTTCGAGCCCCTGCACGATGCTGTAGGCACCGTCCTTGCAGGTCACCGGGTAGCCGTAGATCACGCCGGGCTTGATGCCGTAGGAGCCATCCGACGGGATACCCATCGATACCCAGTCACCCTCGGCCGTACCCAGCGCCCACGAGCGCATGTGGTCGATTGCGGCCGAAGCCGCCGATGCTGCGGACGAGGCGCCGCGGGCCTTGATGATCGCCGCGCCGCGCTGCTGCACGGTAGGGATGAACTCGCCCTCGTACCAGGCCTGGTCGACCAGTTCCATGGCGCGGGTGCCGGCAACGGTGGCGTGATGGATGTCCGGGTACTGGGTCGAGCTGTGGTTGCCCCAGATGATCATCTTCTTCACATCGGTGTTGTGCTTGCCGGTCTTCTCGGCCAGTTGGCTCATGGCGCGGTTGTGGTCCAGGCGCACCATGGCAGTGAAGCACTTCGGGTCCAGATCCGGTGCATTCTGCTGGGCAATCAGTGCGTTGGTATTGGCCGGATTGCCGACCACCAGCACCTTCACGTCGCGCCTGGCGTGGTCGTTCAACGCCTTGCCCTGCGGCCCGAAGATCTTGCCGTTGGCTTCCAGCAGGTCCTTGCGCTCCATGCCGGCCCCGCGCGGACGCGCGCCGACCAGCATTGCGTAGTCGGCGTCCTTGAAGGCGACATTGGCATCGTCGGTGGCGACGACGTCGGCCAGCAGCGGGAATGCACAGTCGTTGAGCTCCATCACCACCCCCTTGAGCGCGTCCAGGGCCGGGGTGATCTCGAGCAGGTGCAGGATGACCGGCTGGTCCTTGCCCAGCATGTCGCCGGCGGCGATGCGAAACAGCAATGCGTATCCGATCTGGCCAGCGGCGCCGGTGACGGCAACTCGAACGGGGGTTTTCATGGTTTGGCTCCGTAACGAATGTGGGGTCATGGTGGAAGGTGCGACGGAAAGCGAAATCGGTGGATGTCCCTTTCCCGATGCCCTGTGCTCAGGTCAGTTCGGAAAAGAAGTCGCGGATGCGGTTCATCCCCGGCTCCAGCTCCTCGGGCTTGCAGGAATACGAGATTCGCAGTCCGCGCGGTTCACCGAAGGCCGAGCCCGGCACGCAGGCCACGCCCTTGGCTTCCATCAGCGCCGTGCACACGTCGACGTCATTCTCGATGAGCCTGTCGCCATGACGCTTGCCGAATGCGCAGGAGATGTCCGGGAAGGCATAGAAGGCACCCTGGGGACGCGGGCACTCCACGCCCGGGATACCGTTGAGGATATCGACCACGATGTCGCGGCGTCGGGCAAACTCGGCGCACTTTTCCTCGGGCACGTCCTGCGGGCCGCTCAACGCAGCCGCGGCGGCGACTTCGGCCACCTCGGGGATGTTGGTGATGTGGTTGGAATTGAGCACGACCACGGCATCGGCGACGGCCTTCGGGCCGGCCATCAGGCCGACGCGCCAGCCTGGCATGCCATAGGTCTTGGATAGCGAATCGACGAAGATCATGCGTTCGCGCAGCTCGGGGCGGAAGTGCACGAAGTTGTGATAGCCCACGCCGTCGAAGATCATGCGGTTGTAGATGTCGTCGTTGATGACCCAGGTGTCCGGATGCTTCACCAGCACATCGGCCAGGGCGGCGATCTCGTCGCGGGTATAGACCATGCCCGTCGGGTTGGACGGGTTGTTGAACAGGAAGATCCTGGGCTTGCTGGCCAGCGCCTGGTCCAGCTGCGCCGGGGTCAGCTTGTAATTCTGCTCGGGCGGGCACGGCAGCAGCCTGACCCTGGCACCGAGGATCTCGGCAATATCCAGATAGCTGGTCCAGTAGGGCGTCGGAAAGGCGATCTCGTCGCCCTCGTCCAGGAGCGCCTCGGCCAGGTTGTAGAGAATGTGCTTGGCGCCCACGGCAACCGCACAGTTCTCGATGCCGTAACCGTCCAGGCCAAGGCCTTTCATGCTGTGCAGGAAGGCGTCCAGCAACGGCTTGCCGCCACGGTTGGAACCGTAACTGCCCGAGTCCCTGTCCAGCCACTCGCGCACCGCCTGGTAGACATGCGGGCCGGGCAGGAAATTCGGCACGCCAATCGAGAAGCTGATGATGTCGCGGCCTTCGGCCTTGAGCTGGCGGGCCTTCTGCGCAATCTGCATGATCGCGCTCGGCTTGGCACGGCTCATGCGCTGGGCGAGCTTGGGCATGGATGAGTCTCGCGAAACGAATCGGAAAACCGCGATTTTATCACACGGCCCAAACCGCAAGCCTCCGCTCGCGGCATGGCACACAGTCGCCGGCACCCGGGTGCCGGCGACCGCGTCGCGCTACTGGCCGATGTCGCGCAGCGCCTTGCCGCCCATCAGGTTGCGCTCGATCTGCTCCAGGCTGGTGCCCTTGGTTTCCGGCACGAACCAGAAGGTGAACAGCAGGAACAGGACGTTGAGACCGCCGTACAGCCAGAAAGTCTGCGCCGGGCCGATACCGTTGAGCAGGCTGAGGAAGGTCAGTCCGACGATGGCATTGGCCACCCAGTTGGTCAGGGTGGATACGCCAATGCCGAAGTCACGCCCTTTCAGCGGCTGGATCTCGGAACAGATCGCCCAGACCAGCGGTCCGGCCGACATCGCGAAGCCGACGATGAACACCAGCAGCATCGCCACGGTGAAAATCTGCTCGCCCTGGGTGAGGACGCCCATGTGCATCATCGTCCCTACCGAGAGCAGCCCCGCCGCCATCACCAGGAACCCGGCGTAGAGAATCGGCTTGCGACCGACCCTGTCGACGAAGGCGATGGCGATGAAAGTGGCCAGCACGTTGGTCACGCCCACGATCACCGTGGCCCACATCTGCGCGTTCACTCCGAAACCCACCTGATGGAAGATGCGCGGCGCGTAGTACATGATCACGTTGATGCCGGTCAGCTGCTGCACGACCTGCAGGCCGATGCCGAGGAAGACCGAGCGGCGGAAGTTGGCGTTCTGCAAAAACATGTGCCAGCCGCGCTGCGGGATCTTCAGCTGTTCCTGGATGTCGGCCACTTCCCGCTCGACCGCGGCGGGATCCGTGCGCAGGTGGTTGAGCACATCCTGCGCTTCGCCGGAGCGCCCGCGCATGACCAGCCAGCGCGGGCTCTCGGGAAGGCTCAGCACGCCCAGCAGGAACAACGCGCCGGGGATGGCGATCACGCCCAGCATCCAGCGCCACTCGCCATGCCGGCTGAACCACAGGTTGGACAGGAAAGCACCCAGGATGCCGATGGTGATCATCAGCTGGTACATCGAGATCATCGCACCGCGGGTTTCCTGCGGCGATACCTCGGCCAGGTACAGCGGCGCGGTGAAGGCCGCCACGCCGATCGCAATGCCAAGCAGGAAGCGCGCGGCCACCAAAGCCTCCGGCGTCCACGCGAACGCGCACAGCAGCGAGCCGATCACGAACAGTGCGGCGCTGACGACCAGCGTGCGCCGGCGGCCCAGGGACGAGGACAGCCACCCTGCACCCGCCGCACCCGTCGCCGCACCCCACATCATGCTGCTGACGATCCATTCGATGTAGTTGTCGCTGATGTGGAAATACGTCTGGATGAACTGCTCGGCGCCGGATATCACACCAATGTCCAGTCCGAACATCAGACCGGCCAGCGCGGCCAGGAGATAGGTGAATATGGTCGATCGTTGCTTGGGTGCGGTCACGGCGGCTTGCATGGAATGGCTCTCCCCCTGGCAGGTGTCCTGTGGAATAGAAACCGCCGTCATGGGGACGGCGACCCTCTAAATGTGCGCCAAGAGCGCGCCAACCGCAAATAACCGTTTACCGTCCGGGCACGATGCTTGTACGCCGTGCCGTCTGAAGACACATCCCGGGTACTGAGCTTCATGGTCACATGCATGCGCATGCCCAAGCCTTGCCCGTGTCCAACTGGACACCCACACTGGCAAACCCTTCCACTGACCTGGGAGATTGCACATGTACTGGATAGGCTTGTTCGTGGTTGGCCTGGTGGTCGGTCTGGTCGCCAAGCTGCTGATGCCCGGCAAGGACCCGGGTGGATTCATCGTCACCGCCCTGCTCGGTATCGCCGGCATGTTCCTCGGCAACTGGCTCGCCGGCGTGTTCGGGGTCGCCATTGGCGGGGCATTGGCCGGCTTCATTGCCGGTGTCATCGGCGCCGTCATCTTGCTGTTCGCGTATCGCGTGGCGTCCAGGAAGCGTTAAGTCCGAAACAGGAAAGGGCGGCCGAAGCCGCCCTGGTCCAGGGTCCTGCGGCAGGCTCAGCCGCGCGCGTCCAGCACCGCATTCCAGTCGGTCACGCGATCATTCATTTTCTCCAGCAACGCATCGACATCACCTTCGAGCTCGACCTTTTCGATGCTGTCGCCCTGTTCGATCGCGTCGACCACGGCCTGGTCGGAGGCATCCACCACCTCGCCGAACACGCTGTGCTTGCCGTCCAGCCACGGTGTGGCGCCATGGGTGATGAAGAACTGACTGCCGTTGGTACCCGGGCCGGCATTGGCCATCGACAGCACACCGGGTTTGTCGTGCCGCAGGCCGGCGTCGAACTCGTCCTCGAACCGGTACCCCGGCCCGCCGCGCCCACTGCCCTCGGGACAACCGCCCTGGACCATGAAATCGGCAATGACGCGATGGAAATCCAGTCCGTCATAGAAACCGCGACGGCTGAGATTGACAAAATTGGCCACGGTCAGTGGAACCTTGTCGTCATGCAGGCGGATGCGGATCGGGCCGCGGCTGGTGTGCAATGTGGCAATGATGGGCATGCGAGGTATCCGTTATTATTGAACCAATTGGTACTATAATTTCGTGCCCGCAAATGATACCTGACCGTGACCCGCTCCCGGTCGAACCCGAACCGTTCCGTGCTCCGTGCCGTGGCATGTGTGAGGCAATTGCATGCACAGCCGGTATGTCGCACACCCCACGATCACCCACGGCAACGACTGCATGAAGCTTCGCACCGCACCAAACGACCCTCACTACACCCGGCTGGCTGCCCTGGGCTGGCTGCATTTCCTGAATGATGGCGCAGCCAATTTCCTGCCCGGCATCCTGCCTGCGGTCCTGATCGCCGTGGGCCTGAACACGGGTTATGCCGGTGCGGTGATGTCGGCACTCCTGGTCGGTCAGTCCCTGCAGTTTTTCGGTGGTTGGCTGGCTGATCGTATCGGCGGGCGCTGGTTGATCCTGCTTGGACTGGCCGGGTCCACGCTCGGTGCGATCGCCATAAGCCTGGCCACGAGCCCCGCTTGGCTGATCCCGGCCCTGTTCGGCATCGGCATTTCCAATGCCCTGTTTCATCCGCAGGCGCTGGCCGGCGCGCGCACGCTCAGCGGCAAGCGCCCGGGGTACGGCATGTCACTGTTCCTGGTCGGCGGCGAAATCGGCCGTGGCATCTGGCCGCTGCTGGCCAGCCTGGTCGTGGTCGCCTGGGGACTGCGCAGCCTGTGGTGGCTGGGCCTGCCTGCACTGCTCAGCATGGCGATGCTGTGGCGCGTCATTCCGGAGCAGCCACGCCGCCCGGCCCATCTCGACGGCGTGGACTGGAGCCGCTACCGCCTGGCGCGGGTGGCCCTGGTCGGATTTTCCCTTTTGCGCGCCCTGGCAATCTTTGCCACGGTCACCTACCTGCCCGTCTGGTGGCACCAGCAGGGGCGCCCGCTGGTCGACGGAGCGAGCGCCATCGCCGTCCTGCTGGTGGTCGGCATCGTCGGCAACATCGGTGGCGGGCACCTTGCCGACAGGATCGGGCGCCGCGCCGTGATGGCGGGATCGAGCGTGCTGGGTGCCATCCTGTTCGTCGTGCTGCTGAAATCCGACGGCATCGCCGTGTGGATCGTACTGGGCTTGCTGGGAATGGCGCTGTTTGCCTCCCTGCCGCTGGGCATCCTGATCGGCCAGGACCTTTTCCCCGGCAACCGCTCCCTGGGTTCAGGCATTGCGCTGGGCGTGTCCAATGGCCTGGCGGCGCTGGCACTGCTGCCGCTCGACACGCTTGCCCGCAGCCATGGTGTCGCAGCAGTGTTCGGGTGCCTGGCCGCGGCAATGCTGGTCTCGGTCATCGCGGTGGCGGCCTTGCCGGAAGCCATTCACCACGAGCAGTGATCCGGCCGCCCAAACCACTCAGCCACCCCCTGCCCGAAGGCCGCAATTGCAGTACAGTAGCGTGACATGACCCATGGCAGGGGAGAAAGGGATGTTCGCCAGACGCATGTTCACGGTCGGCCTGGTCGCCGGCTTCTGCCTGTTATCAGCCTGTCGCGAAAAGCCGCACCCGGGCCCCGCGACCACCTCCGCATCGGTTGCGCGGGCACAGGCGCTTACATCACGCCCGGCATGGCTGCACCAGCACATGCCGGCACACGCCCTCGCCTACGTGCGCCTGCCATCAGCCTGGACACTGGCCGGCGCCACCCCCATGGGGCGACCGCTGGATCGGGCCGTTACCGGCCGGCAATCGCTGGCTGTCATCCGGCTGCTGCGTGGATCGGCAGACCACCCTAATCCCGACATCGGTGCCCTCGCCCCACTGGCCAGCGTGTTCCTGGCAAGACTGGACTCGCCACTGGAAGCGGTGCTCATCGACCCCACCGGCTTGCCCACACCCAATGCTCAGGTGCTTGTGTTGGGACGCCTGAATGTGACCGGCCAGAAGCAGGTCGATGCACTGTTCAACCGCTTGCCAAAAACGGAATTGCAGCTTGCCGACCCCCTGGATAGAGCAGGAAACGGCGCACTGAAGAACGGTGCACGCGTGCACTTCGATGCCGGGAGCGGACGCCTTTTCGTTCTGGCTGGACGGCAACCGGCCACTCCGACACAGATGGCCAGCGTGCTGGCATCACTCGGCAAGCAAGCCGTGCCGGCGAGCATGGCACGCCTTGAACCGCAGATCGACGGATCCGGGCAGGATCTGTTCGTGTGGATCAGGCTCAAGGGCATGGCTGCAGCAGCAGCCAGCGGATTGCCGCAGGCCCTGTCCGGAGCGCTCCCCGGCAACCTGCTTGAACATGCCGATGCCGTGGCCTTTGGTGCCGGGAGTGTTCAGGGCCACGGCCGGATCCGCATTGCCCTGTCCGCGCCCGGGGCTCGCGTGCTCGATTACCTGGCGCCACGCGTGGACACCGACGGACTCAAGGCAGTGGGCAAACTGCGCTGGGCCTTCACCCTCGCCCTGCCCAATGCAGAGCAGGTACAGCGTTTCGAGCAAAACGTGAATCGCGACCTCGGCGCACGTGGCGCCCAGGTCGTTCGCATCCTGACGGCACGGCTGAAAGCCGCCGGCCTGCCGGGACCGCAGGAACTGAGCCGTTGGCTGGGACCAGAACTGGTGGCGTTCGGAGATTCCAGTGGCACCTACACGGCGCTGCGCGTGCGTGATGTCGATGCCTTCCATGCCGCACTCGAACGTCTCGCGCACCGCTACCACTGGCGCATGGGTGTCGCCCGCTCCGGCAACGCCAGGGTCCACTGGCTGTCGGCTTCGTCACCGCTGTCCGCACGTATGGGCAAGGACCAGTCAGGTTCGGACCAGCACTTCGGCAAGGCCCTGGCCGAGGCCGTCATGCAACCACGCGTACACCTGTTCTGGAGCGAAGAAGGTCACTGGCTGATCTTCGCGCAGGTGCCCCAGGCCCTGGCAGACCGTGCCGAAAAGGGGGCGCATGCGTCTGTCGCCGACTGGCTGCATGCCCGGGACTATCCCGCCTTCACCTGGATCGGCGCCACCGCCATCAATCGCGACGCGCAGCGCCAAGCCTATTACAACTACATCCAGGCGCTCTTGTTCCTGGGTGATGTGCTGCATCAGCCCGTGAACATCATGCCATTGCCCAGCGCCAGCCGGCTTGGCCTGCCCGAAGACGGCTTCATCGGCGGGGGGCTGACCATCACACCCGACACCATGGGCCTGGAACTGGATTACTCGCAATCGCCCGCTGAACTGCTGCAGGGCCGCAGCACCACCTCGGGCATCGCGGTGATGGCTGTCCTGGCCGCAATCGCGATTCCCCAGTACCAGCAGTACCTGGTCAAGGCCAGGTTCAACGAGGCGCTTACCGTTGCCGACGCTCTCAAGCGTCCCGTGGAGGGGTACCTCGAGCGGACCGGCCGCTGCCCAACCCCTGGCCAGGCTGGCCTGGCCAGGGCTGATCAATACGCCGGGCGCTATGTGGCTGCAGCCCAGGCGGGCGGTCATGCGCCGCACTGCACGATCCGCGTGCAATTCAGGAATGCACCCACAGCACCTGCCGTGCTGGCCGGAAAGACGGTCCTGTTCACTGCCTCGAGGCATGGCCAGGGGCTGGTCTGGACATGCCGGGCGCCGTCCATCGACAACAAGTACAAGCCGGCGTCCTGCCGCTCGCCATGACAGGCGCGATGCCCTCGAATAATCTGTTTCCCGGGCAGTTTTCCAGTACAATGGCCGGCTTGTCCAAGACCCCAAGGCGGCGTGACCGACCAGGCCACGCCGGGTACCCATGTCCATCGAAAAGCTTCGCAACATCGCCATCGTCGCCCATGTCGACCATGGCAAGACCACCCTCGTCGACCAGCTGCTCAAGCAGTCGGACACGCTTTCCGCGCGCGAGGTGATCCCGGACCGGGTCATGGACTCCAATGACCTGGAGAAGGAACGCGGCATCACCATCCTGGCCAAGAACACGGCCATCCGCTGGAAAGATGAGCACGGCGAGACCTGGCGCATCAACATCGTCGACACCCCGGGCCATGCCGATTTCGGCGGCGAGGTCGAACGCGTGCTGTCGATGGTCGATTCGGTGGTGGTGCTGGTGGACGCCTTCGACGGCCCCATGCCGCAGACGCGCTTCGTCACCCAGAAGGCCTTCCAGATGGGCTTCAAGCCGATCGTGGTGATCAACAAGGTCGACCGTCCGGGCGCGCGCCCGGACTGGGTACTCAACGCCACCTTCGACCTGTTCGACCGCCTCGGCGCGAACGACGAGCAACTGGATTTTCCGGTGGTCTACGCCTCCGGCCTGCAGGGTTACGCGGGCCTGGACGAAAGCGTGCGCGAAGGCGACATGACGCCGCTGTTCAGGACCATCGTCGAGAAGGTGGCGGCGCCGCAGGTGGATGCCGACGGCCCTTTCCAGATGCGCATCAGCCAGCTCGACTACAACAGCTATGTCGGCGTGATCGGCATCGGTCGCGTGCAGCGCGGCATGGTGCGCACCAACCAGCCCGTCAGCATCATCGACCGCGAAGGCCGCAAGCGGCAGGGCAAGGTGCTGCAGGTGCTCGGCTTCATGGGCCTGGAACGCCATGAGGTGAGCGAAGCACGTGCCGGCGACATCATCGCCATCTCCGGCATCGAGGACCTGGGCATTTCCGACACCGTGTGTGCGCTGGACACCCCCGAAGCACTACCGGCGCTGACGGTGGACGAACCGACCATCTCCATGACCTTCCAGGTCAACAATTCGCCGTTCGCCGGCAAGAAGGATGTCAGCGGCGGCAAGTTCATCACCAGTCGCCAGATCCGCGAGCGCCTGACCCGGGAAATGCTGCACAACGTTGCGCTGAAGGTCGAGGACACCGACGACCCGGACAGGTTCAAGGTATCCGGTCGTGGCGAACTGCATCTTTCGATCCTGATCGAAACCATGCGCCGCGAAGGCTATGAACTGGGCGTCTCGCGCCCCGAGGTCATCATCAAGGAAGTCGACGGCGAGCTGCAGGAGCCGTACGAACAACTGGTGGTCGACCTGGAAGAACCCTACCAGGGTGGGGTGATGGAGCGCCTGGGCCTGCGCAAGGCGCAGCTCAAGAACATGGAACCCGATGGTCGCGGCCGCGTGCGCCTGGAATACATCATCCCGGCACGTGGGCTGATCGGATTCCAGACCGAGTTCAAGACGTTGACGGCGGGCACCGGCCTGCTGTTCCACGTTTTCGACCATTACGGTCCGAAGTCCGAGGGTGCTATCGGCAAGCGCCAGAACGGGGTCCTGATTTCCAACGGCACCGGCCCTGCCCCGGCCTACGCCCTGTACGGCCTGCAGGACCGCGGGCGCATGCTGATCGATGCCGGTGTTGAAATCTACGAAGGACAGCTGGTCGGCATCCACGCCAAGAGCAACGACCTGACGGTCAACGCCCTGCGTGCCAAGCAGCTGACCAACATCCGCGCCTCCGGCAAGGACGATGCCCTGACCCTGACGCCGCCGGTCAGGATGTCGCTGGAGCAGGCGCTGGAGTTCATCGACGACGATGAACTGGTTGAGGTCACGCCCCGGGAGATCCGGCTGCGCAAGAAGCATCTGACCGAGAACGACCGCAAGCGTGCCTCGCGCGCGGCCTGAGGTTGGCCGCGCGACCATCTCCGGGAGTGGAAGCTTGCACCCTGTACTCCCAGGGGCTCTACACTTGACGCCATGAGCACGCCGATATTGCTGTCCTGGAGCGGTGGCAAGGATTGCCTGATGGCCCTCGCCGCCCTGCGCGATGACCCGAACTGGACGCCAGTCGGCCTGCTGACCACGGTCACCCGCGATTTCGACCGGGTAGCCATGCACGGCATTCGCCGCAGCGTGCTCGAAGCCCAGGCCCGGGCCCTGGACCTGCCGCTGCTGACCGCCGAAATCGACTGGCCCAGCAGCAATGAAGCCTATCAGCAGGCCCAGGCCGACGCCTTGCAGCGCGCCGCTGCCCGCTGGCCCGGATTGCATCATTGCGCTTTCGGTGACCTGTTCCTCGAAGACGTGCGCAATTACCGCATCGCCCAGCTCGACAGCCTGCGCTGGGAAGGCGTGTTCCCGCTCTGGGGGCGCAATACGGCCGAGCTGGCACGGCAATTCGTGCGGCAGGGTTACGTCGCACACCTGAGCTGTGTGGACACCTCGCAGCTGGACGCCTCCCACAGCGGCCGCCGGTTCGACGACGCGTTGCTCGATGCTTTCCCGGCAGGGGTCGATCCATGTGGGGAAAACGGCGAATTCCACACCCTGGCCAGTGCCGGCCCGGCATTCAACACAAGCCTGCGCCTGCGCGCCGGCACATCGGTGCTGCGCGATGCGCGGTTCCAGTACACCGACTTCCTGCTCGATGATGCATGCTGAAACGGACACCGTGCTGCCGGACCTGTTGCGCGACGGCTTGCGCCTGGTGTTCTGCGGCACCGCTCCCAGCCGGCGTTCGGCGCGCGAACAGGCCTACTACGCGCATCCCGGCAACGCCTTCTGGCCCACCCTGCACACGGTCGGCCTCACACCGCAGCGATGGTCTGCGGATGCATTCCCGCAACTGCTGGATCTGGGTATCGGACTGACCGACCTGGCCAAGCACCACTCGGGCAATGACAACGAACTGCCACACGGCGCATTCGATATTGCTCGCTTCAGGGAACGCATACTGGCCCACCGTCCGGCCACCGTGGCCTTCACCAGCAAAAATGCCGCACGCGCCGTCCTGCAGCAGGTCGTGGCCTACGGGTGGCTCGATGCATCGATCGGTTGCACTCGCCTGTTCGTGCTTCCCTCGCCATCCGGCCAGGCCCGCGCATCATGGTCGATTGCGCCCTGGCAGGCGCTGGCCGACTGGTTCCACGCGGACTGAGTCGGCCGTCGCAGTCGAACTTTTTGCCGGCTCGCCACCTGTCGGCACGGCCGTGTAGACTCAACCACTTCACCGGACCAGTTGGGGGAAATCATCATGCGCCACATCCAGAACTGCATCCGCTTGTGGGCAGTGCTGCTGCTGTCCGGCATCGTGTTTCCGGTATCTGCCCAGCCCGGACCGGTATCCAGCCCAACCGCATCAGCCCGGACTCCGGTCGATGTGTACGCCTCCATCGCCCAGCAGGAACAACGCATGCGACGAGGTTCACTGAGCGCCGAACAACTGGCCAGGGCCTACCTTGCCCGCATCGCGGCGATGGACCGCTCGGGCCCGCATGTCAATGCCGTCATCGAAATCAATCCCGACGCCCTGTCCATTGCCCGCCAGCGTGACCGGCAGCGCAGCGCACACCCGCAGCAGGCAGCGCCGCTTCTGGGCATCCCGGTCCTGCTCAAGGACAACATTGATACCGGCGATCGCATGCAGACCACGGCCGGTTCGCTGGCTTTGGTTGGCGCTCCAGCCGCACGCGACGCCACGGTCGCACGCAAGCTGCGCGAGGCCGGCATGGTGATCCTGGGCAAGACCAACCTCAGCGAGTGGGCCAATTTCCGTTCCACGCATTCCACCAGCGGCTGGAGCGGGCGTGGTGGCCTGACCCGCAACCCGTATGTACTCGCGCGCAATGCCTGCGGATCCAGCTCCGGCTCGGCAGCCGCCGTGGCCGCAGGTTTCGTCACCGTCGCCATCGGCACCGAGACCGACGGCTCGGTGATCTGTCCTTCGGCGGTCAACGGCATCGTCGGCATCAAGCCCACCGTCGGCCTGGTCAGTCGCGCCGGCATCATCCCGATCAGCCATACCCAGGACACCGCCGGCCCGATGGCGCGCAGTGTGGCCGATGCCGCCCGCCTGCTGACCGCCATGGCAGGCAGCGACCCGGCCGACCCGGCCACCCGCGAAGCCGACCGGCATGCCACCGACTACACGCGCTTCCTGAATGCAGATGGCCTGCGCGGCAAGCGCATCGGCGTGGTCCGCGAGCTGGCCGGATACGATCCGAACACTGATCGCGTCCTGGACCGTGCGGTGGCCGCGATGCGTGCGGCCGGGGCCATCGTGATCGATCCGGTCAAGCTGCCCCATGCCAACGATTTCGGCAAGGCGGAGATGACCGTGCTGCTGTACGAATTCAAGCACGATCTCAATGCCTACCTGGCGCATCGCAAGGGCATCGCCGTGCATTCGCTGGCCGATCTCATTGCCTTCGATCGTGCCCACGCGGCACAGGAAATGCCCTGGTTCGGGCAGGAACTGTTCCTCAAGGCCCAGGCCATGGGACCGCTGACCGATGCCGCCTACCGCAAGGCCAGGGCCACCGCGCATCGCCTGGCCGGCCCCGAGGGCATCGACGCTGCCTTGCGCGCACATCATCTGGACGCCCTGGTGGCGCCGGCCACCGGTCCTGCATGGACCACCGACCTGGTCAACGGCGACCACACCAGCGGTGCCGGATACAGCGCCGCGGCGGTTTCCGGCTACCCGTCGATCACGGTGCCGGCCGGTTTCGTGCACGGGCTGCCGGTCGGCGTGGTGTTCTTCGCCGGCAAGTGGAGCGAACCGTCACTGATCTCCATCGCCTACGGCTTCGAGCAACACACCCACGCCCGGCGTCGCCCGAAATTCTTCCCGACCGTGCTGGATATCCCGCGCCCGGCCACCAGGTGACCGGGCCGATACACCTGCAACAGACGGATCAGTCGGGGCGGCGCCCGCCGTACTTGCGCACGATGAGCATCGCCAGTTCCAGCGACTGCTCGTAGTTCAGGCGCGGGTCGACCATGGACTTGTAGGCGCGATCAAGATCGGCTTCGACCAGTCCCCGGGCACCACCCATGCACTCGGTGACATCTTCCCCGGTCAACTCCAGATGCACCCCGCCGAGCCGCGTGCCCGCCGCAGCATGGATGTCGAAAGCCTGCTCCAGCTCGCCCGCGACATTGGCAAAACGCCGGGTCTTGTACCCGTTGGAAGTGTTTTCCGTGTTTCCATGCATCGGATCGCATATCCAGAGCACCCGTCGTCCGTCGGCACGCACGGCATCGAGAAGAGGTGGCAGCTTGTCGGCAACCTGGGCCGCTCCCATGCGATGAATCAGGGTCAGACGCCCCGGTTCGTCCTGTGGATTGAGCACATCGATGAGGCGCAGCAGATGGTCGCGCTGCATGCCGGGCCCGACCTTGACCGCCACGGGATTGCGAATACCCCGGAAATACTCCACATGGGCACCGTCCAGGGCCGCCGTTCGCATGCCGATCCAGGGGAAATGGGTTCCCAGGTTGAACCAGCCCCACTGGCGCGGGACACGGCGTGTCTGCGCCTGCTCGTAGTGCAGGAGCAAGGCTTCATGTGAAGTATAGAAGTCGACGCGGGAGAAACTTTCCAGCGACTCGCCCGCAAGGGTTTCCATGAAACGCAGCGAATCGCTGATGCCCGCGACCATGTTGCGGTATTCGCTGGCCAGCGGGGAGTGATCGACCCAGGCAAGATCCCAGTACTCGGGATGGTGCAGGTCGGCAAACCCGCCATCGACAAGCGCACGCACGAAATTCATGGTCATTGCCGAATGCGAGTGCGCCCGCAGCAGCCGCTGCGGATCGGCCCGGCGGGCATCCGCGGTGAAATCCGGGCTGTTGATGATGTCACCCCGGTAACTGGGCAACGTCAGGCCGTCGCGAGTCTCGGTATCGGTTGAGCGTGGCTTCGCATACTGACCCGCAAAGCGCCCCACGCGCAAAACCGGAAGCCGCAGACCGTGCACGAGCACCAGGCTCATCTGCAGCAGCACCTTGAGCCGGTTGGTAATGACGGCACTGGTGCAGTCGGCGAAACTTTCCGCACAATCGCCGCCCTGCAGCATGAATCGGCGACCTTCCTGCGCTTCGCCAACCATGCGCTTGAGCGCCAGCACCTCCCAGGAGGTGACCAGAGGTGGCCGAACGGAAAGCTGGTCTACTGCCTGTTCCAGCGCAGCCTCATCCTCGTACTGCGGTTGCTGGATGGCTTCGTGCCGCCGCCAGGAGTCGGGCGCCCAGTTTTCGGGTTCCCGGATCGGTTGCAGGCTGCGGTCGCTGGCTTTCATGGCTTTCAGGCTCGGTAGGGAATTCCATCATAGGCGTGATGGCTGAAGAGTGGAAATGCCCTCGCGGCATGGTCTGCTGCCGCGGGGCGGTTCAGCGGCTGCGCCAGCCCGTCAGCCCACCGGCTGCGCCCAGCAGCACGAACCAGGCCAGTGACCATAGCGGGATCGGCAAACCGAGAACATATTCCACCTGCGCACATTCCCCCGAGCCACTCAATACCATGCGCAGTACCCCCCACAAGCCACCATGGGCGTGGCGGGTTTCCAGCAGATAACCCAATGGCGCACCGCAGCTGGAGATGGTGCCGGGCGGCAACGACTGGATCCACAGATGACGCATGGCGATGGCGATACCCACCAGTGCTATCAATGTCACCAACAGTGCAAGCAGCTTGCGTGCACTACCTCGCGGCGCCCACAGGCCGCCGACCAGAAACACCAGGCCCAGGGCAATGAAGGCCACCCGTTGAAGTATGCACAAAGGACACGGATTCATGCCCAGTCGATATTGCGCGTACAGGGCAAAGGCAATCAGTCCTGCGCAAACCAGGAATCCGCCAAGAAATACGGCGCGAAACGCGTTACGGGTGAAATGCATGTCGGTTCAATCGGCCTGCGGGGCCACCAAGGTAGCGAATCATGATCCGCTTGTCATGCCCGCCAACGAGGGATGGGCATAACGCCATGACGAACGCGCTCCCGGGGCCAATTACCCGGTAACCGGCGTCAGGATGGCTTATCCCTTATTCGGCCGCTTCAGCATGCACGCGATCGACAAGCTCGACATAGGCCATGGGCGCATTGTCACCGTCGCGGAAGCCGCACTTGATGATCCGCAGATAACCGCCCGGGCGATCGAGATAGCGGGGGCCAAGGTCGGTAAACAGCTTGGCGACCGCTTCACTGTCGCGCAGGCGCGAGAATGCAAGGCGGCGATTGGCCACGCCGTCGGTCTTGCCCAGGGTAATCAGCGGCTCGGCCACTCGACGCAGCTCCTTGGCCTTGGGCAAGGTGGTGCGGATCAGTTCGTGCTTGATCAGCGATGCCGACATGTTGCGGAACATCGCCTGGCGATGGCTGCTGGTCCGATTGAACTTCCGTCCGGATTTCTGGTGACGCATGTCTGGATACTCTTTGTTTGTCGTTATGAGCTGCCGGTCCACAAGTCCGGTGCCCGCGGTTACCCGCTATGTTAAGCGCCAAGATAACGACGCTTTTCGAGCAGTGCGGCCATGGAAGGCCGCTTTCGGTGTTTCAACCAGAGCGCATTAGGCGCCTTGGCCGATCCCTGACTACTACAGCGATCAGGGACGATCGCATGAATAACCACTCGGAAATCACAAGCATCCGTGATTCCCAACCAGGCCGACATCAGCCCAGCTGCATCCCGTGCACCAACCCAGGCGGCGGCCAGTTCTCCAGCTTCATGCCCAGGGAAAGTCCACGGGCACCAAGCACATCCTTGATCTCGGTCAGCGATTTCTTGCCGAGGTTTGGCGTCTTGAGCAGTTCCACTTCGGTCTTCTGCACGAGGTCGCCGATGTAGTAGATGCTTTCTGCCTTAAGGCAGTTGGCCGAACGCACCGTCAACTCGAGGTCATCGAGCGGACGCAGCAGCAGCGGATCGAAACCGGCCTGCTCTGCTTCCTTGTCGTCATGCTCGCGCTGCGAGAAGTCGCCGAAGATGGACAGCTGATCGTTGAGGATTTCCGCAGCCTTGCGCACCGCATCCTCGGCATCAATGGTGCCATTGGTCTCGATATCGAGGATGAGCTTGTCCAGATTGGTACGCTGCTCGACGCGCGCCGCATCCACCTCGTAGGCCACGCGGCGAACCGGGGCAAACGATGCATCAAGCTGCAGTCGACCTATCGGCTGCGATTCCTCATCGGGATGATGACGCGCGCTCACCGGCTGGTAGCCCAGGCCCTTGCGCACCTTCAGGCGCATGTTGAGCGTGGCATCCTTGGTCAGGTGGCAGATCACGTGGTCGGGGTTGACGATTTCAACCGTATGATCGACGGTGATGTCGCCCGCAGTAACCACCCCCTTGCCCTTCTTGGACAGGGTGAGCATGGCTTCGTCACCGGTGTGCTGGCGAATGGCCACGTCCTTGAGGTTCAGCAGGACTTCGATGACATCTTCCTGCAGGCCTTCCAGGGTGGTGTATTCATGCAGGACATCGTCGATTTCGACCTCGACAATGGCCGAGCCCGGTATGGATGAAAGCAGGACGCGGCGCAGGGCGTTACCGAGTGTGTGGCCGAAACCACGCTCGAGCGGCTCAACCACCACCTTGGAACGGTTCGGTCCGAGCTGCTCGACACTGAGGCCGCGCGGCCGCAGCACGCTAGTAGGGGAAACTGCCATGTACGGCTCCGGTAATGGTTACTTCGAGTAAAGCTCGATGATGAGGCTTTCGTTGATGTCGGAAGGCAGGTCACCGCGCTCCGGCACGGCCTTGAAGACACCCGAGAACTTCTTGGTATCCACTTCGACCCACATGGGACGCAGGTCCATGCTGTCGGCAAGGGTGCTCGCTTCCTGGACGCGCAACTGCTTGCGCGCGTTTTCGGTCAGGGCGATCTCGTCACCCTGCCTGACCTGGTAGGAAGGGATATTGACCTTGCTGCCGTTGACCAGGATGGCCTTGTGCGCCACCAGCTGGCGGGCCTGGGCACGCGTGACGGCGAAACCCATGCGATAGACCACGTTGTCCAGACGGCTCTCGAGCAGGCGCAACAGGTTTTCGCCAGTGTTGCCCTTCAGCGAGGAAGCCTTGGCGTAGTAATTGCGGAACTGGCGTTCGAGCACACCGTAGATGCGCTTTACCTTCTGCTTTTCGCGCAACTGGCCGGCGTAATCGGACTGGCGCATGCGACGATTGGCGCCGTGCTGGCCAGGCTTGTTTTCCAGCTTGCACTTGGAATCGAGCGCACGCGAGGGACTTTTCAGGCCAAGGTCGGCACCTTCACGGCGTGCAAGTTTGCAGGTAGCTCCACGATATCGGGCCATAATTGCTTCTCTTTTGAAAGTCCGGTCATCAAGGACCGGGTCTTGATCTTCGCAAACGTGTTTGACAGCAAAACCAAATGGTCAGACGCGGCGTTTCTTCGGGGGACGGCAGCCATTGTGCGGAATGGGCGTGACGTCGGTGATGTTGAGCACCTTGTAACCCAGGGCATTGAGCGAACGCACCGCCGATTCACGGCCGGGACCCGGTCCCTTGATGCGCACCTCGACGGTCTTTACGCCGTAATCCAGGGCGGCACGCCCTGCACGTTCGGCGGCAACCTGGGCTGCAAATGGCGTGGACTTGCGCGATCCGCGGAAACCGGCACCGCCAGCGGTCGCCCAGGAAAGCGCATTGCCCTGGCGATCGGTGATGGTGACGATGGTGTTGTTGAAGGACGCCTGCACATGGGCGATCGCATCGGTAACGACGCGCTTGACCTTCTTCTTTGTCTTGACCGGCTTTGCCATAGTTAAGGTTCTTGTAGATCCATGCGGCCCGTCCGGGCCGTTCAACGTTACGCGGTCAGCATTGACCGCACGTGAAACACTCAGCGCTTGATCGGACGACGCGGGCCCTTGCGGGTACGTGCGTTGGTCTTGGTACGCTGCCCGCGCACCGGCAGGCCACGACGATGACGCAGGCCGCGGTAGCAACCCAGGTCCATCAGACGTTTGATCGACATGCCGACTTCACGCCTGAGATCGCCCTCGATCACGTACTTGCCGACCTCGGCACGAAGCTTTTCGACTTCGCCTTCGCTGAGCGACTTGATCGGGGTGGTGGGTTCCACTCCGGCTTCGGCGCAGACTTTCCGGGACCGGGTACGCCCGATGCCGTAAATGCTCTGCAGACCGATCCAGACGTGTTTGTGGACCGGCAAATTGACACCCGCAATGCGCGCCATGAGTTCTTCTCTCCGATATCTATCGAGCGCGGTAAACGCGCAATTCTAACTGCAAATTGATCAAACAGAAAGCCCTGTGGTGACTGACGTCAGCCATCGGCTTTCACCCAGAACCGATCTCCCTGCGTCTCAGCTACGACGGAGATTGGCTTTCTTGAGCAGATTTTCATACTGGTGACTGACCAGATGCGCCTGCACCTGGGCCGTGAAATCCATCACCACCACGACCACAATCAGCAACGAAGTACCGCCGAAATAAAACGGCACATGCCACGCATTCTGCAAGAACGTGGGAACCAGGCACACCAGCACCAGGTAAATGGCACCCACCGTGGTCAGACGGGTCATCACCCCGTCGATGTACTGCGCCGTGCTGCGCCCGGGACGAATGCCTGGAATCAGGGCACCGGACCGTTTGAGATTGTCCGCCGTTTCCTGCGAGTTGAACACGATAGCGGTGTAGAAGAACGCAAAAATCAGGATCAGCGCGCCATACATGAACTCATGCAGCGGCTCGCCCGGCGACAGGGTCGTGGTCAGGATCGTCAGCCAGTGCGAGCGATCGCCCGCTCCCATGAAATTCGCCACCGTGGCCGGGAACATCAGCAGGCTGGAAGCGAAGATCGGCGGAATCACACCCGACATGTTGATCTTCAATGGCAGGTGCGATGTCTGGTTCTGATAGCCCTGTCGTCCACCACCACGTCTTGCATAGTTGACCGTGATGCGGCGCTGGGCCTTTTCCATGAACACGACGAAGGCAGTCACGGCAAGCACCACGGCAATGACCATGAACATGCGCAACGTGGACAGCTCCCCGTTCTGCGACATGGTCAGCGTATGCATGACCGCCGAAGGCAGGCCTGCAACGATACCGGCAAAGATGAGCAGCGAAATGCCGTTGCCCACGCCGCGTTCGGTCATCTGCTCGCCCAGCCACATCAGGAACATGGCACCCGCGGTCAAACCGACCACTGCCGACAGCACAAATCCGCCCCCCTGGAAGTAGACCAGCGCGGTGCCGTCAGGCGCGTGCTGCTTCTGCAGCGCCACGGCAATGCCGAAGGCCTGGAACGCCGCCAGACCGACCGTCCCGATCCGGGTATACATCGTCAGGGTGCGCTGCCCGGCTTCGCCTTCCTTCTTCAGGGCCTGCATGCTCGGCACGACGGCGCCCATCATCTGCACCACGATGGACGCCGAGATGTACGGCATCACGCCCAGGGCAAACACGGACAAACGGCTGAGCGCGCCACCCGAGAACATGTTGAACATGCCCAGGAGGCCGCCCTGCTGATTGACGAAATTGGTCATGGCCTCGGGATTCACGCCAGGCACCGGCACGAACGAGCCCAGGCGGAACACCACCAGTGCGCCGATGACGAAGAAGATGCGCTGGCGAAGCTCGGTGAGCTTGCCAAGCGATCCAAGCATGCTGTTGCCCTGCGAACCTGCCATGATCGCGATTTACTCCACGCTTCCGCCGGCTGCCTCAATGGCAGCCTTGGCACCCGCCGTGACCAGCAGGCCGGACAGCTTGACGGCGCGATCGATGCCGCCCTGCAGCACGACCTTGACCTTCTTGGCACGACTGCTGACCAGACCCGCTTCACGCAACGCCGCGAAATCGATGGTATCGGCCTTCACGACGGCCAGCTGGTAAAGAAATACCTGCTCGGTATCGGCTTTCTTAAGCGAGCGAAAACCCACCTTGGGCAGGCGACGCTGCAGCGGCATCTGGCCGCCCTCGAAACCGACCTTGTGATAACCGCCCGAGCGCGCGTGCTGACCCTTGTGGCCGCGACCGCAAGTCTTGCCCAGACCCGATCCGATGCCACGCCCGACACGAGTGCGGGACTGGCGCGAACCCGCGGATGGCTTGATGGTATTCAGACGCATGATCGATTACTCCTCGACACTGACCAGGTAGCCGACCTTGTTGATCAGACCACGCACCTGGGGGCTGTCCTTCAGTTCACGCACATCGTTGATCTTGTTCAGGCCCAGGGCCCGGACGCTGAGACGATGACGCTGCTGCACACCGCGCAGGCCCTTGACCAGGCGCACACGTACGGTTGCCACGTTGTTCTTAGCCATGACCCATCACCTCTTCCACGGTCTTGCCACGCTTGGCCGCCACATGTTCGGGAGAAGCGACCGCCTTGAGGCCGTTGATGGTGGCGCGGACGAGATTGATCGGGTTGCGCGAACCCACGGCCTTGGCCAGAACATTGCGCACGCCGACCACCTCGAGCACGGCACGCATGGCGCCGCCTGCAATCACGCCGGTACCTTCCGCTGCGGGTTGCATGTACACCCGCGCTGCACCGTGGTTGGCCTTGATGGCATACCACAGGGTGCCGTTGTTGAGGTCGATCTTGACCATGTTACGGCGGGCACGGTCCATGGCCTTGGAAATGGCCAGCGGCACTTCGCGCGCCTTGCCATATCCGAAGCCGACGCGGCCCTCGCCGTCACCGACCACCGTCAGGGCGGTAAAGCTCATCTGCCGGCCACCCTTGACGGTCTTGGCCACGCGGTTGACGGCAATCAGCTTTTCCAGCAGGCCGTCCGAATTGTCACGATCACTCGAAGACATGTCTTTTCCTGTCGTGCCCGGAATCATTCCGGGGCTTGCAAATTACGGCTCTTGGCCGCTTGGAGTTGTTGTTTGAACGCCTGGAATGTGAAATGGGGAATTGTGCATGCTACAAGCGCGTTGCAATTCCCTGTCCGCGATTCCGTGTTCCCGGTTTAGAACTTGAGGCCGGCCTCGCGGGCAGCCTCGGCAATGGCCTTGATGCGGCCGTGGTATTTCATGCCGGAGCGATCGAAAGCCACGCTTTCGACCCCTGCAGCCAGGGAACGCTCGGCCACAGCCTTGCCGACAGCGGCGGCGGCAGCGATGTTCTTGGTGCCCTTCAGGCCCTCACTGACCGACTTCTGCAAGGTCGAGGCGGCGGCCACGACCTTGCTGCCGCTGGCATCGATCACCTGCGCGTAGAGATGCTGGCCGGAACGGTGCACCGTCAGGCGCGGCACGGCCAGCTTGCGAATATGGGCGCGCGTGGATTTGGCACGGCGCTGACGGGCGATTTTCTTGTCCACGATCTTGCTACTCCCGGAAACGGATCGGCTATGCACTCAGGAAACGTTCCTGCGCGGATTAGGCCTTCTTGGCTTCCTTCAGACTGATACGCTCGCCCGCATAGCGGACACCCTTGCCCTTGTACGGTTCCGGCGGGCGCACCGAACGAATTTTTGCTGCCACCTGGCCGACGCGCTGCTTGTCGGCACCCTTGACCAGCACTTCGGTCTGGCTCGGGGTTTCAATGGTGATCCCATCCGGAGCCTCGAAAAGCACCGGATGCGAATAACCCACGCTGAGATTGAGGCTCTTGCCCTGCATGGAGGCCCGGTACCCAACCCCGACCAGCTCGAGCTTGCGCTCGAAACCGGTGGTAACCCCATGGATCATGTTTGCAATCAGGGCGCGCGCGGTACCGGCATACTTCACTTCACCGCCCTCGACCATACCCACACGCAGGGTACCGTCCTGGTTCTCCACGCTCACACCGGGGAGTGCATGAAGCGAAAGCGTTCCCTTCGGACCCTTGACGACCACGCCTTCGGCATCGGACTTGAATTCCACACCCTTCGGCAGGGCAATCGGGGCATTGGCAATACGTGACATGACAGACTCCCCTTAGGCCACCAGGCCGATCACTTCGCCACCCACGCCCTTGCTGCGGGCCTGGGCATCGGTCAAGAGGCCGGCTGAGGTCGAGATGATGGAGATGCCAAGGCCACCGATGACCTTGGGCAGTTCATTCTTGCCGCGATACACGCGCAGGCCCGACCGGCTCACACGCTGGATGCGCTCGATGGCCGGGCGACCTTCGAAATACTTGAGCTGTATTGCGAGCGTGGGCTTCTTGTCATCGCCTTGCTCGATCGTACTGCCGAGGATATAGCCCTCGTTGGCGAGCAAATCGGCAATGGATGCCTTCAGCTTGGAGGCCGGCATGCGAACGGTTGCCTTGCCCATGGCCTGGGCGTTGCGAATCCGCGTGAACATGTCGGCAATGGGATCAGTCATGCTCATGAGTCAAACCTTTGAGATTGCACCGATATCCGTTGACCGGAATCTTTGATTGTAATACCCGGCGAGCAACCGCCGGCCGGGCAGACAGACAATTATAGCAGCGACGCCCCCGGAAAACGAGTCCCGGGGACTGGCGTTCACTCTTACCAACTGGCCTTGCGCAGGCCGGGCACGTTGCCACTCATGGTGGCCTCGCGCAGCTTGTTACGGCCAAGACCGAACTTGCGGTAGACGCCACGTGGACGCCCGGTCAGTGCACAACGATTGCGCATGCGAACCGCACTGGAATCGCGCGGCAGCTTCTGCAGCTGCGCCTGTGCTTCCATCTTTTCCTCGTAGGAGGCTTCCGGATTGAGCACGATCTTCTTCAATGCGGCACGCTTTTCGGCGTACTTGGCAACTAGCTTGGCGCGCTTGATGTCACGCTGGACCATGGAGGTCTTGGCCATGTCGGTACCCTTGAATCAGTTGCGGAAGGGGAAGTTGAAGGCCTCGAGCAGCGCCCTGCCTTCCTCGTCGCTTTTGGCGGTCGTGGTGATGGAGATATCCATGCCGCGAATGGCATCGATCTGGTCGTAGTCGATCTCCGGGAAAATGATCTGTTCCTTCACGCCCATGTTGTAGTTGCCACGGCCATCGAAGGAACGGCCATTGACACCGCGGAAGTCGCGGACGCGGGGCAGTGAAACGTTGATCAGGCGGTCGAGAAACTCGTACATGCGGGCGCGTCGCAACGTCACCATGCAGCCGATCGGCCAGCCATCACGAATCTTGAACGACGCGACCGAGACGCGGGCCTTGGTGGTCACCGGCTTCTGGCCGGCAATGCTTGCCATGTCGCCAAGCGCGTTCTCGAGCACTTTCTTGTTGCCCACGGCTTCGCCCACGCCCATGTTCAGCGTGATCTTGGTGATGCGGGGAACCTGCATCACGTTCTTGTAGCCGAACCGCTCGACAAGCTTGGGTACGACCTGCTCTTTGTAGAAGTTTTCAAGGCGCGTCATGATTTCGTCCTTACAGGTCAACGACCTCGCCACTGGAGCGATACACGCGCACCTTTCGCCCATCTTCGAGCGACTTGGTGCCAACGCGTTCACCCTTGTTGGTGGCGGGGTTGAACAGCATCACGTTGGAAATATGGATCGAGGCTTCACGCTCGATGATTCCGCTCGGGGCCTGCGGATCCTGGGGGTTGCCCTTGGTGTGGCGCTTCACCAGGTTTACGTTCGAAACGAACACCCGGTCACCGTCCACACTGAGCACGTCACCGCGCTGGCCCTTGTTCTTGCCGGTGGTCACGATGACGTGATCACCCTTCTTGATTCGATTCATGGTTTCAGGTCTCCGCTCAGAGCACTTCGGGCGCGAGCGAGACGATCTTCATGAACTTCTCGCTGCGCAGCTCGCGAGTAACCGGCCCGAAGATACGGGTACCGATCGGCTCGAGCTTGTTGTTGAGTAGTACGGCCGCATTCCCGTCGAAACGGATCAGCGAACCGTCGCCACGACGCACACCCTTGGCGGTGCGTACGACGACGGCGTTGTACACCTCGCCCTTCTTCACCTTGCCACGTGGAATGGCATCCTTGACGGTCACCTTGATGACATCGCCGATGCGAGCATAACGGCGCTTGGAGCCACCGAGCACCTTGATGCACATCAACTCACGGGCACCGCTGTTGTCGGCTGCGGAAAGCGTGCTTTGCATCTGGATCATGTCTGCATCCTCGCCTTACTGTTCCGCACGCGAAACGATTTCGACCACGCGATGATGCTTGGTCCTGGAAAGCGGACGACATTCCTCGATCCGCACGACGTCGCCTTCCCGCGCACCCGATTCATCGTGCGCGTGCAACTTTGTGGATCGACGGATGATCTTGCCGAACACCGGGTGCTGCACCTGGCGCTCGATCAGCACAGTGACCGTATTGGTCATCTTGTCGCTGATCACGCGACCCTGCAGGCTACGTGCTGTTTTCTGATTCTCGCTCATAACGGCGGCCCTTACTTCTTCTCGCCCAGCACGAATTTCGTGCGGGCGATGTCGCGCCGTACACGGCGCATCTGATGCGGTTGGGAAAGCTGTCCGGAACCCTGCTGCATGCGAAGGTTCAACTGCTCCTTGCGCAGTTCGAGCAGGTGCTCCTTGAGCTCATCGACCGATTTGTCACGAATGTCGTTGATAGCCATCACATCACCGCCCTGGTCACGAACTGGGTTTGCACGGAAAGCTTGGCCGCTGCAAGACGGAAGGCCTCGCGTGCGGTCTGCTCGTCAACACCCTCGATTTCATACAGCATGCGGCCCGGCTGGATAGGGGCAACCCAGAACTCGACGTTGCCCTTGCCCGAACCCATGCGCACTTCGATCGGCTTCTTGGTGATCGGCTTGTCCGGGAACACGCGGATCCACAGCTTTCCGCCACGCTTGACGTAACGGGTGATGCAGCGACGCGCGGCCTCGATCTGGCGCGCAGTCAGTTGCCCGCGGGTTGTTGCCTTCAAACCGAATTCGCCGAAGCTGACGAGGTTGGAGTTCTGGCTCAGGCCACGGTTGCGGCCCTTGTGCATCTTGCGGTATTTGGTTCGCTTCGGTTGCAGCATGACTTCGACTCCTTACTTCGCAGCCCGGGCACGACGGCCTTCACCGCCGTCGCGGCGAGGGGACGACTTCTCGTCCTTGGCTTCCTCGACATGCTCGAGATCAAAGATCTCGCCCTTGTAGACCCATACCTTGATGCCGATCACGCCGTAGGTGGTGTGTGCCTCCGCAAAACCGTAATCGATGTCCGCACGCAGGGTATGCAGGGGGACGCGTCCTTCCCGGCTCCACTCCGAACGGGCGATTTCAGCACCGTTGAGACGCCCCGCGACATGTACCTTCACGCCCAAGGCACCCAGGCGCATGGCATTGCCGACTGCGCGTCGCATGGCGCGGCGGAACATGATGCGACGTTCCAGCTGGTTGGCGATCGATTCGGCAACCAGCTGCGCGTCGAGCTCGGGCTTGCGCACCTCGTTGACGTTGATATGCGTAGGCACACCCATCAACTTGGTGACTTCCGTGCGCAGTTTCTCGATGTCCTCGCCCTTCTTGCCGATCACCACGCCCGGACGTGCGGTATGGATGGTAATACGGGCATTGTTGGCGGGACGCTCGATCTGTATGCGCGAGACACCTGCCTGCTTGAGCTTGTCCCTGAGCAGCTCACGAACCTTCAGATCGGCGGCAAGATACTCGGCATAGTGGCCCTTGTTGGCGTACCACTTGGAATTCCAGTCCTTGGAAATGCCGAGGCGGATGCCGGTGGGATGAACTTTGTGACCCATCGTTTACGTCCTCGCTTCAGTCGCCAACAACGACAGTGATGTGGCTGGTACGCCGCAGGATGCGTGATCCGCGACCCTTGGCACGGGCATGCATGCGCTTCATCGTCGGCCCTTCGTCCACGAAGATGCGTGCCACCTTGAGTTCGTCGACATCGGCGCCGAGGTTGTTCTCGGCATTGGCAACGGCGGACAGCAGTACCTTGCGCACCAGGTGCGCGGCCTTCTTGTTGGTGTATTCGAGCACGCCATCGGCCTGGCCGACGGGCATGCCGCGGACCATGTCGGCCACCAGGCGCACTTTCTGCGCCGAGATGCGCGCACTGCGCAGGATCGCTTTGGCTTCCATCGTGCTACCCATCGTCATTTCGACTTCTTGTCGCCGGAGTGTCCCTTGAAGGTGCGGGTCACCGCGAACTCGCCGAGCTTGTGCCCGACCATGTTCTCGTTGATCAACACCGGGACATGCTGGCGCCCGTTGTGAATGGCTATGGTCAATCCGACCATTTCCGGAAGAACCATCGAACGGCGCGACCAGGTCTTGATCGGACGCCGGTTGTTGGCGGCAGAGGCAGCCTCCACCTTTTTCAGCAGATGCAGGTCGACGAACGGACCCTTCTTCAAAGAACGCGGCATGATCGTCTCCCTTTACTTCTTGCTGCGACGGCGCACGATGAACTTGTCCGTGCGCTTGTTGTTGCGGGTCTTGTAACCCTTGGTCGGCGTGCCCCAGGGGCTGACCGGATGACGGCCGCCGGAGGTACGGCCTTCACCACCGCCGTGCGGGTGGTCGACCGGGTTCATGGCCACACCGCGGACGGTCGGGCGCACACCACGCCAGCGCTTGGCGCCGGCCTTGCCGAGCTTGCGCAGGCTATGCTCGCTGTTGCCGACCTCGCCTATGGTGGCACTGCATTCGATCGAGACGCGACGCATCTCGCCCGAGCGCAAGCGCAGGGTGGCATAGGCCGATTCACGCGCGACAAGCTGGGCCGAGGCCCCGGCGCTGCGCGCGATCTGCGCACCCTTGCCCGGCTTGAGCTCGATGCAGTGCACCGTGGTACCGACCGGAATGTTGCGCAAGGGAAGGCTGTTGCCCGGCTTGATCGGCGCACTGGAGCCGGCCAGGATGCGGTCGCCGACCTCAAGGCCCTTGGGGGCGATGATGTAGCGGCGCTCGCCATCGGCATAACAGACCAGGGCAATGTGCGCGGTGCGATTGGGATCGTATTCCAGCCGTTCCACGCGCGCAGCGATACCGATCTTGTTGCGCTTGAAATCGATGATGCGGTAAAGCTGCTTGTGACCACCACCACGATGACGCGTCGTGATCCGACCATGATGGTTACGCCCACCGGTCCGCGACTGCGCCTCGGTCAGCGCCGCGTAGGGCGCGCCCTTGTGCAGCCCCGGGGTGGACACGCGCACCGTGGATCGGCGTCCGGGTGAAGTTGGCTTGAGTTTGATCAGTGCCATCGAAATTGAACTCCTGAATCAGGCCCGTGCCGCAATATCGATGGACTGGCCATCTGCGATACGGACATAGGCCTTGCGCTTGCCCTGGCGCTTGCCGGCGCGGAAACGGAACGACTTGCTTTTGCTCTTTCCGTTCACGATATTGACCCGCTCGACGGTTACCTCGAACAGATCTTCCACGGCCGCTTTCACGTCGGCCTTGGTCGCGTCGGGCGCAACCACGAATACGTACTGGTTCTGACCGCCGAGCAGCGCCGACTTTTCGGAAATGTGCGGGCCGCGCAGGGTATCGAGAATGCGTTCGTTGCTCATGCCAGCCACTCCTCGAGTTTCTTCACCGAATCGACCGTGGCAATGACGTAGTCGGCTGCCACCAGACTGACCGGATTGAGCGCCGCCACATCGACGACGTGCACATACGGTATGTTGCGTGCGGCCAGGAACAGCTCCTCACCGGCACTCTCGGAAACCAGCAGCACACGGCCGCTGACTTCCAGCTCGGCAAGCTTGGCCGACATGAGCTTGGTCTTGGCCGTGTCGATGCCAAAGTCCTCGACCACCTTGAAACGATCCTGGCGAGCCAGCTCGGCCACGATGGAGCGCAGCGCACCGCGATACATCTTGCGGTTCACTTTCTGTCCGAAATCTCGCGGCTTGGCGGCAAACGTGATGCCGCCACCAACGAAGATCGGCGCGGTCAGCGCACCGTGACGCGCTCCGCCACCCTTCTGGCGTTTGGATTTCTTGGTGGTGCCATTGACCTCGGAGCGGGTCTTCTGCGCCTTGGTGCCGGCACGACCGCTGGCCTGATAGGCCACCACCACCTGATGCACCAGATGCTCGCGAAACTCCGCGCCGAAAACGGCCTCGGAAACCTTCATCGGCTTGGCGCCAGTTACATTCAGTTCCATGCCGCTACTCCTCAACCTTTCGACGTCGCACGGATGATGACGTCGCCACCGGTCGCGCCGGGCACTGCGCCCTTGACTGCAATCAGGTGACGCTCGGCGTCGATCTTCACGACTTCCAGTCCCTGCGCTGTGCGTCGCACGGCGCCCATGTGACCGGACATCTTCTTGCCCGGGAAGACGCGACCCGGGGTCTGGTTCTGACCGATCGAACCCGGCACACGGTGGGAAAGCGAGTTGCCGTGCGTGTTGTCCTGCCCACGGAAGTGGTGACGCTTGATGGTGCCGGCAAAGCCCTTGCCCTTGCTCACACCCGCCACATCGACCACCTGGCCGGCTTCGAACACGTCGTCGACCTTGATCTCGGCGCCCACGGCATACTTGCCGGCGTCGTCGTCGCTGACGCGGAATTCCCACAGGCCGCGGCCGGGCTCGACCTTCGCCTTGGCGTAGTGACCCTTGGCCGGCTTGGTCAGCAGGGAGGCACGCTTGGCCCCTGCAGTCACCTGCACGGCACAGTACCCGTCGTTGTCCCGGGTCTTGACCTGGGTCACGCGGTTCGGTGTCGCTTCAATCAGCGTCACCGGAATCGAGTGGCCATCTTCGGTGAAGATCCGGCTCATGCCGCATTTGCGGCCAACCAGTCCGATACTCATCTTCGTATCCTGTCTATCGCTCAACCGAGCTTGATCTGGACGTCCACGCCCGCTGCAAGATCAAGCTTCATGAGCGCGTCCACGGTCTTGTCGTTGGGGTCGATGATGTCGAGCACCCGCTTGTGCGTACGCGTTTCGTACTGATCGCGCGCATCCTTGTCGACATGCGGCGAAGTCAGAATCGTGTAGCGCTCGATCTTGGTCGGCAGCGGGATCGGACCGAGTACCGTGGCGCCCGTGCGCTTGGCTGTCTCGACAATCTCGCTGGCGGAACGATCGATCAGTCGATGATCGTACGCCTTGAGCCGAATGCGAATCTTCTGGTTCGCCATAACCGTGTCCTGTTTATCGAAAGAACGTTTCTACTGCTCTGTCATGGAACCGGCTTCTCGCCTGTTCCTGCGTAACCGGTTGCGGTGAGTGGGCTCCGGGATTGGCAAAAGCGAACCCCGGACCCCTTCATGCCGCATCCCGGCTCTGTCTCACTCGAAGATCTTCGCCACCACGCCCGCGCCGACGGTACGACCGCCTTCGCGA